>JAJDIT010000002.1 GCA_030266845.1 Acholeplasma sp. OttesenSCG-928-E16 | reverse complement strand
ATTAGAATATTAAGAATGCAGGAACAATCATTTACGGAAATATCCAGTGTATCAGTTGGTGGAACCAATATTTATGCCAATTCGACTGGAGATCCAAGTGTAATAGAAATTGAATCTGATCCAACAAAAGTTACTCTATATAGTGTTGAACCTGGTAATACAGTAGTAGTTACATATAAAAATGTCAATGTTGAGGAATCAACAACACCAATTGTGGATATGCCAATATTGTATGAAATCGATGAACTTACCTATGAAAGAGTTGAGGTTTTATCTGGATATACTGTTTCCCTAGGCTTACAGACTGCTAACTCTAACACCGTCAGTTCGACAGCTGGTGGAAACTATAATTATGCCTCTGGACACTGGGTTGCTGGTTTAGATACAGTAAGTAACATTAAAAATAAAACTAAATTCACTAATACAGTTACCTTAACTACAGTTAGTGACTTTCCAATAGGAAGATATGAATTAGTGTTTTATATTGGTGGTGGAGCAAATCGGGTAGAACACGTTATTAAACTAAGTCGTGTTGAATCAACTGAGGCTAACATATTAACTATTGTTCCAGAGTATGGAACAGCTACTAAAACTAATAATACATACTATACGACGATTCCATTTGGTTATTACTACGATGAACAAACTTTTAACGCTAATGACGCCCTTGGGACAGGAAATGCCAATTATGATCAAATGATTGCAGGCACAAAAGTGCTAGACTTTTCAGACATTTGGACCGATAGTTTTGGACCAGTCTTAGCTGCCGATTTAGAAGCAGGACTAAACGTTCCAGAGTATTTAAAGAGCTTGACTATATCTAGTTTTGGTGTTTTAAAGAGTGTTGAGTTAGTTAAAACAGGAGATTCATATGTTACATGGGTCAATGACTTAAATCAGGTTGGGGATCAATCAAGCACATATTATCGGAAACGATATACAGTTAAATTAACAGTAAGAGCGGAGGCATACGATCCACTTGATCCAGATAAAGTTCCAGAGATGGTTTATTACCATCATCTAACGGAAGCTAGTGTATCACTTGACTTAGTTGATTCAAGAGCCTTAAATACACCATCTAAATCGGGTATTTATTTTACTCCAAATAAGGTAACAAATGATGATTTGACTGTTAATTACTATGAAGAATTTGTTAGGGAAGAAAACCCAACATATAACTATCTTCACGATTACTCAATGTTATATTTAAGTACCTCAAACACTTTACTAGAACGTGGGTTAACTATTTATACAGATAAGGAATATCAAGAGGATATCGACTTTATATATGATCAAACAACAAATGGTTTTAATATCAGATATTTTTCTGGTGCCCCAATTGGTAATTACGTTTATAATGCTTCTTATGAATTTACTTTTTTACATCGGGATATCGACTCACCATTTTATAACGAGGAATTTGAATGGAGCAGAATTTTCATACCAGTAGTTACTTCAAAAGCCGGAAGTAAGATTTCAAGACTAGAAACACTTTCCTTTACCTCAGAAACTGCAATGGCTACCATCAATACTATTATGTATCCAAGCAGTATGTTAGTAGATTCACAAACTGGAGAAGTTGTACCAATGAACGCGGAGCTATACTATAACGTGTTAACTGGTGAACCGGGATATCCAAAGGTTATTAATATTTTATATGGAAATATTGACTATTCAAATCAAGCAGTATCTAGAAGTGAGAATATCTTCTATACGGTTGGTCAAGTATCTAAAACAAACTTAGAGTATTATTCACCAACATTTGGGTTACCGGCAGGAGCAGTAATAGCTAGAAGGATTCCAGTTTATAATGAACTAGGTGAGATTATTAGCTTTACAGAATATATATATAATCCAAACGATGAAGATAGTGATATTAGCGTCTTAAATGATAATTTCTTCCCGCTAGAAGATGAAGAAGAGTTTAATTATATTTACTACCGAGTTTATGCAGAAGGATATGTTGCGTCAGTTCCTGGTTTAGATACTTTATATACCGATTATTATATCGCCGTAATTGATACTTCAAATAATGCTTTCTTTACCTTTGAGGTGTTCCATAGTACTGAGGAAAATGTCTTAGATATGGTCTACTTAATGTTAAAACTATTCGGTATTCCAGAGGGTTCAAGCAACACCACACCTGTTGAGTTATTAGAGTTCGCTTTCTTTAGTTTCTTCTCTAAGGAAAACCCAACTGATGAGTATTATGGCCAATATGGTGTCCATAATTCTCAAAAAGGATCTGGTTCAGGGACGTTCTATGTCGATATTATCATGCCTCATAGTTATGAGTTTATAATATATTTAAATGGAGTATTGCAGGTTGATGAGAGTGACAAACCAACTACATACTTTGAGATTCCTCACTCAGTTATTCCAGTAAGATACACGGTAACCATTGAGATCATACCAAATAGTGGAGATGATAATTGGGGTCAAGGTGGAATAGTAAGCTAAATAAAAAAATGGCATATTGATTATGCCATTTTTTATATCATTTGTCGATATTTTAGGTTATTCTTTTTTATTGACAGCATTAATATCACTAATTGCCCGATCCTTGATAGAATTAATATCAATGATTGAATCGGCACTGTCGATGTCCTTTAAAGCAGCGCTTTGTCTTGCGATTATTACAAGCCAATTTGTTATTGAATAGTCATCTTCATTTAAAGAAGCAACTAAATTGTTTATCTCTTCTTTAGCGTTATCCTTTGCCTCATAAAGTTCATCACTGATCACCTTAATGATACCTAGCTTTTCCACGTTATCAATTTTTACCGAAATCTTAGTGTTTCCAATAGCTAATGCTTTAATATTTCCTTGCTCATCAACAGATGCAATTTCATCATCTTCAATACTAAAAACAGGGGTTTTACTAGAGTTTGTAGTATACTCTATTTTAACAGTTTCTCCAACCTTTAAATTTATTAAATTATTAGTAATAGAAAGCTCTGTATTTACATTATTACATGCAAAGCTAACGATTCCAAGTAATAATAATGATAATGACACAATTATTTTCTTCATATATTTCACTTCCTTCCATATCTATTCTAGCACTTAAAGAAATTAATGCACATGAAATGCTCTTTTACCAAAAAAATGGCAAATAAACGCTGTTTTTAAGCAAAAACAGCAATAAAACGTTATTTTATTGTATTTCCTCATATGATATAATAATAGTATAATTAGTGGCAGTCTAGATAGATTAAAAAGGAGAACCATATGTTTATTATAAAAAAGATGCAGCAAGAAAATGCATTGGAAATAGCCAATAATTGGCACTATCCAGGAATTTATTCTTTTTATGACTTTATAAACGATCCGCTTGATTATGAAGAACTAATTTCAAAAGAAAAAAGGCAAGATGATTTTTTTGAAGTACTAGATGAAAATAAAGAATTGATGGGATACCTTACATGCTATTTTAATGAACAAAGTGTCGAAATAGGTCTTGGACTGCGTCCTGATCTGACTGGACATGGGTTAGGGGAAATATTTGTTAGAAGGTGCATAAGGTTTATTAAAGAAAATTTTAATGTTAATAAAATCACTTTAAAAGTTGCGGATTTTAATGAAAGAGCGATTAAGGTTTATCAAAGATGTGGTTTTGTTAAGGAGAATGTCTTTTCGCATCAAATTGATAATGAATTATGTCAGTTTATTAGTATGAGTCTTTACATTAAAAAGAAGGAAGACATGCATATAATCGATTTACACTGTGATACTATTTATGCAATCATGAATCAGGATGAAGCAGGCTTACTTAAAAACAATCTTCAAATTGATCTACAAAAACTAAAAAAAGGCAATTATATGGCTCAATGTTTCGCAATGTTTGTCAATCTATCAAAGGAAAATAATCCTTTCAATAAATGTATAGATATGATCAAAAGACTTACCCATGAGCTTGCAATTAACGAACGGTTGATTGATTTTGCCTATAGTTATCAAGATATCATTAATAACCAAGAAAAGGAAAAATTATCGGCAATTATTACTGTTGAAGAAGGAGAAGTCATAGAAGGAGATATAAAAAAACTTATATATCTTTATGAACTTGGAGTCAGAATGATCACCTTAACTTGGAATTTTGATAATGCTATTGGATTTCCTAATATTAATCTAAGAAATTATAAAAAAGGAGATTCGATAGATTTTAGTGTTCCAAATAATAAGGATGGACTTACGCCATTTGGTATAGAAGTTGTCAAAAAAATGAATGAGCTAGGGATGATCATAGATGTTTCACATCTTTCTGACAAAGGCTTTTATGATGTCTTAAAATATACCAATAAACCTTTTTTGGCGTCCCATTCTAATGCAAGAGCAGTCTGTAACCATGTTCGAAATTTAACAGATGATATGATCAAAGAACTTGCCGCAAGAAGAGGCATCATGGGTATTAATTATTGTGATGCATTTATGTCAGATAATAAAGAAGATGGCAAGAATACAATCAAACATGTAGTTAAGCATATTAAGCATATTTATAACTTGGTTGGAGTAGATGTTATCGCTTTAGGAAGCGATTTTGATGGCATTGATCCTGATATTGAATTAGATAATGCCTCCAAACTTCCATTATTAATTAATGCATTAAAGCAAGAGGGGTTTACGGATTTTGAAATAGATAAAATGACCCATCTAAATTTCTTACGTTTATTTAAAGAGGTCGCTGAATAGTTTAAAACCATAGATTTTCCTAAGGAAATGAGGACTTATTAGCAAAGACTTAAAACTTATATTTATTAATAGCAAAAATTGAAAGGATAACATGCTAAGAAAAATAACAAAAAAAGAATTTGATGTATATGTGGATTACATATATAAGTTAACTCAACAATTTGAGACATCAAGCTTTCCAACATATCTAGATGGAATCAAAACTAAAGAAGACTTTTTTGAAGACTCAAAAAATGGAATGGAAAGAGAAGATGAGGTAATCTTACTTTACTTAAATAGCAATAATATCGTAAAAGGATGGATTCACTTCTTTTTTGAGCCAAATGAATTATACCTAGAGACAAGATCATTTTGCATAGATGGATATTATGATGAAGCAGTTGATGATTTTCAGAAATATTTGATAAATGATTTTTATAATTATGAAATATCAATTGGACTGCCTAATCAAAATACTAGTGCAATAAGTAGCTTTTTAAAATCAGACTATAAAATAATTGAAGAAACTGATGTCATGATTGCAAGAATAAATCGAAATACTCCACATTACTTTAATAACGAATTATATTACATAACAAAAAAAACTTCAAAGATTTTGAAGATGTTCATAAGCAAAGTGATGAGGATATGTATTGGACTGCAACTAGAATCAAAGATAGACTTAGCATATGGACTATTTTTGGAAATAGGAATCTAGGTTTTATATATTATATAACCGATGAAAAGTTTTACTCAATTTATGGAATAGACATAGTTAATAAAGAAAATAGTGATGATTCATTAAGGAAACTCTTACTTCATTTAAATGCTTTGGCTATTACTAATAATATGGAACATATTTATTATTTTGCTGAGCCTGGTGAAAGAAAAATCCTTGAAGAGTGTGGGTATGATTTCTTAACAAGATATACATGTCTAAAGAAAACAATTTCATGATACAATTAATTCATCAAAAAATAAAAACCGCTCAATAAAGCGGTTTATTACTTAGTGGTACACCCTCACGGGAACGTACTAATAGCATTTGGTACTAATATTTGTCTAATAATATCAATAAATAACGCTTTTTCAAGCAATTTTTGTTAATTTAATGTCATATAAATGAGTATCTGTCCTGATTTTGTCCTGATTCAAGATGAGCAGTCAAGTAAAACTTGATTAGGATATGAAAATCACAAAAATACCGAAATGATTTATTTGACAACCGCTAAAAAAACGGCTAAAATAAAGTTATAGTTTAAATTAACCGAAATATGGAGGTACTCATGTATTATAAAAGACATATTGAAGAAGTAATAATGAAAATGAAAAGACAATTCAAGACAGTGTTGATAACAGGTCCAAGACAAGTGGGAAAAACGACAGTTTTGAAACATCTTTTTAATGATACTTATAATTATGTAACATTTGATGACTATAACTTTCTAAACCTTGCGAAGAATGATCCTCAGCTTTTCATGAAAGAGTTTGAATCGAATACTATTTTTGATGAAATTCAATATGTTCCAACATTGTTTTCGACTCTCAAATTAGTTGTGGATAGAAATTCGGAAAATGGTAGATATTTAATGACCGGTTCGCAAGCCTTCAATCTAATGAAAGATGTATCAGAGTCACTTGCAGGTAGAGTAGGTATTATTGAATTACATGGTCTTTCAATGAGAGAGAAAAAAGGAATTTCATTTAACCTGCCTTTTATTCCAACCAAGGACTATATTGAAACTAGAAAAGATGAATTAAAAAGAGAAGATGATGTATGGTTTCACATTCATAGAGGATCTCTACCAGTGCTAATGGATTACTCTTATGATTGGGAACAAGTATATAGTTCGTACCTGAAGACTTATATTGAAAGGGATATTAGAGATGTCTTAAATATTTCTGATGAACTAGTTTTCTCTAAGTTCATTGTTTCAGTTGCGGCAAGAAGCGGACAATTACTAAATTATTCAAGTATTGCAAACGATATTGGTGTAAGTGTTCCAACAGTAAAAAAGTGGATTTCTGTATTAAAATCCTCAGGAATAATTTATTTACTTGAACCATATCATAACAACTTATTAACAAGAATTGTCAAAACGCCTAAATTGTATTTACTAGATACTGGATTTCTTGCCTTTTTAACAAGATGGATGACACCAGAAGTGCTCAAATTTGGTGCTCAAGCAGGTCATGTTTTTGAAACTTTCGTTGTCTCTGAAATAATCAAATCTTATACCAATGCTGGTAAATCAGTTTTACCGCTTTATTATTACAGAGATATAGATGGCAAGGAAATTGACCTTATAATTGAAGAAAATGGAATACTCTATCCTATTGAAATAAAGATGACTGCATCGCCAACTCTCAAGATGGCAAGTTCCTTTAAGACTTTAGATAAAATAGCAACTCACAAAAAGGGACAAGGGTGTATTATTTGTCTAGCGGATAACAAGCTCTCACTTAGCGAAGAAGTAATTGTACTTCCGGTTGAATATATATAATGAAACCAATAGAATATCTTAATAAATATGAATATATTGAAAACGATGTAATATATTTAAAACTTAATGAATTTAATATAGGTGATGAGGTAGTGATTCCTTATTATTACTATAATATTCATAGAAAATCTGATAATGTCATAGTTGGCAAAATAAGCATAAGAATTGGTCACAATTATCATTCGTATTATAACGGAAATATAGGATATGAGATTTTCCCTGTTTTTAGAGGGAATAATTATTCATATATCGCCTCTAATCTAGCATTAAAAGTAGCAAAGGAATATAAAATGAAATATTTAATCCTATCTTGTGAGGCATCAAATATACCTTCAAATAAGACAATTACAAAGATGGGGGCTTTATTAATAGAAAAAGTGACTCCGCCTTCTGACTATTTTGGATATCATAAAGAAATGAAGGAATATAATATATATAAGCTGATTCTATAAAATAAAAACCGCTTAATAAAGCGGTTTATTACTTAGTGGTACACCCTCACGGGCTCGAACCGTGGACCCACAGATTAAGAGTCTGCTGCTCTACCAACTGAGCTAAGGGTGCAATAATGATTCAGTGACTAGTGAGTCACTGTTTTTATTATATAAAAAGTGACCTTTAAAGTCAAAGAATTTTAGTTAAAAATTAAGAAGTTAAGCCGTAGCTTCTTAATAGCTTGGGCTTCCAAAAAAAAAATTTAAACTCCCCGTTTAAATACCTTATTCATAGTGGAAGCCCTAGCTAGATATATTATGGAGGTGCCTATGGATCCATCAAACATATTGAATATCATTAGATCAGAAGAAATGGGAAGAATTAGAGCTTATAAGATTACACTTGAAATGATCGGAAACGAAAAAAAGGCAGAGGAAATATTGCTAATGAATGGATATTCAACTTCTGATATAAAGTATGCAAAAAGAAAAATAAGGAACTACGAGCAAGAGAAGAAAAATAAATAGGGTCGAATTTTAAGTGAAGGAATTCTTAGTCTGATAGCAATCGACCCGCTATTAAATTAAGGATTCCTTGACTTAAAATTAGTCAAGAAAGAAGGGTCGAGAAAATGACTATTGAAAAAATTATAAGTAGGGTAAAAGAAATTTTGAGGGCAAAGGAAGTTGTTGTTAGACATTTTGAACATGATGATGAAATTGTTTTTGATGTCTATGATATTTTAGTGATCGATTACTATCATATGGATATCTGTAATTATTCATTCCATAAGAACATTAAAACCGGCGAAATAATGCTTGTATCTGTTGATGGTAAAACTCACATTAGGAAAATTGAAAAAATGCAGCAGTTTGCGGAGGAAATGTCTGAATGAGGATAATTTATACCGAGGAAGTTAGAAAATTTATTTTGGGGATATATAAGGGGAAATCACACAAGGAAATTGCCACCCTGGTTAATAAACAATTTAACCTAAACTTAACAGAGTTTGGAATTTCCACTTATCTATCTAGGAATGGATTGAGAACAGAAAGAGCATTTAGATATTCAGAAGAAATGAAAGAATTCATTAAAAAGATTCATAAAGGTAAATCATACCAAGAAATAAAGGATTTATTTAATGAGAAATTCGACGTGGACAAAACGATCAATGAAATCAAATGCTTCTGTCAAGATAATGATATGAAAAATGGAGTTGATTGCAGATTTCAAAAAGAAAGAATTCCCACGAATAAGATCCCTGTTGGAACCGAAAGATTTAGAAAACATTACGAAAAAACATATTTGTATATAAAAATAAAAGAGCCAAATATTTGGGTCTTAAAACATCGATACCTTTATGAAAAAACATATGGGCCAATTCCAAAAAACATGAAACTATTATTCCTAAATGGAGATACCATGGATGTAAGAATTGAGAACTTAAAGCTTGTTTCTTATGCGGAAGAATTGATACTAAATCGGCAAAAGCTAATATTTAATGATCCAGAGTTCACAAAAACCGGAATAAATATTGCAAAAGTAATCTTAAAAGCTGCCGACAATACTAGAAAGGAGAATTCCAATGCCTAGAAATACATTATTAGATTTAAACAATCATCTATTCGAACAGCTAGAAAGATTGAATGATGATGATCTAAGTGAAGATGAAATAAAGAAGGAATCAAAAAGAGCAAAAGCAATGTGCACAGTAGCTAGAGAAATAGTTAAAAACGCCAGAGTTATTTTAGATGGCCAGAAGCATGTTGATGAGTTTGGAATCAACAGAGAATCAAACTTAGTTAAGATCACAGGCCCACAAAGTAAAATTGACGTCGATTAGTTACCTGGGAGGTAGAATATGAAAACTATGGAAATTCCAGTTTATAGTAATATAACTCATGGTATCTTAAATTCCATTATTGGCTATGAGGAAATTCCCAAGAGATGGACTAAAACTGCGGAATATTTTGGACTACAAGTTCATGATGATTCGATGGCCCCTGAAATTGCCCACAACGATATATTGATTATTAGAAGTGTCGATCATGCTAATTCTGGCGATATTGTGCTTGTATCAGTCAATGGCGAATTACCAATTTGTAGAAAAATTCTTTATACAGAATTTGGGATTAGATTAGTAGTTTTTAATTCAAAATATGCAACTCATTTTTATTCAAGCGAAGATCTAAAAAGAATGTATATTCAAGTGATAGGTAGAGTTCAAAGAATAATAAGATACTATAATGGAGCGGGATATGAAATATAGAGAAAAAGAATACATTAAAAAAGAAGCGATATTTTGGGCCAAGTTAATTGGAATTTGTGTAGCCACAGCTGGAACATTCATGTTAATAATCGAAATATGGTTATATCCCGAGTTCATAGCTCATCCAGGGAAGAAGATCATATTTACAATCATTCTATTGATGATTGATTATTATATGACAACGATAGTGTTTAGACTGCAAAGCGAAAACGATTTGATGAGAACACTATACCAAAAAGGTTTTCACTATCATTGGAAACTTGAAGTATATGATCAGATGTCGGATATCAGACAAGAATTCTTAACCGATAATCCTGATAAATTAAATGCCTTCAAGATCTTGAATCATTTAGATAAACAAGAAGAACCAGGTGCATCCAATGACTAGAAAGCTAACCTTAAAACAATCACTGCAGCTGATTGATCCAGCAACGCTGATCAACAACTTCTGCAGAAACAATGATGCGACAATAGCGGATGAGATTGAATCGTTTTATAAGAAAAACAACAATGTTAATAAAGCGATTCTTAATGTGTTGTTATTGACTGCCTTAAAAAGAAAGAATTACGAATATCAAGGAACACACTATTTGTCGAAGATCTTGAATGATTGGAAACAAAGAGAGATCAACACAGTAAAAAAAGCTATCACAGTATTTAAAAAGACAATACCTGAAGCTGGAACCAAAGAACCTGAATGGTTTAAAAGCTTCTATGATGGACTATCAGAAAAAGGATGGTAATAAATGGCAAAGAAAATCGAAGGGATCATTGGCGATTATAAGATAGTTTTAAATCCCAATGTGATACTAGAAGATTATTTCAAAGACAATAAGAACAGCACCTATAACAAGGTGCTTTTAGAGATTATCTGGATGTATGCCATTTCCAAAGTAGAGAATAAAGCTGAAAGAGTGTTCTTTCAGAATAAACATTTTGAATCTAAATGTAAGGTAGCAAAATCAACCGTTCAAAAGGCATTATGGAAGATCGAGAAGCTAGATGGTATCATCAAGAGGAACTGGGACCTTCAGACAAAGAAAAGATTCATTGAAATCGATGAAACAAAAGCGATCGAAATGATGTCATTATTACCAATCGATCAAGCTTATAAAGAAGCCAAAAGAGGATCCAGGAAAAGAAGATTTGTAAACCGTAGGATCTTCAGCATTAGGTTGCATATTGGATCTAAACTTTTGGCATCGGTTAAAGAACAACAACTAAGAAAAAAAGCCTTCAATGACTATTGTAAGACACAATCAGAAAGATATGTTTATGTTGCACCAATGCCAACCGCTGATAACATATCAGAAGCTATCAATGTTATTGCCAAAGAACTGCTCCTGCAGAGTAGATAAAATTGAATAACAGCTGTCAGAAATGACAGCCTTTAACTATATCTAAGCTAGGAAAAAAGAGCCTTAAAAGAGAAATTAAGAACGAAATTCAAGATGCACCACAGTGATGGTGCTTTTTTATTGTTAAAAAATTGTAAACTTTCAATAGTTATCCGGGAAACTTTCCGGATAAATTTCCAAACTGTCAATAGGTATTTTCAAACTGTCAATAGAGAATAATGTTTTTTAATTATTTACTTGAATATATTTATAAAATAAATAATTCTTATTTACTAAGTTTAAGAAATTAAAAACTAGAAGGCCGTTACCAAGTGTTTTGATTGGTAATGCTATTTTAGATTATCAAAAGCTAAGCTTCTTTATAGCATTACTTTTTTGATGCTATTCTCGATGATAAATGTATCCAAGCATCTTGTTGGCCAGGGGGTTTTTAAACCCCACCAACATTGGTGTGGTTATTGCTAAAATTATCCTTTCGGCTAATTTATATTTTTATTAAAATGACCCCTTGCGATACCTTTATTGTGGTTTACTCATTTTCAGCTTATTTTTTGGTTTCCTAAGATCTGTCTTAAAACCTTTATAAACCATTGTTAAAACATACTAAAAACCAAGGCAATAAAACCAAGGTCTAACATAGTTCTATTTAATCGTTATTTGACTTGCATTAGGCTAAGCGGCGAAAAACGGCGAAAAACGGCGAATAATATCAAACTATTGTTTTTAACAATATACTAGGGATGAGATGCATAACATCTCATTTCTTTTTAAAGGAGCTGATTTTATGATTGATTATCGAGAGTTAGAAAGCTTCAAAGCTCTCAATGAAAATCAAAAGAAAGTTTTCCATCAGCTTCATAAAACGCTAATTATATCCGATATAACGATATCTAATAAACATTTAGCTAATCAGTATCACTTGGCAGTCAAAACTATCGAACATTACTTGAAAGATTTTCAAGATGCCGGACTTATCGAAAGATCTAGATTATCAACTGTGGTTAATGGGAAGTTTAAAACGATTGGCCGAAGAATCAAGCTAAATAAGCAAAATCTAGGCTATGCAACAGCTGAAGAACTTTATGATCTATTGAAAGCTGATGCAGTGGCTGAAGTTAAAGCTGAAATGTTAAAGGATATGAGAAGGCGGAAAGGCAACGGCAGTTGATGGAACTATTAGTTTTGATTTTAGACTTTTTGGAAAGTAAAAAGCGTTTTATCAGATTGTTGCTGATCATATTTTTTGTTGGTTCGATTATTTTGCTATTTCAACCAATGATGCTAGTTCTTACCAAGGTCAATGAATTTTCTTCAGAGATCTTCCAACAACCCCTGCAACTCCTCCTTGTCTTAGCTATAACGCTTGGAATTTACTTAATCATAATGCTTATTTGGGGAAACAACATAAGCAATATCGTTAATAAATTTTATACCAAGAAATACATCACAAAGGTTATGGCTAAGATAATTAAGATCGTTGGGGAAACAGGAGCTGGAAAGGACACCCTGGCATCAGCAATCGTTTATATCCTAAGAACATATTTTGTTAAAGATATAAAGGATCAGCGGAAGATCTTAAAAAGTATTTTGTATCAGCTAGATCACAAGCTACTAAAAAAATATTTTGAAGGCAATTATACAAAATATGTTAGTGGCGATCACGATTATATAGAAAAACTGATTTTTAAATTCTTGCAAAATAATAACCCAATCAAAAAGAGATATCGAAAGCTCTGGAATTTTGAAACCATGCTTCAAAATTACCAGGAAGAAGAACTGCTTAAAAGATATGGATGGTATCAGAATTATAAAACGAATCATTTAATCGAAATTATTATCAAGTATATTGAACTGATTGTTCGTTCAAAAGTTAAAAATTTTGTTTTTTCCAATCAGCCCTACATGGAAACTGAACTAATACCAGCGAAAGTTTATTCAACAAACTATCTGAAGCTAGCACATCCATCGAAGATCGTTAAAGAAGTTTTATATAAAGAAAGGATTTGTTGGCCGTGGATGAATTACTCCATAGCATATGAAACTGAATCAGATGCACTATGGAACAACATGGATAAGGACATAACAAAATATATCAAGGAACACGGGATCAGGAACACTAGGGCATTTATTAGACACTTTCAAGGCGAAAACTTCTATATGATCCAAGTTGGCCAGAACGCTGAAAGAGTAAATAAGCAATTAAGAGAATTGGATCATGCAATTATGCAGATTGCCGGAAGAACTGAAGATCCAGGATGGCCGAAAGTTCGATTTCTGTTGATGCTAGTTAAGGGAATTATATACGGTTTTTATGGACTAATTTATTTAATTACACCGTTAGCTGTTAGGATAAGACATTTAATAGCTAAGCTATCAAACTTTATGCAGAAGCTTAAAGATTATGGAGTGATAAAAATAGATATTATTATATCCAATAATCAAAGGCAAGGAGAGCTTAGAGCTGTCGAGTTAAAGAAGATCACCAAGGGGAAAGATATTTTGATAAAATATGCGACTAAATTAGTCTTTCCAACAAAAGCATCCAGGGGCAGATATGATTCATATTACCTAAGATCAATATCAGATACGCTAAAAGTTAAGTCGCACATGAATATGCTTGAAGCACCATCCTGGAAGAAAGATCTATCTTTCACGAAAGAACAAGCTATCATTATCAATCATCCAGTAACTAACAAAATGTATGAAATTTCAGATAAGGAAATTTTAGATAAGCATTTTGAAGAAATAAAAAAATAAAAAGGAGTTATTTATGAAAAAAATTATATTTTTATTAGGAATCTTATTGTTGCCTCTTGCATTATTAGCACCTGGTAATATTGAAGATCCAGGAAGAAATCAAGCTGCATCAGCATCTGATAGCAGATATGTTTATCAATACTCAGGAGAAACATTAGCAAAGCTTGATGATCTAACTGAAAATTGGTCGACAGCGATAGATATGTCAGTTGCAGAGTATAACAAGATGTGGTCATGGACTTGCGAAACTGTCAATATCGAATATCAAAAGGCTATATTTGCGGAGTTTATGATCGGTGGCGAAGAATTACCCTATATCGTAACTGGCGATGAAACGGGAGTTTATTTTCGTAACGCTTTAAATGGCGATTACATTTTCATTATTGCCTTATATGAAAAAACACCAGGAGTAAATGGTGTTATGATGGCTGAAAGTAATTATATCTCATCAGGAGAAGAATTTACTATTAAATTTGTTGATCCTAAAAAAGAAATGATTATTTTGCCTGATGGAACATCAAACCCAATAGGATGGAATTCACAATACGATAAAGACAATTTGATTGCTAATGGTGTTGAAAATAAAAGAGCTTACTATGTTGAAAACGGCGATCATTCTGTTTCAACTTTTCATGGAACGAAAAAAACAGTTTCAGGTATAACAACAACAACTTTTGTTTTTAGTGGTAATGGAACTTCTAAATTTGAATTGACACATACACAAGATGAAGCCATTTCAATAAATGATAATGGTCTTAATTGGAATATCCAAAATATTCTTGGCTATATTTTGATTAAATATGAGCCAAAGATGGATATTGATTTTGATAATTATATAGCTGCTTCAGTTGAATTTAATACAACTAATAGCTTTTCGACTCCTGTAGCCAATACTGATTTAACTACTGGCCAATATTCTGATATGGCACAATACTTATTCGCACGAGGTAAAGGTTGGTATGATTCAATAAATCCAATTTTGGTTAATTTATATATCAATGAAATTAAATATGAGGTATTTGCATGGACTGATGAAAATTTACTATATTTTCATACGCTTGATTATCAGAACGGTTTTCAAATAGGATATGGTGACTATATGTCAGCAATTAGTTATTGGGAGAATTTTCCAGCAAAAGCGAAGATAAGGATTGATTTCATTAGCCCGCATTATGAAAAAATGATTGAATTTGAAAATCAAACTGGATATTTAAACGATTATGATATCGAAGATCTAGCAGCTAACGGCATTGAGAACAAGCAAGCATTTCATTATTGGGATGAAAACTTAGCTTGGGTTTCGCTTCCAGGCATTGATAAAACTGAAACTGATGAATATTATTTCAGCTTTCCTTATGGAAGATATCTTTCATTATATTATGAGGATATCGATAAAGATAATGGTCTTGCCTTAGTAGATAATCATTTTAATTATGTCATTATTAAGGTAACTGATAATTCTCATATAAACCTTGATTCTTATATACAAGCAACTTATGAATTTGATTTACTAGGTTTAAGTCCAGGGGGAAGTGGTTATTTAACTAATTTAGAAAATGAAACACTTTATGAGATGCAAAATTTTAATGCGAGAACTGCAACTTTCGATTATGTTCCAATCTTAGTTAATTTATATGTGAATGGAGTTAAGCATCTAGTTTATTCAGATTCTGATGAAGGTTTTATACCATTCATTAGTCTTGATGATGTTTATAGCGGTTTTTCTGATGGTTTAGATTACTTTATGATTGACGAAGGCAATTTCCTAGGACTTACTGCAAACGCACATATAAAGGTTGAATTCATCAATCCAGGATATGAGAAGTTTATCCATAAAGATGGTAGAGGTTGGCTATGTGCTTCTGACTTAGAAGAAGTGCTTGCTAATGGTGTTGAAAATAAGCAAGTGGTTTCTTATAAAACAGATGGTAGTATTGTTACATCGGCTTTTGAAACCCAAGATTCTGATGGATACGGTTTTGAAAATGGTATTTCATTAGATCTAAACGGTGGTGTTCCAGATGGTTTTGGAACAGGTGGCGATATAGATTATATGATCGTTAAGCTAGTTGATGTTGCTCCAGTCATTAGTGGTGTAGTCAATTACACACTAACAGTAGGCGATGCAGCTCCTAACTATTTAAAGAATGTTAAAGCTGTTGATAAATACGATGGCGATGTAGTTGTCAATGTTGATTCAAGTAATGTGAAACTAGGTAAAGCTGGAACTTATTATCTAATTTATACTGCCATTGATTCAGCAGGAAATTTAGCAACAAAAACCGCAACTGTAACAGTCGAAAGTAATCCATTATTGGTTTATCCGGAAATAGTTGGCGAATCAGTGATCGAAACGGATATTGATAATCCAATATCATTGATGAATTTACTTAAAAATTATACAGCCGTTGATGAAAACGATGGCAACTTAACATCAAGCATAGTTGTTGTTTCTGATAACTATTCAAGAAATAAAACTAAGCTTGGATCTTTCCAAGTTACTATATCTGTAACTAATAGCGTTGGCAATACTTCAACGAAGATTATAACTGTTAAAATTAAGGATCTAGCAGCTCCACAATTTGCCGAAAATACACTTACTGAAATCGAGCTTGAACCAGGAGAAAGATTTGATGTTTATGCTTTCCTTGATGAGCTTGTAGTTACTGATAATTATACAGCTTCAGAAGATCTAACAATTACAGTTAAAAAGAATGAATATGGAAAGAATCAGGCTAATCCAGGTCAATGGAAAGTTATCTATCAAGTAATGGATGAATCAGGAAATACGACAGATCTAGAAGTTATTATTAAAGTTCCATTAAGAGATCTAACAAACGGCGATTATCCAATTTTAAATGGGCCAGAAGCAATCTATAAATCTAAAACATCGATTGTTGTTGTTGAGGAGTTATTGTTTCACTTTACAGCATCAGATACTGAAGATGGCGATATTTCAAGCTTCATTACAATTCAATTAGATAATTTCACTGGTAAAGGTCATAAGGTTGGAACTTATAAGGTAATTGTTGAAGTTACTGATAGCGATGACAATACATCAGCATTAGAGTTTGAGCTGTTGGTTGTTAATTCATTACCAAAAGTCTTATATGTTACATCAGATGGTTATATTGCTATTGAAAATGATAGAAAGCTTGAAGCTTCTGATTTTGAAACTATTTGCAAGATAACCGGTCTTTCAACCTCAACAGGAACGATAGTAACAACTTTCATTGATAACGAGTATGAAGATAATGAGAATGAACCAGGATTTTATGAAGTCGTAGTTAATTTTAGATCATCAAGTGGAACAAATGAAGAAGTTGAACTTTTAATCGAAGTATTAGAAGCTGATGGATCAACAGACAATGAAGATGGTAAGTTTAGCTGGGGATGGTTCATCGAAGCTGGATGGTATGGCGTTCCTTGGATAGCGTGGATCGTAATTATTACTATCGGTGGAATCATAGCATTACTTATTATTATTAAAGGTATTAAGGCAATTTTAAAGGCCTTGAAATAAAGAAAAGGAGAACATTGTATGAAAAAAGTTTTTGCAGGGCTAGGAATAGCCTTCATCGCAATCCTTCTATTTGTCGGCGGTATGGTAACGATGTATTATACCAAAGATAAAATTGATGAATGGCGAACATCGACAGAAGCAGGAACTTCCGAGTTATCGGAAGTTCTTAGCTCAAAAGCAGCGACTAAACTTCAAACAACACAGATCCCAACATCACCAGGAGAATCTTACTTTTATTATTATAAAGGTGCATATATTTTTGTTTTTGAAAAAGGAGTTAGAACAATTCCACAAAAGGTATTTTTTAATAGTGCAGTTTCAACATTCTTAAAGGATCTATATGAAAATCAAACTTATACATCAATAACCGCAAGCTCAGGAACTTGGACATTAAAAAAAGTTGGGGATGATGTTATATTCGCTGATACATCTTTATCAGGAGCAACGCAAAACACAAACAGCTTTAAAATAAATGATGATTCTATTCATTACCAGGGAGCAGCGTTTGATGTCAATAAATATCCATTTAGATTAGTAGTTAATTTTGGAGCAAGTTTGATGGAGTTTGAAGCTCCAGTTATCTCAGCACCGGAAAAAATCTATAAATCAACAACTTCAATTATGGATATCGATGATATATCCGGCAAGATCTCAGCTGTTGATGTAGTTGATGGCGATTTAACACCATCATTAGTAGTTAGAAATGATAATTTTACCGGTAACGGCCACTTAGAAGGAGCATATACATATCAAGTTGAATCAATCAACTCATTGGGCTTATATTCGATTAAATCAATTTCAATAATTGTTGATGCTGAATTTCCGGATATTTTATTCGCTACCGATGATTTGTTGATCGTAATTGAAAATGATAAAGTACTAACATCTGATATGATTGTGAAGATCCTAACAACAATGGAAAAAATGACAGTAACAGGAACTGGAACATTATCTTATACAATCAATCAATACAAGGACAACGAAGCTAACATTGGAACATATAGCGTATCTGTTAAATATCGTTCAGCTTCAGGAGTTAACGAAACACACGATCTAACAGTTCAAGTAGTAGAAGCTGGCGATGGCATCGAGCTAAACGAAAATACCGGCAACTGGTTCACGCAGTGGGGATGGATTGTCTTAGTATCAGTTTCAGTTGTAGCAGTTATTGGATTGATAGTTGTAAAAGTTAAAAAATAATAATATTAGGGGTGAGAAAATGAAAAAGTTTATTTTATCAGCAATTTTATGCTTATTACTCATTCCTTTTTTTGGTGTATCTTTCCAAGCTTCAGCTTTAAATATTGATTCAACAGACCCATTAGAAGATCTAAAAACAGATTCAACATTCGATGTTTCTGATTACCCGCTTAATCCAAGTGATAATAATTTGTATGTAATAACATTGTATGAATGGGAATATCAGGCAATATATATCTATGTCTATAATCCATTAGGATCTAGCTTAGTTAGCTATGGGATGCGTATGACAATGAAAACGCATCTTAATGATAGCTATTCAAGATATAACCTAGAACGCACTTCAAGAACCGCTGACAATGTTTTTATTAAGTATAAGGTTTCTATTGGATCAACACACTTCCAGGAGCTTAAAGCGAAAAGAACCTATGAAATAACCGAGATTGAAAATAAGATCTCAGCGACAACTGCCAATTATAAAGCTCATAGAGTTGGCAAGATCTTCACAGTTACTGGTGCAGAAGCTAACAATAATTTTTTAACAACCGTTAAAGATTTAGAGGTGGTTGTTTTAGATCCTCATTATGATTCATATACAACAGCAATTCAAAATGAATTTACTGAGCTAAACAAGCCAAGCTTTACAGTTGTTAATTATGTTGCATTTCCAATTCAAAAAAATTATGGCGATTTGGTAGGAATAAATATCATATGGGATGAAAATCACTGGAACAAGTATAGATTGCAGATTTATGGCGATACTTATGAAGAATATGATCCAGAGCTTGATACACTTATAAGCACCGATCAATATAACTGGACATATACTGATAAAGATAAAAAAGATATTCTTAGCTATACCGATATGAATGGAACTTTATCGGCTTGGTTAAATTATCTTAATTTCTTTTATTGGTTTTTTCCATCAGCAACATCAATCAATGATCTAAAAGTGATTGAAAAGCTAGAAAACCCAACATCTGATAACTTAGTTGTTGATGAAACAATAGCTTATTATAATGCTAACAAGACAGAAGATAATGATATATATATTATTAGATTCGCTCTAACTAACTTCAAAAGATGGGTAACAGGACAATCACCGCTTTATTATTATTATTTTGATTATGTTGAAATAAATGACATTGATATACTTGAACTTACATTTTCACTTGATGGAACAACTTATACGCTTGGCGTAGTTGCGGATCCAGGAGATATTATTCCTGAAGATCCTAATCCTACTCCAGTTCTTCCAGGAACGCCAGGATTTGCGAATCCGTTTCAATGGTTGATTGATTTTTTCAATAACCTATTAGCGAAACTAGGAAGCACTTTGGGCGGAGTTGTTATTGCTGCAGTAGTTATAGCTTCAGTTGTTGGCGTTGGTTTTGCGTTGTATGGGATCTTCAAGCTAATTGGAGCTATTAGAGATGCATTCAGGAAAAAATAGTTATGGTTGCTATTGGGAAATTTATAGCCGAAAACTGGCTAGCGATAATTACAGTTTTATCAGTGATCTTAATATTACTAGGAACAGGACTTTTATCAAAATTGTTTAAGACAACCGGAAAAGTCCTGTCTGTAATTGCTGATATTGGAACCACAAAAAGTGGCCGATCAGCGATGATTGTTATGCTTGTTGTTATCCTGATTATTGTTATTGCCATGATTATCATTTTTGGCTAACACAAGTTCCAGGAGTTCATCAATAAATTTAGCTCTTATCAGCTTTACAATTTTTCGATGTGTTCGATAATTTTTAAAGAACATTTTATTCACCTCCATATATATGGACGAAAAAAAATCTCTTTTGGTCCGACTTTTTTTCCCACAAATTATGTTGATTTATAATCTCCTGGAAGTTCATAAAATAAATATAAAAAAAGGAGATTAAAAATGGAACTAAAAAAACAGATCAATGATTTTTTGGATTGGAACTTCGTAAATAACGGAAAGGGAACAGCGAGAAACTACAAAAAGCTAATAGAAGCACTTATGCCGTTCTTTGAAAATTTAAACATCGAATCATTAAGAGATTTGGAGGAAATTCACTGCACCGAATTATATAGGTATCTTCAAGCGAATTTTAACCAAAAAAATAACACGATGAATAAACATCGTGGAATAATCATAAATATGCTTAACTTTCACAAGATAAAATCAACATTCTTATTATCTAGTAAATTAAAGAATGATAAGTTGGCAACTCAACCACTAGATAATGATGAGCTTGATTTAGTAATAAGCTATATAATGTCGTTACCTATTAGCAGGAACGATAATAATATAATGTATAAATGCTTAATTCTCTTGATGTATAATTCAGGATCGAGAATAACAGCATTGTTAAATGTAGAACAGGATCACATTTACTTTTCAAGAAATTTGAAGGGTCTTTCCAGTATTTTTTTGCCAAAAGCAAAAGGAAATAAAGGAATGTTTATTTATTTTAGTCCTAAGCTTAATGATCTTATAAAAACACTGCTTGGAATAAACCCTCAGAAGAAGTTCTTATTTTGGAACTTGCGATTGAACAGACAGCTTAATTATAATGATGATGTTAGAAATTTCTTAAATCGAGTTAAGAAAAAACTTGACATCAGAAAGTTACATCCACATCAATTTAGAAAAACAATGGCGATCAATATGAAATTAAATGGTTGTGATTATGACACGCTTCAGGTGCTATTGGGCCATGAGGATATAACAACCACGAAGATTTATGCGAATCCTAATCATGTATTGGCAAAAGCTAGATTCGCTAAATTCAATACACTTGATAATAAGACATATAAGAAGCTTGAAAAAATTGAAAATTTATTAAATTAGAAAGGAGTTCAAATGAATACTGATGAATTAAATATCCATGAACAAAAATGTTACTTTGTTAAGTATTTTAAAGTAACCAAAACAATTATGTTTATTGATTTTGGATATACAGTCAAAACATGGATGACAAAAGAAGAGGTTCTAAAACTGGATCCGGAAAAGATTTATAGTATAGTTAAGATCTAATCGATTATTTTGTTGCGAATTTTTCTATGAACCATCCAACAACCCTAGCGACAATTACTATCAATGACACGACAAGCAGAACATTGAAGAAAGTTCTGAATCCATAGCAAATAGCATTGACAAAACTAGACATTTCATCATTCGGAATCGGAATAAGAAATAAACCAGTCAATGAAAAGACAATCGCAACAAGTGCCGCAAGTGAAATGATATTCACAGTTTTCCTAAAATCAAAATGGAATTTGAAATTCATATTTAACCTCCTAGTTATTGTTTTCTGGCTTCTTATCAGTGAAGCCCAATAAATAGTCAGCAGATGTATTTAAAGCATCTACCAACTTCTTGATCTTGTGTTGATCTAGCAAAAGTTTCTCATTCTCATAATCTGACATTGCAGACTGCTTGACACCAATTAGTGCAGCTAGATCTTTTTGCTTCAACCCTTTTTCTTTCCTTAATTCTTTCAATCGTAGCATAAAAAAACCTCCTAAATATTGCAAAGTGCAATAAAATTATTGACAATTATTGCAAAATACAATATTATTTATCTAAGAGATAATTCTGTTTGCAGGATTTATCTTCAATTCAGGCCTTATCGTGCGGGGTAAGGTCTGAAGATCAAAAGTATAATAAATAAAAAATCACTAATCTACTGAAACAATATTAGCATTTTCCCTGGATAACAGATTAAGAGTCTGCTGCTCTACCAACTGAGCTAAGGGTGCATCTATCGTTTTTAAATTTAAGACCATTAATTATTATACAAAAAGTATTTTAAAATGTCAATTCAAAAAGCGGATATATGTAGCCAAGATAACTAATAAAATGTTAATTGAAACGTAGAAAAAGAAGCTTTTTTATGCTATAATTTCAAGAGGTGATAAAAATGGAACCATGGATGATTATTTTACTCATTATTGGTGGCGTTGCAGTTGTTATAACGATAGTAATGCTAATTCTAAAACAAAAGAATAATAAGGCACTTATTTCTAGAGTAAAAGAAATAGGGAATTTTGAAAACGGAATTCTTACAATTAATAATATTCAGTTTTATGTCCAATTTATTAAGGTTGGAGAAAAAGATGAATTCACTATAAACAGTAGCTTGATAGCTCAAAAAAAGAGCTATGGGAAGTCCGAGCTTATAAGATTAGCATCCACAAAATTGCCTAAATTAATTATAGTTTATCCTTACAATGGGAGGATTAAAAGATACATCAATGAAAATGAGATGGAATTCATAACTTGTAGGAACTTTTTTTGGAACATGCATGTATGTAAGTTATCGGAATTAGGATCATTTAAGAGCCATATCGAGGAGAGAACACAATGATAAACTATAAAGTAATCAGAAAACAAAACAATGCCGATATGTGTATTGTTTGCGGTACGGATAACCCATTTAGCTTAAAAGCGAATTTTTATGATGTTGAAGGTTACTTCGTTGTTGGCATCGTTAATGCCAAAAATATACATCAAAGCTATCCAGGAAGGATGCATGGGGGTATTATTACATCATTATTGGATGAGGCAATAGGAAGAGCTGTTCAATCTTTTGACCCGAGCCTATGGGCAGTTACAATCGAATTGACCACGAAATATATTAAGCCTGTGCCTCTTAACTCAAATTTATATGTGGTTGGAAAGTTAGACACGAATCCTAAAAGAATATTCAGCGGCACCGGATATATCTCAGATGAAGAAGGTAATATTCTAGCAAGAGCAACAGGCAAATATATGATGATGACCGTTAAGCAGATAACAGGAAGCGATCATCTTGATCATAAACAATGGAAATATATTGAAGACCATGAGGAATTAAAAGAGATTAGTTTACCAGAATGAGCATTTTAGAAGTTAAAAATATGAGTTTTGAATATCAAAAAGAGAGTTTATATAAAGATGCAGAAATGCGTCTTTTTGCCCATGATCATGCTGTCTTAGTGGGTCCAAACGGAGTCGGTAAGTCAACTTTACTGAAATTATTAGATAAAGCACTTAGACCAGATGAGGGACAAGTCGAATGGGTCCCAAACATAAAGGTGGGTTATTTGGATCAATATGCAAGCATAGATCCAACTTTATTGGTTAAAGAATACTTATACGATGTTTATTTGGATTTGTTTGATAAGGAAGCCAAGATGGAGCAACTATATATTGATTTAGTAGACAAACCTTCTTACGAACAGGAAAGAATGTTACACTGGGCGAGTGACATTCAAGAAGAGCTAATAAAAAAAGACTTTTACGCTATTAAGTCAAGTATAGGAAATGTAATTAATGGCTTAGGATTAGAAATGGAAATATTAGAAAGTCCAATTAATCACTTGTCTGGTGGCATGAGGGCGAAGATTATTCTTGGAAAACTGTTGTTAGGGAATTCTGATTGCATATTATTAGATGAGCCCACTAACTTTTTGGATATTAGGCATATTGATTGGCTAGTTAAGTTTTTAAATGGATACGAAAAATCATTTATAGTCGTATCACATAACGAGGAATTTATTGAAAGAATCGCCAATGTAGTTTTTGCGGTAGAAAACAAAAAGATTACTAGATATAAAGGAGATTATCAGTTTTATTTAAAAGAAAGAAAGCTTAGGTATGAACAACAGGAAAAAGCTTATCAATCTCAACAACGATTCATCAAGGAAACTGAAAATTTTATCCAAAAGAACTTGGCTCGCGCTTCAACAACCAAGAGGGCGCAAAGCCGGAGAAAAATGCTTCAAAAAGTTGATATAATTGATAAGCCTCAAAAGGAAAAAGAAATTCGTTTTCACTTTCCATTTGCAACAGAGACTGGCAGGGACGTCTTAAAGGTAAAAGAGCTAGTTATTGGTTATGAATTTCCTCTTTTAAGTCCGATAACAACCAAAATTATAAAAAATGATAGTGTTGTTATTACTGGTAAAAACGGGATAGGGAAATCAACATTCATTAAAACTATTACAGGTAATATTCAAAGTATCGATGGAGAATATAAATGGATTGACACTGCTAAAATGGGATATTTTGAGCAAGAAAATACCCTTAGTGATCACTTAACTCCATTTGAAATAGTAAGCAGTCATTTCGAGGAACTAGACAAAAAGGGTGTAATAGAATTACTAACGACATCAGGACTAACCTATGATATGATAACTAGAAAAACAAAGACATTATCAGGTGGCGAAAAGACAAAAGTTAGACTTGCCTTAATGAGGAAGGAAAAAACAAACGTCTTGATCTTTGATGAACCTACCAACCATCTTGATGTTAAATCAAAGGCAGCCTTAAAGGAGGCACTAATTAATTATCCTGGAACAATTATTATCGTTTCCCATGAGAAGGAGTTTTACGAGGATATTTGTGACATAGAGATCAAATTTGCATAAAATAGGGTGAAAACCCTATTTTTTTATCTCTAAAAAGGGTCGATTCTACTCGTGGTAGAGTGATTCCACCATGATTTTGACAAATAAGGATTTAGTGATATAATCGAAAATAGAGAAAAAAAGGAGAGAAGAAATTATGTTTACAAGTCTAAAGAAAAAAATCGTCTTAAGAGGTATGGAAAAAAGAAAAAAGGAAAATCCTTTTGACATAAATTATGCTGATAACTATAAATTAAGTGAAGATGCTACAAGCGACATTAATAACAGTCATTACTTTTGTATTCAAAGTTTCGAAACTAAGGAAGTATTATTTTATCGCTCTGCCAAAAGAGGATCTGATGGCGTTGATGAAGTCTGGTTGGTATATCGTGATTTAAATGGAGATATATATATGGCAGAAAAAGATCACTACCAAAAAAATGAAAAAAACCCAACGACAATTAATTGCTTGGAACCAGGAAAGAAGATGGAATTTATCTATAAAGGATTCGTTAAAAAAGCTAAACTTACAGATAAAGGTTATGTTGTAGATGAGGAATCTTTAAAAATACCTTTTCAACTAAACGGTATTTTTTATGGAACATCAAAAATATTTGAGTTTACTCAGCATATGGATTCAAATGTAACAGCATCAGCGATCGCAAAAGAAAAGCTATCTAGAAAAATCCAAGATGCCTTTAACGAAATATATCAAGTTCACTACGAACAAGGGGGAAAGGCAGACTTAAATATCAAAATTGGCAACAAAAAAGACATAATGAAAGGATACCCAGCGATAAGGGATCATTCATATGGTAAGAGAAATTGGGACTTTTTTGATCGTTATGTTTGGTCTATTATAATGCTTGAAAATGGTGATTTTGTTCATACAAGCTTTATGAGATATCCAGTGTTGACAGAATTACAGGCAGGCTTTTATTTAAATGATGAGATGATTAGTGTAAAAAAATCCAATAAAATGGATTCTATGCCAATTATCGGTACGACTCCTAATGAATTTAGTATGGATGTAGAATACGGTAATGGCACAAAAAAACATATTATAGGAAAACTTGATTTTGTCTGTCCATTTTATTTTGAAGGTGATTTTAATGTTAATGAAGGGGTTTGTGAGTATATAGTAGATGGCATTAAAGGAAAGGGAATTGGAGAATTTGCCTTTAATAAAGATCAAAAAAGGTGGACTAGATAATGGACATTAAAGATCTTGCAACTTTAGATGAACGACTATATGATCTTGTTGGAGGAAAGGCAAGAGGTCTTTCAATTCTTGCCAAAAACGGAATAACTGTTCCAAGGGGATTTGTTGTAATAAATGCATCCATCGATAAAATAGATGAAATAATAAGCTATTATGAACAAAATGGATATAAGGAAGTTGCTGTTCGATCATCAGCAAATAGCGAAGATGGCAGCTTGTTTTCAAGTGCCGGCCAATATGAAAGCTATTTAAATATTAACGGTGTTGAAAAACTAAAAAAAGCACTGATTTCATGTATTGAATCACTAGATAGTGAAAGAGCCTCCACATATCAAAGCAATTTTCTAGATAAGCAAACACACGTTATGAATATCGTGATCCAAGATATGATTGATGCTAAATATGCCGGTGTTTGTTTTACTGTTAACCCAGTATCAAAGGAACGCAATTTTCTAATCGAGGCAGTTGAAGGATTGGGAGAGTCACTAGTATCAGGAAATGCAAAATCAAGTAGTTATGAAGTTAATCTTAACATCAATAAAATTACAGGATCTGGCTGTCTTAGCTATGAAAGTGTTACAAATATCGCGATAAATGCAAAAAAAGCGAAAAATATATTTGATATCGAATTAGATTTAGAATGGGCGATAACAAAAGATGACAATTTAGTTTTTTTGCAAGCTCGGCCGATAACTAATCTAGATGATGCGACCATTGATGAACTAGATTGTACTATTTATAATAGCGAAAACGATGTTTTTACAACTTGTAATATTGGAGAAATGTTGCCAGGTGCCGTTACTCCTCTTTCATTATCTACCTCGGTTATGGCAATTGATGAAGGGCTTAGGAGAATGTTGGTTAGCGCAGGAGCATTTAAAAGTTTTGAAGATACAAAACCTGGATGTTGTGTAACAAGCTTTAGCAATCATTTATTTTTTAATCTAACAACCATTTATAAAATGGCATCAACGATTATTGGGGCAAATAAAGAATCAGTTGAGGCGAGTATTTGCGGTAAGCAATTAAACACTCCACCATCACCATGGAAGATGGAAAAGAAGATAAAAAGAGTATTTAATATGGCAAAATATTTCAAATTTATTTTATCTAGAAAAAAAGCAATGAAGCAAATTGATAAGTTAATGGATAGGATGAATATCAAATATGATGATAATCCGCTATTATTTTATAAAAACATCGATGATAATATAAAAAATCTAAACTATGCAACATTATTACATTATAAAACTAGCGCCCATTCTGGAGCTATGAGTAGTGCTTTACTTTTTATCCTTAATGATTATTATGATACGCTAGAAGAAACAAGGGGAGTAATCGCTTCACTATTAGAAAACATTGATGGAATTGAATCGGTAGATATCTTAAGATCAATGAGAAGGGTTGCTAAAAGTATTCTCATGGCAAATAGTGAGGCAATAAATTATACAAATGAAGAGTTATTGGAATATATCAATAAAGATAATGGGATTGTAAAGGATAATTACAACGCATTTATAAAAAGACATGGACACCGAGCAATTAGAGAGGCGGAAATGCGAAATAAATCTTGGCAAAATGATCTTGATGGTTTAATGGATAATATTCTAACTGTCATGAGAACCGGAGCCCAAGAGGAGAAAAAAAGTCAATTTGATATTAATGAAAAAATAAAAGAAATAACTAACAATAAGAAATTTGGCATTAAAAAGGGAATTGCTTTTCTTGTTAAGCAATCAAGACAGGGTGTCTTTAATAGAGAATATACTAAATCTAGATTCGTTAGAGCCTGTGATAAATTTAAAGAGGCATATTCAAAGCTAGCAGAGATTTTAGTTTCAAATAAAATATTACCTGATACTGATTTGATTTATTTTTTAACTCACGAGGAAATAGGAACATTAATTGCCGATTCTGATAGCAAATTAGTAAAAAAAGCCTTCCAAAGAAGAAAGATTTTCAATGAACAAAAAGAGATTAAATATAATGATGTTTATGTAGGAAAGCCAATACCTGTTGTCTTTAATGATGTTTCGTTAGAAAAAGGAACTGTATTAAATGGAGTTCCTATTAGCAGAGGAGAAGTAAATGGAGTGGCGAGAGTTGTTAATAGCGTTGCTGATGCTAAAAAGCTCAAAGAAGGAGAAATAATGGTAGCGGCATTTACTGATATTGGATGGTCGCCATATTATAGTGTAATAAAGGGATTAGTTACTGAGGTTGGTTCCGCTTTATCGCACGGTGCAGTAGTAGCTAGAGAATATGCTTTGCCGCTGGTTGTCAATGTAGATAATGCGACACGTTATATAAAAACAGGTGATAGAATTAATATCAACGGTACAACCGGCAAAGTAACAATTTTAGGAGATGTTGTAGATTAGGGCTAAAAATAGCCCTTTTTTATTTGAAAAAAGTACAAAAAAAGGGATTTGCTCCCTTTTAGAATTTATCAATCTCTTTTATTAGTTCCTCATAAAGGTTTTCTTCTTTAACAATCTTAACCACTTTTCCTTTTCTAAAAATAATGCCCTCTTTATTACCTCCAGCAACCCCTATATCGGCATGACTCGCTTCACCGGGGCCATTGACACGACATCCCATTACCGCAATTGATATGTTTTTTTCTACTTTTCTTAGATAATCACTTACTCTATCTACCAAGCTAAATAAATCATATTCAATTCTTCCACAAGTAGGACAACTAATTAAATTTGGAAGATTATTTCTTAAACCAAGGCTTCTTAATATTTCCAAAGCTACTTTTACCTCTAATACTGGATCTGCTGTCAATGACACTCTTATGGTGTTTCCGATTCCAGATGCTAGTAATGACCCAATCCCTAATGTATTTTTAACGGTCCCTGATATCATTGGTCCTGCTTCAGTTACACCAAGATGAAGTGGATAAGGAAATATCTTTGAGGCTTCTTGGTATACTTCAATCATTAATTTTGGATCGGAAGACTTTAATGAGATGACAATGTCATGAAAATCGAGAGCTTCTAAAATATCTACATGAATTTTGCATGCAGCAATCATGTTTTCTACAGTAGGACTCATCAAATTCGGCAGCGAACCGCTATTGACCCCAATTCTAATTGGAACCTTTTTTTCTTTACATAATTCAACAACTTCTCTTATGTTTTTTTCAGATTTAATATTGCCTGGATTTAACCTTATTTTATCTACCCCGGCATTAATTGCCGCAATTGCCAATTTATAATCAAAATGAATATCAGCAACCAATGGAATAGAAGTGCTTTCTTTGATTTGCTTAATTGCATAAGCATCTTCAAAATCTAAAATAGCTAAACGAACGATCTCGCAACCAGCCTCAGTCAGCTCTTTAATTTGCTTAATAGTTGAAAAAACATCCTTTGTCTTAGTATTTGTCATACTTTGGACATAGATGTTATTATTGCCACCTAATTTTAAGTCTCTAACCTGAACACTTTTTGTGTTTTGTCTTAAATACATAGAATCACCACAATTATTATACTATAAAACAATTTAAAAAATGTTGATTATTGAAAATCTTTTTGTTATAATGAATTGGACGTTTGGAGGGATAGAATGCGTGATTTTGTAAGATTAGTTTGTACTTCATGTGGAAATGAAAATTATTATACAGACAAAAATAAGAAGGCGACGCCTGATAGATTAGAAATGAAGAAATATTGCCCACACGAAAGAAAACACACAGTGCATAAAGAAAAGAAATAAAAAACAAATCAAAGCATATAGAATTCTATAGGCTTTTTTGTTTAATAGAGGGAAAGAATGATAAAAATAATCAGAGACAACATGTTTTCAAATACATATATCTTAACCCGTTTTAATGTTTGTTATATCGTAGATCCTAGTGACGACTATGAAACAATTATTGAAAAAGTTGGTAGCAAAGAAATATTGGGGATTTTATTAACGCACGCTCATTTTGATCATACGATGCTTATAAACCGATTCTTGGTCCCAATTTTTTTACATAGGGAAGATGCTAATATCCTTTTTGAAGATGATTGGAATGGATTTAATAGTTATAAGATTAATAGACCATATCTTAGAAAAGAATTGGATCTTAGGTTTATAGAAGATCAGGATGAATTGCCACTTGGTGATTATAAAATAAGAGTCTATCATACCCCAGGGCATACAAGAGGATCTTTGTCATTTTTATGTAACGATATATTAATATCTGGTGATACTTTGTTTAAAAACGGAGTTGGAAGGTATGATTTTTATAGTGGAAGTTTATTTGATTTAAAAAGATCGGTAGTTAGACTAATCGATGAGTTAGATCCAAGGACCAATGTGTTTCCTGGTCATGGGCCTAGTACAACGATTAGGGATGAGAAAAAATGCAATGATTATTATCTAAAATGGAAGAAGCAACAAAGGAAATAGATTGTTGACTAAAAAATGAGTTTATAGTAAACTAAATAATAGGATTCTACTTAAAGTAGAAAGTTAATTTCAAGAAAGGAGGACGGGTCATGAAAGGATTATTAAAAAAGATGCCTTTACTGGGAGTATTCTTTGGAGGAACATCACTAATTATGTATTTATCCTTGCCTGCGGTATCGGTTTCTAGTATCGGTGTTGATCACTTGTCAGGACAAACAGTAATTTTCGGATACGGCGCATTAATCGATTTGAGTGTTGGGGCTTTGATTGGCTATATTTTAATGATAATTGGTATTTTTGCTTCTGGGATTGCTGCAATGGAAGCTGGAAAAGACAACTTATTCGTTAAGATATTAAAGATTGTAGCCGCAGTAGCTTTCTTGGTTGGAGGAGTATTTATGTTTTTGTCAGCAGTTTTAGTCGCTGGAGTTGAAAATGCTACAATTGCTGCTGGACCAATCGTATGCGGAATTTTAGCAATTTTGGGTTCAATGGGATTTTGTGCAAATATTCTTTTGAAACAATAAACGTAATATTAGAATTAACATTAATTGCCACTGAGTTTATCGGTGGCTTTTTTATTGTTTTTTAAAATTGGCAAATTATGGTAAATAATCTAATTTATTAAATTAGCACTTTTTTCTTGACACTGCCAAAACGATGCGCTATAATGATATTGGCACTGAAACCCAAAGAGTGCTAAGATGAGGTATCGCTATGATTTCAAGTCGTCAAAAATTAATATTAAAAGCAATTATAGAACTATACTCAAAAGATGGAATTCCTGTTGGTAGTAAACAATTGACAAGTTTGCCTTATCTTGATTTTTCCAGTGCAACATTAAGATATGATATGGCAGAACTTGAGAATTTAGGTTTTTTAGAGAAAACACATACCTCAAGTGGAAGAATACCTTCAAAGATGGGATATCAGTTTTATGTGGAGAATTTGGTTACAAGAGATTCTGAGGTATTAGAAAGCTTTCCACTTATTGATGAAATATTAAGCAGAAAAACTAATCGTTTTGAAGATGCAACAACAGAAGCTATAAAATTACTTAGCGAGTTAACAAATTATGCCACAGTTGCAATTGGTCCTTCTGGAAAGACAGATATAATAAAAAAAATAGACTTCATTCCGATGGATGAAACAAGGGCAGTTGTATTAATTGTAACAGACAAAGGTAATGTGATGCATAATAACATCAATGTCGAAAAAGGTTCAAATATTGCTGAGATCTCAAAAGTTGTAAAAACAATTAGTGATCTATTCCAGGGAAGAACAGTCGGGGAAGCAAAGCGGATTTTAGAGTTGGAATACTCTAGAAAAGAAGTTGCAAATTTAATGCAATACCAAGAAAAAATCATCGAATCATTTATAGATGCATTTGCTAGATTTACCAGAGATAACTTTTACTTATCAGGAGTATCAAATGTCTTAGATCAACCAGAATTCCATAATGTCTCAGCTGTTAGAAAACTTGTCGATATGTTTGATAGAAGAGATTTACTTAATGTAGTATTGGATGACTCTGATTTATCAATTAAGTTTGGAAATGACATGAGATTAATGCCATATGAAGATTACACTGTTATTTCAATACCATATAAAATAAATGATGATGACTCCGGTACGATAGCGGTTGTTGGCCCTAGAAGAATGGAATACAAGAAAGTGATACCACTATTAGAGTATATAGCTACTCATTTAGGTAAATTATATAGAAAGTAAGGTGAAAGAATGTTTGAAGATGACAAAAAAGAAGATATTTTAGATAAGGAAAGTGACATAAAAAACGAAAGTCCGCCTTTAAATAAAAAAGAAAAGAAGGATAAAAATAAAGAGACAATAATAAAATTGCAATTAGAAATAGACTCTTTAAACGACAAATTATTAAGAGCGGTTGCGGAGTTGGAAAACTTCAAAAAAAGAACTAATCAAGAAAGAATTATTGACCGAAAATATGCTTCATCTAATTTAATTGACGATCTTTTGGTACCGCTTGATCAGTTAATGAAAATATCAAATTTAAAAACAGATAATGAGGTTTTAAATAATTTTCTAGTAGGCTTTAAGATGATCAACGACCAGATATTTGATATTTTAGAAAATGATGGCCTAAAGCCTATTGAGGCAGTAGGAAAACCATTTGATCCTAATTTCCATCATGCTTTAGAAAAGGCATCAGATAAGGAAAAGGAAAACGGAATTGTTTTGGAAGAGACCCAAAAAGGGTATTTATATAAAGATAGAATTTTAAGACCATCAATGGTCAAAGTAAATGAATGGGAGGAATAAAAAAATGGCTAAAACAAACAAAATTATAGGAATAGACCTAGGAACAACAAACTCATGTGTTTCCGTAATGGAAGGCGGAGAAGCGAAGGTAATCGCAAACGCAGAAGGAGGAAGAACAACCCCTTCAGTAGTCGCATTTAAGGGCGATGAAATTTCAGTTGGTGAAGTTGCAAAAAGACAATCAGTGACTAATCCAAACACAGTAAGTTCGATTAAAAGACATATGGGGGATGGTAACTACAAAGTTCATATGAACGGTAAAGATTATAACCCTCAACAAATTTCGGCAATGATTTTGCAAAATTTAAAAAAGACCGCAGAAGATTATCTTGGAGCAACAGTAACCGAAGCTGTTATTACAGTGCCAGCATATTTTAATGATGCTCAAAGACAAGCAACAAAGGATGCTGGAAAAATTGCTGGATTAAACGTAAGAAGAATTATCAACGAACCAACAGCTGCTGCATTGGCATATGGTCTAGATAAAACTAATAAAGATCATACAGTGTTAGTATTTGACTTAGGTGGAGGTACTTTTGACGTATCAGTTTTAAATCTAGCTGATGGAACATTTGAAGTGTTATCAACTGCTGGAGATAATAAGCTTGGTGGAGATGACTTTGATGAAAAGATCGTTGAATACTTAGCTTCTGAGTTCAAAAGAGATCACGGTGTTGATTTAATGAAAGATAAGATGGCCCTTCAAAGATTAAGAGATGCCGCTGAAAAAGCTAAAAAGGAATTAAGTGGATTATCGGAAACTCAAATTTCATTACCATTTATTTCAATGGGTAGCGAAGGTCCTTTACACTTAGATATCAAGCTAACAAGAGCTAAATTTAATGAGTTAACTGTAAGTCTTGTTGATCGCTGTGTTGGCCCTGTTAGAAGAGCTTTGCAAGACGCTAAGATGACCGCTGCAAATATTGATCAAGTATTATTGGTTGGTGGTTCAACAAGAATGCCATCAGTTCAAGAAATGGTCAAAAAAGAATTAGGTAAAGAACCAAATAAATCTGTTAACCCTGATGAAGTTGTGGCTATGGGCGCAGCTATTCAAGGTGGTGTATTAGCTGGTGATGTTAAGGATGTTTTACTATTAGACGTTACACCTTTATCATTAGGTATTGAAACATTAGGTGGAGTATTTACTAAATTAATCGAAAGAAACACAACTATTCCAACCTCAAAATCACAAGTATTCTCAACTGCTGCTGATAATCAACCAGCTGTTGATATTCATGTGTTGCAAGGTGAAAGATCAATGGCTTCTGACAATAAGACTCTTGGAAGATTCCAATTGACAGATATTCCACCTGCACCTCGTGGAATTCCACAAATCGAAGTAACATTTGATATTGATGCAAATGGTATTGTTTCAGTTAAAGCAAAAGACTTAGGAACAAATAAAGAACAAAAGATTACTATCTCTAACTCAGGATCTTTATCAGAAGCTGAAATTGAAAGAATGGTGAAAGAAGCTGAGGAACAAGCTGATAATGACAAAAAACGTAAAGAAGAAGCTGACTTAAGAAACGATGCATCAAATCTATTATTCCAAGTTGATAAAGCTTTAGAAGATTTAAAAGAAGAAGTTAACGAAGAAGAAAAAGCAAAGGTCTCTGATTTAGCAAACGAATTAGAAGAAGCCTTAAAAGGTGAGGATCTTGACTTAATAAGAACTAAAAAAGAAGCATTAGAAAAAGAAGCGCAAGGAATCGCTGTTAAAGCTTATGAAAAGGCTCAAAAAGAACAAGGAGCTAATCAAGATGCTGGATCTTCTGACTCAAACGATGAAGAAAAGGGAACAGTAGACGCAGAGTTTGAAGAAAAATAATAATGCAACAAAAAAATAGATAAAGGGCTTGTCCCTTTATCTTACTAAATAGGAGTTAGTATGGCAGATAAAAGAGATTATTATGAGGTCCTTGGTTTAAAAAAAGGGGCTTCAGATGAGGAAATTAAAAAATCGTATCGTTCTTTAGCTAAAAAATATCATCCTGACGTTTCTACTGAAAAAGACGCAGAAAAAAAATTCAAAGAAGTTCAAGAAGCGTATGATACATTATCAGATCCTAGTAAAAAAGAGATGTATGACCAATATGGACACGCATCAAGCAATTTTAATAATGGTTCACAGGGTTTTGGTGGTTTTGGCGGTTCACAAGGCTTTGGAGGGTTTGAGGATATCTTCTCATCCTTTTTCGGTGGCGGACAAAAGCAAAGAGCTAATCCAAATGGTCCACAGCGTGGTGAAGATTTAGAAAAAAGTATGACTATCGATTTCATGGAAGCAGCATTAGGAACTAAAAAGACAATCGAAGTCACTGTTGAAGAGAATTGCCACAAATGTAATGGAACAGGAGCCGAAAATCCTAAGGACGTTGAAATCTGTGATAGATGTCATGGCTCTGGATATATTAATGTTGAACAAAGAACCATTTTAGGAACTATGAGAACCCAACAAGTGTGTCCAAAATGCGGTGGTAAAGGTAAGATCATTAAGAATAAGTGTAGTTCGTGTAACGGAGCAGGTCGCGTGAGAACGACCAAAAAAGTAGATGTCAATATTCCAGCAGGTGTTGATGATAACATGACACTTAGGGTTGCATCATATGGCAATGGTGGCTACCGAGGCGGTGAAAATGGGGATCTATTTATTACCTTTAGGGTTAGACCTCATAAAGTATTTAGGAGAAAAGGCACCGACATTTACTTGGAAGTTCCAATTACTTCTGCACAAGCGGCATTAGGGACAACCGTTGATGTTCCAACAATTTATGGCGATGTTTCTTTAAAAATTCCGGCTGGAACTGACCCGCAAACCCTTCTTAAAATGAAAGACAAGGGGATTGCCCATGTTAAAACAGGTAAAAAAGGAAGTCAAATTGTCGAGATAACCATAAAAACACCAAAGAACCTTTCAGCAGAAGAAAAAGCTCTATATGAGAAACTGGATCAACTTCAAGCAAAAGAAAAGAAGAATGGTTGGGAAAAATTTAAGGACTTATTTAAGTCAAAATAAAAAAATAGGAGAAATCCTATTTTTTTATAGATTATAGACAAAATTGATATATTCCAATAAAGTGAACTAATGTTCCAAGTAAGCAGAATATATGAAAAATAAAATGAAAATATTGTTTCTTTCTACCGATTCCATATAGAACCGCTCCTAGAGTATAGATAATTCCTCCCGATATTATATACATGAAACCAGCAAAGCTAATCGCATTTATAACATCAAATAAGAAGAATATTGCCATCCAGCCAATTAGCAAATTCAAGACCATCGATACTATTTTGAATTTTTCAATACTGATGGCATTTAGTATAATCGCAATAATAGCTAGACTCCATACAAGTAAAAGCATAATGATTGCCGAAGTAAAATGAGTTTCTAGCATGCCACTCAAGGCAACAGGAGTGTATGTCCCAGCAATTAAAACGTATATTGAACAATGATCAAATACTCTAAAAATTCTTTTTAGTCTCTCGTTTTTTAATCCATGATAATAACTAGAACAAGAATATAACAAGATTACAGAGAGTCCATAAATGATAGAGGAAATTATTCCCAAAGTATTAAAAGCCTTAGAAGATTTAATTAAGCACATGATTAAAACAACAAAGCCGAAGATTGCTCCAATAATATGAGAAATTGTATTCATATTCTCCTCTTTATTGGAATATCTCTTTTTTACTACTTTATTTTCATCAATTATAGTATTTAGTTTTACAGAGTTATTCATTATCTATGTTCACCATAGTAGAAGATAGCTATTGTTCCTGGCCCGGAATGTGCTCCAACAACTAAATCAACATAGTTTATAACAAAGTCTTTAACATTAATTCTTTCACTAATTCTTTTTTTGCAATATAAAGCGTCCTCTAAGGAATCACCGTGTGAAATATAAATAGTTTGTTCCTCTGGATTTAAAATTGAATCAACCAAACGATCAACCAGATTGTTTAATGATCTTTTCCTACCAATCGTTTTTCCAATCGCAATTAAACGTCCTTCCATATCAACATGCATTATTGGTTTGATATCTAATACATTTGATATTAAGTAACTTACTTTATTTACTCTGCCTCCCTTTAATAGATGATACAAGGTGTTAACAGTAAATAAGTGACATGCTTTTAGTTTATTTTTTTCAACCCAGATATAAATTTCATCAATCGTCTTACCAGACTCCCGCATTTGGCATGCAGTTGCAACAATCATTCCTTGCCCTAAAGAAGCAGCTAGTGAGTCGATATATAATATTTTCCGATCTGGATATTTCTTTTGAAGTGATTCTAGTTCAAGACGAACCACATTATAAGTATTGCTCAATTTTGATGAAAAACCAATATATAAAATGTCCTCACCATCTTTTAATATTTTGTTACAAATCGTATAAGCTTCATCGCCATTTACACAAGATGTGGATACGTGTTCTTTTTCTCGCATCATTTCATAATACATTTTAAGTTCAGTGACCCTACCGTTTTCATAGCTTTTGTATGCTACATCATTAACAATAAAAGAAAGTGACAAAATAGGGATTTGGTATTTGTTGATAATTTCATCAGTTAGATTCGCACTTGAGTCTGTAATAATTTTAAACTTTGCCATATAAGCCTCCTTTTCTATTCGTTTATATCATAAAACAAATAATCGGTAGAATCTACCTACCAATAAAAAACTGAAAATAGAATTGCAAAAACCAGAAGTAGAGTTCACTTTAAGTCATTTCTACTGGCGGTAGAGTTGTAAAAAAAGACTTTTATTGTGCGAAAAAATGTGCTATAATGTTTACATGGACGAAAAAAGATTTAAAGAGGTAGTTGCTGCCAATATAATTAAATATCGTAAACAAAGGAAGATAACACAACTCGAACTAGCCGAACATTTGGACTATTCTGATAAAGCAGTTTCCAAATGGGAACGCGGGGAATCCTTACCTGATGTTATTGTATTAAAGGAAATTGCTGATTTTTTTGATGTCTCTCTTGATACCCTAATTACTGATGAGAAGGAAAAGAAATTTAAGATTGGTTTCTTTAGTATTAAAAAAAGAGTATTGGTTCCTATTCTTTCTGTTTTGATTGTCTGGTTGGTTGCTACGCTAGTATATACTTTCTTTATTTGGTTAAAACCACCATTTTTTTCAAGTGTAAATGGAGTTCCTAGTTATTGGCTAGTATTTATTTATGCACTTCCTGTTTCCTTCATTGTCTTAGTTGTTTTTAGTGCAATATGGTGGAATCATTTTGCAACCGGAGTGGTAGTTTCTCTTTTACTTTGGTCGATTGCCTTAACCTTGCATCTATCATTAAGTACTGCGGGAAGCCTGGAGGTTGATAAAACTTGGTTGGTTTATACTATTTGTGTACCACTTCAAATAGCTGCCATTCTCTGGTTTTTCATGAGACCACAAAATATCTTTAAAAAATCAAGAAAAAGAAAAAAGAAAAAAAGCTAATTATTTATAAAATAATTGTTTGACAATGATTATTAACTTATGTATAATTGTAATGTTGAGGTGAAATTATGAAGTATAATATGGTCGATTTAGATGATATAACCTCAATTTGCGAAGTTGTTGATTATAAAAATCAGGCTAAAGAAATTGATGATATCATAGATATTTTGGATACGACAGTTACTGGTTCATTAAGAAAGATAAGCGAACATAAAGTTAGAGTAATCGCTAATGTAAAAACTATTCTTATCCTAGCATGTGCAAGATCATTAAAGGAAGTAACCTATCCTCTTGATTTTAATCTTGACATTGTCCTAAGCAATGATGAGGAAAGTGATTACCCACTTCTTAATCCAATTGATTTGACTGATATTATCTTTGGTAATATCGTCGCTGAAAAACCCTACACAGTTTTTCATGATTCAACATCTGAAGAAGATTTTAAAGAAGAAAAGGCCAAAAACAGTGCATTTTCCGATTTAGATAAATTGTTTACCAAATAGGAGGTGGCAAAATGGCAGTACCATTTCGTCGAACTGGTAAAACAGCTAAGAGAAAGAGAAGAACTCATTATAAGTTAAAAACTCCAGCATTAGTTGTTTGTCCACAAACAGGTGAGTTTACATTACCTCACAGAGTAACTCCAAACAGTGGTTATTATAAGGGTCAATTAGTATTAGAACCTAAAAAAAAGGACGCTGAATAAGAGTTAAAGAAAGAGCACATGAAGTGCTTTTTTCTTTACCTATATTTTGGTATAATAAATTATACAAAATATATTTTGGAGGGTGTATGGAAAAGCCAAGAGCACTAGATACTTTATTAATTATGTTCTCACTGTTTTTTGTTTTTGGAATTATTGCATTAGGTTACATTTTTGTTAAGGATATTGATTATCTTTTTATAAAGATCATTTTTATTATCTCGTTTTTAGCATCGTTTACTTTGCTAGTCATTGGTTTTGTTAATAAAGCGAAGTATAAAAGAATTCGTCCTGATTTGAGGAAGATGCGAGAAGAACTTGAAATCAATAAAAAAAGAATGGAAGAGGATCTATATCAAGTAAAAAAAGAGATAGAAAAAAAAATAAGATACGTTTATATATATAGCACGATATTTTTATTCATATTACTTATTGCTGCCATAGGAGCCCTTTATTTCCATACAGCACTTATTATTGTAACTTTTTTTCTCGGAGGTTATATATTCATCGTCCTTAGTAGAATGATTGTTCCAGTAAGGTTGCAAAAGCCTATTGGACTAGAATATTCTTTTCCTCTTGTGGAGGCAATAGTTGATGAAATCAAGAAAGAGTTTCAAATAGAAAAGAAGGTCAAAGTGATAATAAACGATGGAGCTGAAGTGCTAATTTTCAAATACGGCAAAATCTATGTGATTGATATCAGCTATTTTTTACTTTGTACATTTAGTAAAAGAGAATTAAAAGCAGTTTTACTTCATGAGTTTGCCCATTTAATTAATCAAGATGTCGATGGACTTAATAAGGCACAAAAAAGAATTGGAAAAATTAATTATACATTTGATGTTTTACTTGCGATGGGTTTTTATGTTCCCTTCGTCATTGATATAAATACTAAATCAATGCATTTTGATATTTTAGCTTCTTTAAGTAGAGAAAAAATGGCAGATGAATTTGTGATTAAAAATGAATATTCAAATGATGCAGCGAGTGCACTTTATAAGTCTGAACTAATAAAAAGGGCGATAAATGATGTTAAAAACATTGATATAACTATCGATTTTGTTGATGATTATTACGATGAAATGACAAAACTATTACTGAAAATCATTGAGGAAAATGAAAAGAAATATCAATATTTCCTTCAAAGTGAAGTTCCAATGAAATATAATACCCATTTGGTCTTTAAAGATAGACTCGAGTTTTTAGATGTTAAGGAGTATAGTAAAGAGATTGGATTGTCTCGTGTTTTTAACAAAGACCTCGAAACCGCAAAAAAATCACTTCTAAGAATGAGTCCATACTTAAGTAGCCGAGTAAGAGAAAATGTAAAGATTATTAAAAAGATTAATGAGGAGAATCCTTCATTACTTGAAAAAGAAAACCCTACCCTAGAGGAAACCTTAAAACTTCTTAGCAATCTTTCATACATATCAGATTATGAGACATCTGAAAAAGTGTTGAGCTCAGTATACCAAAAGTATCAAGATGACCCGGATATAAATTTTTATTATGCCATTTTGTATTTTGATCACTACAATGATCAAAGAGGAATTTCATATATGTATAGAGCCTTAGAAAATCCTAAGAATTTCGAATATGGAACTAAAGTGCTCTCAGACTTTTTATTAAGTAATGGTCTTGAAGAAGAGCTAGAAAAATTTAGAAATAGGCAGGCTGACCTCTTAGAATCAAGTTATGAGGATAATAGCGATATTGATTTTTTACTAAGAGGAGCCAAAAAGGTAGAATCCTTTGAGCCTTTTTATGCAATAGCTAATCAATTGATGCAAGACCATGATTCCCTAAAAGAAATAATTATCTTTAAAAAAGAAATTAAAAAGAGAGGCAGTGAGCGTTTTTATTTATTAGCAGGAGTTGATTATAGCGAATATGTTGATTATTCCAGTCTTGAAAGAGAGGTTTATCTAACGATAGGTGATACCGCCAAATTTAAGACGGCAATTAATTTTTATGACATCAAGAATTTGGAATTGTCTAAATTATATAAAAAGTATTTAATCAAAAAGGGTTAAGATGGAGCATATTACAGTTCTCAAAGGGGAAACTATTGACTCCCTAGAGGTCAAAAAAAATAAAATATATGTTGATGCTACATTAGGTGGTGGCGGACATAGCGAGGAAATATTAAAGAGGTTATCAAATTCTGGCCATCTTTATGCTTTTGATCAGGATATTTATGCAATCAATGAGTCAAAAAAAAGACTAGCTCATTTTAAAAATTTCACTCCTATTCAAGCTAACTTCAAGGACCTAGAAGAAGAACTCATTAAAAGAGGAGTAAGCAAAATAGACGGTATTGTTTTTGATTTAGGATTATCTTCTTTTCAAATAGATGATAAAGAAAGAGGATTTAGTTATCTAATGGATAATGACCTAGATATGCGTATGGATCAATCCGCCCTATTGTCAGCTAAAGATATCGTCAATGACTATTCATATGAGGAGTTGGTAAGTATTTTTTTTGCCTATGGAGAAGAAAAGAATGCTCGCTCTATAGCCAAGGAAATAATTAAAAGAAGGCCGATAACAAGAACAAGTGAATTAGTCGAAATCACCGATAAAATTAACTATAACACCAAAGGACATAGTGCAAAAAGAGTATTCCAAGCCTTAAGAATAGAAGTAAATAAGGAACTAGATGTATTAAAAAAAGCATTAGAAGATGGAGTGAAAATGCTAAATAAAGGTGGCAGAATGGCAGTGATCACTTTTCATTCGCTTGAAGATAAGATAGTAAAGCATTTTTTTAAAAAAGAATCTGAGACTAACGTTCCAAAAAATTTGATGATCATCGATCTTCCAGTACCAAATTTAAGAAAAATCACCAATAAACCAATATTGCCAAGTGAAGAAGAAATAAATGCTAACTCAAGAAGTAGATCGGCAAAACTAAGAGTAGTAGAGAAAAACTAATGCAAGAAATATTAAGTATAAACAAGAAAAACGGAATAATTTATTTAATAATTAGCCTTATCCTTTTTGGTGTCTTTATTTATGGATGTTATTTATTAATAGTTGCTATTGGCATGGAGGGTTTTCCGTTTTATCAAGTGGTTTTATCTCTTGCCTCAATTGCTAGTTCAGTCTTGTTTTTCATTCCTGCTTTAAATATTATCAGTCTAAAAAATCCGATTATTGTGGTTTTAGATGAAAAATTGGTTTTATATCCCAATAATAAGAGTAAAAAAATTGAATATTCGCTAAAGGATATTAAAATAGAACTTCAAAAAAGTCGTCAAAATGCAACAAAAGAAGATGTTTTACTAGTAAAAAAAGCAGAAGAAATACACAAAATATATAATGGCATAAATATCGTTAAGGCAAAAAATGAAATCGATGAGTTAATTAAAAAATTAAACTCATGAAAAAGCTATTATTAATAGATGGTCATTCATTGCTTTTTCAAATGTATTATGGAATGCCAAATAAGATAAAAAATAAAGATGGAAATTACATTGAAGGAATTATTGGATTTTTAGGGGCTCTTAGAAAAATTATTGGACTAATATCCCCGGATTACATCCATCTAGTTTTTGATGGTGAAACAAATAACCCTAATAAAATATTGGATTCCAACTATAAGGCTAATAGAGTAGATTATTCTAAAGAAGAAGCTGAGAATAATCCATTTTTTCAACTGCCTTATATATATGATTGTCTAAATAAGCTAAATTTCTCTTTTGAGGAATCTGTTGCCTGCGAGTGTGATGATGTAATTGCTGGGATTGTCAAAAAATATCAAAATGATTACAAAATTATAATATGTTCAAAGGATAGTGATTTTTTTCAACTAATCAATGATAATGTTGAGGTGTTTAGGTATGCTGGAAAAAATAGTGTTTTTTGGACTAAATCTTACTTTATCGAAAAATACCAATTTGAACCTAAATTATTAGTTACCTATAAATCTTTAACAGGAGATCAAAGCGATAATGTTAAAGGACTTTTAGGAGTCGGTCCAAAAACGGCGACTAAGATAATCAAAGATTATGGTGATTTAAATAATCTATATGATAACCTTGATAAAATAGAAAGTATAAAACTAAAAGATCAAATATTAGAAAATAAAGATCGATTATTTACTAACCATCAAATAATTAATCTGATGAACGTAGATCCTTATGAGCTTGACTTTAAAAAACTAGATGTATATATTGGGGACTATCAGACTATTGATGTTCTTTTAAAATTAGGGATAGGATATTAAAAAAAGTAGAAGTTCTACTTTTCTTTTCCCTCAATTACAATCTTGATTGAGTCAATATCAAATTTTCTTAGTTCATCATAATTTTTTATAAATTCAAAGATTTCGGGAGCATAAATCTCTTTGATTGAAATACCTTCATCTACCGTATCTATTAAATGGATATGGCTATTTGCATCATGATTTTGATTTGTAAGGGATAATTCATAATACTTGAGGTCATTAAAAAAAGACTCACAAACAACCTTTTGATCTAAAAGGAAGTAGAGGGTGTTATATACAGTTTGGACATTTAAGTAACCCCTATCTTGCATTCCTTTTAAAATTTCTTTAAAAGTTAAGTGCTTATTATCTAAAACCTCGACCATCGCTTTTCTTGGTTTTGTCATTCTTAAATTATGTTTTTTAACTCCTTTATAGAAGCGTTCTTTGATCGCTTGACTCATCATTTTCCCCCTTTAATTCATTATACTTATTAAAATGAACTTCCATTTTATTATGAACTCTATTTTTTAAATTCTCAACCATTTCAAATTTGGTTTCAAAATCCTTTTTATATTCTGCTTCTAAAAAAGTGAAAGTTAAATATGGCTTTCTTTCTTTTTTTCCTTTTCTCAATCTAAAAGTAATGACAATCGGAATGATTGGAACATCAAAGTCAATTGCCCATCTAAAAGCCCCATTTTGAAACTGTCTTACCCTAGTGCAATATGGTTTTAAAGCAGCCTCAGGATAAACTAAAACTTTTTTTCCTTTATCTAAAACACCCTTAAAATCATTCTTAAAATCGTGTAACAAAGCCCTATCCACAGGAATTGGAACTCCACCAGCTATTCTAAAAATCTTTCCAGCAAAGGGAATTCCTAAATTACTTTGAAGCATCGTAAAATAAACATTAGAAGGTAGCATATTGCAGCCATTGTAAAAAGCGTCAAGCTGGTGAATATGGTTACATACGACAATCGCCCCTTTTTTCTTTAGACGTTTAAAGTTTTTCTTATTTATAACTTTAATTTTATGATATAGTTTTCCTACTGGAAGATAAAAAAATAGCCAAACTAAAAACTTAACAAAGTAGCTTAACATCAAGAAAAACGGGTTTCTATTAAAAAACTTATAGCCCTTTTTTAATGTAACTGGTTTTTCTTTAATTGTCTTAAAATCGTGTTCGTTATCCATAAGCCCTCATAAAGATTATAGTGTTTATTTATAATAATTTCAAGTAAGAATAAAAGTAAAAGCTGCATATTATAATTATTATATTATGATATAATAAGTTTGGTGATGAAATGGTAATTGTCTTTGGTGGTTCATTTAATCCGCCTACTATCGCACATAAAGAAATATTACTTAAGATTAATAATCTTTTTAATCCTTCTAAAATAATTATAGTCCCGGTTCCTAATGATTATAATAAAAAGGATTTAGTAGATGTGTCTTTAAGAATAAAAATGATTAGATTGATGACTGATGACTTAGAAAATGTCATTGTATCGGATATTGAAGCGAAGAATAAATATAGAGGTACTTATGCGATGCTCAATAATCTGTCAAAGTATTATAAAGATTTATATTTTATGATGGGTTCTGACCAATTAGAAGGTATTGATAGTTGGATTAATGTTCATAGTTTACTTGATGAATACCGGTTTATAATATTAAGTAGAGGAAATTATAAAGTAGGAGAATTAATTAATAAATATAAGAAAAATTTTACTTTTGTTGACTTTGAGAGTAAAGTTTCATCTACAAAAATCAGAACGGATGTAAGAAAAAACAAAGATTTTACAACGAAGGAAGTTTATAATTTCATTATGGCAAATAAATTATATATAGGAGATAATGATGTATAAAAATGGTTATCTAAAGGCAGAACTAGCAAGCCCCAAGATTAAAGTTGGGGATGTCCAATACAACAAGGAAAATATCTTAAATATTCTAAACAATTCAAAAGCATCTTTATTGTTGTTCCCTGAGCTATCGCTAACAGGCTATACAGCAAATGATCTGTTCTTTTTTGAAGATATATTATCAAAAACAAGCGATTGTCTAAAGGAAATAATAAAAAGTACGAAGTTTAAAGGTTTATATGTTATTGGTGGTCCTCTTGATGTCAATGGAGTACTTTTTAATTGTGCATTTGTCTGTAAGGATAAGAAATTACTTGGGGTGGTCCCAAAAAAATACATTCCAACTACCCATGAATTTTATGAAAAAAGACACTTTTCGGCTTGGGATCAAGAAAAGAAAAATGTGACAATAATTTTTGATGGTTATCAAGTGCCTTTTGGGAATTTATTATTTGAGGAACCAGAAAAAAAGATACTAATTGGAATTGATATATGTCAGGATATGTGGGCTATTTATACCCCAAGCGATGATATGGCAGTGGCTGGGGCAAATATTATATTAAATTTATCGGCTTCTCCAGAAACAGTGCTAAAACATAATATAAGAAAAACAGCAGTTATCGATCATTCAAGAAAACAATTATCAGCGTATTTATATACTAGTTCAAATTTCTTTGAATCATCAAGCGATGTTGTTTTTTCAGGTCACAGACTAGCAAGCGCAATTGGAAAACTATTGGTGGATGAAAAACCTTTTTCTAGTAATGATTCTGTATTGGTAGATTTAGATATCGATGCCATTAACTATCAAAGAAGATCAGATTCAACTTATAGAGACTCCTTTTTATCAAATAGATATCAATATCAAAATGTTTTATTTGCACTTGATGAGTCAAAAGACTATAAATTCACCCAAAAAATAAAGAAATATCCTTTTATTAAAGAGGAAAAATCTTTTTACTCTGAAATAGATAATATTTTGGTACACGCTTTAGCCAAAAAAATCCTTAGTCTAAAAGAAAACCTAAGAAAGATAATAATCGGAATATCTGGAGGCTTAGATTCGACTCTTGCCCTTATTATCGCCACTAAAGCTTTTGAACTTCTAGGCATTGATAAAAAAAATATCATAGCTGTAACAATGCCAGCGGAAGTAACAAAAAAAGATTCAATTAATCGAGCTTTAAACCTTATGAATGCCCTAAAAGTAACAGTTTTAGAAATTCCAATTAATAAGCAAGTTGAAGAACACCTAAAGTCTATCAATCATCATGATATTGATGTTACCTATGAGAACGTTCAAGCTAGAATTAGAACCCTTAATTTGATGGACCTAGCAGGAAAGTATCAAGGAATTGTATTAGGTACTGGTGATCTATCTGAGATAGCATTAGGATTTATGACATATAATGGGGATCAGATGAGCATGTATTCTATTAATTCTGGTTTACCTAAAACGATCATCAAGGAACTAGTAAAGTATTATGCTAACAATGAACTTAAGGAACATAAGGAATTATTATCATCGATACTAGTTGCCAAAATATCACCAGAATTATTGGAAAATCAAGAAACAGAGAAAATAATTGGATCATATGAAATCAATGATTTTATTATGTATCACCATCTAATAAGGGGCGCAAACGAGAATAAAATTGCCTGGTTGATTGAAAAGACATTTAAGTTGGATGAAAAAGAATCAATGATCTTTACTAATAGGTTTTTCAAATATTTTTATAATAGCCAATTTAAAAGAGCTACTCTTCCTGAGGGACCTAAGGTACTTGGAATTTCATTATCACCAAGAGGAGACTTTAGATTACCAAGCGATGTGGAAAGAAAATGAAAAAGAAAGTATTACTAGGATTATCTGGCGGTGTTGATAGTGCTGTTGCTTTACATTTATTGTTAGAAGAAGGCTATGATGTTGAAGCGGTTTTTATGCGTAACTGGGATTCAACAGCTAACAATGACTTGCTGGGAAATCCGACAATAGATGATGAAGTATGTAGTCAGGAAAAAGATTATAATGATGCAAAAGCGGTCGCCGATCATTTTAATGTCAAATTACACAGAGTTGATTTTATCGATGAATACTGGGATCGTGTTTTTGGCTATTTTTTATCAGAATATAATAAAAATAGAACTCCAAATCCAGATATTTTATGCAATAACGAAATAAAATTTAAGGCATTCATAGATTATGCAATGCAATTTAATCCGGATTACTTTGCTATGGGTCACTATGCAAGAGTGAGCCATCAAGATAATCAACACCAATTATTAAGAGCAATTGATAATAATAAAGACCAAACTTATTTTTTGTCGCAATTAACAGAAGACCAGATTGCTAAGGTTTTATTTCCAATTGGAAATCTTAAAAAAGAAGAGGTTAGAAAAATTGCTAAAGAACAAAACATCCCTGTCTTTGATAAGAAAGACTCAACAGGGATATGTTTTATCGGTGAACGTCATTTCAATGATTTCTTAAAAAATTACTTACCGGCTAAAAAAGGTCCGATGACAAGACTTGATGGAACATATATAAAAGATCACTTTGGATTAATGAATTATACGATTGGTCAACGAAAGGGGCTCGGGATTGGTGGAACAAAGGAAAACCTTGATGCCTGGTATGTCGTGGGGAAAGATTTAAACACCCGTACTTTATTCGTGGAACCAGGATACCATCATGAGTATTTATATAGTGATTCATGCATTATTACCGATGTTATTTGGCGAGGAGAAAAGATTGATGGCAAGATGACCGCAAAATTTAGATATCGTCAAGAAGACAATGATTGCCAAATTAAATGGATTGATGAAAAAACAATTCATGTATCATACCCTCAAAAAGTAAGAGCCGTAACTCCAGGACAAGCCTGTGCTTTTTATTTAAAAGAAGTGTGTCTTGGAGGAGGTTTTATTGATAAGGTCTACTATAAGTCAATATTAAGAAAGTATAGCTGATGGATAAAATAAGAGGCAACATCAACCGATATATATACCATAACGAAGAAAATGGCTATTCGATAGCTCTCTTAAAAACGGCCCATGGAACAATCACGATTGTCGGATATTTTCCCAAATTATCCTCTGATTTTGAATATGAATTTACTGGCGAGTATATATATAACCAAAAATACGGAGAACAACTAAAGATAGAGACTTTTACGAGAGTAGAGTTTGAAAATAAAGAAGGATTAGTCAATTATTTATCAAGTAGTCTTTTTACTGGTATTGGAGAAAAGACAGCATTAAAAATAGTTGATGCTTTTGGCAATGATTCGATCAACAAAATAATCGCTAACAAAGAAATTCTTAAAGAAATAGGATTTAACATTATCAAAATGGAAAGACTATATCAAGAATTATTGGAAAACCAAACAAATGAGAATACCCTTATCGAATTATACGGGTTTGGCATCACTCCCAAAACAGCTATGAAACTAATTAATAAGTACCAATTATTTACCATAGAAATAATTAAAAATAACCCATACCAACTAATCGATGATATCGATGGGATAGGATTCATTAAAGCCGATGAAATTGCCTTAAAAATTGGGATTTTAGAAGACGATCCAAGAAGATTAGAGGCCGCAATAATGTATACGCTAAATATGATGTGTAATAGTGAGGGAAATACTTATGTCTTTAAAGATGATTTAATTAACTATACTAAAAGAAATTTAAGACTAGATGTAGGCCTAGAAAACTATTTGCTGCTTTTAATTGAAAAAAGAAAAATAGTACTAGAAGAAGATCGTTATTATTTAGCTAATCTATATAATATGGAAATATCCATCGCAAATAAGATTAAAGAAATTATAGGGTGTAATCAGGAAGCTAACGATGATTATTTAGGATTAATTGAACTAATTGAAAAGAAAACTTTAATTAAGTATACAGATCAACAAAAAGAAGCCATTTCAACCGCAATGAATAATAATATCTCAATTATCACAGGTGGACCAGGAACTGGTAAAACAACCATTATTTCCCTTCTTTTAGAAGTTTTTTGTATAAGTCTTAAACTGAATATAAAAGATGATCATATTACCTCAAAAGTGGCATTAGCAGCTCCAACTGGCAGAGCAGCCAAAAGAATGAAAGAGGTATTAGACTTGGAGGCAAGAACTATTCATAGCTTATTAGGCTATAGTTTTGATGGAACCTTTAAATATGATAATGATAATAGACTTCCCCACGATTTAATTATTGTTGATGAATTTTCGATGGTTGACATCTATTTAGCAAACAAATTATTTGAGGCTATTAAACCAACCGCTAAAATAGTTATTGTTGGCGACGTTGATCAATTGCCATCAGTAGGACCAGGACAAATTTTACTAGATTTAATTAATTCTAATAAGATACCTACTATCAAACTATCGGTTATCCATAGGCAATCTAACGATTCTAAGATTATCGAACTCTCATATAAGGTAAATAACCAACTCCTCTCATATTCGGACCTTTCCTCAAACGATGAGTTATTCATATCAAGTGTAAAAAGTAATGACATGGCCTCATATATTAATAAGCTTGTCATAGAAGCCATTGATTTAGGGTTTAATATCTATGAAGATATTCAAATCCTAATTCCCCAATACAAAGGCTTAACTGGGATCGATAAAATAAATCAAACTTTACAAAATCATTTTATTGATAAAAAAAGTGATAAAATGACATATGGAGAAAAAGAATATTATGTTGGTGATAAAGTTATCCAGTTAGTTAATGATCCAAAAAGACAGATCATGAATGGAGATATTGGATTTGTTGAGGAAATATCATATAACAAGGATGATGATAAGTATATGATTGTAAACTTTGACAACAAGAAGATTCAATATCTAAAAAGTGATTTAGAGGAATTGAATTTAGCATACGCGATTAGTATTCATAAATCCCAAGGTAGCGAATACATGTTTGTTATTATGCCGATTGAACCAGGATATCGATTCATGCTAAAAAAAGAATTAATATATACGGCGATTACAAGATCAAGGAAATATCTATCGATAATTGGTGATGCTAAGCTTTTAATATATGCTTCCAATAATTTATCAGAAAAAAGAAAAACTTCACTTGAAAGGAGAATTTAGATATGACTTTAAAAGTAGTTAAAAAAGAATATAAAGCTTTTGTTAGTGATCTTATTGTAAAAGAAGGAAATCTAAACCTTCTTTATAAAGTCAAAAATGTATCCTTACAGCTAATCAGTCATCTAGAGTTGAGTTATAACGGGATAATTGATAGACTAAATATATTAAGCCGCTATCAAAATAAGAAGGCATCGCTAAAAGATCTAAAAAGAGAGAGCAACCAATTATTAAGAGAAGCCAAAAAGGAAACAGACATCATTAAGAGCAATCTACTATGGGCAGTGATGTATGCCATTTCTTCTGTAAAAAGAAAAAGTAATTTAGAATATGCATTTTATTTTTTGATTGTCGCACTTGCTAGCGAGTTATCAAAAAGTGAAATTGATGACGCTTTAGCAAACCTAAAAATATAAATTAATTATCAAGAATTATTATGGACGGATTAGATTCGTCTTTTTTCATGTTTAAAAATAAGAAATTAAAAAAATTAATTAAAAAATAAAAATAATTGTTGACAATATTGAAAATCACAGCTATAATCAAATCATATAATTAATAAAATCAATTTGAAAATTAAAAAAATTAAGGTATAGCGTGAAAAAAACGAAAAAAGATCGAAAACTAAATAAAATATTAAAGAAAGTCGAAAAAAACAAGATTGATATTAATAGAGCATATGAAATGATCTATAATAACAACTCAAGAAAAAGAGAAAAGAGATCTCATTTTATCAAATTAAGAATTAAAACAAAAGAATCAAGAGGAGTAGATAGGTTTCTTGGTTTTGTGTTTTTATTACCAATACCGATATTCTTGATTACTCTTTTTATTAAAGATAAACACTTGAAGAATTCTAACTTAAGTAAAAAAGACTTAAAAGATATTCTTAGATCAAAAGATATTTTACTAAACTTAAAGACTGATGATGGAGTCACAGTTAAGATAAAAACTATATAGGAGGAAATAATGAAAAACCATAAAGTAATCTCAAAATGCCCAATATGTAATGGGGACATGGAAGTAAAGGTACTGCAGTGTGATCATTGCAATACAAAAATAGAAGGAAGTTTCCGTTTATCAAAATTTGACTATTTGACGGATGCTCAACTTTTCTTTGTCGAACTATTCTTAAAAAATAAGGGTTCAATAAAGGCAGTTGAAAAAGATCTTAATGTTAGTTATCCGACAGTTAAAAAATATTTAGATGATGTGATAATAAGCCTTGGGTACCAAATAGAAGATCAAGTAGAGGAGCCAATCAATAGAGATAGTCTTGATGTTTATGATTTGCTTAAAAATAAGTTAATTTCACTGGAAGAAGCGGTGGAAATACTAAAGAAAAATAAATAAAAAGGAGAAAATTATGAAAAGCGAAAGAATGATGATCTTAGAATTACTGCAAGCAAAGGAAATCACTCCAGAAGAGGCGGAAAAACTTCTTCGTGCAGTGGATGAAAGTAAAAAAGAAGATGAAAATCAAGGATCTACGGATATCACTCTTATCAAAGAAAAAAAAGCACCAAAGAGAAAAATGATTAAGATAATAGTGAACTCCACTGATGGTGATAATGTCAATATTCAAATTCCGATTGAGTTTGCTAAATTACTAAAAACAATGAATCTAGATAAACAAATGTCTGATCAAGATATTAACATTAATATTGATGATATCATCAAAATGGTAGATGAAGGTGCGATAGGAGAATTAGTCAATATTAAAACAGCAGATGGAACACTCGTTAAAATAGTGATTGAGTAACTAAAGCAATACTTGATAGGCTTTCATGAAAAACTATCATATACTATCAAAAAAAAGGGGATCAAAATGAAAACACTAAAAAGACAATTTGCAACATTGATTAAATCAAGTAAGTTCTTAGTTCCATTTTACTATCTTGCAAATATGATATCGGCAGGAATATTACCAATTATCGCAGTGATAATGCCGAGGATGATTATTAACATGATTGAATCTTCAACTCAAAATGAAGTGATAATTAGAATCATTATATTAACATCCATTTCACTTTTCTTATCGATTATATCAATAATATGCAGGAATAAACTGGAGCCTATTTGGGTTGATGTTAGATTAGGAGAGTTTGAAAAAGTATATAAAAAATATATGGACATTGATTTTTCTAATTTAGAAGATAGTGAGTTTAATGACAAGTTTAATACCTATACTAGGTCATTAAGCAATGATAACGATGGTTACGAGGGGGCATTTAGGCATGTCTATGCCATCTTGCCACTTCTGATAACATCAATATTGACCTTTTTATTGTTAGGTTTCTTTAATATATTGGTTATCTTTGGATGTCTTTTAGGAGCTGGGCTTGGGATTCTCTCAACCGTATTAATTAATAGATACCGTTTTAAAAAAAGAGATCAGCTTTCTAAAGAAATGAGAAAACTCGATTACTTCATAGGTGTAACAAGTGACTTTAGTTATGGGAAAGACATAAGAATTTACGATTTAAAAGAAAAATTAAAAAATAAGACAGGTAAGAGAATAGAAAGTTACATAACTGTTGTCAAAGATATTGCCAATAAGAGATTTAGTTACGGATTATTATCTTTACTAGGACTATTGCTTCAAGATTCAATCGCTTATTTTTTCGTTATTAAAAGCTTCTATGATGGATTGATCTCTGCTGCAGATGTAGCGATGTATATTCCTGCTATCATTTCTTTAAGTACAAGTTTAAGAGAGATTTTTAGGACAATTGCCGATTTATCTAATGACGTTAGATATACAAAGGATTATTATAGTTTTATTGACTCTGATGAATTAACCAGAAAAACAAATAATAAAGAAGCACTTAGCGATGACCTAGAAATTGAGTTTAGGAATGTCAGTTTTAAATATCCAAAAACCGATAAATACATTTTAAAAGATTTCAATTTCATGATTAAAAAAAATGAAAAGTTGGCGATTGTTGGACTAAATGGCTGTGGAAAAACAACATTTGTCAAACTTCTTACTGGGTTATTTAATCTAGAAGAGGGCGATATTTTTATCAATGGAATTAATTTAAAAGAATTCTCACCACCTGAATATCGAAAAATGTTTAGCGTTGTTTTCCAAGATACTCATTTATATGCCGCAAGTGTATTAGAAAACGTCATTGGAAATGATAAGTCAAAAGAAGCTTTTAAAAAGGGAATTGAGTGCCTAGAAAAAGTTGGCCTAAAAGAAAAGATTGAAAGCCTTCCAAATAAGTATGATCATCAGTTGTTGAAAGTCATCGATGAAACCGGTGTTGAACTATCAGGTGGAGAAATCCAAAAATTAGCGATTGCAAGAGCTTTATATAAAAATGGTAATGCGATTATACTAGATGAACCAACCGCCGCTCTTGATGCCCTAGCTGAGGCGGATATTTATAAAAATTTTGATAGTCTAGTTGATAAAAAAACATCAATTTATATATCTCACCGTTTAACAAGCACGAAATTTTGTGACAAAATTGCCTTATTTGAAGATGGAGGAGTTAAAGAATACGGTTCACATGATGAGCTGATGGCATTAAAGGGAACATATTATGATTTATTTATAACTCAAGGGAAATATTACCAAGAGGAGGTTTTTTATGAAGAAACTATTTAAATTCGTTAGTCTTTGTTTTAGAATCGAGAAAAAATTCTTCTTATACATGCTCCTAAGTTCCTTGGTTGCAGCATCACTTACCGTATATAATGTTTATTCTGTCAAGTTTATTGTGGATGCATTGTTAGTTGGAGAGCTATTTAAAACAATATATCTAGTGGCGATCGTGGTTCTAATAAACTTATTGATTAATTTCCTTGTCAGGTTGTTTGATAAACTAATTGATGTATCAAGAAACAAATTAGATAGTAAAGTCCAAATGATTCTTGCTGAAAAACTGATGAGTTTGCCATATCATTATTTAGAAGATCCAAAATACCTAGATTTAAAAGAAAGAGCCTTTTTTGCTATTAATAATTTTGGGGTTATTTATTCGATATTATATTCTATTGCAAACTTTGTAACGGCGATATTTTCAATTGCTTCATTTGCAGCAATTATTATTTCGTTTGATTGGATAATATTAACAGTGATAATTGCCTCAATTGGTTTAACTGTACTAGTTAATTTTGCATCTATGAAAACACAATTTAATTTTAGACAAAAACTGATTCCTATCAATAGGAAGTTGGGATATCATGTTCGTACTATCTTGGATGACAAAAAGGGAAAGGAATTCCGACTTTCAAATATCGGAAGTTTAATGGTCGATAAATATATTGATCATCAAAAAGATATCGTAAAAGAGATCAAAAAGGTAAACAAGAAATATCTTATGATGGGAGTGGCATTAAGCATTATCAATTATCTTCAAACTGGAGTTACATACGCTTTAATTGCCATTAGAAGTATATCAAATCGAATCAGCATCGGAAATTTTAGTTTATATATTGGTACCGCAGCTCAATTATCAAAGACTGCCAATACACTTTTTGACACAATTATCGAACTAAAGTCATCAATTTTTTATCTTGAACCATTACTAGAACTTCTAGACTTAAAATCAAAGCTTGATGAAGGCGATATTATATTAAAGGATATCAAGACAATCGAATTTTCTGACGTTTCGTTTAAATATCCAAATACTGATATTTATATTCTAAAAAATGTATCGTTTAAAATAAACAATAAAGAAAAAATTAGCATGGTTGGACTAAATGGGTCAGGTAAAACAACGATGGTCAAGCTACTTATGAGATTATATCCCGTCTTAGAAGGGTGCATTCTAATAAATGGTATAGATATCAATAAATATCAGTTAAAAAGTTATTTTGAAGCAATTTCAGCAGTTTTTCAAGATTATAAATTGTTTGCATATTCAATTTTTGAAAACATAGCTGGCAATCTAGATGACAAGGAAAAAGCGATGGAAGTTATAGAGGAAATAAGCCTAAGCAAGAAAATAAAATCATTAGAAAATGGGATAGATTCAAATGTATCAAAGGCATTTAGTGAAGATGGAATCAATCTATCTGGGGGAGAAGAGCAAAAAATAGCAATCGCAAGAGCGTTATATAAAGATTCCTCTTTCATAGCATTAGATGAACCAACCTCCGCGCTAGATCCAATAGCTGAAGCGGAAATATATCAAAACTTTAATAATCTAGTGTTAGATAAAACGGCTATTTATATTTCTCATCGCATGAGTTCTTCAGTTTTTTGCGATAAAGTGCTAGTAATTGATGATGGTAGAGTAGTCGATTTTGATAAACACAGTAACTTAATGAAAAAAACAAACAGTCTTTATTATAAGTTATTTTCAAGTCAAGCAAAGAATTATCAATACTAATATAAAAGTCAACTAGTTTCTCTGGTTGACTTTTTATATATTACAAAGTAATATAATAATGTAGGTTTAAAATTCGAGCCAATAACAAAAGAATACATATTAAGTAACTAAATGAGTTTTTTGCTTGGAAATGGATAAACCAAAAAAAAGAAGAAAGCAAAAGGAGATTTTTATGAAATTAAGTGATGAAGTAAAAAGAGAGTATTGGACTAAATTAATGCTTCCTGAGGAAGTAGAGTTAATGAAAGAACTTTCAACTTTCAAAGATTTCTTAGATTATATTAGTGTCTATAAAGATAGACCAGCAATACAATCAGTAATGGGTCTTAAAACGTATGATGAATTATTAGATGAAGTTGCTAGAACAAGAGGCTTCTTAAATACAATTGGGGTAAAAAAAGGAGATCATGTAGCAATTCATATGTTAAATGAATATGATTTTATGCGCTTATTTTTAGCGATTGCATCATATGGTGCTGTAGCAGTTTTAGTGCCAATGCAAACACCTGGTGATCGTTTAGGTGGTTTATGTAAAAAAATGGATGTAAAATTTTATATTACTAATGAAATGTTTTATGAAACAGTTGCCTCTAATGTTTCAGGTGTTAGAGTTTTCAAGAAGGAACTAGGAACTATGCAAGAGCCATATAATGCAGCTGATGATCTAAATAAGGATACTTTAGCAGCTATTATGTTTACTGGTGGTACTACAAAGGCTCCAAAGGGAGTTCAATTAACTCATGGAAACTACATGAGAGGTACCTTAAATGGGACTTATTCAGATGGTGAATCATATTATCAAAGATATTTAAATCTTATGCCTTTTACACATGTGTTTGGTTTAATAAGAAGTGGATTAACACCACTATATACTGGTTCTTTATTGTATTGCTGCTTAAATCCAAAAGATATGGTCAGTGACTTACAGGTTGCCAAACCAACCTACATGATTTTAGTTCCGGCATTAGCTGAAATGCTTCATGGTTTAGCTAAGATGATTGGAAAAGAAAAACTAATTCCTAATTTAAGAGTTATCATCGCTGGTGGAGCACCAGTTCATCCTAGATTATCGAAAAAATATAATGAATTTCAAGTCTCATTATTTGGCGGTTATGGGCTAACTGAGTCTTCAAACCTAGTGAGTGGTAACCTATCAGTTTTAAGAATTCCAGAAAAAGAGTTTTCAGTTGGTATTCCATATCCAAAACAACAAGTTAAGCTTGACGAAAACGGAGTTATTTTACTTCGTGGTGATCATATCACTCCTGGATATTACAATGATCCAGAAATTAATTCTGCCTCATTTAAAGACGGTTGGTTTTATACCGGAGATTTAGGAAAAATAGATGAAGATGGATATTTATATATCGTAGGAAGAGCTGATAATCTAATCGTTTTACAAAGTGGAGAAAAAGTAGCTCCTGAGGAATTAGAAGCAGAAGTGAATTCAATTCCGTTTGTTAAGGATTGTTTAGTTAGATCATATAAGAATGAAGTTGGATCAATTTCTCTAGAAGTAGAGATATTACCAAATGATCCAGTTGTTAAGGCGATGGGTATTGAAGATGTTTATCAAGCAGCAAAAGCGGAAATCGACAAAATTAATGCTACTAACGAATCATACTTAGGTATTTCAAAAGTAACAATTAGAACTGAAGATTTCAAGCGTAGTCCGGCAATGAAAATATTAAGAGGTTAATGAACGATGATAGTATATGACAAGTTAATAAACTTATTTGGTCGGATCATGGGCGATGATTTTGATTTGAAAACGATTAATGAAAAAACCGATTTATTTCAAGATTTAGGTGTTAATAGTATCACTATGTTAATGATGGGTATTGCAATCGAAGAAGAGTTTGGTATCCAACTTTCAACAAACGATGTTTCAGAATGTAAAACGGTAGGTGATATAGTAGATGTCATCAAGAAAACTACTAAATAAAGAAATAATATCTACCTGGGAAGAAAAGTGGGAACAATCAGTTCCCCTTTTTTCAAACCACATTAGGGTTAAAAAAGATGGGTATTATCATCATGGTTTGTATTTTTCTGATGATGAAGTAATCCAGTTTGGCCTAGGAACAACTTATGAAATAGCAAATCCAAGAAATATTAATGTACAAAGATCAACATTATCTGAGTTTCTGCAAGCTGGAGTTTTAGAGGTCAGAAAATATAGTGAACTTGAACTTAAATATGCTTTTGATGAACAAACTATATATAAAAATGCATTAGAAAAAATTGGAAGTAATAGTTATGATTTCATCCATAATAATTGTGAGCATTTTTGCATTTCTTGTATTTTTGGGATCAAATTTAGTTTTCAAGAGGAACTATTCATTAATGAGGTAAAAAAGAGGTTAGGTTAATGGCATTAATATATATAACCGATAAAATTATAGAAGAAGATTATCCTCTTAGTCTATACAAAAAAAATATCATTAATAAAACTACTAGTGAAAAACGGATAGAAGAACTAATCAATGGTGAAAAACTATTGATTAAGGCATTAGTTTCAAGTGGTTTCAAGGTTGATCTTCCTCTAGAAATCGAGATTAAAAACAATAATAAGCCATTTTTGAAAAATAAGAATATTTATTACAATTTATCACATAGTGGTAATAATTATGCTATTGCTATTGCTAATCAAGAAGTGGGAATTGATATTGAAATCATTAACGATAAACATACAATGCTTGCAAAGAAAATACTTACAAATCTAGAATTAGAGTGCTATAAGAAAGACCCTGATAAAGCAGCCTACATTACTAAGATTTGGACCATTAAAGAAAGTTATCTTAAAATGCTAGGTATTGGCCTTACAAGTGAATTAAATCAGCTTGAAACTATTTATTTATCAAGTGATTCGTTTGACTTGTTTAGTATAAATGATACTAAGATATTATGCAAAAAAATAGATACTTACTATTTATCGATCGCTTTTAAAAATGAGTGCGAAAATGTTGAAATAATATTTTTATAGAGAGTATAATAAATTATGGATCTAAAAGGATTATTTGATAAGTACATCGAAAACCAAAACAAACTGAGCACCTTAAAGGATGCTTATTTGAAACAGGGTTTGATTAATCAAGAAATCCTTGGGGAGATGGTTTCGATAGCTACCTTACAGAGGAGCCTTTTTGAAGAAAATGAAACCATATTGAATGATACAGTTTACTACTATAAAAAAAATAAAGATGAAATAAATGATGAAGTCTTTAAAAACCTACAAGGTTTCGCTAATAGACTTGCCCTGCTATTAAATCAAAAAGATACCGCCATTGCCTTTATAATCCATGAACTTTTGTTAGATTATGCATATCAAAAAAAGAATAAGGATTATATTGTTCAAGAAGCATATTATAAGGGAACAATCTTGCTTTATTTAGATAGTGAGCTTTATTTAGAAGAAGCACGAGAGACATTTTGTCTAGTTAAGGCTTTTAAAGACGATTATTTTGATTTAAAGCGAGAGAGTAGAAGTCTATTTAATAGGGCTTATGCGAACATTTATGTAACATATTGCTTGACAGATTTTTCCAATTATCAAGATATTTTTTTGGTATCAGAAGAGATATATAACTTTTGGATGGATGAGAGAGTTCAAATGAATGACCTTGATTTCCCTTTCTATAGGTGGATATTTTTGATGAAAAATAACACCTTAGATATCATCTCTACAGATATTTATGATCAGGGAATTGAAAAAAAGTATGTGGATTACGTATTAGATTGTGCAAATGAGGTATACAATCATGCGAGGACATTAGTAAAGGATACCTCATTACCAGTAGAAGGAATATGCCAATTTTATTATTATGCTGCTAAATATTATGCCAAGGAACTTTCATTAAAAGAATTATTGGAAAAAACTGAATTACTAACATATCCTCTTCCTGAGGATCGCTATTCATTTGAATCTAGAACTAGAACAATCCAAATTAGTGCTTTTTATATTAGATTTTTGGATAAAATGGCAGATAAACCAAAAGCCCATAAATTGATAAATGAGACTATAAAAAGAGTTAAAAATTATATTTCTGAAATGCCTTTTTCAAATCAAGAACGTCAAATATCTCGTGATATTGAGTCTTTTATCAATATTGTTGCCGATAAAATAGATGAAAAAGAGGCATTTAAACTTATTTTAGAACTAACAGTATATTGTCATTTTCCTACCTATGTACATATAACCATGGTAGCCAACATTGCATTAACTATTTTAAAATACGCCATCAATGAAATTCCTAATTATTTTGTTGGCATGCAAGGGATTAACTCAGTTAAAGATGTTTTTTCTTATTCTCATCGTCTTGTGGATATAACTTATAATGCTAGCTTGCTTCATGATGTTGGAAAGTTTTATTGTCTGGATTATATAGGAAATTTTGGCAGAAAATTAACTGAAAGAGAATTCAATATCATCAAAAGCCACCCAGAAAGAGGATATGCTCTTTTAAAGAAAGCTAAAATAGATGAAAAGTATATAGAAGCTTCTTTGTATCACCATATTTGGTATGACGGGACTAACGGATATCCTAAAAATAAGAGTATTGATAATTTACTTACAAAACCAATTATTGATATCATTAGTATCTCGGATGCCATCGATGCCGGAACCGACACTATTGGAAGGCCCTATGCGAAGGGGAAAACATTAGATTCTCTATTAGATGAGTTCGAGGCAGAAGCTGGAACTAGATATTCTAGCGAACTTGTCGCATTATTAAGAATGAAAGATTTAAATCGGGAACTAAAAGAGTTGATAACAATTGAGCGTGAAAATATCTCGATTAGAACCCATAAAAATTTTACCAGTAAATAATTTATTATTTAAAATACAGTAAAGAAGCGATCTTTTGTTGCTTCTTTTTTTCTTTTAAAAAAATGTTGACATATTCACTTTTTTGCATATAATATATTTGTTATGTTTATTTTAGTTTAACAAAAAGTTTAAATATACTAAACAAAATAAATGTAAACAAACAAACAAAATAATTGGAAGTAAACTTTACAAGGAGGTACCTATGCCAGCACTAATTGAATTAAAGGACGTGACAAAAGAATTTAATGGGCAAGTTGTTCTAAGAGGAGTCGACTTAGAAATAGAGGAAAATGAATTTGTCACTTTTTTAGGTCCTTCTGGTTGTGGGAAAACGACCACTTTAAGAATAATCGGAGGATTTTTGGAACCAAGTACAGGCGAGGTCCTTTTCAATAATGTCAGTATTTTGGGTGTTCCACCTCATAAAAGGCCAACAAATACTGTATTTCAAAGATATGCCCTCTTTCCTCATTTGAACGTTTTTGAAAATGTTGCTTTTGGATTAAGAGTAAAAAAAGAATCAGCTTCTGATGTTATCGAAAAAATTATTACTATTCAAGAAAGATATGACCGGTTGGTAGAAGAAACACAAGATGAAAAAGAGAAAAAAGCATTACGTAAAGAAATGAAGCTTGAGGTTAATGCTTTAAAAGAAGGAAATACCTTTAAAAAACAACGAATTAAGAGCTTAAAAAAGAAGATAGAGACTTTAAAAAATGAATTATCAAAAATTGATGATGATCAAGAATATGCTGAAAAAGAAGCAAAGATAGATGCTGTTTGGGCAGAGATCGATGAAATAAAAGAAACAATGCTCACAAGAAAGAAAAAAGAAGAAGAAATTACTAGAAGAGTCCTAAAATACTTAAAACTAGTTGGATTAGAAGGGTTTGAGAACAGATCAATTGATAAGTTGTCTGGTGGTCAAATGCAAAGAGTAGCAATCGCAAGGGCATTAATTAATGAGCCTAAGGTTCTATTGCTTGATGAGCCACTAGCGGCTCTTGATCTAAAGCTTCGTCAAGAAATGCAGTATGAACTAAAAGAATTACAAAGAAACTCAGGGATTACCTTTATTTATGTAACACATGATCAAGAAGAAGCCCTAACGATGAGTGATAAGATAGTAGTAATGAATAATGGCGAGATACAACAAATAGGTACCCCAGAAGATATTTATAACGAACCAATTAATACCTTTGTTGCAAACTTTATCGGAGAATCAAATATCCTAGAAGGTATTATGCTTGATGATTATTTAGTAGAAATGGACGGAATAAAATATCAATGCGTCGATAAAGGATTTGGCAAAAATGAGGAAGTAGATATCGTCATTAGACCTGAGGATATTGATATTATGCCTCTTGGACAAGGAAAAATTTCTGGAGTAGTAGATAGTGTAGCCTTTAAAGGTGTCCATTATGAAATCGATATAAAAACAAAAACAAGAATTTATACCATTCACACCACTGACTATGTTAAAGAAGATACTATGGTAGATATTGACTTTAATCCAGAAGATATTCATGTTATGGAGAAATGGTAATGAATAGAGGATTACCACTGACTCCAATGGTGAGTCCAAAAAAGAAAAAAAGCAATAAAAAAAGGTTATTTGATATTTTATTAAGTATCCCTTATCTTGCAGTGCTCTTTATTTTCATAGTTTTACCAATGTTTATCTTATTACTCAATTCATTTAATTCAGAAAGTAATCATGGGTTTGATATTCAATTTACTGGCAATCACTATGTTAATATTTTTGCTGATGGTTTTTTCTTAAAACCACTATTAAATTCACTTTATTATTCTCTTATTGCAACAGCAATCGTACTAGTTATTGGGTATCCCCTGGCATATTTCATTTCCAGAAAAAAAGAATCCACCCAGGCTATCTTGTTATCATTAATTACTGTTCCTATGTGGATTAATATGTTAATTAGGCTGCATGCTTTAAAACAGTCGATGGAATTATTTATTGGCAATAGTTTTACCGGATCAGGAGTAGCTATTGTTGCATCAATGGTTTATGCATATTTACCTTTTATGGTTTTACCGATTCATTCGGTTTTAGCGAAATTTGATAATAATCTATATGAGTCAGCCGCTGACCTTGGAGCTAATAAGATTAAAACGTTTTTTAAGGTCGTTATTCCTCTTTCTTTATCAGGGGTCATGTCTGGGATAATAATGGTATTTTTACCCGCAATGACATCGATTATTTTCACGAGTACCAACTTCTTTGGAACTAATACTGCGATGATTGGACAGTTGATAGAAGAATCAATTAAAAGAAAATTATACGGAGGATATGGATACGGTGCGGCAATTTCTATATTACTTTCAATTTTAATGATTCTCTTAGTATTGCTGATGAGAAGAGTTGAACGGAAAACGCAAGGAGGTGGACAGGATGAAGAGTGACAAAGTAGGAAACGTATTAGTAAACCTCTTCATTGTTATTGTGTTTGGATTTGTCTACATTCCAATTATTATGATAATGATATTTTCATTCAATCAAGGGAAGGGATTAACAAACTGGTCTGGCTTTAGTTTCAAATGGTATGTTGAATTATTTACTAATTCTACATTAAGAAGTGTCATCTTCACAACTATAATTATTGCAGTTATATCTACTATTATATCAACAATTGTTGGAACCTTAGCTGCCGTTTCTCTTGCCAATTTCACAAGAAAAACAAGAAATACATTTTTGCAGCTTAACAATATCCCGATTATGAATCCAGAAATTGTTACCGCAATATCATTATTCCTTTTATTTGGGTCATTTATGATTCCAAGAGGATATGCGACATTATTACTATCACATATTACATTTAGTATTCCATATGTCGTAATTACTGTTTACCCAAAGGTAAGGCAGCTTGATCCAAACATTGTACAAGCCGCCTATGACCTAGGAGCGACTCCGACAAAAGCGCTATTTAAAGTGGTATTACCACAAATTAAAGGTGCGATGATTGCCGGAGCTTCAATCGCTTTTACGATGAGCTTTGATGATTTTGCCATTTCTTATTTTGCAACTATGGGTACTCCAATCCAAAATATCTCAACTTTTTTGTATTTGAGTAAGAGACCTTTAGAATACAGACAAAGTATGAATGCACTATCAACACTAATCGTTATGTTTATTGGTATTAAAGTCGTTTTTGACATTTTAAAATCTAAAAAGAAAAATAAAGGAGAATTTGCCGAATGAAAAAAATATTTAGTTTAATTATGGCAGCAGTATTTATGATTACAATTACTGCCTGCGACAATAGGGAAAGTATTAAGGTATATTTACCTAATGAATATCTCTCTGAAGATGTTGTAGCGGAATTTGAGAGTGAATATAATATTAGAGTAGATGTAGTGCCTTTTGATTCAAATGAGGATGCAATTTCAGCCGTTGAGGATTCCTCAAACTCATTTGATGTAATCGTTCCAAGTGACTATGCACTAGAAGAGATGCAGGCAAAGGGACTGTTAGAGGAGATCGACTATTCCAAAATAACTTCATTTAATAAGGATACCGATTTATCTGTCGAATTAAAGAAAATCATTAATAAATTAGCAACAGATGATTCTGTTTCCCAAGGGGGATTTGATTTATTAAAATATGGAGCTCCTTATTTTTGGGGGAACGTCGGCATAGTTGTTAATAAAAATAAAATTGATATGTCAGATATTGAAGGAAAAGGATGGGAAGTTTTAACTGATGCTATGACTGCTGGAAAAAAAGTAATCATGTATGATTCATCAAGAGATGCTTTCATGATAGCTTTAAAAAAGCACTTTGCAGATAACAATATTACTGATAGTACCTTAAATAATCCAACTGATCAGCAGCTAAATGCAGCAGAATCTTGGCTTTCCAGTGTTTTTAAAAACAGTAATTCTAAGTTTGCCGTTGATGCTTCACTAGATGAATTTTTAGTAGGTAACAATTCAGAATATGCTCTTTCTGTTGATTATTCAGGAAACGCTATCTACATTATGACTGATGATGAGTATGAGAATGAAAACCTAGACTATTATGTACCTGTTGATGGTACTAATATTTGGGTAGATGCAATGGCAATCCCAAAAAATGCATCAAATAAAGATGGAGCATATAAGTTTATCAATTTTATTTTAAGCAAAGATGCCCAAGAACTAAATTCAACAGACATGGGATATACATCAGTTAGGCAAGACGTCATCGATTTAGTAATGTCTGAATATGACTACCCAGAAGCTTATGATATAAAAGTAGATTTCATCAAAGATGAGATTTTCAGATATAACAGTTCATTAGTAGATAAATTAAATCAAAAATATATTTCGATTAAAAATTCCTAGACTATTGGCTTAGCAATCATTGCTAAGCCTTCTTTTATTTGATATAATTTATTTAGCAATAAATTAGGAGGACTAACGATGGATGGATTATCAGCAAGGCAAAAGCTTGAAAAGATATACCAATATATTCCCTATTTTGAAAAGAAAAATTCAAGCCTCCCAAAGATCTTATGCACTTACAAGGTAAAAAGAAACAGAATAGATCCTTTTGAAGACTATTATTTCGCAGAGATGCTTAATAACTTCCTAGATGACCTAAATGAAGTCTCCTTTTTTCTTCCTTTTGAGTTAGTAACATATTCGAAAGAAAAAGAACTAGAGGTATATAAATCAATTAGGAATAAGGAATTCATCAACTTTTCTTTTTTTGAAATAAGAGCTATATTGACTGAGATTTTCAATAGAAGCAAAGAGGCTCCTGATTTAATTCCAAGAGCAATCTACAATAATGTTTTTTTGAACTCTTTAAAGCAATTAAAGTATTTACATGAAAACGACATGATTGATTTTGATTCTTTGAATAAAAATGGAACTTTGATACCATATAATGAATACTTACCAAAAATAAATGAAAAAGATAAAATAATAACTGAATTAATCGCCGAAAAAATTAAATATTTTAAGCATGAATATAAGTATTTAAAAATAGAAGAAGGAAAGTATTTTTCTAGAATTGCTGGTGTTTTTTTCCATTATCTTAGGGATGACTATTTACCAGGAATGGAGGCAGAATTAATCCTAAAAAGAGAGACTAGTAATCCGCAAGATAAAAACGCCATCGCAATACACAGTAAGGAAGGCATAAAATTTGGTTATCTGCCAAAAGAGTTCGCTGAAGTGTTAGCTCCACTTATAGATGAAAAAATAAACGTAAAGGCATATATTGCTGACTTTAAAATGAAGCCACTTGATGCTATAATATTTGTAGAAATTGAAGAGGAAAACAAAAATGATTGACCAAAACCTATACGAAATATATAAAAAAAGAATCGATGATTATGATGAGACAGTTTATTTTGATGCACTAGAAGCCTACGGCGATGGCAATACCGATATGGCTTATATTTTGGGTTTATGTTATATTCTTGAAATGGGCACAGCAAGAAACGTTAAACTTGGGATTAAATATTTAAAGGAAGCAGCGTTAAAACATCAAAATCTAGATGCAATCATCGCTTTAGGAGACGCTTATGCTGGTGATTTTGGCAACTTGATTAAGTCAAAATTTAAAGAAGCTAAAAAGTATTATGAGTTAGCAGACCAAATGGGTAATTTACGAGGTAAGTCCAATCTAGGAAACTTATTCTATACAAATCATGAATACCAAAAAGGATTTTCACTAGTCAAGGAAGCCTATGATCAGGGTTATCAGCAAGATGCTTGGTTACTTTCTAGATACTATGAAATAGGAAAGGCAGTTCCAAAAGATGACGAAGCAGCTTTTAAAATCATGATGGATATTAAAAATCCTGGTGGTTATGAATTAGTTAGAATCGGAAGAATGTATAAAAACGGGATTGGTACAAATATCGATGCAGAGCAGGCTTTCAAGTATTTCAGTGCCGCTGCTACATTATCGTTTGCGGTAGGGATGAGAGAAGTTGGTTTGTGTTTCTTATTGGGCTTTGGAACCAAAAGAAGAATCGATCTAGCCTTGAAGTATTTAAATCTTGCAGCAGATCATGGCGACTTTAAGTCACTTGATATATTGGTTGAAATTAATGACCTTGGTGATGAAAAGGAAAACTATGATTTTACCACATTACCAATTTTATCAGATGATTATATAGAAAATATCATGCGTTATTTGGTGGTCAAAAATAAACTAAAATTTACCAAAAACAATCGCCAATAAAAGTAATCAAAATATATTTTTAGATGAAGGAGAAAAATATGAAAGTACTAGTTGTAGGAGGAGCAGGCTATATTGGGAGTCATACTCAGTATGAACTAATAAAGGCTGGACATAGTGTGGTGATCCTTGATAACTTTTCAACAGGTCATAAGGAATTTATCCACGATAAAGCGAAACTTTACTATGGAGACATTAGGGTAAAGGATGATGTTGATAGAGTCTTTGAAAATGAGAGTGGAATAGATGTTGTAATGCACTTTGCTGCAAAGATAGTCGTTCCTGAATCGGTTAAGGTTCCGCTTGAGTACTATCATAATAATGTGGAAGGGGTACGAGTATTACTTGAATCAGCCTCAGCCCATGGCGTTAAGAGTTTTGTCTTCTCATCGACGGCAGCAGTGTATGGTGAACCATCAAAAGGTGTCTGCGAAGAAACGGATATTCCGGCTCCAATAAATCCATATGGAGAGACAAAGCTTGCCTGTGAGAGAATGATAAAATGGGTTTGTGAAGCAAAAAACATGAATTACATGATTTTTAGATACTTTAATGTTGCTGGTAGTGATGAATCTTTAAAAATAGGTTATAAAAGAGATATTGCGACTCATCTTATTCCATTGGCTATTGAATCCGTTTTAGGACTTAGAGGACCTTTGAGTATTTTCGGTAGTGACTATGATACTAAGGATGGTACATGTGTTAGAGATTATATTCACGTTTCTGATTTAGCATACGCTCATGTTTTGGGGGCGCTTTACCTAAGCAAGGGAAATAAATCTGAGATCGTCAATCTTGGTTCTAGTTCCGGATACACCGTTTTAGAGGTGATTAATGAGGTAAAAAAAGTTGCTGAAATCAAATACAATCTTGATTGTAGAAGAGAGGGTGACCCTGCTATATTGATTGCATCTACTAAAAAGGCAAAAAGTTTGCTTGGTTTCACTCCTAAATATAGTCTATTAGACATGATTTCATCAGAACTTTCATTTAGGAAAAAACAAGTTAATAAGTAACATTTTAAAAAAATATAAATACCGCTATCGTTGATGGCGGTTTTATTAAAATAAACTTACACAATTTAATATAAATTGAATATTAAAAGTACAAAAAGATTATGGTATAATAATTATGTGTTAATGTCATGCTAAATTGAATCATAAGGATATTTTATTTGATCAAGCATGATTGGCACCATTAAATTGACATTATATAAAATTGTTTATATAATCTAAATAAAAAAACGAATGAGGTGAAGGTTATGGGATTATTAAAAGTAATTGAATGGAAGGACGATTCAAGAGATACCTTAGTGTATAAGTATGAATACAACATTAGGAAAGACTTCATCAGTAAAGGATCTGCCTTAACAGTAAGAGAGGGTCAAGCGGCAATCTTCGTAACAAAGGGAAAGATGGCTGATGTCTTTTTACCAGGTTTTTATAAGCTAGATACCGAAAATATTCCTCTATTGACGAAATTAATGAGTTGGAAGTATGGTTTTGAAAGTCCATTTAAGGATGATGTTTATTTTGTTAACACCAGACAATTTCCAAATCAAAAATGGGGAACTCAAAATCCTATCATGATAAGAGATGAAGAGTTTGGACCATTAAGAGTAAGAGCTTTTGGAACATACTCATTTAGAATAGATGATCCATATGTCTTTATGACTGAAATATCGGGTACTATTAAATCTTTTCAAACTAAAGATATTGTTGACTATTTAAGAAGCATGGTCGTAACTGGACTTACAGATGCTGTCGGTGAATCTAAGATTCCTATATTAGATATGGCAGCTAATGTCCTAGAGATGGGTCAGGTTATTGAAAAAACATTACAACCTGATTTTAAATCATTAGGATTAGAACTAACTAAATTCAATTTTGAAAACTTCTCAGTTCCAGAAGAAGTTGAAAAAGCTCTTGATAGAAATGCGGCAATGGGTGTTAGAAGATCTAATATCGATGTTGAGTTAGTTGTTGGTCAAATTGAAGCAATGAAAGAAGCGGCAAAAAACCCTGGAACTGCTGGCGGAATGATGGGTGCTGGTCTAGGATTAGGTTTTGGCGCTAATATGGGTGGTCAGCTTGGAAATATGGCTGAACAAGCTTCAAAAGCATCAAGTAAAAAAGGAATTAAAAAATGTGCTCATTGTGGAGCCCAATTATCAGAGAATTCTAAATTTTGTCCAGAATGTGGCAAGCCAACTGGGTCTACTTGTCCAAAATGCAAAGCAAGTGTTGCTGAGGGAGCTAAGTTTTGTCCAGAATGTGGAGAGTCACTAAGGAGAAGATGTCCAAAATGTGGAGCAGATATCGCAGAAGGAGCCAAGTTTTGTCCAGAATGTGGTGAAAAACTATAATGGAGGAACAAAACATCTACGCTAACCGCAAACAAAAAGATACAGATATCGCAAAATGTCCTCAGTGTGGATCGAATTTGATTTTTAATCCGGAGACCCAAGGGCTTTATTGTGAGCATTGTGGATTCCAAAAAGAAATACCAGCAGAAAAGACGGAAGAACTAATTTTTAATGTTGATGCAAAATTTGAAACTTGGTCGAATGAGACTCATGTTGCTCGCTGCACCAACTGTGGGGCAGAAGAGATAATTCAAAAAAATGAAATCTCTATTACTTGTCCTTTCTGTGGAACAAGCAGCGTGATTCAAACTAAAGAGTTATCAGGTCAAAAACCAAATGGAATTGTTCCTTTTAAACTCACAAAGAATGAGGCAGCTGAAAAAGTAAAAGTTTGGAAAAAGAAAAAAATATTAGCACCGCGCAAGTTTAAGGATAGTTCAAAGCCAGAAAACATTAAGGGTGTATATAGTCCAGCCTTTACCTATGATGCGGATACCGATTCAACATATACTGGTAGATTAGGAAAATACTATACTGTCACAAGACGCGTAAACGGAAAGACAATAACAGAAAGAAAAATTAGATATTTTAATATTAGTGGTTCATTTGGTTGTATATATGATGAGGTTATGATTCAAGCTTCCTCTTCTATATCACAGGATACTCTTTCTAAAATCCGTCCTTTTGACTCTAATAACTCACTTAATTATCGAATAGAATATCTTTTTGGGTATAGCGCAAACCAATATGCAAAAGATGGCATCGAATGTTGGAAACAAGCAGATGTGATTATTAGAGAGAAGATTAAAAGAGGTATTTTAGCAAAATACTCTTACGATACAGTGGATTCTCTTAAAGTTTCAACTACCTATCTGCAAATTACACACAAGTACTTATTGCTTCCGATCTATGTTGGTCATTTTGATTGGCATAAAAAACTATATAATTTTTTTATCAACGGTTTTAATGGTAAAGTCACTGGCAAGGTTCCAGTTTCCGCACTGAAAGTGTTAATTATTGTAGTTTCAATTTTAATACTGATCGGTACAATATTTGGGGTTTATTTATTAAGTAAGAACGGGTGATAATATGACAAAAGAACAATTGATTATAGTATTAGTTATACTGGTAGTTTTGGTTTTTCTATTAGGAATATTTTTGGTTATTTACACTATTAGAAAAAAGAAAAATAGAGATTCTTTGAAAGATGATAATCAGAGTAGTGATAATTATCTGCAAAGAGGAATCGAATATACTGTCTTAAAAGATAGTGATTTTACTCCGGGTAGATATCAAATCACAACCGATGGAGTTAGAGATAAATACATAAATATCAGAATAACTGGTTTTATTAAGGAATTTAAGAGAAATTCGTTTGTCGTTTTGGATAACAACGATAAAATTACCGCTTTATCAGAAAGCGTAATTCTTAAGAAAAAGGAGAAAAAAAATGGTAAGTAGAATACTATCAAAAGTAGCAGTGGCATTAGCTTTAATTATATCTGGTGTTTTCTATGGGCTTGGAGTTGCAGGTATAAAACCATTCACAGGCTTTAATCTAAGTTGGGCAGCAACAGTTATATTATGGGCAATTGGACTTGCTTTATTAGTTCAAGCATTTACAACAAAAAAGGAAGAGATTCAGCTAAAAAAGGGTTTTTCATGGCTTGGAATTAGTTTTATATTGGGTGGGGCATTATTGATAATAAACGCAGTAATCGAAAATGGAACAAGGTTTTATATTCCAATTATAGTTTTGGCAATAGGATTAGCTGCTTTAATTTCCACTCTAGTGAGTTTTAAAAAGAAGTGGGATCAAGGTGATAACCAAAAAGAAGGATATATGAACTACTATGAAAGAAAGGCAGCTTTAGAAAAAGAAAAAGTAGAAGTTGAAAAAGAGGATAATGAAGAATAGAGATTATTTACTTAATGAATATGCAAAATTAGTTATCTTAAAAGGTGTTAATGTACAAAAGGATCAAATCGTCTTTATTCAATCATCAATCAACTCTGCTCCATTTGCTAGACTTTTAACAAAAGAGGCATACTTAGCTGGCGCAGGAGAAGTAATTGTAAACTTTACTGATGAGATCATTTCAAGAGAACACTTAATCCATAAAAGTGAGGAAAAATTGGCGAATGTTCCTGACTATATCATAAGAATGAATGAATATGCTTGTGAAAATAAGGCTTGTTTTATTTCGATCACCTCACCAATTTTAGGCATAAATAGTGACGTCGACTCTAAAAGACTCCAAATATCATCAAGGGCACTAAATGAAAGACTTAAAATGAGACGGGATTATTTAATGTCTAATCATGGACAGTGGACAGTTGTTGGTTATCCTAATCCGGTTTGGGCAAAAAAAGTTTTTAGTGGCTTTAGCGAAGAAGAAGCATTTGATAGATTGTTAGAAAGCATTTTAGTAGCCTGCAGAGTAGATGAAAATAGCTTTTCAAATTGGGATAAACACAATCAAAAACTATCAAGATATAATAAATTACTAACTGATTTTAATTTTGAGTCACTTCATTTTAAAAATAATTTGGGCACTGATATTACTGTCGGTTTAGCAGACGATCACATTTGGGCTGGTGGAGAGGACGTTTCTACTTTTGGTGTTAGGTTTAATCCTAATTTACCAACTGAAGAAAACTTCACGATGCCTCATAAATTTAAGGTGAGCGGAAAAGTTGTAGCAACAATGCCTCTAGATTTTCAAGGTAAGTTAATTGAGGATTTCTATTTGGTTTTTGAAGATGGAAAAGTAGTAGATTTTGATGCAAAAAAAGAAAAGGAAACCCTAAAGAATATTCTTTTCTATGATGAGGGAGCATCAAGAATTGGCGAGATAGCATTAATACCTGATGATTCTCCGATTTCAAATTCTAAGACATTATTTTATAATACACTATTTGATGAAAATGCATCATGTCATATGGCATTAGGTGCTGCCTATCCGACTAACACAAAAGATGGTAGTAGTTTATCAAAAGAGGAATTAGAAAAAAGAGGATGTAATATTTCAGGAATCCATGTTGACTTTATGTTTGGCTCACCTGATATGGAAATTATCGGTAAGAAAAAAGATCAAACCGAAGTCAAAATTTTCCATAAAGGTAATTACTGTATTTAAAAGGACGAGAGTCCTTTTTAATTGAACTTAAATATTGATATTTCGGATTATAAAGCAAAAAAAACGATGAGTGATGAGTAAATAAAATGACCCTAAAAACTAGAAGAATTCTAATTACATCAATTAAAATGGCTCTTGCATGTTTGGGTGGGACCTTAATAGCAAGAGCTTTTAATCTTGATAATTATTTAACCTGTGGCGTCATTGCAGTTCTTTCGATACACTATTCAAAAAGGGAATCTTATGTATCAGCAGTAAAAAGGTTTCTATCAGCAATCTTTGGTATTTTTTTCTCGACCTTGATGTTTTTTTTAGTCGGTTATAATATTACTGCTTATATTATATTTGTTTTAATATTCGCCTTAATTTCTTGGTTACTAAAAGTCCCTGAGGGTATTGTTCCATCAATTGTTTTGGTCACTCATCTTTATACTAACGGTAGTCTATCCTGGTCATTAATTTTAAACGAAGTTTTTATCGTATTAATCGCTATATTAGTGGCCTTATTATTAAATGTTATTGACACTTTTTTTAAGGAGTCAAAAAAGAATATAATAATTAATATTGACTCAATAATAAGAGAAACGATTGTTATTATTAAGAATAGACTCCAAGAGGATGAAAAAAATGATTCTAGTCTTAAAATTGATGAATTAAAGATTAATTTGGATAAAATCTATGATGAGCTCTTATCAATTGATAATGACGAAATAATAAATAAAGATCACTACAATATAGATTACGCTATCATGCGAAAGAATCAGTTTAAATCATTGCTTCATATTATAAAAATGCTAAATGATATCGAAGAGTTTCATGAAAATTCATATATAATAGCAAACTATTTTTCTTTGTTATCAGAAAACATTGGAAAAGCTAATATGGCAACTTTTATGAAAGATGAGCTTGAAAATTTAAAGACCCAGTTTAAAAACTCTCCTCTTCCGCAAACAAGAGATGAATTTGAAACAAGGGCGGTTCTCTTTCAAATATTAAATGAAGTTGAAAACTTTCTATCTGAAAAAATTGAGTTTCATAATATTCATGACAAATCATAAAAATATTGATTTCACTGTTTTTATAACTTAGTGTTATAATGAATTTAAACAAAGGAGTAAAAGGGTCAATGGAAAATTCACGAGTAATTCAAACAATCCTTGTTAATAATAAGGAATCAATTAGTTTATATACTACCTTTTTTGAGGTTGTTTCTAGAAAAAGAGTCTTTAAAAAGAAAAGACAATTTAATTATGAAGAAATAGAGTCTATCAGCTTGCAAGTTTGTGATCCTAATCAATATGTTAAAAGCGAAGGGATATTCGCTATTTTAAATATAAAAATAAAAAGAAAGGCCTCTTTAGGTTTTGATTTTTTTGAACCGGATGTAAGAAATCTCAAGCATCATACATCAGTTGTTGTTGCTTTTGTAGGAAGCATGAAGGCTTGCATTGAAGCATTATCTGGAAATACCCAAATCAATTTCATTGAACCAATTATTGAAATCATTGAACCTGAGATTTTAGATTATGAGACTAAGGTGAGCTATCAACAATTGCTAGGAACTACAAAGTCTAATGAGCCCTTGGAAAATGATAAGCTCCCTAATAGTCAAAAACTTTTAAAATAAGAGGTCAACATGATTACTAATAAAACTATATATACATTAAAAAAATATCGGCAACTAAACAAAAAGGAAACATTATATGGTACTCTTTTAATTTGGGGCGGAACAATATTGGTTTCGGTTCTTTTAATTATTATGCCCTTTATTTCTAGTGTTGATAAAATATTTTTTATAATATTTGGAGTTATGGTTTTTCTTATGGTCGCAGTTGTTAGAATTATCAAGTACGTTTCCTTTGGGAAAAACATAAATCAAGATATTGAAAGAGAATATTTTTTTAATGAAGAGGGATTTAGTGTCACATCATCGACAAAAGGGAATAAGAGTACGACAAATTATGATTATGATAAAATAGTAAACATCAAAAAAGACCAAAACAATATCTATCTATTTATTACTAAAAAAAGTGCTTTTATTATTGATAATCAAGGGTTTACAAACGGAAACAAGGAAGAGTTATTAGCATTACTATCATCAAAAGTGGAAATTAAGAAGAAATAAAGGGGATTATATTACAATGCGAAAATTAACTTCAAAGAAACAAGAATTACTGTATGCATTCTCTGGATTTGGACCGAATCTCTTAATGATACTGGCATCTGCTTATTTATTAGATGCTGTAAGTGTTGCCGGATACAGTTCAGATAAACTTAGTGCTTGGACTTTTACTGGACAAACTATTGTTATAACCGCTATTTTTTCAGTTATCGTCACGATTGCTCAGATAATTAATGGAATTGCAGATGTGCCTCTAGCCAATTTTTCGGATAATCTAAGGACAAAGTGGGGAAGAAGAAGACCCGCTATTTTAATGGGCTTTATTCCTACTGTTATTTTCTTTATCTGTTTATGCTTTCCACTTTCTAAAGAATCAAATAGTTTATTAAACACTATATGGTTTGGGATAGTTTTGGTTTTGTATTTCATCTTTTATACTTTGACATTAGTGAATTTTTATGCAACCTTTTCAGAGATTACAGAAACTAAAAAATCGAGAAATAGACTTTCTTTATTTAAGGCAACATTTGATGTATTTACATATTCTATAGCTTATGCCTTAATTCCTCTACTAATAGGAAACGATATAAATATACAAATTATTTGTTTAGCGGCTAGTCCTTTAATGCTTACGATGCTAATTCCGCTTTTTATGATAAAAGAAGAAAGAACCGACCTAGTTGAAACAGAAAAAGTGGAAAGGATTAAAATTAAGACACAATTTATTGAGACTCTTTCAAATAAAAAATTTATGATTTGGATGATTGTTTTTTCACTCTTTTATTTTGGGTTACAATTATTCCTTGCTGCTCAAAACGTATTAGCTGATGGGGCCATGGGACTAGAAGGTTATCAAATTGCACTTATTAATACCGCGGCTTTTGCCCCAGTACCATTTACACTTATTTTATATCAAAAAATAATGAAGAAAAAAGGATTTAAATTGGCTTTCCAAACTGCCATATTGTCTTTTGTTATTGCGGTAGTATTCTTTATGATTGCCTATGTTAAATGGATTCCTAAATGGGAGATAAGATTTATCCTAGGCTTAATTGGGTCAACGATCGGAAGTTATGGAATTGGTGCTTTTTTCGCTTCCCCTTATATGGTTGTTTCTCAAATTGCCGCTTCCGATATGAAAAAAACTGGCAAAAACAACTCATCAATGTTCTTTGCGGTAAACGGTTTAATTAATGCCATAGTAGGAGGCATTAGTACTGGTATAGTGTGGCTTTCGATTAAAGAAGTAACAAGTGGTGCTGAACCGATAAATGGTCTTATTTCGATGGCGATTTCTTTAAGATCAGTGACTGAGGATTCAAGTACTATCAATATGTTTTTAGGCGTTCATATAGCAACCTATATTATTATTGGATTCTGCTTAGTTGCCTTTTTTGCATCCTTTAAATTGCCGAAAGATTTTGATGAGATCATTTTTAAAAAAGATGAAATATTAGAAGAAGGAGAGAGTAATTAAGATGAAAAAATTATTATTAATTATCACTTTCTTACTTGCTATTCCACTTTTTGGATGTGATAATAATAGCGAATATTCCAATTTTGCTGGAACATATAGATTAAAAAGTGTTTTTCTTGATGAAGTGGAAACAGTAAAAGAAGAAGTTTTCGACTATTTTGAGATAGATCTATATGCAAACAAAAAGATGTCCATTAGATCAAAGGGGGCAGACGATTCTAGCTCTCATAAAGTTGCTTTTAATTATGATGGAACATATGAAATAAAAGGCGAAGAGATAAGTTTTTTAACAAAAAAATATCAAATTATAGAAAAACATACGATTAAGATAGAGTATGATGCTAACGATAATATCAAATCTATTATGATATACCTTGATATCAGCAAAAATATAGAACAAAACATTCTCTATGATTACTCGCTTATCCTAGAACTAAAAAAATAGTATATATCTTGATAAGAGTAGGTTCACATGAATAAACTGGAGTACAAAAGAAGACACAAACTAGTATATGATTATGTTAAAGTCACCAAACTATGGGTGATGAATCTTTTTTTGCGTCCAAAGTATTATTATGAGGATAAAGAGATCCAACAAAGGAAAATAAATGGTGGAGCTATTGTCATTTGTAATCATCAAAGTTGGATAGATGTCGTTCAACTATTATTAGTCTTTAAAGGGCGAAGGTTACGTTTTTTAATTGCCAAAGAGGCGACTAAAAATAAACTAGCAGGCTTATTTTTAAGGTGTTTCGGTGGTATTCCCATTGATCGTAGTCGATTTGATATTGAAGCGATTAATAATGCGAGATATGCCTTAAAAAATGGTGAGATTGTTGTTGTTTTCCCAGAAGGACATATTAACAGTACTGGGGTATTGAATCAGTTTAGATCTGGAGTTTCAGTACTATCAATGACGACTAATACCAAAATCATTCCTGTTTATGCTATTAAAAGAGATAAATGGTATCAAAGAAAAAAAGTCATTATCGGTAAGCCGGTCTATCCAGAAAATATGGAAGGATCAAATCCATACAGTTTAGGTAAAGCTGATTATATCTCAACATACTTATTCAATAAGATGAGTGAGTTAAAAGAAATCATGGATGATCGATCTTTATTGGGCAGAAAAAATAAGATCATGGTTAATGAGGAGAGGATCTAGATGAATAAAAAAAGAAGTAAGTTCGAAGCATTTTTGCATGATATTATCAAGTTTTTAATTTTGATTGTATTTTCATTAATTTTTAGAACTAAATATATCTATGAGGATAAGACCAATAAAAAAAGAAAAATTACAGGAGGCACGATATTAGTTTCTAACCATAATGCGTGGGATGATTCGCTAATCATCCTAAACGCTTTCTTTAGCCGAAGACTCAGGTTTTTAGTAAAGAAAGAATTGGCTGGAAAAAAGGGGCGTTCAGCTACCTTGATGAGAATTTTTGGAATGATTTTTATTGATCGTAAGAGCTTAGATATGGATGCTATTAATGCTTCATTGGAGGTTTTAGAAAATAATGAGGTATTAACTATTTTTCCAGAAGGAACAAGGGTTAAAGGAGAAGAAATGGGAGGATTCAAATCGGGGGTTAGTTTGTTATCTTTAAAATCAAAGGTTCCGATTGTTCCAATATATGTGAAACCATATGAAAAATGGTATAAAAGAAGAGTTTTAGTAGTCGGATCAAAGATTACAACCCATCTATCTGATAACATGTGCATTAATCTTCAAAATACGGAACAACTGACTGATGAAATCACAAGAAGAATTGAAGAATTGAAAAAACTTGCTTAAATATTATTTGCTTATTTGATTATTAGATGAACACCAATAATTTAATAGTACCAAGGATAGATTTCAAAGCTAAAAGGACTTCATTAAATGAAGCCCTTTATTTATTAAAAACCCGTAACTTTATTTGACAGTAAGAAGTTTAATCGTTATAATTAAAACTGGTATTATTATATTTTTAAAATAAAATATTTTTTTATAACAAAAGGAGAAAAAAATGAAAGTAATTATAGATACACTTGGCGGCGACAAAAGTGCTAGTGAATTTGTTAGTGGAGCTATCAAGGCTTTAGATTTAATTGATGGATTAGAATTAGTTTTTGCAGGTAGAAAACTAGAGATAGAAGAAGCATTAGGAGAGCTAGTTAATGATAAAAGAATAAGTCTTTTAGATTGCAGTGAGGAAATCACTAATGATGATCAACCAACAACCGCAATTCGCCAAAAGAAAGATTCCTCATTAGTTAAGAGTCTTGAATTATTGGCAAGCGATAGTGGGGTCGACGCGATGATTTCAAGCGGTAATACAGGAGCAGTTTTATTTGGTGGAATGACGAAAATTGGACGTATTGAAGGTATTGATAGAGCAGCACTAGCTCCTATTCTACCAACCCTTAATGGTGATGGAAGAGTTTGTTTAATAGATAGTGGAGCAAATGTTGACTGTAAACCAGAAATGTTAGGGCAGTTTGCCATTATGGGGTCTAGCTACATGAAAAGTACAATGAAAATAGAAAACCCAAGAGTTGCTTTAATTTCTGTTGGAACCGAAGACAAAAAAGGAAATGAGCAAACAAAGGCTGCTTTTGAAATATTAAAAAATATGCCAATAAACTTCGTTGGTAACATGGAAGCCAGAGATGCACTATCTGGAAAGTATGATGTATTAGTATGTGACGGATTTATCGGTAATGTCTTATTAAAGAGCATCGAGGGTGCAGCAGTGGGGATCATGAAATTGCTAGGCAAGACTTTAAATGAAAACTTACCTTTAAACACCGATCCAACATTTATCAAAAAATCTTTTGGTCAAATGATGGCACTTCTTGATTTTAATTCTAATGGAGGTGCTACATTGCTTGGGATAAATAAAATTGTTATAAAAGTCCATGGAGCAGCGACTTCATCGGCTGTGACCTCAGCAATTTTCCAAGTTAAAGACTTAGTAGATGGTAGATTAGTTGAAACTACCAAGGATCTTATTCAAAAATCACTGGAGGTATAATATGAAAAAGTACGTAATATTGACAGACTCGTGTTCTGACTTAGGCAAAGATATAAGAGAAAAATATAATATAGAATATATTCCGCTTTTTATGTCATATTTGGATAAAACAGATGTTTTGTGTGATCTAGATTGGTCTAATTTTAAACCGAAAGATTTCTACAACATGATGCGTGATGGAGTAGTCTTTAAGACCTCACAAGTTAATGTAGAACTTTATGCAAGAGAGTTTAAAAAATATGTCGAAGAAGGATATGATGTGTTATCATTAACGACATCATCTGCTTTATCTGGTTCAATAAACTCAAGCAGAATAGCTAGAGAGATGGTTTTAGAAGAACATAAAGATGCAAAAATATATTGCATTGATACACTTAGGGGAGCGCTTGGAGAAGGATTAATCGTCTATTATGCTGCTCAATTAAGAGAAGCCGGCAAATCAATCGATGAAGTTGCTGCTTGGGTTGAAGAAAACAAACTAAACATTAATCAGATTGGATCGGTAGAAAGCCTTACATATCTAAAAAGAGCTGGAAGAGTAACTGGCTCAGCTGCTTTCATGGCTAACCTTTTTAATATCAAACCGATAATTTATGCTGATGCAAAGGGACAAAACGTCACTTTTGCTAAAGTAAGAGGAAGAAAGCCTTCAATTAAAGAATGTATTAAAGTATTAAAGGATCGAATCATCGACCCTTCAAATCAAGTAGTTTTCATCGCTCATGCTGATTGTCTTGATGATGCCAACTATATCAAAAATGTACTCTTAGAAGAAGTTAAGGTTAAGGATGTCTACATCAACTGGATAGGACCAACCATTGGAGCTTCAGTAGGACCAGGGATGTTCGGTATTTACTACTATGGCCAAAAAGTAGAAGAGAAGTTTGGATAATATTCCACTTTATGATAAAAAGAATTAATTACAGTTTAGATAGAAGAACAGTCTGTTTTGAAGTATTAAAAAAAATGGATGTTAAGTATAGCGATGAAAAGATAAATGAATTATTAGATATTGCTGAGGAAAACATGATGTTTGCTTATTATGATGGTCCACAAGCGGTTGGTTTTATTAGCTTATTTTCACATAATTTTTATGTATTAGAAATAAGTATAGCAGCAGTAATTAAGGAGAACCAAAATAAGAAAATTGGTACTGCCATATTAAAAGAAGCATACCAATATGCCAAGAATAATGACTATAAAATTCTTGAAACAAAAATTCCTGCAACAGCAGATTATATTCAAGCTAGAAAGTTTTTCGAGAAGAAAAAATTTATATTATTAGAAGAAATTGCTGGTAAAAACATCATGGTCTTACCAATCTTTAGTGAGGTATTATGAAAATTAATAAAATAAAAACAAAAGAGGAATTGCTTAAAAATGCTAACGAAAGTTATAAAGCTTTTTTAAGAATAATCAATTCCTTGCCTCCTGAATCTAGGTATCACGATATCAATACCAATAAAAGGGATAAAAATATTCGTGATCTTTGTGCCCAAATTGTTGGGTGGCAAAATTACTTAATGGGTTGGTATGAGGAAGGTATGAAAGATCGTTTGCCAGATATCCCGGCAAAAGGATATACTTGGAAGATTGCTGATGCCCTAGAAATGAAAATCTGGCAGAGATTTCAAAAGACATCGTTAGATGATTGTTTAATTTTATTAGAAGAAACCCATGAACAAGCAATCAAGGCGATCGAAAAAAGTACCGAACAGGAGTTGTTCGAGAAAAAATATCATAGATGGACTTTAAATAAGACGATGGCTTATTACTTTATTCAGTTTGCCTATATAATATATGTCAAAAAGATAAATGCAATATCTAAAGTAATCAAGAAACTTAAGTTATCTACTATAGAAGTTGAAGATGAAGTGATTGATAAAGAAAAAGATAATTTGAAAGAAATCAATACTGAATTATCACATAGTAAGGAAACTATAGAAGTTGCAGAACCAACAATAGATGAGGAAGCTGCTTTGGAATCAGAAACAAATGAAGGCCAAGATGAAATAAATATTGTTAACCAAGAAAAAGAGGAAGAAGAAAGTCTAGACGATGCACCTAAAGAAGTATAAGTCAATATTATCGAGTTCCAACAATCTAAACATTTATCGAGGATTTACACATGGATGTATCTATTGTGATTCAAGGAGCAAATGTTATCAATTTGATCATCCCTTTGAGGATATTGAAGTCAAAGAAGATTTAGTTGAAATATTAAGGATGGAGCTTAATCGAAAGAGAAATCCAGTAATGATTGGGACTGGATCAATGAGCGATCCTTATATGAACGCTGAGGCGGACTTAAAAATAACAAGAAGTGTATTGGAAATGGTATATAAAACTAACCATGGTATTTCTATTCTCACTAAATCGGACTTAATATTAAGGGATTTAGATATTATCGATAAAATAAGCAAAAAAACAAGATTTATTCTCCAAATGACTTTAACTACATTTGATGAAGAACTAGCAAAAAAAATTGAGCCTAATGTTGCTAGCACAAAAAAAAGAGTCGATGTTTTAAAACAATTTGCCGAATTAGGAATCGATACGATTGTATGGTTTTGCCCGATATTACCTTTTTTAAATGATACTATCCTTAATATCGATAAGATTATCGATTACTGTATAGAAGCAAAAGTAAAAGGAATCATCTTTTTTGGAGCAGGTCTTACCTTGAGGGATGGGAATAGAGAGTATTTTTATGAGAAACTGGATGAATTATTTCCAACATTAAAGAATGAGTATATCAAAAACTATGGTTTAATGTATCAGTGTAATTCAAAAAACAATAAGGAACTAACTGCACATTTTAGAAAAAGATGCATTGAAGCAGGAATAATGTGCGATAACCAAGAGATTTTTAATTATCTTAAGAAAATTGATAACAAAGATAGTTACAAACAATTGTCTATTTTTGATTTATTGTGAGTAAAAGTGGTATTTTTACATAACGCTTTAATAAAGTTTTAATTTGTGATAAAATAACTTTGGTTTTTTCGTGGAGGAGGAAAATAATGAAAGTAGAAAAATTAGAAAAAAGTCGTGCAAAAATAACTTTTGAAGTAAGCCCTGAAGAGTTTGAGCATGGTTTAGACCACGCTTTTGAACATGTGGTAAAAGATGTGACAGTAAAGGGTTTTAGAAAAGGTAAAGTTCCAAGAAACGTTTATGAAACAAATTATGGGGTAGAATCATTATATGATGAAGCCTTAAATCATGTTTTTGGACATAAATTTGACGAGGCATTAAAATTAGAGACGATAGAAATAGTCTCAAATCCAAAAGTGGTAGACTTAGAAATCGAAAAGATTGAAAGAGGAAAACCATTTACTTTTGCTTTTGAAGTAGCATTAAGGCCAGAAGTAATTCTTGGCGAATACAAGGGATTAGAAGTTAAAAAAGAAAATACTAAGGTAACTCAAAAAGAAGTAGATGAAGAACTAAACAACTTATTAAAGAGTGATTCAAGTGTAACTCCAAAAGATGAAAAGTTACCGCTAGAAAACGGTGATCTAGCTATTTTTGATTTTGAAGGTTTCAAAGATAATGTCCCATTTGAGGGCGGCAAGGCCGAAAACTATGAGTTAGAGATTGGATCTAATCAATTCATTCCTGGATTTGAAGAACAAATGGTAGGAATGAAAGTAGGTGAGGAAAGAGACTTAAATGTTACATTTCCAAAGAATTATCATTCCGAAGATTTAAAAGGCGCAAGCGTAGTCTTTAAGGTAAAATTACATGAGTTAAAGGTGAAATCTTTACCAACTCTATCTGATGAATGGGTTATCTCCTTAAAAAGAGAAGGTATTGAAACTCTAGATGCACTAAAAGAAGATATTAAAGCCAAAAAAGTGGCAGAAAAGAAAAAATCAGAAAGTAACCGTGTTGCAGATACATTAGTAGAACTTGCAGCTAAAAATGCTACAGTCGAAGTTCCTCTTGAAATGATTGAAAGAGAAAAAGAACAAATGACCAATAATGTTACTCAACAAGCCTCACAATATGGAATGGAGCTAGATATGTTTTTACAGTTAACTGGCTCAAACAGAGAAACCTTCGATAAGCAAATTGAAGAGGCAGCAGGCAAAAGAGTATTAGAAACCTTAGTGCTTGAGGAAATCGCTAAAGTTGAAAATTTCCAATTTGAAGATGTTCAATTTGAAGAAAAGTATGAAGAAATCGCTAAAAATTATAATATGGACATCAAGGAAGTTAAACAATATCTGCCAAAAGATGTCATTAAACATGAATTAGACTTTAATAAAGCGATTGAGCTATTAAAGGAAACAGCTAAAAGAGTATAATTAATAGATGACCGTATGACGAATACGGTCATTGTTTTTAAGGCAAGAAAAATGGGAATATATGTAAAAATTGGCACTCATACACTTTGTTTGCAAATTTTTAAATCAGATGCTATAATAAACTTGCCGTAAGAGGTGAAAGGAGATTTATATGGAATATAGCACACAATATAGAACTTTACCATGCGTAGTCGTTAGAGGTATGGCGCCCCTTCCAAATAATGATTCAAGGATCGAAGTAGGAAGGAAAATTTCATTAAAAGCCATCGAGGAATCTGAAAAGTCTTTTTCTCAATATGTATTAGTTTTGATACAAAAGAATCCATATATTGAAGAACCTAATATCGATGATATTCATAAGATTGGTTTATTAGCGAAGATTTCTATGAAAATCAAATTGCCAAATGATACTTATAAGGTGAAGTTTAATTACTTAACAAGAGTTAAAGTTAACGAATTTTTATTGATCGATCCTTATTTTGCTGCGGATTATGAAGAGATAAAAGGATATTCGTCAGACTCTGAGGAAGAGGCTGTTCTTTTAAAGATGGTTTTAAATGCCATTAATGAACAAGGCGAGTTCGTCTTGAATAATAATTCTCAAATAAATGAGAAGATTGCTAAGGGGTTAGATTCAGATAAATTAGCAGATTTGATCGCTTTTAATCTAAAGGTCCCTGAAAATACTAAATATCGATATGTTGAAGAATTGGATGTTAATAAACGTTTGAAATTCATTTTAGAGGATATTGAAAAACAAAACATGATCTCTAATATTGAACAAAAAATAAATGAAGAAGTCAAAAAAGCGATTGATGAAAATCAAAAAGAGTATTACCTAAGAGAAAAGATGCGAGCTATTCAAAATGAGCTTGGAGACCGTGCAAAAAGAGAAGAGGAAATTGAAGAATTAAGAGAAAAAATCAAAACCTCAAAGATGCCAAAAAACATTGAAGAAAAAGCTATCAACGAGCTAAAAAGATATCAATCAACACCATCTCAAATGGCAGAATCAGGAATTATTAAGACTTATCTTGATTTTTTAACAGATCTTCCATGGAAGAAAGCAAGCAAGGATTCTAATGATCTTAAAAAAGTGAAAAATAAACTAGATGAAAATCACTATGGTTTGGAAAATGTTAAAGAAAGAATAATCGAGTATTTAGCTGTTAAAATAAAAACTAAAAAGAATCCACAAACAATTCTTTGTTTGGCTGGGCCTCCAGGAGTAGGGAAAACTTCATTGGCCATCTCAATTGCAGATGCTCTTGGAAGAAAATTTGTCAAACAATCACTTGGTGGAGTAAAAGATGAGTCAGAAATCAGGGGACATAGAAGAACTTATATTGGAGCTATGCCTGGTAGAATACTAAAAGGTATGAAAGATGCCGGAACAGTAAATCCTGTTTTCTTATTAGATGAAATTGACAAGATGTCATCAGATTATAAAGGAGATCCAGCATCTGCGATGCTTGAAGTTTTAGATCCAGAACAAAATGCTCGTTTTAGTGACCATTATCTTGAAGAACCGTATGACTTATCACAAGTTCTTTTTATCACTACTGCCAATTATTTAGAAAATGTACCAGCTCCTCTTAGAGATAGAATGGAAATTGTTGAATTAAGTTCTTATACAGAACATGAAAAGTTTCAAATTGCAATTAGGCATTTAATTCCAAAGCAATTAGCAGCTCATGGAGTAACAAATAAAGAGTTTAAAATCTCTGATGAAGCAATTTATTACATAATTCAACACTACACTAGAGAGGCAGGAGTTCGTGAGTTATCCAGATATTTAGGCTCTCTAATTAGAAAAGCCATTAAGGAAATTCTAATTGAAGGAAAAGAAAATGTCAGCATCGATATAAAAAACATTGTAGATTACATCGGGAAACCAAAATTCATGCATAATCTAGCAGACTTAAAAGATCGAATCGGGACAGCTACCGGTTTGGCATATACAGCCTTCGGTGGTGATACATTGCCAGTTGAAGTAACCTACTACAAGGGAAAAGGTAGTATTGTATTAACAGGTAAACTTGGTGATGTAATGAAAGAATCGGCGATGACAGCACTAAGCTATGTCAAAGCGAATGCGGTTAATTTTGGAATTGACCCAACTATTTTCTTAGAAAATGACTTTCATGTCCATGTACCTGAAGGAGCAATCCCTAAAGATGGACCATCCGCTGGTATTACAATTGCCACGGCAATCTATTCGGCAGTAAGCCAAAAATATATTAAAAAAGATGTTGGAATGACAGGAGAGATCACTTTAAGAGGTGAAGTGTTGCCGATTGGAGGATTAAGAGAAAAATCAATTGCTGCTCACAGAAGCGGATTAAAGACAATTTTGATTCCTTTTGAAAATCAAAGAGACATTGATGATATTCCAGATGAAGTAAAAAAAGAGTTAACAATTATTCCAGTATCTTTAGTTTCAGAAGTATTTAGTAACGCATTTAGATAAGATAAAAAAAGAGTTTATGCCATAAACTCTTTTTATTTAAAGAAAAATAAAGTAATATATAAAAGGGTGATTTAATGATTAAAAAAGCAGAATTCATCAAAAGCGTCGTTGATTTTCGGGAAGCACTGATAGATTTAGAGAGTGTTTTATTACTTGGTAGAAGTAATGTTGGTAAAAGCTCTTTTATTAATGCAGTTACAAACCGAAAATCACTAGCTCGGGTTTCCCAAACACCTGGAAAGACAATAACACTAAACTATTATCTTATCAACCAAAATATTTACTTAGTTGATGCTCCTGGTTATGGTTACGCAAGAAGAAGCAAGGGACAAAAAGAAGAGTTTGTTTCAATGATCGATAATTTTATCAAAAAAATGGTTTTTAAATATATATTTTTGCTAATTGATTTTAAAGTTGGCCCAACAAAGGAAGACCAAGAAGTATATCAATATTTAAGTAGTTTTAATCATCAAGTCATTTTAATATGTACCAAAAAAGATAAAGTGAAAAGAAGCGAACAAGTAAAAAGGTTAAAAGAAATTAAATCAGTTCTAAATGATCCGAAAATGCTTTATGTTTGTTCTAGCGAAACCAAGGAAGGAATTGCAGAAATCACTAATCTCTTAGTTGAATAATGATCTAACATATGTTAAAATAATCCTACAGATGAGGAAGAGGAGTTTTACTAGAAGTAAAATATAGAGAGTGGTAGTTGGTGGAAATACCATATTGAAAACTAGTAATTGTCGCCTTGGAGTCGAAATGATGAAGAAAGTAGTTATTTCCGGGAATGCCCGTTACAGCTATTAAAGTGCTAGAGTCATCTAGAAGTAAGGTGGTACCGCGATATTTTTCGTCCTTAAGTTTTTTTAAGGGCGATTTTTTATAGGAGATTAAATGAAATCAATAGAAACTAAAAGATTATTATTAAGAAAACCCGAAATTGAGGATTTAAGAGATTTTAACTACTATGCAAAAAAACCAAATATTGGACCAATGGCTGGTTGGAGTCCACATTTAAGCCTTGCAGAATCAGAGTTCATATTAACTGATATGATTATTAATGATGAAGTGTATGCCATTATCTATAAGGAAAATAAAAAGATGATTGGAACAATCGGCATTCATCCTTATTTAGAGGATGATGAGGCAAAGGAATTGGGGTATGTAATCTCTGATGACTATTGGGGGCAAGGAATAGCAGTTGAGGCAGCAAGAGCAGTTATTGATGAGCTATTTAAGGATCCTTTAATAAAAAGAATTTACTGTGGATACTTTTCTTTTAATACTCAAAGTAAAAGAGTAATTGAAAAACTAGGATTTAGATATTTAAGGACTGTATCAGATGAAAAATATAAAACATATTCTAATAAGCAAATATACAACATATTAACAAAAAAAGATTACGAGGGAAAGAAATGAGTCAATTAAAAACAAAATATAATCCAAGCGAAATTGAATCATCAATCTATGATTTTTGGATTGAAAATGATCTTTTCAAGGCAAAGGGACAAGAAAAAAAGCCTTATTGTTTAGTCATTCCACCACCTAATGTAACTGGTAAGTTGCATTTGGGTCATGCTTGGGATAACACTTTACAAGATATTATAATTAGAAGAAAGAGGATGCAAGGGTATGATGCACTCTTTTTGCCAGGCATGGATCATGCTGGTATTGCTACCCAAGCTAAGATAGAGGAAAGACTAAAAACTGAAGGGACTGATCGTTTTTCTCTAGGTAGAGAAGGATTTTTAGAAAGAGCTTTTAAATGGAAAGAAGAGTATGAAAAATTAATTCACGAACAGTGGAGGGTTGAGGGTATCTCAGTTGACTATTCAAAAGAAAGATTCACCCTAGATCAAGGGCTAAACAAAGCGGTTAACCATGTATTTATTACGCTTTATAATAAAGGTTTGATATACCGTGGAAACAGGATTATCAATTGGGATCCACAAGCAAAAACCGCTCTTTCGAATATTGAAGTAGAACATAAAGAAACAGAAGGTTTTTTGTATTACTTACGTTATCCATTTGTGGACGGATCATCATATTTAGTAGTGGCGACTACCAGACCAGAGACCTGCTTTGCTGATCAAGCGGTAATGGTGCATCCAGAGGATGAAAGATATCAGCACCTTGTCGGTAAATCAGTTTATATTCCGGGAACCAATGTTATGATTCCTATCATTTTTGATGATTATGTCGACAAAGAGTTTGGGACTGGAGTCGTAAAGGTAACACCGGCTCATGATCCAAATGACTTTGAAGTTGGAGTTCGTCACAATTTAAATATGCCTCTTTGCATGAACGAGGATGGAACGATGAATGAGATGGCATTTCAATATATGAATTTAGACCGTTTTGAGGCTAGAAAAAAACTGATTGCTGATTTAGAAAAAAAATCTCTAGTCGATAAAATTGAGCCTTATACCAATTCAGTAGGTTACAGTGAAAGAACGGGGGTAGTTGTTGAACCTCGGTTGTCATTACAATGGTTCTTAAAAATGGAGCCTCTATCAAAAGAAGCTTTAAAAACAAAAGTTAATTTTTACCCTGAAAGATTCAAAAAAATCTTTTTTAACTGGATGACTGATACTCAAGATTGGTGTATCTCTCGCCAGCTATGGTGGGGGCACCGAATACCTGCTTGGTATAAAGGTAACGAAGTGAGTGTTCAAACTGAATGCCCAGGAGAAGGGTGGAAACAAGATGAAGATGTTCTTGATACCTGGTTTTCCTCTGCGCTTTGGCCATTTAGTACCCTTGGATGGCCAGAAGAAACAAGCGACTTTAAGCGGTATTATCCAACTGATTGCTTAGTAACAGGATATGACATTATTTTCTTTTGGGTAGCTAGAATGATTTTCCAAGGCCTTGAATTTACTGGGAAAGACCCTTTTAAGGATGTCTTGATTCATGGTTTGATTAGAGCTGCGGATGGTCGCAAAATGAGCAAATCATATGGAAACGGGGTTGATCCGATTGATATAGCCAACAAGTATGGAATGGATTCCCTAAGGTATTTTTTGACTACCAACTCTGCTCCAGGAGCCGACTTAAGATTTGATGAAAGCAAGGTTGAGTCAAGTTGGAATTTTATTAATAAACTTTGGAATATTACAAGGTTTATTTCCCTAAATATTACTGACAAAAAGATTAGTTTTGATGAGTCTTCCTTAGAATTAAAGGATAGGTACATCTTATCAAGGCTTTCTTTGGTGATATCAAGTGTTGATGAGCTTTATGAAAAGTATGAGTTTGCGGAAGTGGCATCTATCTTATACAATTTTATATGGGATGAATTTGCGAGTTATTATGTCGAATTTTCTAAATTATCTCTCCAAGAAACAGCTACTGCCAATAACACAAAAGGAGTCTTATTGTATCTTATAACCGCTATTTTAAAAATGCTCCATCCATTTATTCCATTTGTAACCGAAAAACTTTATCATGAGGTCTCAGATGATCTATCGATCATGACATCAAGTTGGCCAAAAGCTGGTTTTTTTGACCAAGAGTCTATTGCTGATTTTGAATGTATCAAAGATATTATACAAAAGGTAAGAAATGTAAGAAGCGAAAATAATATTGCTCCTTCAAAAAACTTATCGATCATTTTAGTTACCGAAAATAAAGATATGCTAGAAAAAGAGATTAAATATCTAAAAAAATTCCTAAATAGTAGCGATTTAGTAATTCAATTAGAAAATCCAAAAGGCGATTACTTAACTTTAGTCTCTAATAGTGTAGTTATTCACATACTAAAAAGTGAACTGATTGATAAAAAAGCATTAAAAGAGTTACTAGAAAAACAAAAACTGCAGTTGGAACAAGAAATCGAAAGAAGTAACAAAATGTTAAATAATGAAGCTTTCTTGAGCAAGGCAAAAGAAGAAAAAGTCAATGCTGAAAAAGAAAAACACGCATCTTATCTAAGACAGTATGAAGTAATAAAGAAGAAGATCGATGAAACCATTTAAAAAGCTTAAACAAGCCATCACGTGGGTTGAAACAAGAAATAAATTTTCTCCGAAGAAAGATCTCTTAAGAATATCTAGTGCCCTTTTGAAAATGAATCTAACTAATGATTTTAAAAAAATTCATATTGCTGGGACAAACGGTAAAGGCTCAACTGCTAGCTTTATTTCAAATATTTTAGTTAAGAACGGCTTAAGGGTTGGAACATTTACATCTCCATATTTAATTAGATTTAATGAGAGAATAAAAATGAATATGGTAGAAATAAGTGATGATAAATTACTAGATTATCTAAATTATATGTATTTATTTAACCAAGAATTTATTAGCTCATTTGGTGAGTCGCTAGTTTTTTTTGAAATAATGACTCTAATTTCCTTAAAATATTTTAACGATATGAAATGTGATGTTGTAGTTATGGAAGTTGGCATCGGTGGTTTATTAGATGCAACCAACATCTTAAATTATGATTTATCAATTATCACGAATATTGGATTTGATCACATGAAACAACTTGGGAATTCACTAGAAGAAATTGCTGAAAACAAACTAGGTATTATTAAGGAAAAAAACCATCTTATTACCTATGTTGATAAGTCGCTTTTTGATTTATTTAAAGAATCAATTGATAAAAAGCATGCCTCAGTCCATTTTTTATCAAGTGAAAAGTACAACATAATTTCTTTTAATCCGCTTAAGTTTTTATATAAAGGAGTTGACTATGAGATTTCTTTAAAAGGAGACTTTCAAGTAAAAAATGCGATTCTTTCAATAAATGCAGTTTCTTATTTGTACCCAGACATCAGAAGTGACATAATTAAAGGGGGATTATTAGAAGCGAAAAACCCAGGAAGATTTGAAGTGATTGCCAATAATCCGATAACAATCATTGATGGAGCACACAATATTCATGGAATAGAGGCTCTTGTTGAAGGACTAAGAAACTATACCGATAAGAAAATATCAGTCATATTTTGTGCCCTAAGAGATAAAAATCCTCAAACAATGATAAATAAGCTAAAAACTATTAGCGATAATATAGTTATTACCGATTTTAAGGATCCAAGAGTGATGAATGTATTGGAACTTGTTATCAATGATCCAAGCCTAACATATATAAATGGGATAAACAAAGCCTATAAATACGTTAAATCAAGTAGTGATCTCTCTGATATCATATTGATTACCGGTTCTATTCACTTTATTGGTTATGTCAAAAAAAAGTTAAAAGTAAAAATGCAAAAAACCTCTACTATCTAGTGGAGGTTTTTTATGTACCTAATCAAGGAAATGAAAAGTGAAGATAGGCCAAGAGAACGATTATTAACAAAAGGAGCAAATGCCTTATCAAATGAGGAGCTACTAGCAGTCCTTCTAAGATGCGGAACAAAAGAGTATTCTGTGATTGAACTGTCAAAAAGTATTTTGTCACATTTAGAAAGTTTTAGAGATCTAGAAAACTTAACAGTTGAAGAATTGATGCAAATAAAAGGGGTCAAAATTGCTAAAGCAACCACTATTATTGCCGCTATTGAGCTAGGGAGAAGATTGAACTCTAGATTAATTAACAAGAAGAAAATAATTAAAGAACCAAAAGATGTCTATAACCTTATGGCAACGGAAGTCAAATCGTTAACACAAGAGAACTTCATTGCCATTTATTTAGACATAAAGGGCTATATTTTAAAAAAGGAAACAATATTTATTGGAACACTAAATCAAACGCTCATCCATCCTCGTGAATTATTTAAAACAGCCTTTAAGCTATTGGCATACTCAGTAGTTTTTATCCATAATCATCCAAGTGGTGACTCAAGCCCCTCAAAATCGGATGTTGAAGTTACAAAGAAGATAATCGAAATTGGAGAAATGATAGGAATAATTGTACAAGATCATATAATCATCGGAAAAGAAGAATTTTATAGTGTAAAAAACGGGAAAAAATATTATGTAAATTAAATTTACATTTCCTTTAGATAATGGTAAAATGTAAACACTATGAAATGAGGTATAAAGATGAAAAAAATATTAATAGCAGTTTCTTTTTTGGTATTAATGGTTCTTGGAGCATGTTCTTTCTCACTTACGCCAGAAATTAATAAAGCAATTAAGGAGTTAGAAGTTCCAGCTTCCGTTGATGCTAATTTTACACTTCCAGTATTAATTGATGAAGTAGATATTGAATATCAAGTGAGTTCAAGTGCAATCAAACTAGGGGAGATAAAGAATGGATCCCAATCTTTCTTGGTAACCAGACAAGATGCCGATGTTACTGTATCGATTAAAGCTGTTTTTTCATACGAAGAGACAGGAAAAACAAAGACATATAAGGTTAGCGTATTAAAAAAGGAAGCTGGTGGAAACATCGGTGAGGACAGTTTCACTCTAACAGAAAACCTCTATTACGATAACTCGATTTATTACTCATATCGCTATGCTGTTGATGGAAATAATAGTGATATTTATTATGCTGAGGATTTGGTCAATTATGATTTTATAGGGCACGAAAGAGGGGGCTCTTACTATTATTACGATGACTATCTAGAGTTACAAGAGACAAATGAAGAATATGGCTTTTATAAATTCGCAAACGGAATCATAAACTCATTTAGCGATGATTCAGCGATAAATATTATTAATAACCTTTATACTAATAACGATAGTGCTAACTATGATATTTCACTTAAGGTTGATTTTAAAGACTACTATGAGGCGACTGGCACATTTAAAAATGTCACTGCATTTAATTATTATAGCCTTTTATTAAGCAAAATAAATAGCAACCTTGATTTGCAAGAAATCTTTGATGCTTTAAAAGCCGCAGAGACTACTAGCTCAACATACAACGATTTACTAGAAGTATTATTTACTTATATGCCTAGAGGATTATTTGTCGCCTTTAATCAAGCAATCAGTTACGAAGTCGCGGATTTATTTTATTACTTAATTCCAACCGGAGATGTACTTTCTTTGATAGATAGTTCAATGACTGGATATATATTAGAAGATATCATCATGTTATATGGTGATGATTTGACACATGATGCATATGGGGAAGCTTTATTTGCTAAATTTGAAGGAGTATTAAAGAGTACTAATATTCTCGATTATTTGGAAATGACAGAAACTGAGTATTTAGAAGGATATGACATGAGCGGAATGGCAACTAAATATGAAATATCTCTTAAAGTTTCACTTAAAGATGGAAGGCTTGATAAAGTTTTAATCGAAGAAGATTATAAGTATACAACTGCTGGTCAAGAATATTTTGCTAATGGAACATCAAAACTAGTATTTATTATTTCTGCATATGGCAATACAGAACTTACTGACCTAGGAGTTAGTCAATATGACTCATATGCTAAGGTTAAGGAAACACTTGATACTTTAATTCCTGATTCTTTAATAAACGAGATTACTTTACCAAATGATTTTGATCCTTATGTAGTAACATACAGTTCAACAAATGCCAACTTAGTCATCGTTGATTTGGTTGATGGAACTAAAATTACTCCAATCCAAGGAGCGATGGACATCACTGCAACTTTAACAGTATCGGTTGATTTAAATGGAGTTAAAGAGAATTATACATTCCAAATCACAATTCCTGGAGCTGGTAGTCTTTTAGATGCCGCAGAAAGTGAATTAAATGGTATCTTAAACATTACATCATTAAGAGATAGCTTTGCGCTACCAACAACCTTACAAAATGGATCTGTTACACTAGATTATTTATCCTTAAATGAAGAATCTTTAAAAGTAGAGACAATTAGTGGAGATTTATATCTTGTTGCTTACCCAAGTGATAATTTGGTTTCTGTTAACTTAAAAGTAACACTGACAGATACTGACGCAAATGAAACAAAAGTCATTACATTTACAATTACAATTCCTAAAAAACTAAGCGATTTAGGATATACTCCAAACCCAAATCATTCGAGTGCCGAATTATATCAAGAAACAAATATGAAACTAGATGATTTCGTCGGATTACCAACAAATTCAACGACAAATTCGACTGCAACAATTAGTCAGAATCTTTTGGTTATCCCTGTTGAGTTTACAGATTATAAGTTCGAGACAAACTATGATACAACAATAAAACAAGGTTTCTTTGGAACAGAAAGCCAAACTGGATGGGAAAGTGTTAAGACATATTATGAGAAATCATCATACGGTAATATAATTTTTAACGGGCATGTGACCACTAAGTTTCAAATAAACCAAACTTCAGTATCTTATAATAAAACGCATGGACAGGACATGCCGCAAGTAATTATCAAAGCAGCACTCGATTATTTTAAGAATTCATTGGATTTAACACAGTTTGATAAAAACAATGATGAGGTTATTGATGGTATTTACCTTATATATTCCGCTCCATACGATGGGGAAAATTATTGGGCTTGGCAACATATGTATTACGAAAATGACACGTGGAACGGTGTTTATGCTGGTTATTATGTATGGGCTTCCTATGATTTCTTTAATGACCCTATTTTAGAGTATCAAAGAGAGGCAAATAATGTATATGTTGATATCAATGCGCAAACTCTTATTCATGAGACTGGCCATATGTTTGGATTAATGGACTATTATGATTCTGGGGATTCTCTAAGTGGAGGTCTTGGTGGATATGATATGATGGATGGAAATGCAGGTGATCATAATTCATTTAGCAAATTAATGATGGGTTGGTATGTTCCACAAATAATAACTGAGTCTACCACAGTGACAATTAGACCATTTGTAGAGGTTGGAGAAGCATTGCTGATTCCTGCTGGAACATGGAATAATAACTATTATTCAGAATACTTAATGGTGGAATTTTACAAACCAACATCGATTAATAAAATATTTGCTGACGGTGAATATCAATTTGGTCAAATCGGCGTGAAAATATTCCATGTTGATGCAGAGTATTATGGGGACACAAAATCTGATGGATATTGGTATTTTCATACATATGATAATCAAGATACAAGTCATAAATTAATCAAATATATCGAAGGAGATGGCGGTAATTCAATTGAAACCTCAGGTTGGGCAGAGGATAGTGACTTATTTGTTTTAAATAGCACATTAAAGAATTATTCGTGGTATAAGTCATACAATGGATCAAAGATTGCTCCATTTACAATTACTATAACTGCTATTTCAAATACAAGCGCAACAATAGAAATATTATTTAACTAAAGTTAATATTGACAAAATATCCTCAATATTATAAAATAGATTGGTTGTACCACGTAGAAGAGGTTTTAAAGGCATTATGCTACCTCAATAGTGAGTCTTCAAAGAAAAAATAGAAGGAGGTAACAGCATGTACGCAGTAGTAAAAACAGGTGGTAAGCAAGTAAAAGTACAAAAAGGTGATTTAATTTTCGTTGAAAAGTTAGATGTTAATGAAGGCGATACTTACACTTTTGATGAAGTACTTATGATTGGTGGAGAAAAAACAATTATTGGAAATCCAACAGTTAGTGGTGCTAAAGTAACTGCCAAAGTAGTTAAACAAGGTCGTGCCAAGAAAATAGTTGTTTTCAAGTACAAACCAAAGAAGAACTACAAACGCAAACAAGGACACAGACAAGCTTACACAAAACTTGAAATAACTGCCGTAGCAGTTAAGTAAGATGATATCGTATCAATTTAGATACGAAAACGCCATGATAAAATCGATTGAAATAAAGGGACACGCTTCAAGCGATTATGGCAATGATATCGTATGTGCTTCCATATCAACAGCAATTATCGTAACTCTTAATGCAATAAATAAGTTGAAATTGGAAGAATCTATTAGTTTTAAACTAGATGAAGGGTTGCTAGATTTGACAGTAAAAGTCTTTAACGAAACTGTTAATGCTTTACTAGAAAATCTCCAATATACTCTTCATGAGTTAAAAGAACAGTATCCCAAGAAGATTATAAATTATAAGGAGTGATATAATGTTAAAGTTAAATATACAGTTATTCGCATCTAAAAAAGGTGTTGGATCAACTAGAAATGGACGAGACTCCCAATCAAAAAGATTAGGTGCTAAATTATCCGATGGGCAATTTTGTACAGCTGGGTCAATTATCTATCGCCAAAGAGGCACCAAAATTCATCCAGGAAATAATGTTGGAAGAGGTGGAGACGATACTTTATTTGCTAAAGTAACCGGCCATGTAAAGTACGAGAGAAAAGGTAAAAATCGTACACAAGTTTCAGTATACGAAGGATAACACCAGTTATCCTTTCTTTTTTATGAGGTGGATATGTTTATAGATGAAGTCATTTTAGAATTACATGCAGGCCGTGGTGGCAATGGGATGGTCGCTTTTAGAAGGGAAAAATATGTTGAATTTGGAGGCCCATCTGGTGGTAATGGTGGTAACGGAGGTTCAATAATTCTCGTTGGAGATTCCGGTAAAAACACTCTTTATGACCTTAAGTTTAACCATCACATCAAAGCGCAAGCTGGTGAGAATGGTAAATCAAAGGGCATGCATGGAAAAAATGCAAATAACACATATGTTCATGTTCCACTTGGAACACAAGTTTACTCAATAGATAATATTTTTATTGGAGAAGTAACTAAGAATAATGAGGAATTAATAATCGCCAAGGGCGGTAAGGGCGGTAGAGGAAACATCGCTTTTTCCTCCCATAAGAATCCAGCTCCTGATTTTGCTGAAAACGGTGACCTAGGTGAAGAACTGAAGGTTAGAATTGAATTGAAGGTTTTAGCGGATGTAGGTATTATTGGTTATCCGAGTGTTGGGAAGTCTTCATTAATATCAATCTTATCAAATGCTAAACCAAAAATAGATTCATACCCTTTTACAACACTCTCTCCAAACCTTGGAGTATTATCATACTACGATAACACTTTAGTTTTGGCAGACTTGCCAGGTTTGATTAAAAATGCATCAAGTGGACAAGGTCTTGGTTTTAAGTTTTTAAGGCATATCGAAAGATGCAAAATATTCATTCATGTAATTGATTGCCTAAGAGATGACCCTTATCAAGATTATTTAGATATTAATCAAGAATTAGAGCTTTACAATGAACAACTAATAAAAAGACCTCAAGTAGTGGTTATTAATAAAATAGATAGTATCGATGATAATAAGCTTAAAGATATTAAAAATAAATTTAGGAAGTTAAATCCAATATATATTTCAGTACACTTGCATACTAATATTGATGAACTAATTAAAAAAATCTTTCTCACTTTCCAATTAACACCAGATGTTATAGAAGATCACATTGAGATAAAATATTATACAAAAGAAAAAGATGAAATTCCTTTTGAGATAGAAGAAGTTAATGGAGTTTTCTATATTAAAGGAGATGTAATAAAGAAGTATTTTGACCGTACCAATATCGATAACTACAGCTCCGTTATGCGATTTTCAAGAGTTTTAAGAGGGCTAGGTGTTGATGAGGCACTAAGAAACATGGGTGCAAAAAATCAATCAGTAGTGAATGTATATGGTTTTGAGTTTGAATTTATAGACGAATAACGTTTTAATAAAAAAGAAAGACTTAACTAATAGTTATAGCCTTTCTTTTTTTATTTCACGCTCAATACCCCGTAATACTGTTTGGTACTTTTTATCTTCAAATGCAAGTGATTTCTTAAATGCTTCTTGGTTGTTTTTTGAATCCTTTTTGGCTGTTTCTAAAGCTATTAATATTTCCTTTAAACGTTTTTTATTTATTTCAACATATTCTTTTTTGGTTCTTTCTAATTGATCAATTTGATGATCAATTCTCGTGTTGGCCATTTTTAGTAATGATCTACTTTTGTCTAGAGTAAGGCCGGTATCATGCTTCGTTTGAAGATCAACCTCCCTTAGGGATGCTGATAATTTTTTTAAACTAGAATCTCTAGTTCTTTTTAAAAATAAAAGACTATCAATTAAGTTTTGATTGTTTAAATTTAATGATCTATCTAGCTCAGAATTTTTATCTACTTGAAGATGCTCTAATCGGAGAATCTCCTTAGCTTTTCTTTCGACACTTTTATTGAAGTTATTAGTTCCATAGTTAAGATTGTCACGATTATTTTTTATAAGCTTATCGCTTGAGTACTCTTTGACGATACCATGATACTCTAATATTTTCTCATCTAAGTCCGACATTCTTTCCTCATAAAGATGAAACTCTTCTTTTGAGGAATTGTAGTTATTAATAAGAAGACCCTGGTCAACCTTTAATGTATCATTTAAAAAAGTATACTCGGTATCTGGTATGTTAGTTAGTTTATTTGAAAAAGATACTAACAACTCATCTAGCGACTTAACTAAAATGCTACCATCATTATAACTACCCTTCAATGAGTGAGTATTTTCTGTATTAGTGCTTGAAAATCCTTCTAAAAAGGCTAACACAGAAGAAACCAATTTATCTAAACTAATAAATATATCTTGATGAATTATAGTCACTTGATTTAAATAACTAGTATCGTTATTTTCCACTATTTCATCATAATTTAACTCTAAGCCACCAAAGTCAGAACTTATCCTATTGAATAAACTAGATTCCCTTAGCTCATTATTAATTAGTGAAATTGTATCTCTTAATCTATTGGTGGTAGTATTTTTTTCATCAAGAAGAATATCGTTAATCCTAACCTTAGTTTTTTCTAAATCTTTGAAAAGACTAGAAATCTGTAACTCAAGGTTTTTTATCGTGCTTGATAATATTTCTTTAAAGGAAATGATAATCTCATTTCTTAAAGTAGAAAAGGAATCATATGATTGTTTTAATAAGTTTTCATTAAGAATATCAAGTTTGGATAATTCCAAAATATTACTTTTTAAAGAGTTATGAGAGTTTTTAATAAAATTAGAAATATTAATACAGCAGTCAGCATAAAGATTTCTAATCATCAATAATGACTCTTTATCTAGATAACCAAAAAGGGGAATGAAAATGAGATAGAATTCCCTAAAAAAATCAGGAACTAATCTTAATTCATCTAAAAAAGCATTGTAGTATTCCGTTTTTCTAGTTGATAAAAGTCTAATTAGATTTCTTATGTAATTGATTCTAGTATTATCGATTTCCTTTAAGCGATGCAAAGACAAATTATTTAGCTTTCCCTCGTTTTGACTTAGAGTACTATTTCTTTCTTGCTCAATTAAAAAGTCAGATAATAATTTTTTTTGCTCAATAGAATTATTGACGAAAATATTGTCGATTTGAGCTTGATTAAATGGGAATTGCTTTTTAAACAACTCTAGGTCATATTTTTTTTTGGTGACGTATTTGTCAAATTCAAGCAAAGATAAATAATGATCTCTTTTTAGTTTGAAACCCTCAATACTCAGTTGTTTAATAAGTCTAATTCTGTTTTGAAGGTAATCAAATTTAATCTTATATAAGGAAAGATTGTATTGGTTAGTGTTGCGTGCTAGTTCAAGCTCCAACTCGGTAGATAGACATAGCATCTCGTTTTTTAAAATTAAAACCTCAAACTCATTTTCAATAATCTGAAGATTAATATTTCGTTGTTTAAAGGAAAATTCTCGATTGATTTCAAAAGGAAGTAGGAGAAGCTTTTTTGATAGATCAGCATTTTTAATCGATATTTGAAACTGTCTTTCCTTGTTTCTTAAGGCTTCATCCAGTTTTTTTAGGTTTGTTTGGTAAATTGCTTCTTGTCTTCCGATTTCTAACTTTCTAATTTCATTCCTTCGGTCAATATCTAAAACCCAAGCTTCTCTTAAATCAGATAATTCTTTTTCCAAGGCTTGAATTTCTTGATTGTAAAGTAGCTGATTCGTCTCTATTTTATCGGATGATGTTTCATTTATTATACTCTCTAGATATCTTTTTTCTATTTGAGCTCTTTGTTTTTCCAATATTTTTTTCTTTTGGTCATAAATTTTATTAACTTCATCTAAAATATTAGAATATCGATAGGAAATATCGTTTTTGGTCTGTGTAAAATTTTTCTCGATTGATATCCTGTTTTTTTCAAGTGGAAGTAGTGATTCCTCATATTCATTTTTAATTGTTTCTTTTGTTGAAATAAGAGCTTGGCTTTCATCTTTTATTTTCTTATTTACTGTCAAGCTAATGTTATTATAATGCCCTTTGATCAATTCTTCATTTTGCTTGCTATTGAGCTCATATTCTATCTTATTTAGCTTTATAGAGCTGATTTTGGATAATAGACTATCTTCAATTTGTAAAAAACGTTCATTTTCTTTTTGGACGAGGTTTTCGTATATTACTGAAAGTCTTTTCTTTCGCCTAGCTGTTTTTTGACTGATGTTAGTTGAGTTTAAATTATATGAATTCTTGCTTTCTTGAGCTTTTTGCTCCATGGAAGCAAGATAATCTTTAAAATCTAAGTCGCTTTTGGCTTTTTCATCGTTAAATGATTTTTTAACACTAACTAAGTTTTTTGTAGCAACATCCTTTTCATTTAATGCAACAACATAGTTGTTAAACTTAAGAGTATCATATTTTGTGTTGATCATTTCAGCTTGTTGTTTTATTTTTTTCTCACTAAGTAAAATGGAAGCTTCTAACTTTCTTTCATTAGCTTTTTGGGCTTCAATTAAGCCATCGATCTCACTATCAATTTTTGTTCTAAAGTTATCGACTTTTAATTGGATAGAAGAAAAGAGGTCGTTATACTTTTCAAAAAAAACTAATAATCGGTCTTTATCAGTTTTGTTTAGTGATATAGCATCTTTAATTTTCATCAAATTTTGCTCATTAAATATTTTTTTCTCCAAGAACTGCCTCCAATTAAGATTATAACACAAATGTTATAAAGTTTATCTTATAAACTCTTTAATAGTGGGTTGAAAAATGGTATAATTGAACAAGTTAGGAGATTACTATGTATAGTTATATAAAAGGTGTTGTAAAAGAAGTTAATCCGACTAATATAGTCATTGAAAACAATGAGATTGGGTATTTAATAATAACCCCAAATCCGTATAATTATAAGCTGGATGATAAGGTAATTATTTTCCTTTATCATTACGTTAGGGAAGATATATTTAATCTATATGGTTTTCCTAGTACTGAGTCAAGAGATTTATTTATCAAGTTAATTAGCGTCTCAGGGATCGGTCCAAAGAGCGCTCTTAGTATTTTGGCCTCAGGAAAAACTAATGATGTTGTAGAAGCGATAGAAAGTGGCGACGCTAAATACCTTACTAGATATCCTGGTATTGGTTTAAAGTCAGCACAACAAATAATTCTTGACTTAAAGGGAAAACTGACGATCGAAGATTCACTAATTCCTGATCAAAGTAGTGATTGTGTGGATGCTTTAATGGCGCTTGGCTATGGAAGAACCGAAATAAAAAAGGCTTTAAAAAAGGTTAATCACGATTTAAAGGTTGAAGATATGATCAAACAAGCCTTGCAAATATTAATAGGGTGACAAAAATGAAAGAAAGAGTTGTCGACAGTAATTTATTAGATGGTGATGAAGAAGAAAGCCTTCGTCCTGACCGATTAAGCCAATATATTGGTCAAAAAGAAAATAAGGAAATGCTTGATGTTTATATCAAAGCAGCACTAAAACGTAGTGAGTCGTTAGACCACGTTTTGTTGTATGGTCCTCCTGGCTTAGGAAAGACGACTTTGGCCCAAATAATTGCCAATGAAATGGGTGTGAATATAAAGATTACTAGTGGTCCAGCAATTGAGAAAACTGGTGATTTAGCAGCCATTTTGACCTCGCTTTCTCCAGGAGATGTGTTATTCATTGATGAGATGCATCGTTTACCTAGGGTTATAGAAGAAGTTTTATACTCGGCGATGGAAGATTATGTAATTGATATTGTAATCGGCAAAGATGGTGAATCAAGATCGATTAGACTGGATTTAAATCCATTTACATTAGTAGGAGCAACGACAAGATATGGTGATCTTTCTGCTCCGCTTAGGGATCGCTTTGGAGTTGTCCTAAGGCTTAGTTATTATAATAAAGAAGAGATTGAAACAATCATTAATCGAACTTCAAGAGTCTATCAAACAGATATAGAAGAGGATGCCGCAAGGTTGCTTGCTGGATGTTGTAGAGGAACCCCAAGAGTAGCCAATCGTCTTTTTAGAAGAATCCGTGATTTTGCTCAAGTCTTGCATGATGGGAAAATTAACCGGAAGATTACAGAGCATGCATTATTAAGATTAGGAGTCAATTTAAATGGACTAGATGAAACTGATAAGCGCTACTTAAGAGGGATAGTTGAAAAATTTAATGGTGGTCCAGTAGGAATCGAGAATATTGCAGCAAGTTTATCGGAAGAAATTACGACAATTGAGGACGTTTATGAACCTTTTTTGATTCAAGAAGGATATATAAAAAGGACTCCAAGAGGAAGAGTAGCAACCGAAAAAGCATATAAAGAACTTAACAAAAAATATCATAAGGGATTGTTTGCTGATGAAGACATCTGATTTTGATTTTAACTTACCTGATGAACTGATAGCCCAACATCCAAATGAAAAAAGAGATCACTCAAAGCTACTCTCTCTAAATAAAAATACAAACGAGATTGAACACTGTAGTTTTTACCAGATAGTTGATTATTTAAATAAAGATGACTGCCTAGTTATCAATAACACAAAAGTAATACCTGCTAGATTGATTGGTGAAAAAAAAGATACAAATGCACTTATCGAGATTTTATTATTAAAGGAAGTTGATAAGGATCATTGGGAGGCATTAGCTAAACCAGCTAAAAGAATTAAAGTAGGAACTATCATTAATTTTGCTGGTCTAATTACAGCAGAATGCGTTGCTGTATTAGAAGAAGGAATTAGAATTTTTAAATTTAGTTATCAAGGTATTTTTCTAGAAGTATTAGAAAAATTAGGTACAATGCCCTTACCACCATACATCAAAGAGAAACTAACTGATAATAATCGATACCAAACAGTTTATGCGAGCATTTCTGGTTCTGCAGCAGCTCCTACAGCTGGTCTTCACTTTACAGAGGAACTATTAAATAGAATTAAAGAAAAAGGTGTTATGGTGCTTGAGATTACTCTTCATGTAGGTTTAGGGACATTTAGACCGGTTGTGGTAGATGATGTTAATAGTCATAAGATGCATCAAGAAACCTATATTATTAATGAGGATGTCGCAAAAAAACTAAATGAGGCTATAAAGTTTAAAAAAAGGATTATCGCTTGTGGTACGACAACTGTAAGAACATTGGAAAGTAATTACCAAAACGGATTTAAAGCGGGAACATTTAATACAGATATTTTTATTTATCCTCCTTATAAGTTTAAGGTAGTAGATGCAATTATCACAAACTTTCATTTACCAAAGTCGACTTTATTAATGCTGATATCGGCATTTTCCAACAAAGATTCTATAATGAAAGCCTACAATGAGGCAATCAATAGAAGATACCGTTTCTTTTCATTCGGAGATGCGATGTTTATTTATTAAAAGTAAGCAAATTATTGAAAGAAAAGACATTAATTAGTATAATTAATCTATAAGAGGAGTTATTCATGACAAAAGAGCAAATTATATTTTTAATAATCGGAATTGTATTATTTGTTGTATTCATCATCTTTTTGTTGATGTTTATTATTTCAAGAAATAAAAAGGAAGATACAGTTATTATTCCAAGCTATGTGGATAAGCTTTTTGATTACCTAGGCGGTAATACAAACATCAAGGAGTTTACTTTATCAAATAAGAGATTAGGAGTAATAGTAAACGATATTAAAAGTATCAATCAAGATGGTTTTAAAGAACTTGGAATTTCTGCTTTTTTAAAAGGGAATGAACTGAAAATATTAGTCAAGGATGAACCAGAGTTGGTTTATCAGCTATTAACTAAAAAACATAAAGGAGAATAAGGATGGAAAGGAATTTCATTATTACTGCAGAATATGGACTTCATGCTAGACCAGCTACAAAAATGGTTAATAAGGCAATGATGTTCGATGCTGATTTGCTACTTAAGGCAAAGGGTCAAGTAGTCAATTTAAAATCTGTAATGGGTGTTATGTCATTAGGTATCTATAAGGGAGAAAATATTTCAATAATTGCTAATGGTACAGATGAAATAGAAGCCCTTGATGAAATGACTGCTTATTTGACTACGGAGGGAATTGGCAAAGTAAGTCATGAATAATATAGCCAAGATATTAAAGGGTTCTTTAGTTGGTATTGGTGCTATTTTACCAGGTGTTAGCGGTGGCGTGATAGCTGCCGCCTTTAATATATATAAAGATCTCGTGGAAGCTTTGAATAATTTTATTAAACATCCGATTAAAGCAATCACTTCAATTTGGCAGTTTTTAGTTGGTATTGCCCTTGGGGTGATCGTCGGTTATTTTTTTGTTTCTTTTGTTTTTGAACTTTTTAAACTACCGGTTACTTTCTTTTTTATGGGATTAATTATAGGGGAGATACCTCAACTATTTCAAGAGATTAAAGGGATAAAAATTAGACCATCACACATCATTACAATGATAGTATCGGCCCTTTTAATGGTCGGAGTATGTTTTATTGATGGTGGATTAACATATGAAATCACTGGTGGAGTTAAGTATCTAATCTATTTTTTAATAGGTGTTATTATGGCATTATCATTTATTGTTCCTGGTTTGAGTGGGACGATGCTTTTGATGGCTTTTGGTTTTTACACTTTATTTACTGAGTTTGGCAACGAAATATTAAATGGGGTATTCTCCAATTTCCTTGGCGTTTTAGTGGTTCTTTTAGGAGTTGCAGCAGGTATGTTATTATTTGCAAAACCCTTAAATTTTGCAATAAAGAAAGCCCCTATTCATTTTAATTATGCCATAATCGGTATTGTTATTATATCTCCAGCGAATATAATGCTCTCCTTATTTAAAGAAAATCAGCTTGAAATTAATGATCCAAGCGGTGGAGAGATTCCACCATACATCTTTGATCAAGAGTGGTATGTTTGGTTGATTTGTGGAGTACTATTTGTTATCGGATTAGCTTTAGCGCTATTATTTATTAAAAAAAAGAAGGAAAAGAATGAGGAAGTAAAAATTGCGTCAGAAGAAAATTAAGGGTATAAGTAAAGCTAGCTTATTAGAACGCGGTATAATTGGTGAACCGAAGTTTTTCTCATTTGATGAAAATAAGAGGGTTAACCTAGAGGTCGGTAGTGGGAAAGGACTTTTCATTACTTCATTAGCAAGAGACTATAAAGATGAAATATTTGTGGCTTTTGAGAAAAACATCAGTGTATGTTATCGGATTTTAGAAAAAAAAGAGGCTTACATGTTAGATAATTTATTCATCGTATTAGATGATGCTAAACATCTAGAAGAGTATTTTCATTTGAACCAGGTAGACTGTATATACCTAAATTTTTCAGATCCTTGGCCGAAATCAAAACATCACAAAAGAAGACTAACTAATCAAACTTTTCTTGATTCATATCATAATATTTTAAAAGACAAGGGATTAATCCAGTTTAGAACTGACCATAATGAACTTTTCCTAGATAGTATTGAATATATAAAAAATAGTAAGCTATTTAGGATTATTAATAAAGATGAAAACCTAAAAGAGAGTAAATACATGAGCGAATATGAAATTAAAAAAAGAGCATATGGCAATATTAATCAATTAGTTGGAGAAAAAATATGGACAAAGAATTAAGAGATTTATTACTTCTAAGTGGAATATCAGGATATGAAAATGATATTAGAAACTATATTAAAGAATACTCGAAAAAGTTGAAAAATTACCAAATAGAGTATGATAATTTAGGTAGTATTTTTTTAGTAAAGAAGTCAAGCGAGGCTGACGCGAAAACTATTTTAGTAGCTGGCCATATGGATGAAGTAGGATTGATGGTTGTTGAGATTAGCGAAACTGGATTATTAAAATTAAATCCAATTGGTGGTCTTGTTAGAGAAACATTAACATCGCAAGTTTTAAACGTATTTACTGATAATGGAGTTATCTCTGGGGTTGTTCCATCAATCCCTACCCATTTATCTTCTTTATATCAATCTTCAAGCGAGATATATCTTGATATTGGAGCAAAATCAAAAGAAGAAGCGATAAATGCTGGAGTTAGACTAGGCAATATGGTGACCTTTAGACCAGAAATCATTAGTACTATCAATAAGAGTAGATTTATCTCTAAGGCAATAGACAATCGTTTTGGTTGCGCTTTAGCTTTGATAGCCGCTAAGAAATTTGACCAAATCGATTTACCGTATAATTTGATTATTGGAGCTACCGTTTTAGAGGAAGTGGGACTAAGAGGGGCAAGTACTGCCACAAAAAAATTCAAGCCAGATTGTTTTATAGCCCTAGACTCATCTCCAGTAAACGACTCACTAGATAATAATTCAATGGCAAAACTTGGAGAAGGTTTTCTAATAAGAATGATTGATCCAAGAAATATTATGCTTAAAGGTCTTTATGAGTATTTCATTACTCTTGCCAAAAAAAAGAAAATCAAACATCAACATTATGTGGCAAAAGGAGGAACAGATGCTGCGGAGGCACTAGTTTCTAATGATGGCGTATTAGCTACCACAATAGGACTACCAGCTAGATATATTCATTCGAATGCAGCACTTTTTGATATTCGGGACATTGAAGAAGCCAAAAAAATGTTGTTTGCTCTGCTAAAGTCACTTGATAATAAAGTGATCGAAAAAATTAAAAATGTTAACCAATAAGGAATAATTTGTTGAATTTATATCGAATTTACACTATAATGAAAGAGACTTAAGAGACCTTTTAATAAGGCTTAGAAAGGAAGAAAACATGTTTAAAAAAAGAAGGCAACAAACGTTTTATCTTATAGTGACCTCTATCTTGATGGCACTAATTATTTTGATGGCATTTATTCCATACATTGGATATATTGCTATAATACCAGGAGCTATTGAAGTAACATTAATCCACATACCTGTACTTATTGGATTAATGATATTGCCATTTGCTCATTCTCTAGCACTAGGGACAACTTTTGGCTTAAGTTCACTATTGGTCGCTTTTCAAAGGCCGACATTGCCAAATATCCCTTTTCAAAATCCTTTAGTATCAGTTTTACCTAGAATCTTATTTGTCTTAGTCGCATTTTTTCTATTTTATGGACTTAAGTGGATCAATAAGAAATTCAAATATGGTTCTATTGTTACATATGGCATTACAATACTTTTTACGATAGTTGTGGTGATGCTTGGATTTTATTATTTAGGAACAAACTTTGATAATAATGATTTTATGGTTCCATTATTTATGATTATTGGAGCAGTTATATTAGCTTTAATGCTCACTTTTTATTTTTTCGCTTTTAAGAAAAATGACAGTAATTACGCTACTACTCCAGCAACTTTAATTCTTGGAACATTATTTCATACAATATTCGTTTTAATAGCGCTCGCTATTGCGAAACCCTCTGTTCTTGGCGATGGGAATTTTCTGACATTTTATCTATCAGTGATGACCGCAAATGGTTTATTAGAAGTTATTGCGGCAGTATTGGTGGGAGCACCGATTGTCTTAGTGCTCCAACAAAGGTTCAAGGAACTAAGAAGAGACTACCCATTTTCTAATGATAAAGATGAGAGTGTAAACCATGATTCTTTTAATTGATATTGGAAATACAACTATTGGTATTGGCTTAGCTTTTGGCAATGAGATTAAAATGACTTATCGATTGACAACTAATACATCAAAATCTTTTGATGAATACTATGTGGCAATCAAAGATTTAATAAAAGTAGAGGAAGTCACTGATATTGCAATTTCATCGGTTGTTCCAAGGGTTACCGAATCTTTTGTCAAACTGAGTAAGAAGTTTTTTAATATTAACCCACTCATTGTTGCACAAGGCACCAAGACGGGAATCAATATTAAGACAGAAAATCCAAAGGAAGTTGGAGCTGATCTCATTTGCGATGCTGCTGGCATAGTCGATAATGTATCAGCTAGCTTAATAATTGATTTAGGAACAGCAATCAAGTATATTTATGTTAAAGACAAGACAATTGGAGGGGTTATTATTTCTCCAGGAATCGGAGTTGCCGTTAAGGCATTAGTTGGGAGCACAGCATTATTACCAGATATCGATGTTTTAGTACCTAAAAATGTGCTAGGAACTAATACAGTAGCTTGTATGCAATCTGGGATAACCTATGGAACAGCTGCTCAAATTGATGGACTAATCGAAAGAATTAAAGAAGAAGTGAAACAAGAAGATTTAAAAGTTTATATTACAGGCGGTCTTTCAAGTTTTATATATCCAATCATTAAGACAAAAGCTATTTATGATTCAAAAATTGTATTGAAAGGTTTATTAAACATCTATTATAAAAACCAAAGATAGGAGATAAGTATGGAAGCTTATTTTAATGTACATTTTTTCAAAGAAAGAAATAGGAATTTGGATATTGATCATTTGATGTCTTTTTTCGGGGTTTTAGAGGGCGCAAATATCGAAATTCAGGACTCTGAGATTTTAATTGATTATCAGATGCCAAGACTAGGATATGGAGCAAGATTCTTAATAACCAAAAAATCAAGGGTTCCAAACATTTCAAGATTAAGTCCAAAATTTTTAGATTTGAATTTTCATCTTGAAATTCCACTACTAACTCCAGATTATGTCGCTCATAAGTTGTTTGAAATTGTAAAAGAAATTCAAATGACATTTGAGTTGCATATTTATAGCGAAATGTTTGAAGATGTTTTACCATTTAAGATGGATCTATTGATAAAGGCGTTTTCGATTGCCAAGGAAGCTTTCATCAATAAAAATCCATCGATAATGCAGCAATATAATATTGTGGACAAAGTAGTACTAGGTAACATATTAAGGTATTATGACGAGATGTATTCATTGCAGATGTACTATAAAGAGCAAGAGACATATGTCCCTAATTATTTATTTTTAAAGGATTCTAGTGGCACCATTCACCCTGGTTTTGAGTGGAAAGAAAAGACAAGTACCGTTTTCCCACCAAATACTGAGTTTATTGTCTATATAACAAGTGAAGGAAAGCTTCTTTTGGTGGATGAGGTTGAAGATATTTTAGGAAAATATTTATTAGATGTTCCTGGTTTCATCAAAAACACTAAAGTTACTGGTTCAAAGGTCAAGAAGATTCATAAATTAGTTAAAAAAATGAAACCAACAAAAGTAAACGAAGAGTTTTCAAGAGTAAATCTTTCTACTCTTATTGATTAAAGGAGAAAATATAAAATGAAGTTAAATAAATACATTGACCATACAAAACTTGGTGCCAATGTTTCTAAAGAGGCAATTGATAAATTAATAGATGAAGCGATTCAGTATGATTTTAAATCTGTCTGTGTTTCACCAATATGGGTCTCCTATGCTAAGGAAAAACTAAAAGGAACCGATGTTTTGGTTTGTACGGTGATTGGATTTCCCCATGGAACACATACAAAGGAAGTTAAGGCATTTGAAACTAAGGATGCGATAAATAATGGAGCTGATGAGATCGATATGGTAATAAATATCAGTCTTTTAAAACAAAAACAATATTCATTGTTGTTTGATGAAATTAAGGCTGTTGTTGAAGCCGCAAACAAAAAACTGGTAAAAGTAATAATTGAGACTTGCTACCTGACGGAAGAAGAAATTGTTACAGTATCAAAGATTTGTGTTGAGGCAAGAGCGGATTTTGTCAAAACATCGACTGGTTTTGGGACAGCAGGTGCAACTTTTTCTAATGTTAAATTGATGAAAGATACAGTTGGTGATAAAGCCAATGTCAAAGCATCTGGAGGAGTAAGAACCTATGAAGATGCTATAAAGATGATCGAAGCTGGTGCCACAAGAATAGGCACTTCAAATGGAGTTGAAATAATTTTAAAAAAGGAGAATAATAAAAATGATACCAACACCACATATTGAGTTAACAGATGCTAGCTTAATTGCTAAAACAGTATTAATGCCAGGTGATCCACTTAGAGCGAAACATATTGCTGAAAAATACCTTACAAAGGTTGTTCAAATTAATGGAGTAAGAAATATGTTAGGTTATACTGGTTATTTTGGAAAGAAAAAAGTAACAGTTATGGGTTCAGGAATGGGAATGCCTAGTATCGGTATTTACAGCTATGAGTTATATAAAAATTATGATGTCGAAAAAATCATTAGAATCGGTTCTTGTGGAGCTTATACAAAAGAACTTGATTTATATGATGTTATTTTGGCAACTGGAGCATATAGTGAGTCCACTTATGCTAAAGTAATGGGTGTTTCTAAGAGAAAAATTCTTTTACCAAATAAGGGATTAAACAACAGGTTAGAAAAAACCGCTGCAAATCTAAATATTGAGCTTCATAAGAATATCATTCATTCATCTGATAATTTTTATTATGCTAATGGTTTTGATTTTAACGCTCTTTACGAAAAAGTAGGAGCAGTAGCAGTTGAAATGGAAAGCTTCGCTTTATTTGCTAATGCAAAGGCATTAGGAAAAAAGGCTGCTTGTCTATTGACTGTATCTGATTCATTGGTTACTCATGAAGTTACAACATCTAATGAAAGGCAAACAGCCTTTAATAATATGGTATTGATCGCGCTAAATAGTTTATAATGCCCAAAACCCGTTTTAAGGCAATCAATTTAGTAGCTGTTTTCTTATATGAACCAACAAAGAAAAATTATGTTTTAGCTACTTTATTGGATGACATAATAGTAAGCCATACTGATAATCATCAAAACGAACAGAAGATGGCAATCCTAAAACAAGAAATGTATGGAAGTAGAATAACTGTCGCCTCAGATTATTATGCTAGTTTGTATTCGGCATTTATGATTTCTATTCCAAATCCAAGGTTAGTAGACGATGCTAACCTTTTTAGTACTTCTATTGAAGTTTTAAAAGAACTTATTTATGCTCATAACAATTTAAATATCGAGATTTTCAATAATCGGAAAAGAATGATCCTTGAAGCTTTTTTATCCCTAAAAAACGATAAAAGACGCTTTTCAAGAGTGGTTTTTTCAGATGAAATATTAAGAGATACTATATTACCAACCTATCAAGAAACAATAGATATCATTAAAGAAACAACGCTTGATGATTTTATGTCTTTTTATTTAAACACTGTCTTAAAAGGGAAAAGAGTATTACTAGCAAATGGGCCATTAACTGATGATGAAAACTCCATTTTTTTTGAATCATTTAAACAAGATGAGATAACACATGAAAGCCCATATAGCTTCTTAGAAGATAAGGAACCAACTCTATATAGAAGCGATATTTTGGCTTTGCAAACAGAAATATGCCTTTCATATAAAACTGTTATTAAAGATTTAAATGAATCAATGGCTGCCAATCTAGCTAATATAATTCTTGGTGGAGCGTTTGAATCCAGGTTATTCTTATATATTAGGGAGGAACTTGGTTTATGTTATGACATCTCCTCTAGATATAATAGAAATTTTAGTTTGCTTTCAATCACCGCTGGAGTTGATCCAAAGAATGTTGATATAGCATATCAAGAAATTAAAAAAACGATCGATCAATTTATTGAAAAAGGCATCAATAGTGATGAATTATCATTAGCTAAGGAAAAAGCTAAAAGTGCTCTGCTTAGCAGAAGTGAGTCTCAGATGTCTTATATTAATGACCATCTAGAAAATATTATAAGTGGCCTAGATAATAGTATTGAAAACAAGTTTTTAATCATAAATAAGATGACCTTAAATGAAGTTAATAAATTTATCAGTACTTTAAAACCATATCATGGTCATATTTTTAGAGGAAACCGCAATGATTAGCAAGAAAAACTATCCAAATCTAAATGAAAATATCTATATGATAACTCTTCAAAATGGTCTTAGGGTTTTTTATCTTCATGATCCTCATTCAACTATCTTTGAAGCTAGGTTAATTATAAATTTTGGAGCATATAACTTAGAGTATGAAGGGCTTAATATCCACCCTGGAACAGCTCACTTTTTAGAGCACATGATGTTTAAGATGGAAGATGATGACGATGCATTAATGGCTTTTTCTAGACTCGGTGCAGAAGCGAATGCAGCAACTTCCTATTCTACTACTGTCTATATGTTTGATACTGCATTCAATTTTTTTGAATCCCTAGAATTGCTATTTAAGATGATTGATCAACCGGTTTTTAAAGATGAGGAAATTAATAAAGAAAGAGCGATTATCATTGAAGAGATAAACATGTATCAATCAGATATTAATGAGGAATTAGATAATATTCTATCAAAAAACACCTATTTTATCCACCCATTCAAGCATGATATTGGTGGTTCGGTTGATGATGTAAAGAAAATCGATCGCGATTTATTAATGAAAACATATCAAATTGCTTATCCCAATTCAAATCGGATTTTAGTACTAGGTGGTAACATTAATATTGATGATTTAGAGGCATTTTTAAAAAAATATGACTCAAAAACTAAGTTCATTGAGAGAAAAGAACCAAAGGATTTTAATGAACCACTAAAAGTAGTCATACCATATCAAGAAATATCTAGGGATGTTGATTTAGATATTATTTTGTTTAAACTAAAAATCTTAGAAAAGGGTAGAACAATAAAAGATGAGTTTATCGCCAATATTGCCTTAAGTATGTTATTAGGAAAGACATCTTCATACTACGAGGAACTCTTAAAAGATGAACTGATTGGCAGTAATTTCAGATACTATGAAAACATTGAATGTAAGGCATTTGAAATAACAGTCGAAAACTCCTGCAAAGAGCCATTTAAATACATAGAAAGGCTTAAAAATATTATCTTTAATACTGATGATTCTTTTTTTACAGCTGAAAATTTCAATAGATACAAGAAAGCTTTTCTAGGAAGATTTATCTTCTCCTTGAATTCTCTAAAATCTAGAGTTCGCTTGTTTTGTGAATACATCACAAACGACTATATTTTATATGACATATTGGAACTTGTTAAAAAGATCAAATTGGAAGATGTAGTAAAAATGTTCAATGATATCAAAAAAAGTGATTACACAATATTAAATGTAAAAAGCACAAAAGGCTAACATTTTTTAAAAACAGTATATCTTTTCTTAGTTATAAAGAGGAACTTTAATAAGAAACCTCTTTTTTAATAAAATAGACCATCAAAGTAAACATCTATCTAGATATGGCAATTTCTCTTCTTTAAAGCAACCACGTAAAATGAGTTTAGAAAGGAGGGACTATGTTAAATCAAGTCATTTTAATAGGAAGAATAGCTCATGATCCCGAGCTTAAAACCCTAGAAGATGGAAGAAAAGTCTCAGAAATATCTCTAGCCGTTCAGCGAGCATTTAAAAATCTAGATGGCGAGTATGACTGCGACTTCATCAAAATTGTTCTTTGGGAAGGCTTGGCAACATCCACTGAGAACTACTGCAAAAAGGGAACAATGATCGCGGTTAAGGGAAGGCTTCAAACATGGAAAAAAGAACTTGACGATGATGCTAAACTGAACATGCTTGAAGTAATCGGCGAGAGAATCACCTATTTACAAAACTCTAAAGTAAAAGAACCCCATCAAGAATAAGAAGGAATTTCCTTCTTATTTTTTTTTATTTATAAATAGTGCTTGACACACAATACTATGCAATGTATAATATTGATGAAATGAGGATGCCTATGAAACCGCAACTAAAAAAAGGAATTGTAGAAGTGTTCGTTCTAGCTGTTCTAAAAAACGGCCCTTCCTATGGATATAAGATAATTAACGATTTGAGGAATTACATTGATTTAAGCGAATCAACTCTGTATCCAATTTTAAGAAGGCTTGAAAAAAATCAGGAGTTAGATACAAACAATGTTCTACACCAAGGAAGAAACCGAAAGTATTACAAAATAAATAGTAAAGGACAAAGTCATATTGACGATTTTATGAAGGAATGGGAAGATATCGTGAGATTGTATGACTTATTAATAGGGACTAAAAATGGATAAATTTCTAATTAAATTGAAAGAAGAGTTACTAAAAAAATATGGAAGTGAAGGCATTGATGAAATCGTCGATTACTATAAAGAAATGATCCTTGATCGCCTAGATAACAATGAACATATTGATTTAATCCTAATGGATTATAACATCAAAGAAATTGTTACTTCAGTTGGGCCATCTATTTATGCAAATAAGAGCGGATATAGTGCAAAAGATACTAGAAAGGGTGCTCAAAGCCTACTAAGAGTTTTATTTGGTGGAGTTGCAACTATACCTCTTGGTGTATTATACATAATATTCCTAATCATGATGGTAGTTTTTGTGATTGCTGGAATTGCCGTTGCATTAGCTGGTATATCAAGCATTCTTTACGTTGTAATGAACTTCGTATTTTTTGATGCCAGTTTAGGAGTTGCTATTGGTATGATAGGACTAGTATTAATGTCCATTCCATTATCCATAATGGTCTGTATTGGTTTAAATAGGCTTAGCAAGGTTTTAAGCAAGCTGATGTTAAAGTGGGCAAGCAGCATAATTAAAAGAAAGAGGGTGTCAGCATGAGAAAGTTTATGGTATTCTTATCAATTTTATTTGTAATCGGATTATCATTATTTGCGGCATCATGCTTTATGGGCACCACATTTTCAGAATATAGAGACATGATTCTCGATGAGGAAAATTACGAAGAAAAAATCATCGTTCATCAATATAATGAAGATGAAATTAAATTGGATTTTAATTTATCCTCAAAAAATGTAGTGTTCCAATATGAAGAAACTAGCGAAATAACCATAAAATATTATGAAAACATCGAAAAAGACGAGGTTGTTAATACATATCAAGATGGAACTCTAGCGTTTTCAATTAAAAGAAAATGGTATTTCAATATTTATTTTTTGCCTTTTTTAACAGAAAAATATGATTTGATGACTGTGACGTTACCAAAGGACATTGTCTTTGAAAACTTTAAGATTAAAGTATCCTCTGGCAATATTACTATTCCAAGCCTAAAGGTTAATGATAAAATCGATTTACTAACTAGTAGCGGCAAGATTAATGTTAATGATATTAATACCAATGGTTTTTACACAGAAGTTAACTCTGGGAATGTGGTAATCAACAATCTTATAACATCAGATATTCAAGCTCGAATATCATCTGGAAATTTATCAGTAAATAATGTCACATGCAACAATATGACCATTAATATGAATAGTGGGAATGCTCATATAAAATATGCCACAGTGAAGAATGCTGATGTAAGGATTCAAAGTGGGAACTTAGTCTTTGATAATTCGAAAGTTGATAATTTTAGTAACTTAAAAATTTCAAGTGGTATTGTGACTCTTAATAAAGTGGAATTAACGAACATAAACGCAACCGTTTCTAGCGGCTCACTCAAACTAAACATCAAAGATGCTAAGGATTTTGAATATGACTTGAAGGCATCCTCAGGTAGTATAAAGATAAATGGACAAGGGCAGGGTAGTAGATACCAAAAAAATGGTACTGAAGGATTAATTTATATTAGAATTACTTCTGGTTGGATTGAAATCAACTATTAAAAGAACAAATTAACTAATGAAAAAATACTTTTTCATAAACATAAAGGAAGCTGCATTGAGTCAAGCTTCCTTTTTTATGTTAAAGCAAGAAAAAGAGCGAATATTACTATTAAAAAAGCTTATTATTTGATAAAATAATAAAAGGAGATGATTTGGATGGAAATAGACTTTAAAAAAGAAGTAGAAAGTAGAAAAGATGCAATAATTAACGATCTAGTTGGATTAATTAAAATTAACTCAGAATTAACGAGCTTTGATCCAAATAGGAAAGATGCACCTTTTGGCGAGGGCATAAGAGACTCTTTATTATATATGCTTGATATTGCTAAGAGAGATGGCTTTGAAGTATTGAATGTCGATGGCTACGCCGGACATATAATATATGGAAATCAAAATGATTTTGTAGGAAGCATCGGACATCTTGACGTTGTTCCTGCTGGTAACAACTGGACATTCCCTCCTTATGGAGCAATCATCAATAATAATAGAATGTATGGTAGAGGAACCGAAGATGATAAAGGACCTACTATCGCTTTTTATTACGCGATGAAAATATTAAAGGATCTAAAAGTACCGCTTACTAAAAGGATTAAACTTATTTTAGCTACCGATGAAGAAACTGGTTGGCGAGGTGTGGAATACTATTTTAAAAAATTTCCTGAAAAGCCAGTTTCAGGTTTTATTCCGGATGCTGATTTTCCGCTTATTTATGCTGAAAAAGGAATTGCAAATATCAAAATAAAAGGGACTTGTAGAGAAAATGAAGTCAAAAAGATAGAAGCTGGTTTTAGATCTAATATGGTGCCTGATTTTTGTGAAGCGACTTTAAAAGTTGCTAATCTGCTTGTTATGAAGCAAGAATTTGAACAATTCTTAACTAAGTCAAGTTCGCAAGGAAGTACTAGAATAGAAAATGACCAAATCATCGTTAGAATCAACGGTAAGAGCGCCCATGGATCAACTCCAGAGCTTGGAATAAATGCTATTTGGTTGATGTTTGAATTTTTAAGAAAGGTAACAACAGAAAACGAATTAGTCGAAATAATATCTAAGTATTTTAGTGGAGATACCAAAGGTATCAAGTTAGGTTTTTCTCACACTGACAAAGAAATGGGAGATTTAACTAATAATCTTGGAACTCTATTTTATCAGGATGGAAAGTATGAAATGGATCTTAATATAAGATATCCAAAGGGAATAACTGCTAATATTATTACTAATAAACTTGCTAAAACACTAGAAAAATTTGATCTTCAAGTGGAACTAGAGAGGGATCAGCCATTGCTTTATGTCGACCCAAATAGTGATTTAGTTCAAAAGCTAATGAGTGTATATGTTAAGCATACTAACGATAAAAAGGCAAAGCCAATCGTAATAGGTGGTGGAACATTCGCCCGCGCGATGCCTAACGTGGTGGCCTTTGGACCACATTTTTTGGATAAGGAATCATTTATTCATCAAAAGGATGAATTTATTGATTTGGATGATTTTTTTAAGGCTATCGCGATTTATGCTGAGTCTTTATATGAACTCTCTAAATAAATATGAAGCAATATTTAGAATTATGTAGACATGTCCTTGAAAAGGGCTCATATAAAAAAGATAGAACGGGTACTGGTGTTAGAAGTATTTTTGGTTATCAGATGCGCTTTAATTTGGAAGAGGGATTTCCCCTATTGACAACCAAAAAAGTGCATTTAAAGTCAATAATACACGAATTGCTCTGGTTCATTAGCGGAGATACGAACATCAAATATTTAGTCGATAACGACATTAAAATCTGGAATGAATGGCCCTATGAAAGATTCAAGAAGACAGATGATTTTAATGGTGAATCAATTGATGATTTTATATTAAAAATCAAGCAATCTGATGATTTTTCCCGAAAATATGGAGATTTAGGACCTGTGTATGGAAAGCAGTGGCGGGATTTTTGTGGGATTGATCAACTTCAAAATGTTCTTGATGATTTAAAAAACAATCCATCATCTAGGAGAATCATTATTAGTGCTTGGAACCCACCATTTATTAAAAGTATGGCATTGCCTCCTTGTCATGCATTTATGCAGTTTTATGTATCTGATGGAAAGCTTTCTTTGCAACTATATCAAAGGAGCGCAGATATTTTTTTAGGTGTTCCTTTTAACATTGCTAGCTATTCATTGTTATTGATGATGATATCCCAAGTAACAAACCTAACTCCATATGAGTTTATACACACCCTTGGAGATGCTCATATTTATTCTAATCATTTAGATCAGATTAGTACTCAGCTTAGCAGGGAACCAAGACAGTTACCAAAGATGATTTTAAATAAAGATATAAAATCTATTTTTGATTTTAAGTTTAGCGATTTTGAACTTGTTGATTATTTTCCTCATAAGGCAATTAAGGGTAAGGTGGCAGTATGATTTCTTTAATATGGGCAATGGATGAAAATAGATTAATTGGTAAGGGAAATCTCATGCCTTGGCATGTCAAAGAAGATTTACAATATTATAAAGAAAAGACAAAAGATCAGGTCGTCCTTATGGGCCATTTGACTTATCTTTCATTGAAATCATATTATAAAGATAAACCCTTTCCATATCGTAAGATATATGTAGCAAATAAGGACCATTTTGAATATGAAGATGCTATAATAATTAATGATGTGGTCACTTTTTTAAAAGAGACAAGGGAAGATGTCTTTGTTGTTGGTGGAAGGATGATCTATGAGCTTTCTCTGCCGTATGCTGATTATCTATATATATCTTTTATAAAAGGAACACATGAGGGAGATGTTTATTTCCCTGAATTTGATATCAATAAATATAGTTTAATTAAAGAAGAAAAGACGAGTAGAGTAAATTTTACTGTCTATAAGAGGAAGTAACATGAGTATTTTTATAACATTTTTTTCATGGATAGCTTTTACAGCAACACTGTCTGTATTAGTTTCTAACAAGTGGTTAATTTTCCTATGGGTTCCCCTTGGTTATGTTTTTGCCATCGCAATCTTTTTAATCTACGTTTCGTTATCGCTAATATACTTTAAAAAAACACCAGAGAAAAATACTAAACTGCGTTTAAATTTTTCTAGACATGCCGTATGGGTTGCTAATAATCTTATTTTTAATGTAGGAGTTAGGGCATTAGGAACTGATAAAATTCCAAAAGAAGGGCCAACAATTTGTTACTGTAATCACCGTTCAAATCTTGATGCAGCTATTTTGGTACAAATATTTAGAAGAAAGGCTTCTTTTTCTCCAAAAGCTTCTTTATATAAAGTATGGATATTAAGACAATGGTTAGACTTTACAGATGGTATGATTATATATCGAGACGATGATAGAGCTACGATTAAAGAGATGTTTAAGGCGATTGAAAGAATCAAGGGTGGTGACTTAATGATTATGTTTCCAGAAGGTACAACAAAAAATCATGAGTCAGAGATGATGAGTGGTGCGAGAAATGGCGCTTACAAGATGGCTTTAAAATCAGGGGCAGTTATCGTTCCGGTCAGTATGTATGGCACTCATAAATTAAGAAAAAGATCACCATTCCTTAGGACAAAGATAACAGTTAAATTTCATGATCCGATTCCATATGAAAGGTTTAAGGATTTAAAAACTTTTGAAATTGATGAAATGGTTGAAAAAATTATTAATGAGGGATTAATTGAAATACAATCTAAGTATCAAAAGAAAAATAAAAAAGGTAAGAGTGCCTAATCACTCTTACCTTTTTATATATTATTTACTTGGAAGAACAAACAAACTTAATCTTATGATCTTTTATCTCAAAAGTGAAGAACTCACCATTTTTTATAGGTGATTGAAAATGATATCCCTTTGCACCTGCTATTATTAATAGGGATTTTATTACTTGTGAATGTGCGGCAACCAAAATATTACTATTTGGATATTTATTTGAAATATCAAGGGCAGCATAATTTATTCTTGCCAATAGTTCATCATCACTCTCGTAATATTCATCAATATCTTTTTCTGATTTTAATTTATAAAACTCATCAATGTCCATTTTTTCAAAATATCCAAAATCTCTTTCCTGAAAGAGCATGTTTATAATAATCTTATCATCAATTTTTAGTGTTTCGTTTAGGATACTTGCGCTCTCTAACGCTCTTGATAAGGGACTTGACATTACTAAATCAAAGACTGCATTATCTTTTAACAACTTATTGGCAATATTTCTTATTTGTTTACGCCCCGCAACATTAAGTTTTTCATTCGTTCTTGAACCTTGAATTTTTTTTAAATAATTAATTTTTGTTTCTCCATGTCTTACAACGGTTATTTGCATAAAAATCTCCTTATAATCTACTATCTTATTATATCATTATATGATAAAATAAAAATATGATTTGGAGGTAAAAATGCATATACTTGATATCCTTATAAAAAAAAGGGATGGTTATAAATTAACAAAAGAAGAAATAGACTTTATCATTACTGAATACACTAAAGGAAGAATTCCAGACTATCAGATGAGCGCTTTTTTAATGGCGGTTTTTTTTAGAGGAATGGATGATGAGGAATCAACATCACTAGCTCTTTCAATGAGAGATTCTGGAGATGTTTTTGATTTATCTGATATAAATGGAATCAAGGTTGACAAACACTCAACTGGCGGTGTTGGAGATAAAGTTACATTAGTATTAGGTCCGTTATTAGCTCATCATGGTGCAAAATTTGCAAAAATGAGCGGTAGAGGATTAGGACATACCGGAGGGACGATAGATAAGCTAGAGTCAATACCAGGGTTCAATACCGTACTTGGAATTGATGAGTTTAAGGATCAGGTTAATAGGATTGGACTAGCGGTAGTTGGTCAAAGTGGTGACATTGCTCCAGCTGACAAGAAAATTTATGCTTTAAGAGATGTGACTGCAACCGTTGAATCTATTCCACTAATTGCATCTAGTATCATGTCAAAGAAGCTTGCAAGTGGTGCAGATTGTATTTGTCTTGATGTTAAGGTAGGCAGTGGAGCCTTCATGAAAAACATGGAAGATGCTGAAAAACTAGCTAGGTTGATGGTCGAAATAGGACAATTAGCTAAAAGAGAAGTTACCGCTATTTTAACAAACATGGATGAGCCCTTAGGACACAAGATTGGAAATGGGCTTGAGGTACTTGAGGCAATTGAAACACTAAAGGGAAATGGTCCCGCTGATCTAGTCGAGGTTACAATTGAAATAGGCGCACATTTATTATTGGACTCTAAAATTGAAAGCGACTTCGATGTTGCTAAAGATAAACTAAGAGAAACCTTAAAAAATGGAAGTTCTTTATATAAGTTAAAAGAAATGATTGAGGCTCAAGGTGGAGACCCATCAGTTGTCGATAATCCAAACATGCTATATGGAACAGCAAAAAAATATGAATTAAAATCAATCTCAAGTGGCTATGTTGAGAAGATGGATGCGTTATCATTGGGTTTAGCTGGCATGCGTCTTGGAGCTGGTAGAGAAAAAAAGGACGATCAAATCATTCATGATGTCGGATTGGACCTTATCAAAAAAATTGGTGATATGGTTTCTAAGGGTGAGACAATAGCTATTATATATCACCACGAAAGAGGGCTTGAAGAAGCAAAAAAACTGATTTTGGATAATATAATCGTGGGACCAAAAAGAAACAAAACGGTTCTAATTGAAAAAACGATTGTAAATAACAAAAAATAAAAAAGGAGAGAGAAATGAAGTATTGCAGAAATTGTGGTTCACAGGTTGGTGATGGGGTTGTTTATTGTCCTTATTGCGGTGCAGAGGCAGGAAACGACGAAAGAAGAGAGGCTGAAAGACAGTCTAGGGATCCTTATTTGAATCCAGATTATAAGAAAAGCGAGACACTTGGTTGGGTCGCTATTTGGGTTGGCTTTCTTTTATTAACTCCATTAGTGGCTTTTATATGTGGAGGAATTGGATTAAGTAAAGCCAAAAGCACTGGAAATTCTAAGGGTAGAACATTATGTATTGTTGGTATTATTTTAGGAGTCGTAGCAGTCTTTATTAACATTTTCTTGTCTCAGTGGCTATTAGAGCAACTAGCAGAGTTATTGGCATAATAAAAGAGAGGAGACATCACGTTTTTTAAGATGTTGAAATGGAGTTATTCAATCATGTTTTAAGCATTATTAATAATGTTATTATAATCACGTTTTCAGTGGCTTTTGGATTTCAGTTGATTTACATTTTTCTGTTTTTTCTAAAAACAAAAAAATACAAAATTTCTGAAAAAAAACACAGAATTGGTGTAATAGTATCGGCAAGAAATGAGAGCCTAGTTATTCAGGATGTCATTTTATCGCTACAAAATCAAAACTATCCAAAAGAGTTGTTTGATTTTTTTATTATAGCGGATAACTGCACTGATAATACAGCGATGGTTGCAAGAAGTTTGGGAGCTATCGTGTTTGAAAGATTTGATGATGACAAAAATCACCACAGAGTTAGTTATGCCCTTAAATTTGGCTTTGAAAAGATCCTTCAAGAATATGATAACTATGATTTTTTTATTAGGTTTGATGCAGATAACGTGGTTGATTGCAATTATCTTTCAAAGATGAATGATTGCTTTTCATCAGGAGCAAAATTAGCAAAAGGATACAATAATGCTAAAAATTTAACTGATAATCCAATATCTTGTATTTCAGGGCTTTGGTATATAAGAGATAATAGGTTTAATTGCCATGTTCGAAGTGCTCTTCGATTATCACAGTTACTTAATGGTCCTGGTATGATGGTAAGTGCCGATATTATTAGAAAAAACGGTGGTTGGATTGATATGGGAATTAGTGAAGATGCTGATTTTACGTTATCTGAACTACTTAAAGGAAACGATGCGGAATATGTAGCTGATGCCATCTTATATGATGATCAACCGACTACCATTAAGGATACATTCAGAAGAAATATGCGGATGGGTAGAGGATTGATTCAAACGTTTTTCAAGTATGGACTAAGGTGCCTTTTAAAGTTTTTTAAGACATTTAAGTTTAAGTACTTAGATATGTTTTTAACAGAAAGTTTTATTCCACTTGCTTTGATTGCTGTTATATGGTTTCCCCTCTATTATATTTATATGGTAGTTTTTAATGGAGTAACTGGTAATCATGAAGAGATGTTCATTATTTTGGATACACTCTGGAAGATTCTCGTTTTCGCTTTTATTATTCCATTTATTTTCCAAGCTATTTTGGTTTATGTTTTGGAATACAAACGAATAAATACTCCATTTATAAAGGTTTTACCAGGGATTATTCTTTTTCCGTTTTTCATGATTCTATACGCACTAGGTATTACATGCGGGATATTATTTAAAGCTAAATGGAAGCCAATCAAAAGAAGTAAGGCAAAGTATGAGATTTATGATAATAAGCAAGGCGATTAGCCTTGCTTATTTTATTTAAAAACTTTCTATTGAAAAAATGAAAAATAGTGATATAATTGTTGTGTACTACGGGGAGCCCCAAAAGGCTGAGAGGAATAATTCGACCCGCATCACCTGAACTAGGTAATACTAGCGGAGGGATAGTAATAATATTTTTGTCATTTTACTATCTCTTCTAAGGAAGAGATTTTTTATTTTCAAGGAGGATAATATGAACAAAAGAAGAGAAAATTTGAGGAAGTTGACACTAACAGCATTATTTGCTGCAGTAGCAGTCGTATTAGAACTTATCATTACATTTGTACCAGGGCTAAACCTAGAAATGCCTTTTGGAGGTAGAGTATTTGGAATATCTATGCTACCGATTATTATTTTAAGTTTTCTATGCGGGATAGGCTATGGCTTAACCGGAGGCTTTATTTTGGCATCAGTGAATGTCTTGTCAAATTTAAATCTTATAGTGACATGGGGATTAACGCCAGCGGCACTTGCTGGTACGATCATTTTGGATTATATGGTACCTTTTACGCTATTAGGATTAGCGGGAGTTGTTAAAAGTGGTAAAAATCCAAAAATAGAGCTCCTATTAGGAACTCTTCTTGTTTGTGGTATTAGATATGTTTGCCACTGCGTGAGTGGGCTAGTGGTGTTTGGTGAATTAGCTCCAGAAGGAATGAATGTTTGGTTTTATTCATTAATTGCCTATAATTTACCATATATGGCATCTTCAACAGCATTGTGTGTTGTAGTAGGTATGTTTATTATCAAACCAATATCTAGATATTATTATCAATTAATAGATCAACAATCTTCAGATAATCAAGACGAGGATTTAAACTAAATTTTATCTCGTAAGCGAACTCCAAAAAAGCTTGGTAAGGTATTGATTTCCTTAGAGTTTCTTTATTGTCCCAAAACTGAAAAAGAACCCTTGATGGTAATAAAAAATACTTGTTGTGTTTTTTAAAATGAACAATCAAAAAACCGATTCCACCAGCGTTGCTTATTTTCCTTAGGTGTTCAACTTGATGAGGGTGAATATTAGAAAGAGGCATTGATGTAGCACTGTTAGTCTCCTTAGCATCAAAATCAATGTATTTACCCTTATAGATACCATTATAATCGGTCGTTGATGGAGTCTTATAGTATGCCTCAGTTATTTTAGCCTTATTTCTTGCTGGATAGCTTACATCAACGACTTGAACAGGTGTCGGTTTCTTATGGATTACAGCGATATTTTCTAATAAATAATATTCATTTGTCAGATCGATATCCTTTTCAAGAGTCATTCCTAAATTTGCGTGGGATATATTTTTTTTTGCTATTTTCTTTTTGTTAGGATAATTTATCATAGTCTTTCGCACCTTCAATAAAATTATAGCATATGTAAAGCGTTTTTCTCTTTCAAAATCGATATTTTATGGTATAATTCTTGATAGATGAATACTATTTTCAAAAAGGAGTTTTTATAATATGGCATTTGTACGTTTTTTTGCACTTGGTGGCTTAGGTGAAAATGGGAAGAATATGTATTGTGTGGAGGTTGATAAGGATCTTTATGTTTTAGATGCTGGTCTGAAATATCCGGGCAGTCATATGTATGGAGTTGATGAGATCATTCCAGACTACCGGATGTTAATTAAAGCTAAAAAGAGAATAAGGGGAATTTTCCTTACTCACGCTCATGAAGACCATATTGGAGCAATCCCATATTTGATTGAGAATCTCAACGTTCCGGTATATGGAACAAAATTCACCCTTGATGTTTTATATGATGATTTAAAGGACCATGATATCGATCCACTTTCAGTAGATTTTGTAGAATTTGATGAAGAAGATGTCTTTGAATTTGAGAGTTCAAAAATCTCCTTTTTTAACACAGCTCATTCGATTCCTGGTTCAGTAGGGTGTGCGATACATACTCCTATGGGAGTGGTAGTTTATACTAGTGAATATACAATGAACCAAACAATTAAAACGATGATTAGTACCAACTTTCATCGATTGAGTCAGTTGTCTCAAGAGGGAGTATTAGCTTTATTAACCGAAGCGGTAGGTTCGTCAACATTTTATGATAGTGCAAATGCACTTCATCTTGATCATATCCTAAACGGAATTTTTTCTACTAGAAATTCAAGAATTTTGGTTTCCTTGTTTTCGACTGACTTTAAGCAAATTCAAAAAATATTTGATCTTGTTTTACTTAATAACAAAAAGATAGTAGTTGTTGGTGATAAGGGGAAAAGAATAATCGAGATGGCTATAAAAACTAAGAGTCTATTATTGCCAAAAGATGCTTATTTAGAGGCTAATGAGGAAAATCTCGAACGATATAATGAAAACTTGGTTATTTTAATTACTGGTAGTCGTTTTGAACCGTTTTCCAGACTACAAAATATTGTAAATGGAAAAGATGATCTTCTTTTTCTTAAAAATAGCGATAAGATTGTTTTGATGACAGCTCCTATCCCTGGAACTGAAAAGGCACATGCTAAAGCATTGGACTTTTTGTACCGCACAGATGCTGACATTACTAATATTCCCCAAAAACTATTATCATCAAGCCATGCAACAGAAGAAGAAATCAAGATTATGATAAATATTTTAAGTCCCAAATATATTGTGCCAGTGATTGGAGAGTATCGTCATCAGTATGGATTTAAAAAGATTGTATTAGATGTTCAATTTGATGAAAAAAACCTTTTTTTGATGGACAATGGTGACACCCTAAATTTTGATGGAAGAGATGTATATCTTTCAAAAGGAGACATACAAACATCAGAGATTTTGATTGATGGAACACCGCTTGATGATGAAAAGGATGTTGTCGTAAGAGATCGTGAAATAATGGCCGATGATGGAACGCTAATTATTGTTGCCCATATCGATCCAAAAGACAAAAAAGTCGTTGGAGAACCAGAGATTATCACGAAAGGTTTTGTCTATATCAAGGAGTCCCCGGAAGTAATTGCCAAAATTAAGGAAATTTTTTATACAGTGAGTGAGAAACATTTACAAGGCAAATATATTAATTGGAATGATTTTAAAAGGGAAGTGAAAGATGAAATAGTTAAATATACCTACCAGTTAAACCGTCGTTCGCCAATTACGATTCCTGTAATTATTTCAATAGAAGAAGGCAATATAAGAGAGAGTCAAGAGTAAAAAAGAACCCCTACTTTTTAGAAGGGGCTCTTTTCTTACCTTTAATTTTATCAATAATATCTAGTCTTTCTGCTAAGGCTTTTTCGTAGCTTGTTTCTCTTTTTGGATAGTAGTAGGTTCTATTCCTGATTTTTTCAGGTAAGTATGATTGGCTATTTAGGCTATTAACATCATCATGTGGATATGAATAGATTGCAGGATTCATCTTAATTTTTTTATTATCTGCATGTGGAGGAATAGTTCCAGTATCATGGTTTTGATAATCATCTATTGCCTTGGTAAGTGCGATGATTGCAGTATTTGACTTAGGCGACAAAGCCATATCGATAACCATTACAGAAAGTGGATTTAATGCCTCAGGCATTCCAAGCTTCATGACTGCCTCATAACAAGCCTGCATCCTTGGCCCCATATTTGGGTTTGCAAGGCCAATATCCTCATAAACAATAACCATCAATCTTCGAAGAATTACAGCGATATCTCCAAGAGTTATCAGGCGGGCAAGATAATGCAAAGATGCATCGACATCAGATCCTCTAATTGATTTTTGAAGAGCGCTTAAAAGCTCATAATAGTTATCCTCATGATCATCTAGATTGTGCATCGGTTTACCAGCTACCATTTTCACATCGGCAATATTAATGGTATCATCATCAACCAATACCATGGAAGCACTCTCCAAGATATTTAAAGCTGTTCTTACTTCATGATTTGAATATCTAATTATTAGTTCGATTGCTTTATCTGTAATCTTAACTTTATCATCTAGCATAGTAATCGCTTTCTTGATAATTTCTTTTAAATCTTTATCTTCTAATGGCTTTATTTGGTATAAGTGACACCTTGATCTTATCGCCATATTAATGCTTTGATAGGGGTTAACAGTTGTTAAGCCAATGACAGTTACTTTTCCGCTTTCCATAAAAGGTAACAAATAGTCCTGAATATCCGCTTTCATTCGATGAATTTCATCAATAATCAATAAGACATCATGATATGCAGTCGTATCGATGATATCCTTAAGTTTCGCTTTATTGTCTGTTGAGGCATTAAAAGTAAAACTTTCTATTTTAGCTTCTTTAGCAAAGATATAGGCAACCGTCGTTTTTCCGCATCCAGGAGGCCCATACAGTATGAAAGACATCCATTTTCCAGTATGGATCATCTTTCTTAGTATTCCATTTTTCCCAACTAAATGTTCTTGTCCAAAGACATCATCAAATGATTCTGGACGCATTCGATAAGCTAGTGGTTGCATAAAACCTCCAATATGATTATATCATATAAATATGATAAACATTTGCAAATAATTAATAAATGAATTACAATATAGAAGTTAAAGGAGAGACGGATATGGACTTAAGAAATTATATTGCCGATGTCAAAGATTTTCCACAAAAAGGAATATTATTTAGGGATATTACACCACTTATGCAAAATGGTGAAGCCTTCAAATTTGCCTGCGATAAGATGATCGAATTTGCTAAGGAAAAGGGTGCGAATTTGGTTGTTGGGCCAGAAGCTAGAGGCTTTATTTTTGGTTGTCCTGTTGCATATAGTCTAAAAACAGGGTTTATTCCAGTAAGAAAACCTAGTAAACTTCCAAGAGAAACTGAATCTATATCATATGATTTGGAGTATGGTTCAAATACATTGTCAATTCATGTAGATTCAATCAAAAAAGGTGATAAAGTAATTGTTATTGACGACTTACTGGCAACTGGAGGAACTATTGATGCGACTGTTAAGTTAGTAGAAAAATTAGGTGGCGAGGTTGTTGGAATTGCTTTTTTAATTGAACTATCCGATTTAAAAGGAAGAGAACTTTTGCACCAATATCCGATTTTATCTTTGATTACTTATTAGGAGGAAAGATGTGACTGATCCTTTATTATCTAGTTTGATGGAATCAGTAACTAAATATATTCATAAAGAAAGCGACTTAAAACAAATTGAGAAAGCTTATTTTTTAGCTCGCGACAGACATGATGGAGTAGCTAGAAAGTCTGGTGAACCTTATATTACCCATCCAGTTGCAGTTGCAAAAATCCTTGCTGATTTAGAGGTGGGACCAAATACTTTAATTGCCGGTCTTTTGCATGATACTATCGAAGACACTGATCTTTCTTTTGAAGATATCAAAAGAGAATTCTCCGATGATGTAGCTACCCTAGTAGATGGAGTAACAAAAATTAGAAAGATCGTTTTTTCCGAAAACAGAGAAGCTGAGAATCAACAAAAAATGCTTCTTGCGATGGCTAAAGACATAAGAGTAATAATAATTAAAATTGCTGATAGACTTCATAATCTGAGAACTTTGGACTCCATGCCATCTGAAAAACAAGAAAAAACGGCAAAAGAGACCCTTGAAATATATGCTCCTATAGCTCATCGACTAGGGATGTTTAGGATTAAAGCTGAATTAGAAGATAGATCATTAAAATATACAAATCCTTCAATGTATTACAACATTTTAGGTGCCATTCAGACTACTAAAAAGAACAGAGAATCATCTATTGAAAGAATAATTGCCCAAATAAGTGAAATATTCAAAGAAAATGGCGTTTTAGATTTTGAAATAAAAGGGCGCATAAAAAATATATACAGTATATACAAAAAGATGGTGGTAAATAAAAAAGCCATTGAGGATATCTATGATTTATTAGCCATTAGGATTATTGTTGATAAGATAGAAGAGTGTTACCAAGTTTTAGGGTTAATTCATGCTAGTTTTACCCCAATTCCTCGGCGTTTTAAGGATTATATTGCCGTTCCAAAACCGAATTTATATCAATCCTTACACACAACAGTAATAGCTGAGGATGGAACATTATTTGAGGTTCAAATTCGTACTCATAGAATGGATGAAATTGCTGAATACGGGATTGCGGCTCATTGGGCTTATAAGGAAAATAAAGTTTATTCTAAAGAAAAAGAACAATTTGAAATTGCCCAAAAACTTAAATGGTATGGTGAGCTTCTTAGGATGACAGAAGATAGTGATGACAATTCCTCTGATTCAAAAGAATTTATTGACACAATAAAAGGGGACATCCTAGATGCTAATGTCTACGTGTTTACACCTAATGGTGAGGTAATTGAATTACCAAAGGGCTCGACTCCAATCGATTTTGCTTACCGAATTCATACTGATTTGGGTCATAAGATGAGTGGGGCAACTGTCAATAATCGAATTGTGCCATTAAGTTATGAACTTAAGACTGGTGACATTGTTTCGGTTAAGACAAATAAAAATTCAATTGGTCCAAGCGAGGATTGGCTGAAAATTGCTAAATCCAGTCATGCAAGACATAAAATAAAAGGTTTCTTAAATAAGCAAAATAAAGATCAATTAATTATTCAGGGAAAAGAAGCTTTACTACAAGAACTTAAGCAAAATAATATAAGTGAGATACCTAATGATTTATTTGTTAGGAAGCACTTTGAGAAAAACATGTTACTTACGCAAACAGACATGTTTTTTGAAATTGGTAAGGGGCTATTAAGTCCAAAAACAGTTGTCGCTAAAATCAATGGAACCGAAAATTCAGAAACTAACCTTCAAAGGCAGATGGATAAAACAGCGAAAATACTGTCAAGAATTAGCGAGACAGGCGTAATCGTAGATGGGCTAGATAACCCACAGGTTAAACTAGCCAACTGTTGTTACCCTATACCTGGTGATGATATTTTAGGTTATATTAGTAAAGGCAATGGTATTGCTGTTCACACTGCTGAATGTCCTAATGTTCAGACATTAGATAAAAAAAGATTTATCGAGGTTTATTGGTCAGAAAATATCAACCGAAAATATCCTTCAAGGTTGAAAATCATCGGTTCACATCGACATGGATTAATATCTGATGTAATTACCGCAATTAACGCAATGAGCGTTTCGATAGCAGAAATCAACGCTGTCAACACATCACAATTAGAAACAGTCATTAAACTAAAAGTTTCGATAACCGATATTCATGTCTTGCTTCAGATGATCGCTAATATCAAAAAGGTTCCAGATATTTATGTTGTTGAAAGAGGGATAAAGTGAAAACAGTAGTTCAAAGGGTTTCAAATGCCTCTGTTATCATCGAAGATAAATTGATTAATGAGATTGCTCATGGTTACCTTATTTATGTTGGTTTCACGCAAGGCGATAATTTAGATACTGTTAGTAAAATGGCTGATAAAATTATAAATTTGCGTATTTTTGAAGATGATGATAATAAACTAAATAGAAGCATTAAAGATGTAAAAGGAGAAATCCTTGCGATAAGTCAATTTACTTTATATGGTGATACGAAAGGCAATAATAGGCCATCCTTCACAAAAGCGCTTGATAAAAAGGAAGCAACTATTTTATATGACTATTTTTTAACTTCACTAAACTCTAGAATAGTTTCAAAAGGCGGTGTTTTTGGAAGTGACATGAAAATATCAGCAGTCAATGATGGTCCTGTCACAATTATTATCGAATTATAGCGTTGTTATTTGACAAATAAGGATAAATAAGATATCATAAAAATATATTTATAAGCCGATGACTAAGGACCTGTGACAACCTTTTGAGGCTATTTCATTTAAGTGCTAGGTTATCCTAGAATTAAGGTGGTACCGCGGATTCTATTCGTCCTTATGTTTAAGGGCGATTTTATTTTTTAGGAGATAGAATGGAAAGAACATTTTTACCGACAATTGAACTAAACGATATTATATTAAGAGAAGTTGTTACTAAGGACTATCTTGATATGTTTGAATATGGAAGTGATATAGAGGTTGTGATGTTTTTATCATGGGGACCTTTTATAAAGAAAAAGGAAGCTAAAAAAGCGATCAAAAAAGTATTTCTAACCAGACCCAAAAGAGGACTACCGGTAGGATATGCAATAATTGATAAAGCAAATGGAAAAATGATAGGAACGATTGATTATCACACAAAATATAGTGGAAATATGGTTGAGATCGGTTATGTTTTAAACAGATCCTATTGGAATAAAGGAATTGTAACAAAGGCTCTTAAAGAGGTAATTAGAATAGGTTTTGAAGTTTTAGGATATGATGCATTGATTATTAAGCATTCAAGAAGAAATAACGCATCAAAAAGAGTCATCGAAAAAAACGATTTTAATTACTATGAAACAAGAGAAAAAGAATTCTTTAATCGTTTATTTAAAGATTTTGAAGATGTCTTAGTTTATAAAATGACATTACATGATTATTATGAAAAAAAGGGGGAAGAAAATGCTAGTTAGAGTAAAAGGAATGAATGATAGGTTACCAAGTGAATCAAAAAAATGGGCAGCCCTAGAAAATAAATTAAGAGGTATCTTCAAGATTTTCAACTATGAGGAAATAAAAACCCCACTTTTAGAATACAGTGATGTATTTCATCGGAAAAGTGAACAATCTGATATGGTTACTAAGGAAACATATGATTTTAAAGATCGTAGCGATCGTGATTTGACACTTAGACCAGAAGGAACAGCCGGAATAGTAAGAAGTTATATTGAAAATAAACTGTATGTTGATCCAGAGGCTAAGAAATTTTTCTATATGGGACCATTCTACCGTTATGAAAGGCCACAAAAGGGAAGGTACCGTGAGTTCCATCAATTTGGAGTTGAAGTTTTTGGCAACAACAATCCACTTATTGATGCCGAGGTCATTACACTTGGATATGAAATAATTAAAAGTCTTGGCTTAAAAGATGTCTCTGTTAACATTAATAGTTTGGGCGATCAAGTCTCTAGAACAAACTATAAGAATGCCTTAATTGAACACCTTACTCCATATAAAGATGACCTATGTGAGGACTGCCTAAGAAGGCTTGAAAAAAATCCTCTCAGAGTTTTAGACTGCAAAGTAGATGGCAATAAGGATTTTGTCCTAAATGCTCCAAAATCACTTGATTTTCTAACTTTGGAATCAAAATCAAGATTCGAACTGGTCAAAATTTATTTAGAGGCGGCTAATGTCAAGTTCAATGTATTAAAGACTTTAGTGAGGGGTTTAGATTATTATGCCGATACCGTATTTGAAATAGAATCTGCTATTGAGGGTTTTGGAGCAGGCAATATTTTAGGTGGCGGCGGATGTTACCACAGTTTGGTAAAAGAATTAGGCGGACCCAATGTTACTGGTTTTGGTTTTGGATTTGGAATGGAACGAATCATTAGTGCTCTTGATGCTCAGGGCATTAATCTTGAAAAAATCGATTTTTTACAGACTTTTGTATTATATCTTGGAGAACAATCAACTGTAAAGGCAGTAGAATTACTAAGAAAAATCAGAGAAAGTGGAATCAGCTCAGATATTGCTTATAATGCCATAAATTTCAAAAGTCAGCTTAGACAAGCGGTAAAAAGTGAGGCAAAGTTCCTTATTATTGTTGGCGAGGATGAAATTAAAGAGAAAAAAGTGGCAATCAAAGATTCGAAGACAATGGAACAAATCATTGTTGATGAAGATAAATTGATTAGTTATTTAAAGGAGAACTTATGAAATACACAAATAACAACAATGAATTGACAATTAAAGATGTTAATAAAATAGTTTACTTAAAAGGTTGGGTTGCTAAAAAAAGAAATCTTGGTGGTTTAATTTTCATCGATCTTAGAGACCGTTTTGGAATAACCCAAATAATCGTGAAACCAGAAAATGAAAACTACGAACTTGCCAGTCAAGTAAGAGTTGAATATGTGATCGAAGTAAAAGGGGTTGTCGTTGAAAGAGAATCTAAAAACCCAAACATAAAAACAGGAGAAATTGAGATTATTGCAAGCAGCCTTGTAATACTATCCACATCAGAAACTCCACCGATTATTGTTTCTGATGATACTGATGCCTCAGAAGAAGTTAGGCTTAAATATCGTTATTTGGATCTAAGAAGACCGATCATGCAAGACTATTTAATTAAAAGACATAAGATTGCGATTGCGGCTAGGAATTTCTTGTCAAAAGAAGGTTTTTATGAACTTGAAACGCCCATTTTGGGGAAATCAACACCAGAGGGTGCTAGAGACTTTCTAGTACCAGCTAGATTATATAAAGGAGAGTTTTATGCTCTTCCACAATCTCCACAACTTTATAAGCAATTATTTATGATTGCCGGTTTTGAAAAGTATTTTCAAATTGCTAGATGTTTTAGAGATGAGGATTTAAGAGCAGATAGACAGCTTGAGTTTACTCAAATTGACGTTGAAGCATCATTTGTTGATCAAAAAGATATTATCAAGCTAACAGAAAAACTATTTAAGTATATTTTTAAGCAAGTTCTTGATCTAAATATTAAGACACCATTTCTAAAGATGACTTATAAAGAGGCAATGAACAAATACGGATCTGATAAACCAGATAACCGTTTTGAGCTTTTTTTAAATGATTATAAAGCGATATTCAGCGAATATAATATCCCAATTTTTAAGTCGAAAAGATATGTTAAAGGAATTATTGCAAAAACCAATTTATCTAGAAAAGAAATCGACAAATATACGATAACCGTAAAACAAAATCATGGGGAATCCCTAGCATTTTTAAAGGTCGTTGATGGTGAAATTTCTGGATCTATCGCCAAATTTGTTGATAAAGATATCATCGGTAAGATTGGACTTAAAGAAAATGAAACATTGTTATTAGTTCCTGGCGACTATGAGGATGTGTCACAAAGTCTTGGAGCTCTTAGACTACAAATAGCAGAAGATTACAAACTATATGATGAAAACGAATATTCATTCCTTTGGGTCACTGACTTTCCACTCTTAGAGTATGACAAAGAAGATAAAAGATTTTATGCAAGACATCATCCATTTACAGCACCAAAAGATGTAGATATGCTAAAAAACAACCCGAAAAAGTGCCTTGCCAAGGCATATGATATTGTAATAAACGGTTATGAAGTTGGCGGCGGTTCAATTAGAATTCATAATGAGGAAGTCCAAAAGTTGATGTTTGAGACATTATCTTTAACAAAGGTTGATATCGAAGAAAGGTTTGGCTTTTTTGTTGAGGCACTAAAATATGGAACCCCACCACACGGCGGAATAGCCTTTGGTCTAGATCGCCTTGTGATGTTAATTACAAAGACAAGAAACATTAAAGACGTGATTGCTTTTCCAAAAACTCAGAGTGCTAGAGATTTAATGATGCAAGCCCCTTCAACAGTCGATGAAAAACAATTAGTTGAATTAAATATTTCAATAAAGGAGTAAATAATGCGAAAAGATTATATTTCTTGGGATCAATATTTTATGGGGGTTGCTATGTTGTCTTCAAAAAGAAGTAAGGACCCTAATACTCAAGTAGGAGCTTGTATTGTTAATAACGATTTAAGGATAGTTGGAATTGGATATAATGGTCTTCCAAAAGGATGCAGTGATGATAAATTTCCATGGGATAAAGTTGGGACTTTATCAGAAACGAAATATCCATATGTTGTTCATGCTGAAGCCAATGCAATTTTAAATTCGACACAATCATTAAAGAATTCAACCATCTATGTCACATTATTCCCATGCCAAGAGTGTGCAAAACTTATAATCCAAAGTGGGATTACTGAAATAGTCTATTCGGATGATAAATACGCAGGCACAGAAGGTAATCAAGCGGCAATTAAGATGCTTAAAAGTGCCAACATTAAGACTAGACAAATAGATCCAGTTATCGTCTCTATTAAATGAAAAAATTCTTAGATAACAATAAAAGAATACTTACTTTAATACTTATTCCATACATTTTGGCAATGCTTATTTTAGTGTGGCCAAGTGGATATTCAATAATCACACCGGGAGGATTAACTAATATTAATCAAAACATCGTAATCGAGGATGGATTCCAAAACAGTGATAATTTTTATTCTATTCATGTTACTTCTTACACTAAAATGACTCTTTTTCAATATCTTATTACAAACAAAAATAAGGAATACGATGTTTATGAAACCACTCCTTATGCTAAAGATATTTCAACATTTGACAACCAAAAAATGGGACAGGTTTCAAAAAGAGCTAGCTATCAATATTCAATTATCTATGCCTATAATGCCGCTAATAAGGAAGACGAAAATATAAAAATTGACTATTCCTTTAAAGGACTTAGAATTTATTATAGACCAAGTAAGTTTAAGGATATTGAGGTTAACGATCTAGTTGTTAAAGTAGAATATCAAGATAAGCAAATAATAGCTGATGAAAATATGGATACAATCAAAATAAAGGAAATGTTAGATTTGGCCAGAAAGAATGAAGCTATTATTACAATAAATAGAGCTGGCAAATTAATAGAAAAAAAAATAAACCTTGTTAAAGGTGATTATTTTCTAAGTTATTATCCTGATTATGAAATATCAGCAACTCCAGCATTTAATCAGGCAGGTCTTTCATCTTTGATAGGTGGACCATCAGGTGGTTTACTGCAAGCGATGTCTTTATATAGTACACTAACAAAAAAGAACTTCAGTGATTATATTATTTCTGGAACTGGAACTCTTGATTTTGATGGAACAATTGGAAAAATTGGAGGGGCAAGGCAAAAAGTATATACTGCCATAGACAATAACGTTGATTATTTTTTTATTACGAGTTTGAATTACATTGGCGATGATATAAATGACTATGTCTATAAAATGGAAGAGTTATCGCGCTTCGCTGGTTTCTATGTGATTGAAACATTCGATGATGCGATCAAATATTTAGAAGAGATATCATTATGAAACGAATTATTAAACTATATAAAGAGTATAGGTTCGTAAATGCTAGAATAGCGAGTTTTTCAAGTAAAATGCAAACATTTAAGAGTGCATTATTTTCATTATTAATCACCTTACTGATCGCTTTTATTCCGATGATTATATTTATCCAATTATTTATAATCCCAAGAATTGAAATGCTTTTAGCATTTTTGATCCTTTTTACACTGATTGTATCTATTTTTCTTTATTATTTGTTTTATTTTAAACTGTTAGGATATTATAATGGTAAAATAAAAGAAATTAATGTTAAACCAGTGTTTTATATTGAACCAACATTTATAAGTGTTATATTATTAATACTGGGTACAACATTCATTATTTTATTATTTTAGGTGATTAAATGAACAAGAAGAGATGGATAAGTATTATTATCATTGTTGGATTGCTAGCGATTGATCAGGCATCAAAATGGATCATCTATTTTTCGCAATCTTTTCCAATGCATCAAAGGGTTCCAATTATTTTGATTGGTGATAAACCAATCATTAGTTTTTATAAGGTAATTAATTATGGAGCCGGGCTAAGTATTTTAGAAGGGCAAACGTGGTTCTTTATTATGATGGCATTTATAGCTGTTATTGCCCTATCTATTCTAATTTATCGGTTCGGTAACTTTAAAACACACAAAGTATTTACAATAGGACTGGCATTTTTATATGCTGGAGCGCTTGGAAATGGAATAGATCGCTTTACAAATGGCGGTGGGGTTATTGATTTTTTGGAGTTCACATTCTTAAAGGACTTACCTGGAATCGGGTTCCTTTTTAATTGGAGTTGTAACTTCGCTGATGGATGCCTAACGGCAGGAGTTATATTGGTGATTATTGAGTTTTTGTTCCTAGATAGAATTAGGAAGAAAAAGAAACATATGGAATTTGAGAAGCAAGCATTACTAGAGAAGTCACAAGATCAAAAATGAAAACAATCCACTTTTTAGAAAATATTCAAATAAGATTAGATAATTACTTAGTATCTAAGCTTGAGTTAACTAGAAATCATATTCAAGGTCTAATTAGAGATGAATATGTTTTAGTAAATGATAAAAAGGTAAAAACTGGATATTTATTAAAAGAAAACGATGTTATAACAATAAGATTTAAAGAACCTGCAGCCTTGGATATCAAGCCAGTTGATTTAAACTTAGAAATAACCTATGAAGATGATGATTTAATAGTAGTAAACAAACCATCTGGATTAGTCGTCCACCCAGCATCTAGTTATAAAGGCAATACTTTGGTCCATGGATTACTCCATCAAGTGGAAAATCTATCTGGGATAAATGGAATTATTAGACCAGGAATAGTCCACCGAATCGATAAGGATACGAGTGGTTTGTTGCTGGTTGCCAAAAATGATTTTAGTCATAATGAATTAGCAAGACAGCTAAAAAATCATGAAATAAAAAGGGAATATCGTTGTCTAGTTTATGGTTCAATCCTCGAATCAGAAGGAAAAATTGAGACAAATATTGGAAGAAGCTCCAAGAATCGAAAGAAGATGGCGGTTACTGATGTTGGTAAAAAGGCGATAACAACTTTTAAAGTCTTAGAACGTTTTGATGGATTTACTTTTTTATCGTGTATTTTGGAGACTGGAAGAACCCATCAGATTAGAGTTCACATGAGTTATATCGGTCACCCAATTGTAGGAGATCCACTTTATGGGCCAAAAAAAGTATATGGAAATACAGGACAGTTTTTACATGCCTATTTGATTGGTTTTATGCATCCAACAAAAAAGAGGTATCTTGAATTTACCTCTTTATTACCAGTTGAATTTGATGAAATGTTAAATAAAATTAGAGAGAAACCTGTTTTGTAACATTTTTATAATTCATTTTTGCTACTTGTTCTAACATTTCAATTCCGTGTTGTGTGTAGATTTCCATGATCTGCTCATCGACATTGCTTGCCGCACCTTTTAGTAACTTCATATCAATTTTCTTACCTAGTTCGTGCATTTTAGCTAAGAATGCGTAGCGAGCTAAAATACTTGCAGCAGCAACTGATAGATGATAGCTTTCAGCTCTTACATGGAATTCAATTTGGGTGTATTTGAACTTCTCATCTTTTAGATATCCAAAGTATAACTCTGGTTTGCAAAACTGGTCTAAAATAACAGGAACCTTTTTGTTAATCTTTGCAGTAGTCTTAATAATCGAGGAGTTGTGGAGTAATGCTTTAATTTTATTCAAATTATTACCTTTTCGATTAATCTCATTATATCTAGTCGGATCCAAAATAATTAGTGAGTAAATCAATCTATTCGCGAGTTTTGGACCTATCGCTTTAATTTGTCTATCATCCATATTTTTAGAGTCTTTCACACCAAGCTCTTCTAGAAACGCTAAATCCTCAAGGCTGGTGTAGACGGAACAAACAACTATTGGACCAAAGACATCGCCAGTTCCCACTTCATCAGCACCGATAGCCGCATAATCTTCGATTTTCAAAATTGATTTTATTTGGGCTACTTCACTTAAAACGTTATCACCTTGCAATACGACTTTGCCGGTTTTATAAGCAAAAATTCTGATTCCATTGTGGATGGCAGAAAAAAGAAGATGTTCATTTTGAATATCTATTAAATGATTAGAATATATTTTTTCAAGTTGTGATAACCTTTGTTCGTTCAATGTAAGTGTATGGTACTTCATATAATACTCCTATTCACTTTCATTATATCACAAAAAAGTCTAAAAAGGGGGGCGAAATGATTTTTTCAGCCAAAGAGTTAGATATACCTAAAATATTAATTTTAATTTCATCATATACTAAGACCAAGTCAGCTAGAGACTATATTTTGAATATGACTCCAAGTACAGATTTAATCGAGATAGAAACTAGCTTAAGGCAAACCGAGGATATCAATAATCATTTACTTAGAGTCGGACAACTACCCCTAATCGAAGATTTTGATATTTTTGAGATACTTAAACTGCTTCCAAGGGGTTTTATTTTAAGTGGCAGTGACATAATGCAAATTAGACTATTTCTTACGATGGAAAAAAGTGTTTTGGAGGCTTTTTTATATGCGAAAAAATTAAATATCACATATAATATTATTCATGAACAAATATCTTTGATTACTAATCATCAATCTTTATTAAAAATGATTGACTCCATCTTCGATGAAAGAGGAATAATCTATGATAATGCCTCACCAGGACTATCGAAAATTAGAAGAAACATTTCCCTAAAACAGAAGGAATTGGATGATAAGATGCGCAGTTTTTTAGATAAGTATAAAGACTATCTTGCAGAAAACATCATTACCACCAGAAATAACCGATATTGTATTCCGGTTAATATTACTTATAAGAACAAAATAAAAGGGACTGTCTTAGATATTTCAAAAACTGGTCAGACTGTCTATATCGAACCAGAGGTTGCCTTTAATATCCAATCCGAATTAGAGTACTTGGCAGTTTTGGAGAATGAGGAAATTCAAAAAATATTATCCATCCTGACCAATGAAATAGCATCCTCATATGACAATCTCATGAAGAACTTGGATATCTTCTTACTGCTAGATGTATTACACGCTAAAGCAATGTATGCTAGAGACATTGATGGCGTTATGCCTAGAGTAAATAAAGAAGGAAAGATTAATATCATTAAAGGGCGTCATCCACTAATCAAAAAAGAACAAGTCGTTCCAATTGATGTTATTTTAAACAATGAGTTTAAAACTATGATTATAACTGGACCAAATACTGGTGGTAAGACCGTAGCCTTAAAAACAACAGGTATTTTTTCAGTAATGACTCAGATGGGTATCTTAGTATCTTGTGATCCTCAATCTGATATTGCCATTTTTGATAATATTTTTGCAGATATCGGCGATGAGCAGTCAATTGAACAATCCCTATCTACATTTTCAAGTCATCTTAAAAAAATTAAGAATATTATGGATAACGCTAAATCAAATGACTTAGTATTAATTGATGAGATTGGTAGCGGTACAGATCCACAAGAAGGATCAAGTCTAGCGATAGCTATTTTGAATCATTTAAGAAAGAAAAACCTTCGTTTAATGGTTACCACCCATTATTCTGATTTAAAGATCTATGCTCTTGAAAATGACGGAATTATGAGTGCTAGTGTTGCTTTTGATGAAAAAACTCTAAGCCCTCTATACTATTTGGTTTTAGGTAGTTCAGGTACATCAAACGCATTTTTAATAGCAAAAGAATGGGAATAGAAAGTTCGATCTTAGATGATGCATATGATATCTTAAATAAAAAGGAAACCGACTTATCAAAAACTCTAAACAAGCTAAACCAAGAAAAATTGGAGGTTGCCAAAAAAGAGGCAATTTTGAGTGATCAAATTAAACACTACGAGTCTTTGCTATTTAAACATTTAGAAGATAAGAAACTATTTGATGAAAATAAAGAAAAATTGTTAAAAAATATTGAACAGAAAGAAAAAGATAAATGGGAGAATCTAAAAGAAGAATTAAAGGATCTAATTTCAAATCTAAGGAATAAAGAAATAATTTCTTTAAATGAAGCAGCTTCTTTAAAAAACAAAATCAATCAAAACCATAAAACCGATGATAATCCAACCGATGATGAGGAACTATTAGTAGGTGATTCAGTTTACATAAGACCATATCAAAAATATGGAAAAATTGTATCCATTAGAAAAAATGATCTCGAAGTATCGTTTGGTGACTTTAAGATGCGCTTTAAAAGAGATGACTTAAAGAAAACTAATGAAATAAAAGAAGAAGCAAAAAATAAGAGTTCCAAAAAAAGAAGCGATGCAGATTTAGTATCAAAAGATGCAAAATTGGAGGTAGACTTAAGGGGATACCGCTTCGATGATGTTAAAGATGCTTTAGAAAAAGCGATAGATAAAGCGATTGTTTCAAACTTGAACATGTTATATGTCATACACGGATTTGGCACTCTGGCAGTCAAAAAAAGCCGTGATGGAGGTCATAAAAAAATCACCGTATGTTAAATCCTTTAGACCTGGAGGAGAAGGAGAAGGATTAAACGGAGTAACTGTTGTTTTATTGAAATAAAAAAATATGGTTTGTGGTAAAATAAAACCATCAAGGAGGTATTTATGGAATATAAAGGACAAAATATTAATGAAATGATAAAAGATAAAAAAGTATTATTAAAGTTTTATGCAACTTGGTGTGGACCATGTAAGATGATTTCACCAATAATTGATGAAATAAATCAAGAGCGAAGCGATATTGAACTAATTTCAATTGATATTGATGAATACCGAGATATTGCTGTTGACTTTGGTGTTAGGGGAGTACCAACTATCGTAATACTAGATAATGGGAAAGAAGTAAATCGCAAAAGCGGATTTGCCCCAAAAGAAGATATATTGGCTCTTTTGTAGTTAATGATGAATGGCATTGTATTAGTTGACAAAAAGCCTGGCATGACAAGTCATGATGTTGTAAACCAGGCAAGAAAAATACTAAAAACCAAAAGAATAGGACACACAGGAACATTAGATCCATTTGCAAGCGGATTACTTATATTATTAGTTAATGATGCAACTAAACTAGCCTTTTTATTTAACGGATTAGATAAAGAATATCAAGGAACTATCTTGTTTGGCAAAAAAAGTGACACATTTGACCTAACAGGAAATATTGAAGATGCTTTATTTTTTAGCAGTAGCGAAAAAGATATTGATGATAAAATGAGTTCTTTTGTTGGCAAGTACATGCAGTACCCTCCAATTTACTCTGCTAAGAAGATTGCAGGTAAAAAGTTATATCAATATGCTAGAGAAAACAAGGATATCGAAATAGCTCCTTCCGAAGTAACCATTAAGTCTTTCAAAAGACTATCTCCTATAATTGATAATAAAGTGGATTTTATGGCTAGTGTCAGTAGTGGTACCTACATTAGAAGCCTTGCTGTTGATTTGGCAGAAAAGCTTGGGACTTCAGGTTTACTTCAAAGCTTAAGAAGAGTTAAAATTGGTAATTACACTTTAGATAAGGTTGTTTTACTCGATGAGTTAAATGAAAATAGTATTATCCAAGATCGAGATCTTTTCAAAGAAATTAGTGAATCGGTTGTCCTAGACGACTATGAGGTAAAGCTTGTTTTAAATGGTGTAAAGCTCGATGAAAGACAAATAAAAACTGATAAACCTTTTCTAGCATACGATAAAAAAGGAAAATTGGTTGGGTATTTTGAAGTATCAGAATCAAAAGAATACAAACTAAAATATTTATTTAAGGACAACTATGAAAATAATTAAAGGCAAGTACAATGAATTAATTTCAAATGATAAACTAACAATTGCAATTGGAAATTTCGATGGAGTTCATCTAGGTCACCAAAAGCTTTTGAGGGCAGCTAGAAGCTATCCTGATACAAAAAGTGCTGTGATGACATTTGATCCTCATCCAATGACCTTTTTTAGAAAAAAGGATTTCTATTATTTATCGACATGCCTAGATAAAACTAGCATTTTCAATGAATTTGATTTAGATTATTGTTTCTTGATTGACTTTGATTTAGAATTTGCAAACTTATCAAAGGGTGATTTTATCAATTTTTTAAAAAAATTGAATGTCAAAAGAATAATCCTAGGAGCAGATTTTAGTTTTGCAAAACACGGTAGCGGGAATGTTTTGGACTTAGTTAGCGAATTTGAAGTGATAACTTTGCCATATGAAATCTACCTAAACGAAAGAGTTTCATCTAGCTACATTAGAGATATCATTTCAATTGGACAAGTTGAAAAGGCCAGAAAAATGCTGGGCAGATATTATATGATAAGTGGAAAAGTAATTAAGGGCAATCAAATAGGTAGAAAGCTAGGTTTTAAAACAGCTAATATTGATTATGGGCAGTATTTGTTGCCCAAAAATGGTGTGTATTCCTGTTTCGTCAAAGTTGATGGAAAGAAGTACTTAGGGATGGTTAACATAGGAAATAATCCGACTGTAAATTTTAGTAGCATCAAGAAAATGGAAGTTCACATTATTGACTTTGAGGCAAATATCTATGGATATGTCGCTGATATTGAATTCGTATCATTTATTAGAAGTGAAAAAAAGTTTTCTAATAAGGAAGAGTTAATATTAGAATTAGGGAATAATAAAGAAGAGATAGGAAAAAGTCTAAAACTAATAAAGGAGGAGAATAAATGAAATTAATAGTAGCAATTATTTCATATCAAGATGCAAATAGAGTTCAAAAAGAGCTAATTAAGGAAAAATTCACGGCAACAAGGCTAGCCACAACTGGCGGATTCTTAAGAGCAAGAAATGCTACCTTTTTACTTGGTGTCAACGATGATAAGGTGCCAGATGTTTTAGATATAATCGAAAGAGGCAGCAAGACTAGAGTAAAAGTGGTCCCAAATACTATCATTTCTGAATACGGCTCAGTCTCGACTCTTCCGACTCAAGTTCAAGTTGGTGGAGCAACTATCTTCGTTATTACAGTTGATCAATTTTTGAAAGTTTAGTATTGCATAATTTTATATTTATGATAGAATAAAAAAGGACGATAACGAGGATATTTATTATGCCATGATAAATGGTCTTCAGTTATACGAGAAAGGAGATAAAATATGGCACTAGCTAAGGAACAAAAGCAAGCGATTATCGCTAAATATCGTTTAGATGATAAGGATACTGGTTCACCAGAAGTTCAAATCGCTATTCTAACTCATGAAATTAACACCCTTAATGAACACTTAAAGGAACATACTCATGATTTTCACTCTCGCCGTGGTCTTTATATGAAGATTGGGCATAGAAGACGCTTACTTAGGTATTTAAGAGAAAATGATGTCGCTAGATATCAAGCGCTTATCCAAAAATTAGGATTACGTCGTTAATTACCAGCTCAATGAGCTGGTTTTTTTTATAATTTCAGATACAATTTCTTGAAGTAGCTTTTTTATTGTATTTATTAATAATTATAAAGAAATGTGGTATTATATATAAGGTATAAGAAAAAATATAAAAAAATATAAAATGAAGGAGATTTTTATATAATGGAAAAAAAGATTTTTGAAACTATTTGGGGTGGTAGACCACTAAGAGTAGAGATTGGAGAAGTTGCTAAGCAAGCAGATGCTTCAGCATTAGTAACTTATGGAGAAACTGTCGTTTTATCAGTTGTTGTTTCTAAGGAAACAGAAACTGTTCAAGATTTTTTCCCTTTAATGGTTTTATATCAAGAAAAACTATACGCTGCAGGAAAAATCCCTGGAGGATTTTTAAGAAGAGAAGGAAGACCTTCCGAACATGAGACACTTACTTCTAGGCTGATAGACCGACCTATTAGACCGATGTTCGCTGATGGATTTGGCAATGAAGTTCAAATTATAAACACCGTCCTTAGCAGTGATCCAAATTGCACATCTGAGATGGCAGCAATGCTAGGGTCATCGCTAGTTTTATCGATTTCAGACATTCCATTTTTGGGACCAATCGCAGGTGTCAACGTTGGACGTGTTGATGGCAAACTAATTATTAACCCAACTCCTGAACAATCCGAATTATCAGACATTGAGTTAACAGTTGCTGGTAGTAAAAAGGCATTGAATATGGTTGAGGCCGGCGCAAAAGAGGTCACAGAAGATGATATGCTTGAAGCCTTAATGTTTGGACATCAAGAAATCAAAAAATTGGTTAAATTTCAAGAAGACATTGTTAAAGAAGTTGGAGTTCCTAAGGCAAAGGTGAATCTATTTGAAGTTGAACCTTCAGTATTAAAAGAAGTTGAAGCATATGCAAAGGACCGATTGATTAAAGCTGTTTCAATTCATGAAAAACTTGAAAGATACGCTAAAATTGATGAAATTAATGAAGATGCGATTGAACACTTCAAAGATAGAGCGTTTACAAAGGTACTAGGTGGTGTTGAAGTCTTTGATTATGATGCTCAAAAACTTTATTTGAAACAAGTTTCAACAGCATTAAACGATATCGTTCGTCATGAAATGCGCCGCTTAATCACTAAAGATAAAATTAGACCTGATGGTCGTAAGGTTGATGAAATTAGACCGCTATCATCAAGAGTTGGATTACTTCCAAGAACTCATGGTTCAGCGCTTTTTACAAGAGGCCAAACGCAAGCTCTTGGAGTTGTTACCCTTGGAGCCCTAGGAGAAAACCAAATCATCGATGGCCTTGGGTTGGATGATACGAAACGTTTCATGTTGCATTATAACTTCCCACAATATTCAGTAGGCGAAACTGGAAGATATGGAAACCCTGGAAGAAGAGAAGTTGGACATGGAGCCTTAGGTGAAAGAGCATTGCTGCAAGTAATGCCTTCTGAAGAAGAATTTCCATACACTGTAAGAATAGTATCAGAGATTCTAGAATCAAATGGTTCATCAAGTCAAGCTACAATTTGTGCGGGAACGATGGCATTAATGAATGCAGGAGTTCCAATTAAAGCTCCAGTAGCTGGAATTGCGATGGGATTGATCATGGAAGGTAAAGACTATACTATCCTAACAGACATTCAAGGAATGGAAGACCACGAGGGAGACATGGACTTTAAAGTTGCTGGTTCTTATAAGGGAATCACAGCGCTTCAAATGGATATCAAGATAACTGGAATAACAGAAGAAATCTTTAGAGAAGCATTGCATCAAGCTAAAAAAGCTCGTGAAGAAATATTAAACCACATGTTGCAAACAATTCCTAATATTGCCCCTGATTTATCACCATATGCACCAAAAGTTAGAATAATTAGAATCAATCCAGATAAAATCAGAGACGTTATTGGATCAGGCGGAAAAACCATTACTCAAATTATTGAAGATAATGACAATGTTAAAATCGATATAGAGCAAGACGGACGTGTATTTATCATGCATATGGAAACTAAATGGATTGAAAGCACTGTTAAAGCAATTGAAGACTTAACTAGAGATGTTGAAGTTGGCAAAATTTATGAAGGAAAAGTTGTAAGAATAATTCCGGCGGGTGCTTTTGTAGAATTGTGGCCTGGTACTGATGGAATGGTTCATATTTCTAAACTAGCTAAGGAAAGAGTCGAAAAAGTAGAAGATGTCGTCAATATAGGCGATCAAATATTGGTTAAGTGCATCGGTATTGATGATAAAGGAAGAGTAAACTTATCAAGAAAAGACGCTCTTACTAAATAGTTTTTAATGACTAATATTTTGGATTATGTTATAATTAATTCACGTTGATGGAAGATGATCGAGCCTTTTAATGAGGTTAGGAAAGTCCATGCTAGCACATTCTGAGATGAATGTAGTGTTTGTGCCTAAGGAAACAATAACTTAGGGCACCTAGGTGACGACATCCAAAAGCCTTCTTAATGATGGACTAGGATATAAAGTGCCACAGAGACGAGTGTTATCGAAAGATAACAGTGAAACGCGGTAAACTCCGCAAGCTAGCAACCCAAATTATGGTAGGGGCACGAGAAGAAGCGAAATGAAGCTATCTTCTTGCTACTAATGTAGAGATAAATGATCATACTCAAATTTATTTGAGAACAGAACATGGCTTATGCACATCAACAAATAAAAACCACTCCGAATCGGAGTGGTTTTCTTTTATAAAATATTCAATTAAAGTGTATTTCTTTTTAGATTTCTTCTTCTAAATATTTTAACTATTTCTAAAACAACAACAGGAACTATTGACATTCCAGCAATGATGAGCCATTCCAATCCATCAGGCATCGCTAAACCATTATGTCCTGTGCCCTCGGCAACAAAAGCATTTTGGATACCAGGAACTAGCACGACGGCTAGCTGTAATGCAAAACTGATTACAAATGCTCCAACAAGCATCTTGTTTGGTTTAATGCTGAATATCGAAGCGGTTTGGCTTCTAAGGTTGAATGCATGAAACAATTGGGTTAATGCCAAAACCATGAAGGTCATTACTTGAGCTTCACCGTGAGCTTGTATTTCAGTTACATGGTGAATATTTAAGGAATAATAATAGCCGATAATATAAGTACTAATGGATATTAACCCCATCATGATACCTTGCCAAATTATGTTTTTACCCATACCGCCAGCAAAAATTGATTTTCTTGTATCTCTTGGTTTTTGATCCATAACATCATCTTCTTTAGGATCCATCCCAAGAGCTATTCCCATAAGTGAATCGGTCACCAAATTCACCCATAACAATTGTACAGAAGTAAGAATGTTCAAATTTGGATACTGCCATAAGGATATTGCAAGAATCGTTCCAATTAGAATCGTTAATATCTCACCAATATTACAAGATAATAAAAATTGAATTGCCTTCTTGATATTGGAAAAGATTGTTCTTCCTTCTTCAACAGCACCAACGATAGTTGCAAAATTATCATCGGTTAAAATCATATCAGCAGCACCCTTAGCAACCTCAGTCCCGGTGATTCCCATTGCAATTCCAATATCTGCCTTTTTAATAGAAGGAGCATCATTTACACCATCACCTGTCATTGCAACAATGACTTCAGTCTTTCTCCACGCTTCAACGATTCTTACCTTGTTTTCTGGGGAAACCCTTGCATATACTTTTATTGAGGAAAGCTTCTCGTTGAAATCCGCATCGCTCATCTTATCTAATTCAGCTCCTGTAATAGCTAAGTCGTTTTCGTTAAGGATTCCAAGTTGTCTTGCTATCGCAACTGCAGTATTTTTGTGGTCTCCAGTAATCATGATAGTCGTAATACCGGCCTTTTTACATAACTTAACTGCATCAAATACCTCAGGGCGAGCCGGGTCTATCATTCCAACTAAGCCTAGGAGAGTGATGTCATGCTCTAATGTATCTTGATCTAATTTATCCAGTGCAATGGCATCATCAAGCTCTTTATATCCAACCGCAAGAACTCTCATTGCATCGTCTGCCATCATGTTATTGGCATTTTCAAAGCTTTCAAAATTAGCTGTCTTTATTATTTTTCCATCATTATCAAATGATGTTGCTCTTTTGAACATTACATCTGGAGCCCCTTTGATAATTGCATATCTTTTTCCATTAAATTCATGAACTGTGGTCATCAATTTTCTTTCAGAGTCAAATGGAAGTTCAAAAATCCGCTTGTTATCTGCAAATAGCTTAATTGGATTTTCCTTTAGGGCAATCGCTAAATCGATAAAAGCTATTTCAGTTGGATCTCCTATTTTTAGATAAACATCATTTTCTTTGTTAACCTTTGTATCGTTACATAGTACTCCATATAAAGTGAGCTTATTAATATTATCTGAATGTTTGTCAATTTCCTTTACCTTATAGATTGTTCCATCGACATAAAGCTGTTCTACGGTCATTAAGTTTTGGGTTAATGTTCCGGTCTTGTCAGAACAAATAACTGAGGTAGAACCTAACGTTTCAACGGCAGGCAATGTTCTAACAATAGCCTTTTTCTTAACAAGATTTTGCATCCCAATCGCTAATACTATTGTAATAATTGCTGGTAAGCCTTCTGGAATAGCGGCAACTGCCAAAGAGACAGAAGTCATAATAGCTCCAAGCCAAGTTTCTTGATTGATATTTACCCATCCATCAACGATACCAGCTGCAATTAGCCTAATAATGAAAATTACAATAACGATGAATAAGCACAGGAAGGCTAAGGTCTTACCTAATTTGGAGATGTTTTTTTGAAGAGGAGTAGAATCGTTTTCTGTAGTCTGTAGCATTGTGGCAATCTTACCGATTTCGGTATCCATGCCAATACTAGTGACTATTCCCTTGCCTCTTCCATAAGTGACAACAGTGCTCATGAAGCCAAGATTAATGCGATCACCTAGAGGTATTTCCTTATCTTCAAGTGGCAGCGATATCTTATCGACTGGGACAGCTTCACCAGTTAAGGCTGCTTCCTCAATTTTTAAGTTATGGGATTCAATAATCCTTAGATCAGCTGGGACATAATCTCCTGCCTCTAAAACCACTATATCTCCGATAACAATATCTTTAACATCAATGACAATATCCTTGCCATTTCTTATTACTTTAGCATGTGGAGATGACAATTTTTTAATTGAATCGATCGCCTTCTCTGCTTTTGCCTCTTGGGCAACGCCCAATATTGCATTTATTATGACAATAGCAATAATTAAGATAGGATCAATAAAATCACCATGTCCATAATTGATTTGATCAATAATTGCTAATACTAATGATAAAATAGCGGCACCAATTAAGACAATAACCATGAAATCTTTGAATTGTTCCAAAAACTTGATAAAAATTGGTTTTTTCTTTCCTTCTTCAAGCTCATTAAAACCATCTTTTTCTTGTCTAGCTTTGACCTCATCATCATTTAACCCAATTTCTAAGTTACTATCTAGCTCCTCTTTAATTTCCTCATTACTTTTTGCATAGAATGCTTTTTTCAAAATTACTTTTTCTTCCGTTTCCATTTTGTCTCCTTTCACAAAAATAAAAACCCCAAGACATATATCTGCCTTGAAGGTCTCGTTATACAAGATATTCTTGAAATTGACCGGGTGTTACACCGTATTGACGATCAATTTAGGACTAACTACTCCCCTTCATGTGTAATTATACCATAATTAAAGGGTTTTTCAATCGGAAAGGGTCCATTAAATTGACAAAATCACATAAACATTGTAAAATATCGTATATTATTGTTTATATTGATAAAAAGGAGTGTGTGCATTAGAAATGGAAGATGGCAGTAGTTGTAGTAGCAGAGTCCCAGAAGACCTGAGTCATTCGGGTAGCTTACAATTGGAGGAACGATTATGAATATAGGATGGTCAATCGTCATAATCATAGTACTCATTATTTTAAATGGTGTTTTTGCTTCCTGCGAGATGGCTTTAGTATCTGTAAATAAAGCTCAAGTAGAAGTAGACGCAAATAACGGTAAAAAAGCTGCTAAAAGAGTATTAAAACTGATAAATAACCCAACAAAGTTTTTATCAGCAATTCAAATAGGAATTACCCTGTTTGGTTTTTTAAATGGTGCAGTTGGTGCTAATTCGATCGCTGATTGGTTAGTTCTTAGATTTCCTGAAGTTATAGATCTTCGATTACTATTTGTCGTATTAGTTACATTAGTATTAACATACTTTCAAGTTGTCTTAGGAGAGTTAGTTCCTAAGCGAATCGCAATGAAATATCCTAAGAAAATAGCCTATTCAATATCAGGTTTTTTAAATGTTATATCCATATTAACAAGGCCATTTGTGTGGCTTTTAACAGCATCTGCTAATTTAATCACAAAGCCACTTGGAATTAATGAGCATGGTGATGATAGAAACATTTCAGAAGAAGATATTAGATTGTTAGTGGCTACCTCTAGTAAAAAAGGAGGTATTGACTCATCAGAAAGTAAGATGATTCAAAATGTTTTTGAATTTGATGACACTGAGATTTCAAAAATAATGACCCATAGAACTGATATTTCTGGAATCAACAAAAGGTGGTCAAAAGAAGAAATATTTGACTATATAACAAATGAAAAATATACAAGATATCCAGTTTACGAGGAGAGTATTGATCATATCATTGGAACCCTTAATTCTAAGGACTTATTTCGCTTTTTAGGAAAGAAAGAAATTAAGTTTGATTTAATGAAGATAATTAGAAAACCTCATTTTGTTCCAGAAACCAAAAATACAAGAGAGCTCTTTAATGAAATGCAAAAGGATAAAAACCATATTGCAATCGTGATTGATGAATACGGTGGAACCTCTGGCATCGTAACCATGGAAGATTTAATTGAAGAAGTTCTTGGTAATATTTTTGATGAATATGACGATGTCAAAGAGGAAATTGAACAAGTTGAAGAAAACTTATTTTTAGTTGACGGCTTAGCTAACATCGATGATATCGAAGAAGAACTAAAAATTGGCTTACCAAAGGAAGAATATGATACGGTTAGTGGTTTTATTTTAGGACAAATAAACCATATTCCTGAGGAAAATGAAGATGTCTGTTTCGATTATAATGGATACAATTTTAAGGTTCTTAGTTATGATGGAAATGTTATTGAAAAGGTACAAATAAAAAAGAATCCTATAGTTGAGGAGGCGGAATAATGATTGGGCAAATATTAGCTCTAATTGGGCTTGTCTTATTATCGGCTTTCTTCTCATCTACTGAAACAGCCTTTTCATCAATGAATAAAATTAGAATGAAAAACATGGCTTCAATTGGAAAAAAAGGAGCAAAGTTGGCACTAAAAATATCTGATGATTTTGATAAGCTATTAACTACCCTTTTAATTGGAAATAATATCGTTAATATTGCGGCAACCACCATCTCGACTCTTCTATTTTTAGATATGAATCCAACATATGGAGCAACCATTTCAACTGTGGTTATGACGCTAGTTATCTTAATATTTGGGGAGATACTACCCAAAAGCCTGGCAAAAGAAGTACCAGAAAGATTCGCGATATTAGTTGCTCCGATTTTTCAAGTCTTGATTTGGTTATTTACACCATTTAGTTTTTTATTTGGCCTTATGAAAAAAGGACTTTCAAAATTATTTAACTTCAAATCTGATCAAACTATCACAGAGGATGAACTCTTAACTCTTGTCGATGAAGCCGAGGAAGATGGAGGCATCAATGAAAATGAGGGTACTTTAATTAGAAATGTTATCGAGTTTGATGATGAAATAATAGAAAACATCTTAACTCCAAGAGTAAAAATTATTGCTGTTGATTTTGATAATGATAATGATGAAGATATTAAAGAAAAGTTTAGAAAGTCAGGCTATTCAAGATTACCAATCTTTCAAGGAACAATCGATAATATAATTGGTGTTCTAAACTTTAAGGATTTTTATAATTATGTTTTACTAGGAACAGAAAAAGTGGCGGACATGATGTCAAAACCTGTTTTTGTGACTGAGTTTATGAAAATAACTGATCTATTGACTCTTTTAAGACAAAATAAAGCCCATGTTGCAATAGTTAAGGATGAGTTTGGCGGGACAGTCGGATTAGTCACGATGGAAGACATTTTAGAAGAAATAGTTGGTGATATTTGGGATGAACATGATGAAATTATTCAACAAATAACTAAGATTGATGATAACACATACAAAGTTAAAGGATTGGCAGATTTCGATGATATCCTAGAATTATTTGATATAAATGAAGAGATTGACTCTTATACTATTAACGGCTGGATTCAAGAAGAACTTGGTATCATTCCTAAAAAGGGAGCGATAATCGAGAAATTTGGTTTAAAATTGGTTGTGGAAGAGGCGAGTGACACTGCGGTGAAAGAGGTCTTAGTAACATATACCAATAAATCAGATGAAAAATCAGAGTGAAAATAGCAATTATAGGCTATAGCGGAGCCGGAAAATCAACGCTTGCAAAAGAACTCTCAGAATTATATAATATAACTCCTCTTTACTTGGATTCAATAAATTTTCATCCGAATTGGGTAAAAAAAGAGCCATCAGAAGTGCAGGAAACGATAGATTCGTTCCTCGAAGAACATGAGAACTTTGTAGTAGATGGGAATTGGAGCAAAGTATTTCAAAATAGATTTCAAATAGTAGACCGGATTATATTTTTAAACTTTAATAGATTTTTTTGTTTAAAAAGTGTTATTAAAAGATATCAAGAAAACAAGGGAATTGTTCGTTATTCGTGTGCTCCTGGTTGTAAAGATAAGATAGACTTAGAGTTCATTAAGTGGGTTTTATATAAAGGAAGATCAAAAAAACAAAAAGAATATTATAAAGATATTATCAATAAATATAAAGATAAAGTATTAGTATTTAAGAATAGAAAAGAAGTTAATAAATTTTTAGAGAAAGAAAAAAAGGCTTGTGATTAATAATCACGAGCCTTTAATTTAATGCTTAAATTATTATTTTGCGTTTCTGTTTGCTATTGCATCATTATATGCAGTTAAACCTACAGCGTAATAATCCTTAAAGTCAACTAATGTTGAGTCAGTAGTAAGGTCACCAATTACCCAGAAACCATCATCATTTGTATCAGCATCTGCCATGTTTAAATTCATTTTAGATCCTTTGAATAATTTTTCTAGTTTATCCATAGCGTCTTTCCAATCCCATTTAGTTCCACCGTATCCAGTAGTAGATTTTAAGAATTGTGAAACGCCAGTTAAATTGTTAGCAAATTCATAATAAGTTTTATAAGAAGCATGTTTTGCACCTGCAGAAGTTGCTAAGAATACATTTCCTGAATCACAAGCTTCAGCATATGCTTTTGCATTTGCAGGAGTCTTGACCCATTGTTCGATATCTGTAATACCAGAAGCTGAGTATACTGGAGTACCATCAGTTGCACTTGAACCAGTAGAACCAGTGAATAGTACATCACCAACTTTTACATATTTAGCATATAATTTAGTTCCATCAATAAATGTATCTGTTGGACCTGAGATTACTACTCTTCCTTTGTATGCATTAACACCAACAGTATAGTAATCTTTAAAATCAACTAGTGTAGAGTCAGTAACAACACCACCAACATTCCAGAAACCATCATCATTAATTGCAGCGTCTTCTAAGTTTGCATCCATCTTAGAACCTTTAAATAAATCAACTAGCTTATCCATAGCATCTTGCCAATCCCATCTAGTTCCACCATAACCAGTTGTTGATTTTAAGTATCTAGCAACACCAGTCTTAGCAGTATTATCAGTATTTGCATTATTTGCTGCTATTTCATATTGAGTCTTGTAAGAAGCATGTTTAGTTCCATCGGAATTAGCGATAAATATTTTATCATTATCACAAGCTTCAGCATATACTTTTGCATTAGCAGGAGTCTTAACCCAATCTTCAATGTTTACTTCTTTTCCATCAATTGTTGCGAACCAAGCATTTGCACCTTTACTAGTCCAAAGTGTACCACCAGCTGAGAAATATTTAGCATATACTGTAGTTGAACTTGCTCCAACAACAGATACAGCATCAGTAGCTCCATCAGCAACAGTTTGGTTTGCTAGGTTTGCTAAATTGTATGGTAAATAGTATTCATCTATTTCAGCATCAGTAACTACATCTTTATCAGTAGTTATTGTAACCATACCAACATAATGTTTATGAACCAATCCGTAAGCAACACCTTTATATGTTCCGACTTGTCCAGTAACATTTGCGATATTATATGGTAAATAATATTCATCAAGTTTTGCTTCTGTAACTAGTCCTTCTCCATCAACTGTGAGAGTCGCCTTTCCAACATAATGTTTATGAACCAATCCGTAACCAACGCCAGTAGATGGTTTTACTGTATTATCGCATGCGACAAGCGTTACTACAGCTACAAGCGCTAAAAAAACACTTAAAACTTTTTTCATTCTTTTTCCTCCTATTAACTTAATTGTTTTTTCACAGATATGATTATATATCATTTATCAAACTTTTGCAAGTGATTTGAAACATTTTTCATTTTATTTTCACTTGTCATAAATTAGCAAAAATGATACAATAAATCGTTGCAAATAAGGATAAAGATTTTATGAAAAATGACGACTTAAATAAAAGACAACAGAAAATAAGAAACTTTTCAATAATTGCTCATATTGATCATGGAAAATCAACTCTTGCCGATCGTATATTAGAAAAGACTAATACTATTACAGAAAGAGAAAAGAAAGAACAAATTCTTGATTCGATGGACCTTGAAAGAGAAAGAGGAATAACAATCAAATTGAATGCCGTTGAGTTAATGTATAAAGCTCTTGATGGTGAAGAATATACTATGCATTTGATTGATACCCCAGGGCATGTTGATTTTACATATGAGGTTTCAAGATCACTAGCTGCCTGTGAAGGGGCTATTTTAGTCGTTGATGCGGCACAGGGGATAGAAGCTCAGACGTTAGCGAATGTATATTTAGCAATTGATAATAACTTAGAGATAATCCCAGTGATTAATAAAATTGATTTACCAAGTGCTGAGCCTCAAAAGGTAAAGGATGAAATCGAAAACGTTATAGGCATTCCAGCACAAAATGCGGTCTTAGCAAGTGCTAAAGATGGAATAGGGATAGAACAAATTCTAGAGAGAGTGGTAAAAGAGATCAAAGCACCAAATGGTGATGCTGATGCCCCGTTGCAAGCTCTTGTTTTTGACTCATATTTTGACTCTTATCGTGGGGTTATCCCATCGATTAGAATCGTAAATGGAACAATCAAAAAGGGTGATATAATAGAATTCATGGCATCAAAGGCTCAGTATGAAGTGCTAGAGGTTGGTGTTAATACCCCTAAACAGACTAAAAGAGACATCCTAGGTCCAGGAGATGTAGGGTATTTAACTGCTTCAATAAAGGATATAAACACTATTGGTGTAGGTGATACGATTACTAATGCTAATAATAGGGCAAGTGAAGCATTACCGGGCTACCGCAAAATGAACTCAGTTGTTTTTTGTGGGTTATATCCAATTGATTCTTCAAAATACAATGACTTAAAAGAGGCGTTAGAAAAACTAAAATTAAACGATGCTTCCTTAATTTTCGAGCCAGAAACCTCTCAAGCCTTAGGGTTTGGATTTAGAACAGGGTTTTTAGGATTATTACACATGGAAGTAATTGAAGAAAGAATAACCAGAGAGTTCAATATTGAGTTGATTGCTACCGCTCCTTCCGTAATTTATAACGTTTTTTTAACTGATGGCACAATGATCCAAATTGATAATCCTTCTATGATGCCATCACCTCAAACTATTTCGCATATTGAAGAGCCGTTTGTAAAAGCTACTATAATGTCACCAAAGGAGTATGTTGGTGCAATCATGGATATCTGCCAGAAAAAAAGGGGTATCTTTGATGATATGCAATATCTTGATGATTTTAGAGTGATGTTAACGTATGATTTACCTTTATCCGAGATCGTTTATGATTTTTTTGACAAGTTAAAATCATCAACGAAGGGATATGCTTCTTTTGATTATGAGCTTTCTGGATATCACCAATCTAAGCTTCAAAAGATGGATATCCTATTAAATGGCGAAGTTGTTGATGCCTTATCTTTAATAGTTCATAGAGATTTTGCATATCACAGGGGTAAAGTGATTTGTGATAAACTTAGAGATTTAATTCCAAGGCAGATGTTTGAGATTCCAGTTCAAGCGGCACTTGGAAATAAAATTATTGCTAGGTCAACGATAAAAGCGATGAGAAAAGATGTTCTTGCAAAATGTTATGGAGGAGATGTCTCTAGAAAGAAAAAGTTACTCTCTAAACAAAAAGAAGGTAAAAAGAGAATGAAGTCTGTCGGTAAGGTTGAAGTTCCACAGGAAGCATTCATGGCAATATTGTCCAATTCAGATGATTAAAAATCAACTTGGTTTATTTAAAGAATCCAAATCGTGTATTTGGATTCTTTTTTTCTTTCTTATTAAATTAGGATAAATATTATAATGATCTCTTCCAAGATCTATTTCTTCTATAAACCTTAGAATCTATGTCCTTCCATAAAGACTGAACCTGAATGTTTTCCTCAAGATTTAGGTTGGTTTCCATATATTTTACATTGTGTCGATAATATGCTTTTGAGATATAACTCATAAGCATTGCGTTAATTCCTTTTGATTGATACTCTGGAATTACCGCAATCAACGCTAGATCAATTACATCATAGTGTTTAATTGCTCTCATTAAACGGAAAATTCCAAATGGTAAAAGACGTCCTTTAGATTTAGCCACTGCTTTAGAGATATTTGCGAAACAAATCGCAAATGCAATTGGTTTTTCATTTTCATCTAGTACAATACAGCATAATTCAGTGGTGATTAGTAATTTGAAACCAGAAATTATCCTTTCAGCGGTGATATTATCAATTGGCACTGTCTCATAAAGTGGAGCATATGCCTTATTAAGTACTTCAAACACCGGCATCCCGTATTTTTTGATGAATTCCTTGTTGTTTTTTGAAGTACCGAAATGAAGTTTATATCTTTTTTGGACAAGGTCGGATAATCTATCAATTTTTCCAATGATTTCTGCATCTCTATCTGGTAAAGAAACACGATGTTGAAGCCAATCGACATCCTTTGTAAATCCCAATTTTTCCATAAAATCTACATAATATGGATAATTATATAAACTGACATAGGTCCCCATTGTATCAAAACCCTCAACTACCATACCTTCACGGTCAGTGTCATTAAAACCTAATGGTCCATGAATTGATACAGCTCCATTTTGTTTAGCCCATCTAAATATCTCATTCATCATGAATTCACAAGCTTCAAAGTCCTCAAAACAATCAAAGTAATAGAATCGGGCGGTTCTTACTCCAGTTTTCTTTTCTGCTAAATTTTGAATGATTCCGATTACTCGACCAACCGGTTTTTTATCTCTATATACAACAATTGGATACCATATGGCATCTTTTAGGTGAATGTTCTTTTTTTCATTGAACATCTCATGGTCATCCAGTTTAATGGTTGGCACATAATACTCAGAATTCTTATAGATTTTATCGACAATATTAACAAAATCTCTCCTTGTTTGTCTTGAATTAACTCTCTTTATTTCAAGCATTTTTATACCTCTTCAATTTTTTTCTCTCTTTTTTAATGCACTCATATTATAAACGAAAACTCATGAAATAACAATGACTTAATAATTGGTTTACATAACATTTTGTGTTAAAATAAAGTGGGGTGTAAGAAATGAAAGGTTTATATATTCATATTCCGTTCTGCAAAACGATATGTAGCTATTGTGATTTTGTTAAAAAGGTTCCTTATAAGAACGAGATTTCAGAATATATGGACGCATTAATTAAGGAAATCAGGACATACAGCGAATATTTTTCCTCAATAGATACAATTTATATTGGGGGAGGAACTCCCAATCTTTTAGGTTTGGTTGAGCTGGAAAAACTGTTGTATGAATTAAGGGAAATAAACCCTATTGAATTCTCGATTGAAATTAACCCTGATTTATATTCTTTTGAATTCGGGAAATTACTAAAAAAGTATGGCGTCAATCGGATAAGTCTTGGTGTCCAGTCTTTTAACGAAACTAATCTATCCCTTTTAAAGAGAACTCACTCTAAAGAAAATGTTTATACTGTCTTTGAATCATTAACTAATCTTGGTTTCCAAAATATCAATATTGATATGATTTTTGGTATTCCTGGTCAAACATTATCTGATCTAGAGAATGATATTGATGAAGTGATTAGAATCAATCCGGCTCATGTATCTTTTTATTCACTTATTTTGGAAAACAATACCCTTCTTTATCATCAATATAAATACAAAGGGCTTTCATTAGTGGATGAGGACACAGAAGCTCAAATGTTCAATAGAGTAATCGATAAATTGAGTAAAGCTGGTTACACACATTATGAAATATCTAATTTTTGTCATCGAGGTTTTGAATCAAAGCATAACTTAAAATATTGGGAGTTAGAAGAATATATAGGAGTAGGGCTCGGTTCTTCTGGATTCATTGATGGTATTAGAACGAAAAACAATCGCGTTATTAGTCAGTATATTAAGAACACAGTATACGAAAGAATAGAACAGACGCCAGCGGATTTAATTCAAGATGAGATGATATTTGGATTACGCAAAATAGATGGTGTCAATATTGAAAAAATTAATCAGAAGTACGGCATTGATATTTTAAGAAAGTATGAAGATATAAAAAAAAGAATTCAAGATGGGTTATTGGAAATTGTTGATGGCAATTTAAGGTTAACGAAAAAAGGAATTTTTCTTGGAAATCAGGTGTTTGAGATTTTTGTATGAAATATATAATTAAGGATTTTGTTTATTATCTAAAAAAAGAAAAAGGTTTAAGTAAGAATTCGATTGATGCATACGAAAGAGACATCATTCAATTTTTTGACTACGCTAATGACATATATGGAATAAAAAAAGTAAAGGAAGTAGACAGAATTCATATTGAAGCATATCTTAAAAAAATGAAAAGAAAACATATTTCAACCAAGTCGATCGCAAGAAAGCTCACATCTATCAAAAATTTTTTCAAATTCCTATTATTGGAAAAAGAGATAGAAGAAGATATAACTAAGGAGTTTCAAACTCCAAAGATTGAAAAGCATCTTCCAACTGTTTTATCAATAGATGAGGTATTATCTATTTTAGAGGGCATTGATCTATCAACACCACTTGGCTTAAGAAACAAAGCCCTGATAGAATTAATATATGGATCGGGTTTAAGAGTCTCAGAGTTACTTAATATTGAATTAAAGGATATTCATTTAAACCAAGCGTATGTCATAGTGTTAGGAAAAGGAAATAAGGAAAGAATGGTTCCAATTTCCGATATGGCAGTAAAGGCTATAAGAGAATATTTATTAAACGGAAGAGAAAAACTTAAAAAAATAATGCGAACCGATATATTGTTTTTAAATCAGAGTGGAACTCCATTGACTAGACAAGGCTTTTTTAAGGTCTTAAAGAAACTTTCAAAAGATGCTAATATTGATGTAGAGTGTTCTCCTCATACATTGAGGCATAGCTTCGCGACTCATCTTTTAGAAAATGGAATTGATCTAAGAAGTCTACAGACACTTCTTGGACATGAAGATATTTCGACGACTCAAATCTATACACATATTAGTCAAAAGAGAATTAAGGAAATATATAATGAAACGCATCCAAGGGCGAAGGAGGAAAACAAATGAAGTATAAGAGAATATTTTTAATAGTAATGGATAGTGTTGGGATAGGCGCAATGAATGACGCTGAAGCATATGGTGATCAAGGGTCTAACACGATCGCTCATATTGCAGAAAACTATAATTTGCATTTACCAAATCTACAGAAGCTTGGCTATGGAAACATCACTAATATTAAAGGAGTTCAAAAAACGGATACTCCTTTGGGATATTATACCAAGATGGCAGAGGCATCCGTGGGAAAGGACACGATGACTGGCCACTGGGAAATGATGGGGCTTTATACAACAAAGCCATTCATGACTTTTACTGACACAGGATTTCCTGAAGAGTTACTGAAAGAACTAGAAGCTAGGACCGGAAGAAAGATAATTGGAAACATATCTGCTTCTGGAACTGAGATAATAAAGGATTTAGGCGAAGAGCATATGAGGACTGGCGCACTGATTGTTTACACCTCAGCAGACTCAGTTTTACAAATAGCGATGCACGAGCAAATAATACCAATAGCAGAACAATATAGGATTTGCGAGATTGCTAGAGAAATAACAATGAAGCCCGAATGGATGGTTGGAAGAGTCATCGCAAGACCTTTTGTTGGAACCAATAAGGAAGACTTTAAGCGGACTTCAAATAGACACGATTATGCACTTAAGCCATTCGATAAAACGACCTTAAATTTCCTAAAGGAAGGATCAAAGGATGTTATTGCATTAGGTAAAATCAATGACATTTTTGATGGCTACGGAATAACCTCTCATCGGAAAACAGTTTCAAACGACGATGGGATGGAGCAACTAATGGGAGTAGCCAATTCTGAATTTGAAGGACTATGCTTTTTGAACCTTGTCGACTTCGATGCCCTTTATGGACATAGACGTGATCCAATTGGATACGGAAAAGCAATGGATGAATTCGATGTGAAATTGGGTCAATTTCTTAAGATGTTAAGGTCAGATGATTTAGTCTTAATCACAGCTGATCATGGAAACGATCCTGTTCATCAGGGAACCGATCATACGAGAGAATATGTTCCGTTGCTCATTTACTCTAAGAGTCAAAAGGCAAGCGGAGAACTTCCAGTAAGAAAAACCTTTGCTGATTTAGGAGCAACAATTTCTGATAATTTCGGGGTCA
>JAJDIT010000019.1 GCA_030266845.1 Acholeplasma sp. OttesenSCG-928-E16 | reverse complement strand
CTGGAAAGACTCACTCACAACAACAAGTGAATAATTATGCCAATCAACGCAACTCAAATAATTCTGCAAATCGAGCAAAAAACAATAACCATTCTAATCAATTGAATCCGAATAATCAGAGTTATAAAGGCAACAAAAAAATAAACGGCTCAATAAGGCCATAAATTTAGGGGTGCGTAAAACTAGTCAAGGGTGCGTGATTTTTGCTAGGGGTGCGTAATTGTATTAAAATAGGTAACTCAACACATCTCAATCATCTAAGGTGTTTTATTTTTTAGGAGGTTATTATGAGAGATAAAAGAAAATACAGTGAGATGAATAAAGGAGAACTTGCTTTTAGGTTGATTAATATTTCATTCTCTATAATTATGTCTTTGACATGTTTTATATATTTTTTAATATTAATAATCACTAAGGAAGATCCCACTAATCGAAAATGGACGACAATTGGTATGACATTACTATGTTTAATTCCGGTTGTGCTTGAATTTATCGTTAAGTATCGATTATCTAATATGATTTATTTATTTTTTAATATTTTCGTTTTTGCCGCTGGATTTACTGGATCGGTTTTATATGTTTATGACAAATGGCCAGATTATGATAAACTCATTCATTTTGTGTTTGGATACGTAGGTGGAATCATAGGTATGATCTTAATCTGCAAGCTAAGCGATTACGATTCCTTAAAACCTTTATTTATCTGTTTGGTTTGTTTTTTAGTATCAATGGGATGCGGAGCTTTATGGGAATGTTTTGAGTACCTTGCTGATAACTTGATGGGACAGACCTCACAAGGGGTTCCAATTGAAATACCAGGAGGGGGAACAATAGTTTCTCTTGCGGATACGATAGAGGATCTATATGCAAATCTTTTTGGAGCGGTGTTGTTTTCAATTCATTTTGTTTTACATAGAATAACTGGTAAAAATTTACTCATGGGTTCAATTATTGATGATTTTAAAAGGGACTTTCAATAAGTATTTGAAAGATTTAGCTAAAATTGATATAATACAAAAATAAGGAGAGAAATAATATGAGAAAACCTGTGGAAAACAGTATTATCGGGAGACTAATTAGGACTATTGGCTATATTGGATTTTTATTATCAATGGCAATATATTTGGTTTTCCTAGTTAATGAATTGGGAATTCAACAATTAGAGAGTGTTATAAATCCACTGATGGATTTAATAAAACAAATGAAACTTGAGGATTTATTCATTGTAACCATCGTTCACTTTTCATCGCTACTTTTATTAGTATGGTGCCTATCTAAGAATCTAGTTTTAAGAATTATTACATCAGTATTGCTAGTATTTATGTTTGGTTCAGTTGTTTCAAGAGGTATTATCATTTCATATGGTGTTGGCTTAATAATCTCACCGGAAGGGTTAAATAACTTTCTAAATCCGATCTTTCAGGTTATTAATGGTGGTTTTGCTGGACTTAGTTTAATTTTTGAGTTTGTTGCATTATTCTTTGTTTGGATGATTTTTGCATATAAGAGACCAAAAAGAGTAGCTACTAGCCTGATTCATTTTGCGTACTTTATTGGAGCATTTGCTGCGGTTACTGTTGGATTACAAGTATTCGTCAATTTAGCATTAAATGAGATTGTATTAAACATCTGTAATTATGTGTTTATTGGATTCCAAGTGTTAGCTATTATTGGTTCTGTATTTGGGATATTAGGAATATTTAGAAAATAGATAAAAAAGAAGCTTTTAATTTGAAAGGCTTCTTTTTTTATAGTTGAGGAGCAAAAACTCTTAATACTCCCCGCCATATATGATAGAAAATATTCTTTTTCTTTTTTCTTTCATCCTCTGGGATAACCTCTGAAACAATGAATAAATCTGTAAAGAATTCTTCAATATCAGCAGTTATACTAGTGTTAAACAAGATAACATTGTTTTCATAATGTAAGTATAAGCTTCGGTAATCTAAATTGGTTGTTCCTATTAAAGCGGTCGAATCATCCACTAAAATTGCTTTAGCATGATTGAAACCAGGAGTGTATTTATATACCTTGACTCCTGCCTTCATTAGATCATAGGCATATGATTTAGTGACCATATAAGCAGTTTTTTTATCAGGTATTTTTGGTATTACTATTCTAACATCAACATTTGATTTTGCAGCATTAGAAAGTGAAGTAACTAATTCATTATCTAAGATTAGATAGGGTGTACAAATATAAATCTTCTTTCTAGCTTGATTAAACATATCTAATATAACGTTGCGGCTGGTGTTGTCTTCATCAAGGGGTGAATCCGAAAAAGGTAATACCCCTCCTTTGCCAATAACATCGTTTTTTATATTATATTTAGTAATATCGATAATCTCGTCCTTTTTAGTTAGATCCCACATCCAGTTTTCAAAAAAAGTAACAGTTAATGCAAAAACAGAATCACCCTCTAACATTATTCCACAATCAAGCCAATGGCCAAAACGTTTTTCAGTATTATTGTATTCATCACCAATGTTTATTCCACCTGTAAATGCATATAAACCGTCAATAATGACTATTTTTCTATGGTCACGGTGGTTTATTGATAAGTTAATATTTGCCTTAACAGGGTTGAAAGCTTTAGCGTCTATTCCCCATTTTCTCATTTTTCGCCGTATTGAGTAGTTAATATCTGATGCTCCTAGGTCGTCATATAACAAACGCACCTCAACCCCCTCATTTACTTTTTCTTTTAGGATTTCTAAAACTTCATCCCAAAGTTTTCCTTCTTTTATGATGAAAAATTCCACAAAAATAAATTTCTTTGCTTGTCTTAGTTTATCCAAAACGGCACTTATAAGGCTCTCACCAGATTTGTAAAAGGTTGTTTTTGAGTCATTGTAGCATTTCCAGCCTAAATTGGCGAGATAAGCTTCTGATTTAGTGTGGTATGATTTAAGTTCATTTGGAACAGGTAAAACTTTTTTTCTTGCGTCATCCAATAGAGTAATTCTATGTTTTTTCCTTCGTTTAATATTCCAAGTATGGTAAGTAACATAATATAAACATCCAAACACTGGAAACGCCAAGATAAGAATTACCCAAGAAATTTTGTAGCCAGGATTAGATGAACTTCCCACAACGTGTAAGGAAATAATAACAGAAAAAAAACCTTGAACATAGAAGTAAATCGTACTTATATTAGTATTGCTATATGGAATAAACCAAGCAAGTGAAAGTAATACACCAAGTTGTAATAATATAAGAAAAGTGACAATGGTGACTCTATTAGTAATTAATTTAAGTATTTTTCTCATCTAAAAATTGTTTCTCCTTATATAAATATTATATACTAAATAAATACTAAAATAAACAAAATGTAAATTAATACATTTTAAAATATAAATATCTTTTGATGTTTTCATTTAGGAGTGATAAAATGAGTAGAGAGGTGTTTTTTATGAGAAATTTCAGCTTACTTTTAGATTACTATGAACTAACAATGGCATATAGTTATTATTGCCAAAATAAGCACGAAGACGAAGCTGTTTTCGATGTTTTTTTTAGAGATATCCCAGATAAGGGTGGTTATGCTATTTATGCAGGATTAGAACAGATAATTGATTATATTAATACTTTTAAGTTTCAGGAAGAAGAATTAGATTATTTAAGAAAAAAGAATACTTTTAGTGAAGATTTTATTTCATATTTAAAAGAGCTTAAAATGTCATTAACAATCTATTCGATGAAAGAGGGAACTCCAATTTTTCCAAATGAACCAATAATGATTGTTAGAGGTCCGTTACTTCAATGCCAGCTAGTAGAAACATTTATTTTACTTACTTTAAATCATCAGAGTCTTATTGCAACCAAAGCGAGTAGAATAACAATGGTATCTAAGGGAAGAACTATCATGGAGTTTGGTGCCAGAAGAGCCCAAGGATACGATGCAGCAAACTATGGAGCGAGGGCAGCGTATATTGGTGGGGTTTTTGGAACATCAAATACATATGCTGATTATCTATATGACATTCCTGCCTTAGGAACAATGGCACATAGTTATGTTCAAAGTTATAAAACAGAGTATGAGGCTTTCTTGGCATATGCAAAAACTTATCCGAATAACACGGTTTTATTGGTTGATACCTATAATACATTAAAAAAAGGAATCCCAAATGCAATTAGAGTCCATAATGAGTTTTTAAAACCAAATGGTTACTATCTAAAAGGAATTAGAATAGATAGCGGAGACTTGGCTTATTTATCAATAGAAGCACGCAAACTTTTGGATGCGGCTGGTCTATTTGACACAAAAATAACTGTTTCAAACTCATTAGATGAGTACTCGATTAGGACACTTTTAAATCAAGGTGCTTGTATTGATAGTTTTGGAGTAGGAGAAAGACTAATAACAGCAAAGAGCGATCCGGTTTTTGGTGGGGTTTTTAAACTATCTGCATTAATGGAAGATGGCATTTTGGTTCCAAAAATAAAGATTAGTGATAACGTTCAAAAAATGACAACACCAGGATTTAAACAAGTTCATAGAATGTATGATGAAAACAATAAGGCAATCGGTGATGTTGTTACTCTTTTTGAAGAAGTAATAGATGATAAGAAGCCTTATTTGTTATTTGATCCTTTGTATCCATGGAAACAAAAAGAAATTACAAACTACAAATCAAAAAAACTTTTAGAAACTATTTTCTTAAATGGAAAGCTGGTTTATCAAAAACCCGATCTAATCAAGATAAGAGACTATGCTAAAGAGAGTTTGGATACTTTATGGAAAGAAATGACCAGATTGGAGTTTCCACATCAATATTATGTAGATTTATCCCAAGAACTCTGGGATTTGAAACAATCACTGATTGTTAAACATAATGAGTAGATATGAAGATAAATATTGTTTTATTTGAACCAGAGATCCCGCAAAACACCGGAAATATCATGCGTACTTGTGTTGGTATTAATGCAAAGCTGCATTTGATCAAACCACTTGGATTTTCACTTGATGAAAAGCACTTAAGAAGAAGTGCTCTCGATTATTTTGAACATTTAAACTATGATGTATACGAAAACTTCGATGACTTTACAAGCAAGAATAAGGGAGCTTATTATTTTTTGACTAGATACGGTAAAAAAACATATTCTAATATTGATTTTAAAAGTATTGATGAGGATATATATTTGATTTTTGGTAAAGAGTCAACCGGTGTAGATAGAAAAATACTTTCTTTACATATTGATAATTGTTATCGCATTCCAACAACAGATAAGATTAGGAGTTTAAACCTTTCTAATGCGGTTGCAATAACTTGTTTTGAGGTCCTAAGACAGCTAGATTTTATGGATTTAGAGAAAATGGAACCTAAATCCTTAAAGGGTAGTGATTATTTAGATAAGTTCAAATGATGAAAAAAGGCCTTGCAATCATAAAAAATGTCTATTCTAAATCATTATAATTTCACTTGCTTTTTTTAATGATTATAGTTATTATAGATATGATAAGGAGTGTATACTATGAAAATAATTTCTGTAAATGCTGGAAGTTCTTCATTGAAATTTCAGTTATTATCGATGCCTTCTGAGGAAACCATTACTTCTGGGATTGTCGAAAGAATTGGGGATGAAAATGGAATTTTCACAATCAAGGTTGAAGGAAAAAAGATTGTAAAGGAACTACCAATTCCAACTCATAATGTCGCTGTTGACTTAGTTCTGGCTGCGCTTTTAGATTTAAAAATATTAAGCTCATTTGATGAGATTGAAGGAGTTGGACATCGTGTCGTTCAAGGTGGTGAGCTATTCAAGGATTCAGCAGTTGTTAATGATGATGTCATAAAAAGGATCGAGAGTCTAAGTGATTTGGCTCCTTTGCATAATCCGGCCAATATTATAGGAATCAAGGCTTTTATGAAAGTACTTCCTAAAGTTCCTCATGTTGTTGTTTTTGACACTACATTTCATTCTTCAATGACTGATGAAGCGTTTATGTATGCAACGCCTTATTCATGGTATCAAAATTATGGGGTCAGAAAATATGGATTTCACGGGACCTCTCACCAATATGTCTCAGAAAGAGCTGCTGCTATACTAAAAAGGGATGATTTGAAAGTTGTTGTATGCCATATTGGCAATGGAGCATCATTATGTGCTATAAAAAATGGTAAATCAGTTGATACATCGATGGGATTAACTCCACTTGAAGGAATTCCAATGGGAACAAGAAGCGGTAATGTTGATCCAGCAGTTATCGAATTAATTAAGCAAAAAGAAGGATTGACTGTCGAGGAAATTATTTCGGCTTTAAACAAAAAATCAGGATATCTTGGAGTTTCTGGGATTTCTCATGATTCAAGAGATATCGAAGATGCTTATGTTGAGGGAAACAAGAGAGCCGAGCTAACTTTAGCGATTCAAACGAAGAGAATTGCTGATTATATCGGTAGCTATTATGTATATATGGGTGGATTAGATGCATTATGCTTTACTGCAGGTATCGGTGAGAACAGTTCTTATCTAAGAAAAATGGTTTGTGAACGATTAGGAGTTCTAGGCGTTAAGTTGGACGATCAAATCAATAGTTCAGTAAGAGGAAAAGAATGCCTAATCTCTTCAGAAGACTCTAAAGTTGCTGTTTATATTATTCCTACTAATGAAGAAGTCATGATAGCGCGCGAGGTAATGAGATTTATTAAATAAATTAGCTAAAGACAAAAAAGCGTCCACGTGAAGTGAACGCTTTTTTTATAAGCTGTCTTTAAAATCTTTTTTGAATTTTTCTAGTAATCTATTTGGCCAATCATTGACTGGTTTTAATCTTCCATAAAAAAATCTTAATGTCTTTGGTTCTTCATCCCATTTGATTCCACCAATTAATTCTTTATTTTCGTAAAGCCAAGTAATCCTATCGATAGCATATTTAATTTGTGACATTGTGAAAACTCTTCTTGGCATAGCTAGACGAACTAACTCCATATCAGATATCACTTCATTACCGTTTTCATCTCTTTGTTCAGAAAGAGTTCCTCTTTCCATGCCTCTAATTCCTGAAACTATATAGATAGCCACCGCCAATGAAGCGGCTCTAAATTCCAATTCTTTGATATGGCTTACAAATCTATTGGCATCCAAATGACATCCAAGACCACCAGCAGGAGTAACACATGGAACACCATTTTTGAGCAATTCTGCGGTCATATATTCTATAAATTCGGGGCCTTGTGAGATAACTGTTTCATCCATGGTGTCAATTAAACCAACCGCCATTGCCTCCATTTCACGTACAGACATTCCACCGTAGGTTAAAAATCCTTCGTATAGAGGGACAAGTTCTCGCATGGTTTTATAGAAAGATTCATTATTTGTACAAATACCCCCACCTCTTGCACTGCTCAGCTTTCTTGCAGAAAAATAAACGATATCGGTATTTTTTGATATTTCTCTAGTTATATCTAAGATGGAAAAGTTTTGATATTCCTTTTCTCTCTTTTTAATAAAATATAAATTATCAGAAAGCAATGAAGCATCTAGCACGAGAGGAACGTTATTTTCCCTACATATTGAATATATTTCTTTGATGTTAGAAAGTGAAAATGGTTGGCCACCGATTAAATTAGTTCCAGCTTCCATTCTGACAAATGGAATATTATCTTTATGTTCTATAAAAGCTTCTCTCAATTTTTTTGCATCCATATTTCCCTTAAAAAGATGGCTTGAATTAATATCATATGCCTCTGGAATTGGAATTTCTAATACTTTACCCAAAAGAGTAGTAATATGAGCTTTAGTTGTAGTGAAGTGGTAATTCATTGGAACGATACTTCCTTTTTTCACAAAAACCTTTGAAATAATATGTTCGCATGCTCTACCTTGGTGTGCTGGCAAGAAAAATGTTTTTTCAAATATATATTTAATAGAGTCTTCTAGTTTATAAAATGTTTCCGATCCAGCATATGAATCATCAGCTAGAAGCATTGAACTAAGTTGGCGATCACTCATTGCGTTAACCCCGCTATCTGTTAACATATCTAAAAAGACATCACGGTTTCTTAGTAAGAAAGTGTTACAGCCGGCATCAATAATCGCCTTTAATCTTTTTTCAATAGGAATAAGGTTTAATTTTTGAACAATTCTAACCTTATGCATCTCTACTGGAAATTGTTCACCATTTGATATTCTGATTTTACTCATATGTTCCTCCGCTACATTAAATAATTGTGATAAAGTGATAATAATGTTTTTTATGGATAAAGTCAAGATTTTGTTTGATATAAACAGTTTTTTAATATATAATATTATAAGATAAGAAGAAAATAGAGCGTGATAATTGATGAATCAGGAAAGAAAACGTAGTGGCTTTGTGGTGATTTTCTTATTGGCATATGCTGTTTTGCTTACAGTGTCAATAACGACGATGGTCACAATGAATAAAACAAAAACAATGTTCGAAGAGGCTACCAAAAGCAGGATTCAATCTTTAAGCCTTGTTTTATCAGAATTAGACATCATAGATAGACTGAATGACTATAATACAATAGCCGATATGACTAGTAATCAATACCAGGAGGATATCGAAACTCTTGAGGAGTTTTGTGAAACACATGGTATTGTTTATGCATATTATATGAGATTGACGACTAATCCAGAAAACCAAGAAAAGATGATGGAGTTTATTATCGATAATGAAGTATATTATGTACTTGATAACGAAGGAAACTTTACTGAGTTTGAGGTTGAGGATGAAAGTGGCAATATGATATTAACTACTGGTTGGGGCGGCATGCTTGATGGATATATTGAAAGAGAAGATAAACCAGATCAAGCTTTACTTGGGCAAACCGTTTCAACAGATTTAGGAAGCTATTCTCCAGGACAGGACCATTTATTAACAAGTTATTCTCCTGTATATGGAAAAGATTCCCTAGGAAATGATGTAATAATTGGGATAGCAGGAATTGATATTATGGATACCGAATTACTTTCCGTTCATAATAGTGTTTTATTAGTTACAATTCTGTTAATTATTTCTTTGATTGCAGTTTTAGTTATCGGTTTTGTTTCCATTATTTTATATCGTAATCAAGCGATACAATCAGAAGCGGCAAGTGTTGCAAAATCAGAATTTTTATCGAAGATGTCTCATGAGATAAGAACTCCATTAAATGGAATTACTGGCCTTTCTAGAATGGCAAAGGAAAGCAACGATATCGATCAAATAAAGGGTTATTTGGATAATATAAATTATTCAACTATCCATTTATCACAAATAGTAAATGATATATTAGATATGTCAAAAATTGAATCAGGTAAAGTTCAACTTGACATAAATAGGGTTAATTTTCTAGAAGAAGCAGAGAAAATGAAGAAAATTGTTTTGCCTGCTGCTAACGCTAAAAACATTGAGTTGAAGTTTGATATTGATGATAAAATACCAAATGAACTTTTATGTGATAGTGTTAGAATTAGACAAGTTTTGGTGAACTTAATCACAAATGCTGTTAAATTTACCGATCCTAATGGCTTTGTTACCATAAAAATTGAGCTACTGGAAAGAAGAGGGAATGTTTGCCATATTCAATTTTCGGTTATTGATAATGGAATTGGAATCAGTGAGGAACAACAATCTATCCTTTTTGAACCATTTGAGCAAGGTGATAATTCATCAACAAGAACTAATCAGGGAACCGGTCTTGGCTTGACTATTTCTAGGCAATTAGTTGAGATGATGAGTGGTTCATTGGAGTTAGATAGTAAACTTAATGAAGGGTCTAATTTTCATTTCTCACTTTGGCTTCATATTGCAGCTGAAAGTAGTGAGGAAACTAATGAAGAAGAGTCAACTTACACTACTGAGCAACTAGACTTAGAAGGAAAAGTGTTCCTATTGGTTGAGGATTCTAAAATTAATCAAATGATCGTTGAGGATTTATTTAGGGGATTTAAGGCTGATATAGAGATCGCTGAAAACGGATTAGAAGCCTTTAACAAGTTTTCTTTTGAGCCTGAAAGATATGACATTATTTTCATGGATATTCAAATGCCAATCATGGACGGCTATGAGGCCACAAGGAAAATAAGAAATTCTAAACTTCCAAATGCAAAAACTATCCCAATTATTGCCATGACAGCAAATGTCTT
>JAJDIT010000018.1 GCA_030266845.1 Acholeplasma sp. OttesenSCG-928-E16 | reverse complement strand
TTGATATTTAAAACATTAATGTGTTTCCTTAAAAACCTCAGCCCAAAAGCATGAAATGTAAGCACCCACATCAAATAAGCATCATCACCAACTATATTAGCTACTCTTTCTTTCATCTCTTTGGCGGCTTTATTAGTAAAGGTAACCGCTAATAACTCACTAGGCTTAGCATAACCTAAATCTATTAAATAGGCCAATCTAGCCGTTAGTGTTCTTGTTTTCCCTGTTCCAGCTCCTGCTGCGACAAAAAGCGGACCATCGACATGACATACCGCTTTTAGTTGTTGCTCATTTAGTTTTTTTAAGTATTCTTTATCCTTCATTATTTAAAAGAACTCTTTAGTGATACCGTCTTATTAAAAATAAGATTTGATTCGTTTGATTTAATATCAACACAATAAAAACCATCTCTAATGAATTGAAATTTATCAAATGGCACAGCGTTTTTTATAGAAGCTTCTACAAATCCCTTTTTTACTATTAAAGAATCTTTATTAATTCTTTCTAATAGTGGTGCAAGAGAATCATTATTTACTAAAGGACCAAAGATATTGAATGTAGCTTTTTCACATTCATCGGCTGAAACAAAATGAATTGTTCCGTTTGGTTTTCTTTCATTAAATCCAGAACCACTTTTTGTAAGAGGATCATATGTGCATAAGATTTCTTTTATTTTCCCGTAGTCATCATAGACGACCTCATTGCACTTGATGAAATAAGCATGGAATAACCTAACCTCATCATTTAGTGATAATCTCTTGTATTTTTTATCTGGTTTTTCTACCAAAAAATCATCTTTTTCAATGTAAAGGTTTCTGGAAAAAGGAATTTTCCTAGTTCCTAATTCTTCATTATCGTTATTATAGGCCGCTTCTAAGTATTCAATCTTGTTTTCCTCATAATTGGTAATAGTTACTTTTAGAGGATCAATAATAGCCATCACTCGTTTTGCCTTAGTAGCAAGATCATCTCTTAAGGCAGAGTCTAACATATCGTTACTAATTGTTGAGTTGATTTTTGATAGTCCTGAAGAAAAAATAAAGTTTTTAATTGATTCTTTTGTATATCCTCTTCTTCTTAATCCTTGTAGCGTTGGCATCCGAGGATCATCCCAACCGCTCACTATTTTTGATTCAACGAGTGTTCTTAAATATCTTTTAGACATTACTGTATTTTCGATTGAAAGTCTTCCAAATTCAATTTGCCTTGGAATATTTGGCATTTCACATTCTCTAACAACCCAATCATATAAAGGGCGATGGTCTTCAAACTCTAAACTACATAAAGAATGGGTTATTCCTTCAATGGCATCTTCTAATGGATGAGCAAAATCGTACATTGGGTATATTACCCATTTTGAACCTTGGCGGTGATGACTTGCATTGTTGATTCGATAGATTGCCGGATCTCTTAAATTCATATTAGGGCTTGCCATATCTATTTTGGCTCTTAAGACACACTCACCCTCTTTAAAATGACCATCTTTCATTTTGTTAAATAACTCAAGGTTTTCTTCAATACTTCTGTTGCGGTATTTTGAGTTTACCCCTGGCTTATTTACGTCTCCTCTTTCTATGGCCATCAAAGTAGCACTTGTATCATCAACGTAAGCTAACCCTTTTTTAATTAATAAAATTGCTCTTTCATACATTTCATCAAAATAATCAGAAGCAAAGTAAACTTCTTTTGGTGTATATCCGAGCCACTCGATGTCCTCAGCTATTGATTTAACATAGATATCATCTTCCTTTTCAGGATTTGTATCGTCATATCTAAGGTTTGTATATCCGTTAAAGGCATTCGCTAATTCAAAGTTTGTAATGACAGCTCTAGCATGACCAATATGCAAAAAACCGTTTGGTTCCGGTGGAAATCTAGTAATTATTTTTGTATGTTTTTTTGATTCTAAATCATTTTCCATGATTGTTTTAATAAAGTTTGATGGGTATTCCATATTTATTCTCCTTTTTTAATTTTTTTATTTTAATCAAAAAAGAATCTCTGTCGAGATATTAGGTGTTCTATATATTTATTAGTGTCATTTATTATATTTTCCATAGTACCCCCTTAATATATAATACACTATAAGTGTATTTTTACCTATTATAAAAACGAGAACTAATTTTCACTTTATCCTAGATCAAGGGTTGAGATAGCTCCTAAAACATAGTCTTTGTTAGCACCGTGTTTTAAAAACAAATAATATGCAGCGCAACCAATCATCGCTGCATTGTCAGTACAATATTGCATGCTAGGGATTAATATTTTTGTGTCTTTGATCTCTTCATAGATTCTCTTCCTTAGTCCCTTATTGGCGGCAACACCACCAGCAATAATGATGTTTTTTACCTTATATTCTTCTAGTGCTTTTTTTATTTTATACATGAAAACATCAATGACACTTTCTTGAAATGATGCACATAAATCATTAACATCAACCGTTTCTCCTTTTTGTTTTTTATTATGCACTAAATTTATTACTGCACTTTTTAAACCGGAAAAACTAAAGTCATATCCTTTATCTGCTAAGTATGGTCTTGGTAATTTATAAGTATCCCTTCCAATTGCAGCTAGCTTGTCGATAGCTGGTCCTCCCGGATAAGGTAGATTAACAACCCTACCAACTTTATCATAAGCTTCTCCAACCGCATCATCTAAGGTACTTCCTAAAATTAAAAAAGAGAGGTGTTCTTCCATATAGACTAATTCAGTATGTCCTCCACTCACTAATAAAGCTAGTGCAGGAAATTCAATATCATGTTCAATATTAGAAGCATATATGTGTCCTATTAAGTGATTCACTCCTATAACTTTTATGTTATTAGCATAAGCAAATGCTAAAGCGGCATTTATTCCAATCAATAAAGAACCTATTAATCCGGGTCCCTCAGTAATGGCGACTAGATCAATATCGGATACTTTGATTTTGGCATTTTCTATTGCCTCTTCAATAACTGTGGTAATAAATGCAATATGGTTTCTTGAAGCGATTTCAGGAACAACACCACCGTACTTTTTATGAATATCAATTTGTGATAAAACGACATTTGATAAAACCTCTTTACCGTTTTTTGTAACGGCAACGCTTGTCTCATCGCAACTCGTCTCAAAAGATAAAATAATCATTATTCATTCTCCCAAAGATAAATTATAGCGTCTTTGTTTACGTAATAATTTTTCTTAACTAATATTTTTTTAAAGCCCAATTTTTCATATAATTTTATAGCTTTATTATTGTCTTTTTCTACCTCTAATATGAGGGACTTGATTTTCCTTTTTATAAGTATTTCTAAAACATGTTTTAGTAACTTTGTTCCATATCCTTTTTTTTGAAATTGCTCCTTAATGAAAAAGTTTAAGACCTCCGCTTTATCCCCAAGTAGTCTAATGCCAATATAACCTATCAATTCTTCTTCTGTTATTTTATAGTATAGTGCATTTTCATTATCCAAATCTTGCAGAATAAAATCGTATCCTAAACTAGATGATAGTAGTTTTTTTTCTTCATTGATAATTTCATCAATATCTTCTTTTACTACTTTACTTATTAGCATTTCGTTCTGCCTCGGTTTTATTTATATAGTTTGGAATATAACTATGAGGATTATCGACCAAAACCATTTTATTTATTATTTTTTCTGCATTTATTTTAAAATTGTTTTCATCGATCATAATGATATCTTCATCATTTGCATATTTCAATAACTCTTCTTTTTTAAAGTGATTATCTTTTATGATATTTTCATTTTTGTGATATATAGCTCCAAAAACATAGTCATTTCTAGCATCAATCATCGCGACCACATTTTGATAGCCACTAGTTAACAAAAATAAGCTGCTTACTTTATAGAGCGGTATTTTTTTAGTGTATGAGAATGTCTTAGCTACAACTCCAGCAATTCTAAGCCCTGTGTAAGAACCTGGTCCCTCTCCTACTATTATGCCATCTAATGAACCAAGATCAACCTTTGCCTCTTCTAATAGTTTTTGGATATAATCAATTAAGTACTTAGAGTGATCTCTTTTCGCTATTCTCGTTTTTTTATATTCTATTTTTTTGTTATTGATAAGGGCAATATACATTATATTTGTAGCGGTATCCATTAATAAATACTTCATAGTTTACTTACCAACTCCTCATATTTTTTCCCTTTAGGAATGATATTAAAAGATCTCTTTTCGTCTGATATATATTTTATATCAATTAATAAGTATTCCTTTGGCAATAATTCCTCTACCTGAAAAGGCCACTCAATTACTGTAATACTATCTTCATCTAAAATATATTCTTCTAAGTCAAAATCAAAATTAACCCCTTCTAATCTATATAAATCTAGGTGATTTAAAACTAGTTCTTCATTTACTTCATACCTTTTTAGGATCGTAAAAGAAGGGCTTGATATATTGTTTTTTATTCCCAGTGCTCTTCCAATACCTTTAGAAAATGTTGTCTTCCCTGCTCCTAGTTCTCCATTTAATAATATAACGTATCCCTTCTTTAAAAAGGACCCAATTTTAAATGCTAAGTCTATTGTTTCTTCACTTGAATTAGTTTTATACTCTTTCATTTTTTTATATCTTATATCCTTTTTTCCCTAACAAAGCAAACATATTTTTCTTATATGCCTCTACTCCTGGTTGGTTAAATGGGTTTACATCTAAAAGGTAAGCGCTCATTGCACACGCTTTTTCAAAAAAGTAAAACAAGTATCCTAAATTGTATTCGTCTTTTTTTGGTAAATTAATGATGATGTTCGGTACCCCTCCATCAACATGAGCCATTACCGTGCCCTCTAAGGCTTTTTCATTTACATAGGATAACTTTTTTAAAGCAATATAGTTTAAGTCATCTAAGTCATCATTATCAAAAGGAATTACTATATCTTTTTCTTGTTCTTCTAGCTTAATAATTGTTTCAAAAATTATTCTTGATCCATCTTGAATATATTGTCCCATTGAATGAAGATCGGTCGAAAAATTTGCACTAGCAACAAATAACCCTTTGTGATCCTTACCTTCTGATTCTCCAAATAACTGCTTCCACCACTCAGCTATATATATTAAATTTGGTTCATAAGACGCTAGTATTTCTATATTTTTCCCTTCTTTATATAAAAGATATCTCGTTGCAGCATATAAATAAGCTGCATTATTTTTTAGGTCAGGATTATTAAAATCATGGTAAGCATCAATTGCCCCATTCATCATTTTTTTAATATCAATGTTTGCGCATGCAAGTGGTAATAAACCAACCGCTGTTAAAACACTAAATCTCCCACCAACATCATCAGGAATAACAAACATCTCATAGCCTTCTTTTTTAGCCATTGTATGCAAGGCTCCTCTTTTTTGATCAGTGGTTGCGTAAATTCTATTTTTAGCAGTTTCTTTTCCGTATTTTTCTTCTAATGCTTTCTTTAATATCCTAAAAGCGATTGCTGGTTCGGTGGTAGTTCCTGATTTTGAGATAATATTTAGTGAATAATCTTTATCTTTTAAATACTCTAATAACTCATTTAGGTAGTCTCCTGACATTTGATGTCCAGCAAAAACTATTTCTAAATTAGTGTTATTAAATGGTTTTTTTAAGAATTCTAATCCTGCTTTGGTTCCTAAATAAGATCCACCAATTCCAATAACAACCAACACATCACTATCGTTTTTTATTTTTTTAGCGCAATCTATAATTCTATTAAACTCTCCTAAATCATATTTTAAAGGCAGCTCTAACCATCCTAAAAAATCATTGCCTTGACCTGTTTTATTATGAATCATATAGTGTTTGTCACTAATAAGTTTTTCTAAACCAAAAGGGGTTTCCTTTAAAAAGTTAATTGCGTTATCGATATTTATTGTTAATTTTTTCATTATTTCTCCTTTTTTTCAACCCATTTATTCAACCTTTGTCTAAGTGGTTTGAATCCTTTTTTTATCTTATATTTTTTAGCTATTTCTAAATCATCAAAATGAGCTTTTTTATAGCTTAGTTCCAATCTCTTGGAATTTTCATCAATGTTTAAAATTATTGCGTGAATATTTTCATTTACCTCTATACACTCCGTAATATCCTCAACATATAAATCAGATATTTCTGAAATGTGAATTAATCCGGTGTATTCTTGGTATTTTATGAAAACACCAAATTGTTTTATCGCTGTTACTTTACAGACTATAATATCTCCTATTTTCATAAAAACCCCTAAAATATTATACCGCAATTAAGAAAAAAGAAAAAGGAATATAAATCTAATGATTTATGTCCCTTTTGTAATTCATTATTCTTTGGATCGCCTTGTTAATGTTAACTTACCTATTTATTCTATCTTGATTGTTGCTAGAATATCTTAGTTGGCACAGTTCAAAAAATGACATAAAAAAACGACAGTTCATTTCTGACTGCCGTCTTGTTCTAGTGTTTCAATCTGTTAAAACTTAAGTTTTTGTCAAGATTGAATTTAGATTGTTTTTTAAATAATCAGCATAAAACTTAAATAACTCATTAGTTTTTTTACTGAATTTTGAAACGCTTAACCAAGATCTACCGTATATAGAATTATGTTTTTTTAAAAACTTCTTATCCTTATCGAGAATATACATTTCCGAGGGCTTAATTGGCAGATTATTAAACTTTTCTGTTTCTTTGATAATCGATAAATATGCATCATCATCTTGATAGTCGATACTAATACAAAGAATACAGTTTGGGGCTTTTAGGTAATATTCTTCGTGCCACCCAGCTTTTATTGTAATATGCTGTAAATTATTTTTGTTATCACCAATCAAAAAACCAAAATACTTTAATACCAAATCCTCCATAATTAAAACCACCCTTTCTGAAATAGTCTTGCCATGTGGTCTGTATGATACCAAAAGAATAGCATCGTTTGTTCTAAAAATACGCTACCACTCATTCTAAAACCACCAAGACCTATATCTACTATGTCGTAACCATTTATTAATTTATGACCCAACCACTTAAAATTATCCAATTTCGCTGCCATTCGCATTTTTAACGGGGCTTTCGTCCCCTCATGTGCAGCATTAAATACCCTTAACGGACCATATCCTGAATAGCTTGCAGCTTTATATAAATCAGCTGCATCGTCAACTCTATTCATTTTTCTACCAATTATGGCTACTTTGTTTGCATCATGAATCCTATCCATATTTTTTAGTGCTTTTCCTGCATCAAATGCATCGTCCAGTCTTGATGCGCCCTTAAGTAGTTTACCTCCGCCTGTTGCAAAAGGAATTATCATAAACGCTAAATCAAGTGCTACCCAAGCAGCATTTTCCCATGTAGGATTGTTAATAAAATCAACCAACCCCCAAATAAAGAAACCAATATCAAGTATTACATCGATAGCATGTCCGGTGCTATCTGTATACATCACAGGGTTGTTGAGACAATATGCATAGAGGTTAAGACCACCAATACTACTAGGATCTAAATAACTTATATCATCTATGCTTATGAATCTTCCTACTTCTGGATCATAAAACCTTGAATTTAAATAATATAATCCAGTTTCTTCATCATAACAGTATCCTTTATAAATATAGATATTGTTTTCTAATAGTTTATTAGCTATTACCTCTTCTTCACTACTTAGATTACTTCCTATTTCTTTTTCTGGTTTCCCATATGCGCTATATCTATATTTAACCATAGTTTTACCACTGATGTCTATGATTTTATTGATATTTCCTAAGATGTCTCTGATGAAGAAGTATTCATTACCATCCATATGTAATCCTACTAGCATGTTTGCCTCATCATAGTTATAATATAGTGTTACATCATTTCCTTGTGTTTCATTAACTACCTTAACTATTGACTGACCTTCTAATACATATTTAGTGTTCTTTACTGATGTGCTCTTTTTTATTCTAGTTCCATTTTCATCATAGCTATATTGATAATCTCCATATTGGACTAAATCTCTTCCTCGCCAGGTTATTGTGTTTGTTACTCCATCCTTTAAATAGCTACTTGGCATAAATGAGTTGTTGTTATATGCGATTTCTATCTTTGTAACATCATTTTCTTTCACTCTTTCCAAACGATCTTTAATACTATTAGAATAATAATACTGATAGTTCTTCTCTACTCCTGTTTCATTAATTATCCTTTTTGTCAAAATATTACCGTTATTATCATATGTGAAGCCTTCTAAGCTTAATAAAGTATTTTCTCCATCAAACACCATCACTTCCTTTAGTCTCTTAAACTCATCATATTCATTATAGGTTGCTTCAATAACTTGTCCGTCCTCCATTACTAACTGATGAGTGACATTCTTATTTTCATCGTAAGCATAAACTATTTCTTTTCCGTCAGGTTGAACTTCTACTGTTGGATATAAGTTTTGATAGTTATCTTCTTCATAATAATAATACTTGGTAACTAATTCGTTTTCGTTTGCCTTTATCGTTTTTTCTTTAATTCTTCCATCCTCATCATAGGTCTTCCTAATATCAATGATTTGTCCACTTTGATAAATTCTATTTATTTCTTGGTCTGATAGTATTCTATTTACGTGCCCAAATAACTGCATGCTTCCATTTAGATGATTAATTGGAGTTCCATTTGATGAAATACCACTGCCAAGATAAACTTCCGCATTTGTTAGACTTGGAAGATTTAATGTTTTAGTTATAAATGTATTTTCATTTACTCTTACTCCAACATTGCTTCCCTGAAGTCTTATAACCACCATATTCCATTCATCTTCCGTTAATCCTACATTATATTGTTCCTGGTTTATATTAATTTTGTTGTTGCTATCAAGAAAGACACTTATCTCTATTCCATTATTATTCTTAAATAATAAAATCTCTCTTTGATCTGCTTGATATAAAGAATGAGGTTTAACCCAAATTAAAACTGTACTCAAACTTTCAAGACTAATCTCATATGATAATAAGGATTTACCATAACCTTCACTTGATGAATAGTTACTATAACTTGAATAAACATGTCTTTTTAATGTATCATCATATTCAAATACCTTAGCTTTAAGGGCAGAGTATCCACCTTCGGTAAAAAGGTACTTTTTAGGTTTTTTACAATCTGTAGATAATAACGTACCATTTAAAGTAATCAGTTCCATATCTTTATATACATCATGATTATAATACATTACTGCATTAGAATTTGGAATCTGATAACCGCTTAGATTTTTTTTATTATTATATTCTTTAAATTCATAACTATAATCATAATCAAAACTTCTTTTGATGCCTTGATGGGCGATAATCCTTTTTTGAATATTTCCTAGATTATCATAATCATATAAAAAAGCATCCTTTTTCACATTGTTTTCTTTTATGGTTACTTCTTTTATATTATCCTTTTTATCGTAAAGATAATCTTTTGTTATATTATTATTAAGGTCTTTTACTTTTGATAGTAATTCTTCATCATTATATTCATACTCAATCATTGAAGTACTATTATATTTTCTACCTGTTGGTCTGTCTTGGTTATCATAGATAAGAATATAGTGGTTAGTGCCAAAAGTCGTTTTAGTTAATAGATCTGTCTTGTAGCCATTTATATCATGGTTATATTCATTTTCTAAATAAACAATATCGTTTATCTTAATCATCGATATACGTCCATAATTATCATATAAATACTGATATGTAGTTCCATTTACGCTGGTTACTTTTGTAATGTTCCCCATATTATCATATTCATAACTACACTCATCTAGACAATCGTTTAGCATGGAACTCATTTTTTTAACATTTCCCTTATCATCATACTTTATTGTGCTTATGATGCCATTTTGGTTTTTACTTTCAATGAGCCTAAAAAGCGAATCATAGCGATACTGTTTCTTATATCCCTCTTGATCTTCTTCTTGTATTAAGTCACTGTAATTATCGTATTCTTTTTCTAGAATCCTCTTTTTGCCCCTCTTGGAAGTTAGTGTTACTTTCTTTTCATTTCCTAAAGAAGAGTCATACTCATATACTATTTCTTGATTAGACTTACGATCCTTTATCGATTTTATTTTCTGTCTGTTAGTATAAGTAATATCTAATACCTCTCCGCTTGAGGCTGTTACTTCATTTACTAAACCATCACCATTATATCCATACTCATACTTTTGACTTGATGTTGAAATACCGTTGATATTGCCATCTTCATAATAATCATAGTGTGTATCATCAGTTTCTTCATACATCCTAAATCCACCAAAAAATGCCTCATCCATTCCCTCATATATTAATTCTAGTTGGACATATTGATATGTTTTATTTGCTTTGACGTTGCCTGATAGAATTTGCCATGATGTATCTTTTGAATCAAATTTGAATCGCTTTTCCTGATTACTATCATCGCCGATAAATCTAATTACCACCTCGCATCGGTTGAGAGAAAAATTTCCCTTCCCAAATAAAATAAATCCAAATTCATCACTTGCTAAGGTTGACTCTTTATGATAGCTCTGATTAATTCTCATTATGTTATTAGATTCTCCTAGCATTAGAATATTTTGTCCAAGGACGTTACATAAAAAATCGTTTTCAATGACATTTAAAGCGGGAGTAATGTTTTCATATGTATAATTTTTTATCATTCCTGTGGTGCTATCTACCTCAAAATTAAAGTTTTCTAGTAAATTATCTCTTTTTTTAGATACTTGTTTATTTCCTATAAAGACATCATAATTTTCAGTATCATAGTATACTTTCATATTACCAATAAAGTTACCTTTATCATCTGCAACTATTTTTAGATCCTCTTTTTCAATATATAGTGCAATCTTCTTGCCATATTGATTTGTTATTTCTACTATATTTTGGTTTATTAAATAGTTATATTCTTTATACTCTTCTAATCCAATTGTTTTCATAACCTTACTAACTTTATAGTCTTCATATAAATATGTGTATCTAGAGCACTCTGTTCCATTTAGATAGTTACTTATTCTATCAATCCTTTTAAATACGTCTGTCGTTCGCCTAAATGATGCGTGATACATCACTTCATTTGGATTATGTGGATTATATTCTATTACGCTATTTAAACATGAATTTTCATAAGTGAAATCAATCTTTTTATTTTCAAGAGGATATGAAATGGATGAAATATATCCGTTTGTTCCCTTCCTTATGATTACTTCGTCTAGATCATTACTTTCAACAGTGCACATTATATCTCCATCTTGCCAATTAAATTCAATGAGTTTGGGATTGTGACTACTATGTATTTCCTTAACTAAGTACTTATTACCTTCTTTTTCAATAGTAATTAACTCCATTCCAATGGCAATTCTATAACCATACCTAGTTCTACTTACTTTTATACTATTTGGGCTAAGATCACTTCGATAGTCTCCGCCACTTACTAAATTCATGTAATCATCATCGACATAAGTAAACTTCGTGCTTATTCCTTTATAGTCAGTTATAATCAATTTGTTTTTATGCACAAAAACGTCATATTCTAAATTCGTTTTAAAATCTAATCCTAGTAAACCATCATTTTGTTTTTGATAATAGCCCGTAATATTAATCGGATCAGATTTACTCCTTGAGCTAAAGATTGGTAAGGAAAAACCTAACTCGCCATTTTTTAGGTTCACATGCGAAACAGCTCCATTAAACATCTCAAAAGTGTCATTGTATTGATTTTTAGTTTCTGTTTCAAATACACTTACTAGTGTTGGATTACTAGAAAGCGTCGGATCAAACAGGGTGAAATTAACGAAATTATTAGGGTCAAGCATCCCAAATCCAATCGTAATTCTCATGCTTACTGAATCTTTCCCTTCTAAGACCTTAGCTCTAATTAACTTTGTAACATTTATTCCGACAAGTCCATCTTCGCTATTTTCAGTAAAAACAATCGGTCTACCACTATTCTTTTCCAAAATTGCAGCATTTTTAATTTTGTTCCTAGATCCAATCAAGGTGTTTCCGTTATCATCAAAATCATCAAAACTTACCGTTTCATCATAGTCTGGAGCATCATAAACACTAAATCCGTATTCATAATAACTTGAAAGATTTAAATATAGTTTGGCTTCTTTTATATAATCTTCATGGTCAAAACAATCTAAGGCGATCTTTATAAATAAAGTGTCTCCCCCTTCTATCAAATAAGATGATGCTTTTTGTGATACATAGTCACCACCAAATGTGTGAAAAGCTATTTTTTGTTTATATGATATATCTTGCCCTCGATACATCTTGTCATTAATACATAGTAGTCCCATTAGTTCCTCATTCCTAGCCTTTTTAGACTTTTTTGCACTTCTTCTTTATCTAGATGCAATACAAAATTATCTTTTGAATCGCACATCATCCTTCTATTTCCTCTACCGGATATAAAAACACAGTCATTTTCATTTGAATTAAATAACGCTTGATATATTGCTTCTTTCCGGTCAATTACTAATTTATGTTCCGTTTCATTCCCTAAAAAACTCGCTTGATACTCAAGTAGTTCTTCTTTATTAGTAGCACCGGTATCGCTTGTTGTAATATAAACAAAATCCGCTTTGTCTTTTATATAGTTATATGCCACTTTAATCGCGTTTTCTTTATCAATAATATATTTTTCATCACTAAATTCCTTATCCCACGTTGAATGCCCTAATCCTGTTGCTCCGCTGACTAAAATAATCTTGTTGATTTCACCATTTTTTTGGTAAGATTTTAAGATTTCTAGATGGGGCATTAAATTGGTACTGATAATAATTGTTCTCTTTTCTGCTTTGATTATTTCATCTCTTCCAGGTATTTCTATATATTTAATAAATTCCTTGAAACTATCATAATCAAATACTTTAAGAGTATCTAATATCGCGATTACTCCTAAAATGTTAATCGCTTGATATGGCATGATTAAATTTGATTTTATATCGTATTCATTATTTTCTGCTTGAACACTAAATGAAAGACCATTCATAGAAGCTAATGTATCTTTGCTTTTTAGAAGATAATTCACTTTATTAAAGTCTATACCCTTTACTCTTGATACGTAATTTGACATGTATGTGACTTTTTTATTATCGTTGATATGATATAGACTATCAAACATTTCTTTATCGTTCGCACTGAAAATTAAAGTTGTTTCTTTATCTTCAACCTCCTTAAAAAATTGCTTTTTGATATCTACATAATCACTATATAAAATATCATTGTGTTTAGATGCAATATTCGTGATTACTCTAATGTCAAAAGGAATGTCTTTAGTTAGACCAAGCTTAATGGCTCTTTCGTTTACTTCTAATATTAAATAATCTGCTTTTTGAAAAATTGCATCTTCTAATGCCTCTAATAACATTCTTTCATCTTTTAGTGGATTTTCAATTGCTTCATCTTTTGCTCTTAAAGAGAGGGCAGAGTCAATTTTAATACTGGAAAATAATACTGTCTTGTATCCTTCTTTTTTTAAATATTCATTTAACATAAATGCGATACTAGACTTCCCACGACTTCCTGTAATACCAATTATCTTTAGTGTTTTTTCTTCATTTTCATTGGAAAAACTTCTTTTAAATAATGAGGCAGTTGTTTTTTGATTATTTACCGCTTCTTTACTTTCTTTTCTTATACTTGATTCGTTTTTACTCCTAAGTTTAGTTAACAAATTCTCTAGTTTCATCTTTCTTTCCTCCTATTAATCTCCTGTTGATCCGCTACTTGAGTGCATAATTTTTATCGTTATGTCTGCACTCCCTATTTTTTGTGTTAACCCTGCATCCAAATAAATATCTAGCTTTGGTGATAACAAAGTTATCGTTCCGTTTCCAAGATCAGTCATCGGTGATACTTTAAAATCTATAACACTCAAAGTGCCATCAATACCCGTTCTTGTCTCGACCACTGTTGGGAATATTAAATATCCAAGATATAGAAAGTTTTTTAAATACACTCTATTAGCTGCGCTTATAACAAATTCTGTATACATGGTTTGATTTCCCTCTAGATTACCATTTAGTTTCACTTGGGCTTCTTTTTTTACTACTACCTCATATCTTTCCAAGGTATAACTAATATCATTTTCACTACTGAAGGTTACTGCTTGTGTGCCCGAAGGTAAAAGCCATCTTCTAGGGAAACTATATTTATTATAATATTCCGCATATTCCTCTACTAACGGCTCCACTAGTGGTTCTTCTACTACTTCACCTGGTATCTTCCTATAAGTTTTTATAATATTTCCATCTTGTTCTTTAAAATCCATCGAGATATATTTTAAAACTGTCACTATTTTATTAATCATTTGATTCATCCTCCCTTATGATATACATTTCATTTGCTTTTAGATTGTTAACTGGTAAAGCGTTAAATTCACTTATTGTTACATAGATAAATTTATTCTCTAAGGTTGTTGTTTGTTCCATTTTTTATTTTTCCTCCTCATTTATCCTAAACGGACTTTCTTTGACTTTTTTATCTGTGCTATTTACCTTTTTTGTAAATGACACCATCTCTGATATTTTTTCATCAATATCACTCTTTTTAATTTTGATTTTTCGGACACCCATGAACTCTTTAATTTTCTTTATTACATAATCTTTCTTCTCAACCCCGCTTTGATACATAGTTTCTGCCTCACTAATGAGCTCTTTTAGTTCTTCATCAACTATTCCCTCATCTTTTAAGCTTCTAACCTCTTTGATTTTTCTTATTAACTTTGATACATATGTTATTACACTAGTTAATACTAAAAAGAACGTCGTTAGATAGCCTAAAATAAGTTCTATATCCTCTCCTCTTATATCCATACATTCACCTCCCCTCTAACTTGATTCTATCAATATAAATTTATTAGTGTTAGGTCAGAAATTGTCCGATTTATTTATTAAAAAAAGATGAATATTCTATTCTTAGAATATCCATCTAATTTGCTTATTTTATATAATCATTTTC
>JAJDIT010000017.1 GCA_030266845.1 Acholeplasma sp. OttesenSCG-928-E16 | reverse complement strand
GGAAAAGGCTATCTACGATCCTGGTATTTTAAACACTAATATTGATGATTTTAATAGTCTTAGTCATCTTTTAATCAAAGGTGCCTCTGTAAGTGGACAAATCACAATAACAGAAATCGAAGAAATACTTAAAAGTAAAAAATACCAAGCTTTTTATACTGGATTTGGATATCTTCCAATGTTCAAAACAAGAAGAAAACTAATTTCAAATTATCAAGAAATCTCAAAAACAAAAGTGGATAAAGAGATAAAAGTTTTTGAAGAAACAAGAAAAGAAGATTTTCTTTATGTAAAAGAGGATAATTATGGCACTAGTTTATATCGTTCTAATATTCTTTTGATAGATAAATACATTAATAGGCTTAAGCAATTAGACTATCTTTTATTAGAATCAATCTTTTTAGATGATGAGATTATGGTTGATGCGCTAAAGCTATATAAAGGAATAATTAGCGCTACTTTCTTCAAAGAAAAGTATAGCTCTTATACATTTGATGATGGGTTTTTCAATAAAGAGTTAATATATAAAAAGGGAGACTAAAATGCTTAAACAGGTTATTTTAAGATTTCTAAAAGACAATATAGTTATTAATAATCTAAAAGAATTAGGTTATGTTACCATCAATGAAAAGGATGGTTTTTGTTTCGTTACTAAAGAACTTCCAAATGATCCTTCATTCGTGGGTTCACTCATAAAAACCAATCAAGATGACTTAAGTTATTTTGAACTTTTATCGACAAAAAAGGAAGAAAAACTAGAAGAGCTAAAAAAAATAAGAGAAATAATGCTTCAAAAAAATTATGATAGGATAAAAAATAAATATCAAAAAAATAAACTAAAAATGTTTAAAAGAATTGAACTATCTTTTAGTAAACCTAGTAAAGAAGAAAAAAGGAAAATTAAAAAGATGTTAAGTTCAAATGATCTTAATGAAGGATTGTTAAACAAAATAATGGTTGAAACAACAGAAAAACAAGAATTTATAAAAAAAACACCAAGGTATCAATCTTTGGTTAGAGAATACGAATCATTCGTTAAAGAAAACCGGTTGATTGATACTTCCCTTTTGTTTTTTAGAAGTAAAAAAGAAGCTACCAAAAATAATGGTCTTTACCTTGATTACTATGGATTGCCATCGGTAATTGATGATGCGATTACTGAATTTGAAAAAAAAATAATTAAAACTCCAAACGAGGCAGTAGAACTAAAGGAAGTATTTTTCACTATTTTACAAGAAAAGGAAAGCTTTACATTGATTTATAGTGATAATAAAGCCGTATCTTATGATATTAAAGAAAAAAAGGAAATTAACTTGCTTACGATAGAAGATTTAGCTTTTATGAATCCAAACGAAGCAATAGAAATAACAAGGTAATATGATAGAACTATTAGCTCCAGCTGGAGATTTAGAAAAACTAAAGATAGCATATATTTATGGGGCTGATGCCTGTTTCATTGGAGGGAAGGAATTTTCGCTTCGTTCGAGAGCTTCAAATTTTTCATTAGAAGATATCAAAGAAGGGGCCTCTTTTGCTCATCAGATGGGACGAAAACTCTATGTAACTACTAATATCATTCCCCACGAAAAAGATCTCACAGGCTTAAAGGAATACCTTCTTTGTCTAGAAGAGGCAAAAGTTGATGCCATTATTACAGCAAGCGACGCTATCATGAAAATAGCAAGAAAATATACAAACCTTGAAATTCATGTATCCACCCAAAATTCGATCACTAATTCATATGCAGCAAACTATTATTACGATAATGGAGCAAAAAGAGTGGTATTGGCAAGAGAATTATCGATTGATGAAATAAAAGAACTCAGAAGAAAAACAAGAGCTCAGATTGAAGTATTTATTCATGGTGGGATGTGTATGTCATATTCTGGTCGTTGTTCCCTTTCTAATAACATGACAGATAGAGACGCTAATCGAGGAGGTTGTGCCCATAGTTGCCGCTGGAATTACTATCTTAGTGACAAAGATAAAGTCAACTTCTCATTATCATCTAAGGATTTAATGGCGGTTTCAATGATCAAAGACTTGATGGATGCCAAAGTGGATTCACTTAAGATCGAAGGAAGAATGAAGAGCCTTCATTATATCGCAACAGTTACAAAAGTTTACCGAATGGTTATTGATGAATATTCCAAAAACGGTGAAATTAAGGATATCAGCAAATACAAAAATGAAATCCTAAAAGCAGAAAACAGACTTACCTACCACGGTTATTTAAGTGGCATTCCAAACTCTTCTGGCGGATTATATAATGAACGCAGTGAACAGCCAATTAAAAACTTCATCGGTATCGTTATTGATTATGATGAAGAAAAAGAGATTGTAACAATCGAGCAGCGAAATCATTTCAAACCATTCGAAAAAATAGAATTTTTCATGCCTAATGAGGATAATATCATTTTTGACCTAAAAGAAATCTATGATGAAAACATGAGTGAGCTTGATGCAGCTAGACACCCAAAACAGATCATTAAGTTTAAAGTGCCTTTTAAACCAGAAAAATACTCATTTATAAGAAGGGTTTGATATGGATGAATTATTAATAGGAAACACTAAAATAAAATATAAAATAGTCATTAAAAATATCAAGAGAACATATTTTAGAGTTAAAGAAGATTATGTATTAGTGACTACAAATAAATACCAAAAAAAATCAGACATCATAGATTTTATCAAAAAGAGAAGTGACCGATTCATTAGAATAATAAATGAAAAAAATGAGGAAAAACCTTTTACACTTTGGGGGAAAGAATATAATATTATTCAGCAAAATAGCAGCAAGTTTAGGTATCATATTTTTGAGAATGAAATTTATCTTTACTCTAATAAAACGATTAACGAAGCGATAAAACAGCTTTTAAAGAAAGAGATTATAAAAAAATATAATGATATCAAAAATGAAATAGAAGATAAAATATGCAAGATGAATTTAAAGTTACTAAAAACCAATTTTAGATTTTTAAAATCGCGTTATGGGAGTTGTAACTTAAAGACTAAAGAAATTACAATTAATTCATTTTTGGCAAGAATTGATATCATATATTTCAAGTATGTTTTATTCCATGAGTACGCTCACCTTATAGAACCTAACCACCAAAAGCCATTTTATGAGGTGTTAGATCATTTTATGATAAATCATAAAGAAATACAAAAAAGGCTAAAAAAAATAGCAATATACTGAAAATTAAGATATAATGTATAAGAATTAGGAGGATTTATTAATGGCAGCCAAAAAGAAGCAAGTTTATGAATTAACTGAAGTAGGATTTGAAAAAACAAAAGAAGAGTTATCATATTTAAAAGATGTGAGAAGAGAAGAGATTTTAGAAGAGTTAAAAGAAGCTAGAGCACAAGGGGATCTATCTGAAAATGCCGATTATGATGCCGCAAGAAACGCTCAAGCAATTAATGAAGCTAGAATTTTAGAACTAGAAAATATTGTTAAGCATGCAAAAATAATCAAAACTAACGCGAGTGATGGTGCAGTAAGCTTAGGTAAGATTATCACAGTAGAGTACTTATCAGGTGGCGGAGAGAAGGAATTTCAACTCGTTAGCACTATTGAAGCTAATCCAAAAGAAAACAAAATCTCTGTTGATTCACCACTTGGCAAGGCGATCAGAAACTGTCAGAAAGATGATATAGTATCAGTTAAGTCACAGTCTGGCAATATTTTTGAAGTAAAGATAAAAAATATTAAGTAAATTAGATGAGAAGAAGAGTTCCTTTTTATAAGAAATGCTTACCAGATTTTAGTTATAAGTCAATTTATGAAATTCCTTATAATGGTCTTTATATTAGAGGTATTGAAGCCTTGTTTTTTGATTTAGACAATACCTTAGTAACTTATAATCAAAAAAAGCTTTCTGAAAAAATGGTCACTTTCTTACAGGAACTCTCTAATTTTTTTACAATTATTATTATTTCAAATAACCATAAAAAAAGAGTTTTAGAGGCTGTTGGCGAAAATTTTCCTTTCGTTTCTCATGCCAAAAAGCCATTCAAATTCGGATATAAGAAAGCACTGAAAATGGCTGGTCTACAGCCATACAAAGTTGCTATTATCGGTGATCAATTATTAACAGATATCAAAGGAGCAGCATCACTTGGAGCCGCAAGGAGAATCGCAATAAGGCCACTAAGGAAAGACACTGAAAAATGGATGACTAGATTTAATCGCTTTTTTGAGCGACTTGTTATAAAAAAGATAAAAAGGAAATTGCCTGATATCTTTGATGTTAGGTTAGGTAATTTTTTAAGTGAGTAATAAGTGTGTTGGATGCGGAGCGACTTTGCAAAATACTAATGTAAATGAAGTTGGTTACGTTGAGGATTTATCAAATAAGTACTGCATTGATTGTTTTAAATTAAAAAATTATGGTGTTGTTATTAATAATTATGTACCACTAAAAATAGATGATATTGATAAAAACTCGATCTGCTTGATGATCTCATCGGTTTTACACTTAGATTTATTGTTTAGTCATCCAGTTTATCGATATCAAAGCGAAGCAACATTTATTTATATAATAAATCAAATGGACTTACTGCCAAGCAGTACAAATCTTGATTTATTATTAGAAAACATAGAAAAAAAGGCTAAAAAAGAAAAGATTCCGTATCAGGATATTATTTTTATGTCAGCTCTCAATAAACAGGACAATAATAATTTAAGAATGTATCTTAAAAATTATAAAAATAAGAAAATATTTTTGTTGGGAGTACAAAACAGTGGAAAAACAACAATATTTAAGGAATTAACTAATGACTTAAATGCTTTATCAATAATAAAGGCAGGTCTCACTCAAGAAAGACTTGAAGGAAACTTCTTATCGAACACTGTTTATGATATGCCAGGCTTATATCAAGAAGGCTACTTGCATACATTTTTGCCGTATGAAATGTATAAAAAACTGATTCCCACTAAGAGAATAAAACCAAAAATATATCAAGTTAAACCAAACGATGCAATCATTATCGAAAACCTAATTGGAATTTCATTTATTAAAACTCTTGAACAAACTGCTGTATTTTATTTGAACAATAACTTGCGTTTGCACAAGACTAATAACGAAAAAGTAAGTAGCTATATTGCAAAAAAAGAAAAAACATTTGTCGATGAATATATCACTAAAACGATAAAAACATATCAAAACACGAGAGTACAGATTACTTTTGGAGATATGGGATTTATGCATTTGATTACACAGGCAACTATTGAAATAAAATATCCTAAGGGAATGCACATAAGTATAACGGAGGCTTTATTTAAATGATTAAGAAGATAAAAAAAGATATCATGAATAGATTTAAAAATGATCAAAAAAGGTTGGATCATATTTTAGGAGTTAATGAGTTAATGCTAGAGTTATCAAGTATTTATGGAGTATCTTTGGAAAAAGCTAGCATTGCAGCCTTGTTCCACGATTACACAAAAAATGATTCTCTAGAAGACCAAAAAAAATATTTATCAAATTATTTGATTAAAAGATACAAAGACACACCCCAAGCTTATCATGGATTTTCAGCTGCCAAAATTTTAGAAGATTTTTACCACTATGATGATTCAGAGGTTTTGACTGCTATTAAATATCACGTTACTGGTAGAAAAAACATGTCAAAGTTGGGAAAAATTCTTTTTGTTAGTGATTATTCCGAAAAAAATCGCACACATAAAGAAGCCGCTTTTGTAAGAGATCTAGCCTATCAGGATTTGGATGCAGCATATAAACAAGCAGTTATTGGAAAGATAAATCATGTAAATCAAAAAGGACAAGTATTGGATAAGAATCAAGTGGAATCCTTGATGAGTGTTAATTCAAATATCGATTTACTATCAGTAGTACAAGGAGAATTAGAAGATGTTAAAGTAAAGGATCTAAAGATATTTGATTTTGAAAAAACGAATCCTTTTTATGATTATTTTATAATCGCAACTATCAATGACCGCCAAGGTCAAGCTGCCGTTTCAAGACTTAAAAAAGCAATTAAGAATGAAATCAGGCATGTTGAAGGGAAAACTGGTTGGATTTTGATTGATGCTAATTCAATTATCATTCACTTATTTAAAGAAGAAGAGAGAACTTTTTATGGATTTGATCAAAAATTTCTTGGTGTGAAGAGAATAAAGTAATGTTTGCACATTACTATGACCTATTGATGGGAGATATTGACTACAAAGAACTTATTGAATTTCTAGAAAAGAATATCAATTTAAAAGAGATGGTCCTTGATGCGGGGTGCGGTAGTGGAAATATCTTGATACCATTAGTGCAGCATGGTTACCAAGTTACTGGTATCGATAATGATCCATCTATGTTAGAGATAATCAAAAATAAATGTAGTTTCCTTGGAATTAGTCCTAGATTGATTAAAGGAGACATTTTAAAACCGATTGAAGAAAAATATGACACTATAATAATGATGTTTGATGTTATTAATTATTTTAGGGATCCAAAAGAGTTGTTAGAGAATCTATATAATACCTTAAAAAAGGATGGCAAGTTGATATTTGATATGTATCAGTTCGATTATCTAAAGGAAATAGATAACTACATAGAAGATGAGGTAGAACCAATCCCATATATCTTTAAAACTAATGTAATTGAAAATGAGTTACATCACGAAATAGTCGTTGATGGAAGTGTCTTTGAAATTAAAGAATATGTCTTTAAACTAGATGAGATAATTGAATGCCTATCCACAATTGGATTTAAAGAAATCAAGGTCAATCAAGTCTTTGACTTTCGCAAAGATTATCTGATTGCATATAAATAAAAGTAAAGAAGTCGAAATATTATATTATATGGCAGGGGTGATAGAATGAAAAAAATACTATTACTAATACCGGCCATTTTTATATTATTATCCACAGTGTTTTATTATGTGAATTATAGCAATGAAGAGGAACTTGAGATTATTAAAAAAGATACGAGTTTTGTCTTAGTGGAATTAAAGGGAGAAGTAATATTTGAGGGTGAGTATAAAGTATTAAAAGGAACGACAGTCAAAAAAGTAGTAGATCTTGCTTACGGATTTAGCGAGCATGCGCTTATTGATAATCTAAATCTAAACAGAAAGATCGAAAAGAATGAGTCGATTATCATTGCCAGAAAAGAAGATGATAAGAAACTAAAAATAAACCTTAATAAAGCGAATTTCGAGGATTTGATAAAGGTTCCCAACATAACCGAAAAAAGGGCAGCTGCAATTATAGTATATAAAGAGCAATATGGCCTCTTTAATAGTGTTGAAGAGTTACTTAATGTTAAATATATAGGCATCCAAACATATGATAAGATCAAAGATTATTTCTTTATCTAATACCTATCATTATTATTTTATTTTATTTTTCTTAGTATTGCTTGCTAAAAGAAACAGTATCTTCATCTTTTTAGCAAGTATCTATCTGATTTACATGTTTAATAAAATGGATAAGAAAATACTATTGATTACCATATTTTTATCCTTATTATCACTTTCTTTTTTGTGCTTCAAGAAGATTCCTAGTTCCATCGATTCGAAAGTATTGGTAACTAGAGTTGAAAAAAAAGAAAACTATTATCAAGTTGAGATTTATCATAATTTATTGAAATACACATTTACAACTAACCAAGAGATTATGATTGGTGACATTTTGGATATTGAGGCAACAACAACTAAATTCAAAAAGGCAACCTCAAAAAAAGGCTTCAATGCCTATGAATTTTATCTTGGGAATAATATTCATGGACGTTTAAAAATAATAAGGATTAGTAAAGCAAATCACCTCTATACACCAAGAGGACTATTTGAGAAGTTAACCTTTAATCTATCTTATCAAACAAAATCCTATTTTCACGCTTTTTTCTTTGGAGAGAAGGGTATGTTAACCGATAGTCTTTTAGAAAACAATAAAAGAGAATTCTTTTCATTATTAGGCATCTCTTTGATACATATCTATGGTATTAAGAAAATATTTTCAAAATTATTCTTTTACTTGGACTTAAAAAACAGCACTCAAAGAAAACTGTTATTGTTAATTGATGTTTTCTTTGTTCTTATGCTGAACTTTTCATTTTTAGCTATGAGAATAATTATTAATACAATTCTTACTACAATAAATAAAAAAAGATACCTTAATCTTTCAAATTTGGATATTAAGTCTCTATCATTTTTGGTGTTACTAGCCTTTAATAGTTATTTAATCTACAATCAAGGTTTTCTTTTATCACTAATAATTATTTTCATGCTTGATTTAACAACCGATATTTATCATGGAGATAGTTTCCTTATAAAGGAGATTAAGGTAAATACTCTAATTTTCTTATTTGGAATTCCATTTATCGTTAACTTTACGAATTCGTTAAGTCCATTTACTATCTTCTTGATCATTTTAATCAAGCCAATAATTAAGTATTCAATATATCCACTTTTGTTTATTACCATATTATTTCCAGTAGTGGATAATTTAGCCATCAAATACTTTAATCTATTCGAAGAGGTATTAAATTATTTATCATTTTATAGTCCATCTTTTCTTGTCCCTTCATTTGAAACGTTTACTATATTAGCTTACTATGCTATTTTGATTGGATTTTTTTTGATAAATAAGCGATTTTTAAAATTAATGTATCCTATAATGGGGTCCATAATAATTATTTTTTCGACATTTCTTTTGGATAATAAGGAAAATAAAATTACTTTTTTAGATGTTGGACAAGGGGATGCAACTATCATCTCTTATAATAATAAAACGATTGTTATTGATGCCTATTATGGATGCTATCAATACCTAATAAAAAATGGTTTCTATAAAATAGACCTTCTTATCCTTACCCATAGTGATATAGATCACATAAAAGATGCAAATACCATTATTAACAACTTGGAAGTAAAAAATATAGTTGGGAATCCTTATGATGATTATGGACTTACTGATAAGATTATTAAAAAGAAAGAAGGTGATTCGATCGATTTTTCGGATTTAAAAATTATCTTCTATGGTCCAGTTATGGAGTATAAGGAAAGGAATAATAATTCCTTAGTCTTTAGGGTGATTCTTCCAGGAGTTTCTATTTTATTTCCAGGAGACATGGAAGATGAAGCCGAAAAGGATATTTTAAGTAGGCAAAACGAAAACCTAAAGAGTGATATTTATAAGATTACTCACCATGGATCTAGTACTAGCAATATGGATTTATTTATGGGCTTAGTTAAACCAGAGATAGTAATTATTTCAGTAGGCTCCAATAACCGGTATAATTTACCAAATCAAGAAATCATTAGGTACCTAAGACAAAAAAACATCAGATTTTATCGGACCGATCATCATGGATCAATTGAATATTATATAAAAGATAAAAGAGTATTTACATATATGTAAAAAGGGAACATTATTGTATAATAGTTATATGGAAAAAATTATTTTAGTTACTGGTGAAAACGAATATTTAGTTAATAAGAAGATTATGGAATATGTTAACTCCTTTGATCGTAATAATTACGATTTTTTAAGATTTGATTTAAGCGAAATTGAATTTAGTGATATCTATGAAGAGATAATAACTCCCTCTTTGTTTTGCGATAGGAAAATTGTAGCGATTGACAATGTATTGGATCTTATCAAGATGAGAAACTCTGAAATAAACAATTTTATTAGGTATATTAAAAATCCAAGCGAAGATGTCATTTTAATTTTAAAAATTATCGCTAAAGAGCTGCCCAATGATGATATTACTTTAGAATTATTAAAATATGCCTATTTAGATGATGTTACAAATTTTTCTGAAGAAGATTACATTGAATATATCAACAAGATAGTAAGTGATGCCTCGTATAAAATTGATGAAAATGCAGTTGTTGAGCTCTTGCAAAGAGTAGATGGTGAGCTTTTCTTACTTGAACAAGAAATAGAAAAACTGATGCTTTATAAGATTAATGAAAAGCATATTACTCTGCAAGATGTAAAGGATTTAGTCAGTAAAAACGTAGAAGATCGCATTTATGAGTTAACCAACAGTCTTATCGCCAAAAATAAAGAGAAAATGATTGAAATATATGAGGATTTATTATCCAAAAACGAGGATCCCTTAAAAATAATCAATAATATATCAAACAAATTAAAGGAAATTGTTATTGCTAAGGAATTCATTAAAAAAAATGCTTCCCAAGAAGATTTAGCTGAATATTTGAAAATATCTTTGGGAAAAGCATTTTATGTCAGGAAAAACGCGAATGAAGCTGATAGTGATACTGTATTAAAATATATTGGAAAACTGTCAACTCTTGATTATGAAATAAAATCAGGTCAAATTGATAAAAAGCTAGGTCTCGAACTGTTTTTATTGAGGGTAAAATAAAAAAATAGCCACCGCTATTTCTTTATTTTAACTATTAAGCAATTGTATTTACTAATCTTGCAAGGCTTGATTTATGTCTAGCAACATAATTTCTATGATAAATACCCTTAGCTTGTGCTTTATCTAACTTTTTATAAGCAAAAGCCAAAGCTGCTAAAGCGGCATCCTTATCACTACTTGCAACTGCTTTATCGACTGCCTTGATAGATGTTTTGACTGATGATTTATAAGACGCATTTCTTAATCTGCGTTTTTCATTAGTTTTATTACGTTTGATTTGTTGTTTAATATTAGCCATTATTTCACCTCCAATGACACTTAATGATTTTATCAAAAAATATCCTTAAATGCAACTATAAATTTCTAATTTATGTTAAAATGAACTGATGAGGTATAAAGACCATGGAAACAAAAACTAAAAGAAAAGTAACGCTTGCCAATAAAATAACTATTTCTAGGATGTGCTTAATTCCGCTAATGATAGTAGTCATCTCAATTCCAGCATTGCATGGATATGCAGTGATTGATTTAAAGAATTGGCAACTTAACCTGGCTGAACTAATATTTGCAGTAATATTTTGCATCGCCGCTGGCACAGATTTTTTGGATGGATATTTCGCAAGAAAGCGTAATGAAATAACAACCTTTGGAAAATTCTTAGATCCAATAGCCGATAAAATGTTAGTTGTAGTTGGATTTATCTACCTTGTCTATATGCAAAGAGTTGATATGTGGGTCTTGGCAATAATAATATTAAGAGAATTTATTGTTTCTGGAATTCGATTATTGGCAGTAGAAAAAGGGGAAGTTATTGCCGCTTCCATGTGGGGAAAAGTTAAAACTTTTTCAACAATGGTGGTCCTTATATTTATGCTCTTTAACCAATTTGGCATCGCTCCATTTGGTGATATGGGAGATATCGTTGGATATTTTAACATTGGAAGGATTTTGTGTTGGATAGTAGCGATTATTACCGTTATTTCAGGGATTGATTATTTTATAAAGAGTAAAAAAATAGTTTTAGAAAGTATCTAAAAGAAAAAGACAAATAAATCACTAATATAAAATGGAGGGTAAAAATTATAATGGATAAAGAAAAAAAACAAAATGCTTTGGAGCAAGCTTTAAAAGATATTGAAAAACAATTTGGCAAGGGTGCCATCATGAAGCTTGGTGACAAAGTTGACTATAAAATGGAATCAACAAAATCCGGGTCACTTGCTCTTGATATAGCACTTGGAATTGGTGGATATCCAAAAGGAAGAATAATTGAAATATATGGTCCTGAGAGTTCAGGGAAAACAACAATTTCTCTTCATGCAATCGCAGAATCCCAAAAAGCAGGTGGGAATGTTGCATTTATTGATGCTGAGCATGCACTTGATCCAAACTATGCCAAGGCGCTTGGAGTTGATATTGATAATTTGATTCTTTCACAACCTGATACTGGCGAACAAGCCTTAGAAATAACCGAATCGCTAATTAGAAGTGGCGCGGTTGACATGATTGTAGTAGACTCTGTTGCTGCCTTAGTACCAGAAGCAGAAATTAATGGTGATATGGGAGACTCTCATGTAGGATTGCAGGCTCGCTTGATGAGTCAGGCAATGAGGAAATTATCAGGGATAATCTCTAAAACTAATGCTACAGTTATCTTCATTAACCAGATAAGAGAAAAGGTTGGGGTTTTATTTGGCAATCCAGAAACTACTCCTGGCGGAAGAGCTTTAAAATTTTATTCATCAGTTAGGCTTGAAATTAGAAGAGGTGAACAACTTAAAATTGGCACTGATCTAATTGGTAACAAGGCAAACATAAAAGTTGTAAAAAACAAGGTTGCCCCTCCATTTAAAACCGTAAGTGTCGATATTATCTATGGTAAGGGAATTTCAAAGACCGGAGAATTATTGGATTTAGCAGCAGAAAATGAAATCGTTAAGAAAACGGGGGCTTGGTTCTCATACAATGATGAAAAAATTGGACAGGGAAGAGAAGCTGCCAAGCTATATTTAGAAGAACATAGCGATATTTATAAAGAAATAGAAGATAAAGTAATCGAAAAATTATTATAAAAAAATGGGGGACAAGCGTCCCCCATTACATTTATACATTGAATATTGGTACTTTAGTTTGTGGTATTGTTTTAGTATCCTTAATAAAATATTCGGTACCATCAACTGAAATCTTTATAAACATCACAGGATACTTCATTTTTATTGGGAAGAACGCCCAATCAGCAATATCTCTTTTTGTTGAAACTGTCACTTCCCTTGAAGAACCAGAAGCCGATAAAGAAGCAGAACTACTCAAGTATCGATAATCCATCCAATTTGAATGAAGCTGAACGACTACCGTAACCGATGAAACTGTTGCCTCTTTTTTGGAATATGAAAAGCTAAAATAATACTTACTGAACCAAAGATCTTTATCTTTCTCATAAGATTCATTATAGTCAAGTTGTTTATATTCGTACTTTAAGTTAACAGGTAAGTCATCAACTTTTGTATATACTAACTTGACCTTATCTTCCGAATCGGTAAAATAAATGTCCTTAAACTCATTGTATCTAAAAGTATACAATAAAACCAAAAATAGAAGAGCGAGTAATAAAAAACCAATTATGAATATTACTTTCTTGTATTTGTACAAAGTATTTAAGATGTCTTTCTTTTCAGCCATAAACAACTCCTATCTTTAAGATAAATCCATTTTAACATATTACTATTGTTTCTTCCAATTGATTTTATTTAAATTATATTTATTTGACTAAAAACTCATTTTTAATGTATAATGGTTAAGGAAATATAATGTAAGGCAGTTTACTGCTTTAAAATATGTTTTAAAAAAATAAAAATGGAGGTGACGACATGATTGATATTCATGTCGCTCTACTAATCATCTCTATTTTGCTTGGAATTATAGTTGGAATCGCTGTTGGTTATTTTGTTCGAATTTGGCATAAAGAAAAAAGCTTAAAAAAGAGCCAAGCAGAAGCAGAAAAAATAATCGAAGACGCAAAAAAAGAAGCTGAAAAAAATAAGCGCGAAAGTGTATTAGAAGCTAAACAAGAGATTTATACGCTTAAAAAAGAAGCAGATATTGATCTACGAGAACGTAGACAAGTAGTCGTTGATTTAGAAGAGAGATCAAACCAAAGGGAAATCTCTCTCAATAATCGTGCGGCTAATTTAGACAAGCGTGAATCAAGTCTTGACCAAAAGGAATCAAGAACAAATGAGCGTAGAGAACAACTAGAAATTGAGAAAGGCAAAGTAGAAAAAGCATTAGAGGAGCAAGAACAAAAGTTACAAGAAATCGCTTCATTAAGCAAAGATGAGGCAAGAAACGTGATTATGCAAAAAGTACGAGACGAAATGTCAGTGGAAATCGCTAATTACATTAAAGATGAAGAAGACAAAGCAAAAACAGAAGTAAACAGTAAGGCAAAAGAGTTATTGACAATGGCTATTCAAAAGTATGCGTCAGAAACGACAACCGAAAGAACAGTATCCGTTGTTGGAATTCCTTCAGATGAAATGAAGGGACGTATTATCGGTAGAGAAGGAAGAAATATTAGAGCTATTGAGTCATTAACTGGTGTTGACTTAATTATTGATGATACTCCAGAAGCGGTCGTCTTAAGTGGATTTGATCCAGTTAGAAGAGAGATTGCTAAAAGAACTTTGGAGACTTTGGTTTCAGATGGAAGAATTCATCCAGGAAGAATCGAAGAGATTGTTGAAAAGTCTAGACAGGAAGTTGATAGTTATATTCGTGAATCAGGCGAGGATGCAGTATTTAAAGCATCGGTTGGACGTGTTCATCCTGATTTAATTAAACTATTAGGAAGATTAAGTTTTAGGACTAGTTATGGTCAAAATGTCTTAAAACACTCAATAGAAACAGCCTTTTTAGCAGGTAAACTTGCTGCTGAAATTGGTGAAGATGAAACTCTTGCTAGAAGAGCCGGCTTATTCCATGATATTGGTAAAGCTGTGGACCATGAAGTTGAAGGTTCTCATGTCGAAATTGGTGCGAATTTAGCGGCAAAATATAAGGAACCAAACGAAGTAATCGATGCAATTGCCTCGCATCACGGTGACACAGAAGCAAAATCTGCGATCGCTGTGTTAGTGGCTGCTGCTGACGCCTTAAGTGCAGCAAGACCAGGCGCGAGAAATGAATCAGTCGAAAACTATATTAAGAGACTAGAACAACTAGAAAATATTTCTAATGATGTAGAAGGTGTTGAAAAAACATTTGCAATCCAAGCTGGTAGAGAGATTCGAGTAATCGTGAAGCCAGATGTGGTAGATGATTTATCAACCTTTAAAGTGGCAAGAGAGATTAAAGAAAAAATCGAAAAAAATCTTTCATATCCTGGAACTATTAGAGTAACTGTTATTAGAGAAACAAGAGCGACGGATGTTGCAAAATAAAAAGAGGCGGTGCCTCTTTTTTTGGAAAGGAAAAGAATGAAAATATTGTTTTTTGGGGATGTTTATGGCAATCCTGGTAGAGAGTATCTTTACGAAAAACTAGACAATTTAAAAGAAAAGTATCGGCCAAATATAATAATTATAAATGGCGAGAATATTGCCCCAAACGGTAGAGGAATTAATAAAGCCATCTATAAAGAATTGATGTCAAAAGGTATTTCCGCTATTACTATGGGCAATTGGGTTTTTGGGAATAGTGAATTACTTGATTTCATTGACGGGTCAAATGTTGTAAGACCAATCAATTTTTATGATGCTAAGGGAAGTGGTACATTAGTTATTAATTTTAATGGCAAGAAGCTCCTTATTATCAATGCTCTTGGTAGGACATACATGAATAATAGCGTTGAAAATCCTTTTTTGGTATGTAAGAAGGCATTAGAAGAAATACCTCATGATTATAGTTTCATTGATTTTCATGCCGAGGCAACAAGCGAAAAGGTTGCTCTTGGTTATTATCTTGATGGACTTGCATCAGCAATTGTCGGAACTCACACTCACGTTCAAACGACTGATGATCGTATTTTAGAAAAAGGAACTCTCTATATTTCAGATGTCGGAATGACAGGACCACTTGATGGAGTTATCGGTGTTGATAGAGAAATAGTGATTAATAGATTTATAAATGGACATGCTCCAATTAACAAAGTTCCTGAGGGAAGAAGACAATTGTCTGCTGTTTTTTTGGATCTAGAATTAAAAAAAATAGAAAGAATTTATGAGTATGAAGAGTAAAGAAGAATTATATGAGAAATATATAAAACCTAGCTTGTCTGATGCTAGGAGAAGATCAAATAAGGATACTGAATACACGTATTTTTCGTTAAATCCAACCACTAAAACTATTGGCAAGGGAAAATATTACTATATAGAGACTTATGGATGCCAAGGAAATGAAGCGGATAGCGAAACTATGGCAGGTATTTTAGAGGCAATTGGTTTTAAAAAAGCAAGCAAGATTGAAGAATCTGATATCATTATCCTAAATACATGCGCAATTAGAGAAAACGCCGAAAATAGAGCTTGGGGAGAACTTGGGAGGCTTAAATCATTCAAGAGAAATAATCCTGACCTAATCATTGGGTTTGCTGGATGCATGCCCCAAGAAGAAAAAACAATCAAAAGACTATTAGAAAAGTACCCTCACATCGATATTGTCTTTGGTACTCATAATATTGATAAGTTACCTATCTATGTAGAAGAGGCGATGTTCAATAAAGAAAGAGTTATTGAGGTATATTCTAAAGAAGGTGGTATTGTAGATAGACTTCCAAAATCTAGAAATCATCAATACAAAGCCTGGGTAAACATAATGTTTGGTTGTGATGAGTTTTGTACATATTGCATCGTTCCATACACGAGAGGTAAGGAGCGTTCAAGGAAAAAAGAAGATATTATCGAAGAGGTAAAAAAATTGGTCAATGATGGATATCAAGAGATTACATTACTTGGCCAAAACGTTAATGCTTATGGTAAAGACATTAAGAATTCAGATTATACCTTTGGTGATTTATTGAATGATTTAGCAAAAACTAAAATTCCGCGCATTAGATTTACGACTAGCCATCCTCATGACCTCGATCAAAAAACCATGGATGCGATTCAAAATAACGATAACGTTATGCCCTTTTTTCATTTGCCTGTTCAATCAGGATCAAACACTATCTTAAAAAAGATGAATCGTCACTATACAAGAGAAGAATATATTGATGTTGTCAAAAGACTAAAAGAGGCAGTGCCTGGAATTTCGATAACAACTGATATTATTGTTGGTTTTCCAAACGAATCAGAAGAAGATTTCCAAGACACTCTATCATTAGTGGATGAATGTCAATTTGAAGGGGCTTTCACCTTCATCTTTTCTCCTCGTGAGGGAACTCCAGCTGCTACCTTTGATGACTCGATAAATCCTATGATTAAAAAAGAAAGACTAAGAATTTTAAACAAAAAAATCAATGACTTATATCTAAAGGGAAACAAACGTTTTGTTAATGAAATAGTTTTAGTATTAGTTGATGGACCTTCAAAAAATGATGAGACTATTTTATCAGGATACACAGAACATAATAAGCTAGTTAACTTTAAGGGAGATGCCAAAATGATTGGCAAAATTGTTGAGGTTAGGATTGTTGAGGCGAGAACTTGGTTTTTAATAGGAGAACAAATTGAAAAGAACTGAAAGAGATTTATTGTTTCAAATGTTAAGAGAAAATAAAGCAATTATTGAATACAAAAAATTAGAAGAAACCATTAAAAAAAACACTAGAGTATCTCTCTTGTTAGAGGAAATTCACGACCTTCAAAAAAAACTTGTAATTAAGGAAAGCATACCGGAAAAAGAACGCTATGAAGCCATTTTACAGGAAATAAATGAAAATCCAGAAATTACTCATTATTTGGACTTGCAAAGCGATATTAACCTCTTTTTGCAGGCGATTACCAAGGAAATTGAAGACATTGTCAATTGTTAAATCAGTTAGAAAAAGGCATTATTGTCTTTTTTTCTAATATTTCTCTTGATATAATTATCTAAAAAAGTTATTATATAAATATAATGATTCGATAATTAGGAATAAATATTGGTGGGAGGTTTTTATGGCAAGTTTAGCAAAGAGAAGTTCATTAGTGGTTGAGGGTAAAGAATACAAAGTTCAAACTCTTTTAGAAACGCTAATTTATTTACCTAGCAAGGAGGTTGTCTCTTTTTTTAATGACATCGGTTTAACAATACCAAGACAAGTTAGAATTGATGCTTTAATAGAGGCATTAGAGTTACCAGTAGCAAGGACGATTGAGGAAAGAAAAACCTTAGCTGATGAGCTAAGCTATCGACTTTCTATTTTCCACGAGTATGGAGAAACTCAGTTAGAAAACTTGTTAGTCTTTTTTAGTGATAAGGCAGTTGATAAGGACTATCTAGAACAATTTTGGTTACATGTATTGCATTATATGATCACTAAGGGAGTTGGCGAAGACAAGTTTACAGAATTATTTAGAATTTCTAGAAACTATGTTCGTCTACAAAACCCAGACCTTCCAAACGCAGCACAATTTAATACTGAAATCAATTCTCTTTTCTTTGATAGAGAAGGTAGAATTGATGGACTAACACCAAATAAGTTTAGGCCTGTTCTTTACAAAGGAGCAACCCTTGTTGAGTTAAGAAATTTAGGAACAAAATACGGGGTGGAGGTTCCAAGAAGAATTAAGAAAAACGAATTGGCAAAAATCATTATCGAAGAATTAAAAGAAAGAGATGAATACACTCCTGAACTTGGAGAACAAATAAATAAAATGCCGGTGGTCATGATGCAAAGATATGCTAAAGATAATGACATTAAGGCATCAACTGAACTCAAAAAAGAAGAAGTAATTGAGTATATTTTGGAAAACGCAACTGAGACTAAGGAAACATACTTTGAACCATCGTCATCTTCAGCATATGAATCAATCGTTGAGGATTTAGATGATGAACAAGTAGATGATGTAATTGTTCCAACTATGACCGTTATAGCCGATCAAGATTCTGCTTCAAATGAATTGCTTTATATTGAAGTCATTTCAAAACCTAACAAACTTTCATATATTAAAAATGAAAGATTAGACCTTGACGGAATGGTTGTCATGGCATTTTACGAAGACGGTTCAAGAAAGACGCTTACTAAAAACGATTATAAGGTTTCAAATTTTAACTCAAGTGTATCTGGTGACGAAGAACTTACAATTACTTATGAAAACAAAGTTTCCTCTTTCATGGTTAAGATAGTAGATTCTGAACCAGTAATGCTTAATATTGAGGTGGTTTCTAGACCAAATAAAGTTACATATTTAGTAAACGAACCACTCGATATTAACGGATTAGTCGTTTATGCTACTTATGACAATGGTATGCAAAAACCGGTCCCTAACAGCGAGTTATCTCTATCTGGTTTTGATAATTCAAAAATAGGTTTTTCTCCAGTGATAGTAAAATACAATGGATTTATTACAAGATTTGAAGTTCAAATTGCTTCTGAAAAACCAAATGTTGTTGGAATAGAAATTGTTAATGTCCCATTAAAGACAGTTTATCTTCCGGCCGAAGATTTCATTTTAACCGGTTTAGTGGTAGATGCATTATTTGATAATGGGGATCGTGTAGAAATTGACAATAAAGATCTAGTTATCGATGGTTTTGATAATGGCGGAGTAGGTGATTATGACTGCGTTGTTTCATATGCTGGCTTTGAGGCACATTTTAGTGTAGTTGTTAAGGAAGCTGGTCCAGAGGTAATCGGAATTAGTATTGAAACATTACCAAACAAACTAGAATATTATAGTTATGATTATATCGATTTAACTGGCATTGAAGTAATGGCTACTTATTCAAACGGTGAATCTCTTAAAGTAAATCTTGATGACCTTGAAGTGTTTGGTTTTGATACCACCGCTATTGGCAAGATTGAAATAACTATTTTATATGAAGGAAATGCAGCTCATTATGATGTCATAATGAAGGAGACAGATTTATCTGTTTTAGAAATTGTAATTAAGACTTTGCCACATCGATTTAGTTATCAACCATATGAAGCTCTTGATGTTACTGGACTAGAAGTCGAGGCTGTTTTCCAAGGAGATAGAAGAGCTATTATTGATAATAGTAAGTTAAGTTTCACTGGCTTTGATAGCTCAATACTAGGCGTTCAATCAGTAATAGTCGACTACGAAGGAAAAAATGCTTATTTTGATGTTGAAGTAGAAGGAGACTTAACTCAACCACTACCAATTGAAGAAGAACCAATCGTTGAAGAAATCGAAGATGAAATAGTAGAAGAAATTGAGGAACAACCAGTAGAACGCGTTGTTGAAAGAGTGGAACGAGTTGTTGCTGCGCAAGTTGATAACACTGAAGTAGTAAATGAACTAAAAGAAATCAGGAAGTCTCTTGATGATTTAATTAAGATTACCATTCTTTTAAATAATTCATCTGCATCAACTAAAGTCGTAGAAGCAAAAGAAAATATCCCAGATGACGTCGCTTTACCAGAACATCTAAAGGCTCAACAAGAAGAAAGAGAAGAAAAAATAGCAAAAGAAGAAAAGAAAAAAGACCAGCCAGTGGAGATAAAAGCTGGTAAAAAAGTCTTAAAATTCTTTATGTGGGTTGGAATCATCTTGTTGTTAATCATCTTACTGTTCTTTGCTTACGTTATGATTACAACTGCTCTTGATGCCCCAACAAACAACGCAAATCCATTTGATAACTTCTTAAACAATTGGAAGATTGGCAGTAAGGGATTTATGGAACATTTAAGAGCGTTCTTTAGGATGTTATTTGGCAAAAAATAGATTAAATGGAGTAGTTAAAGGTGGATAAAGAATTATATACCCCTATGATGCAACAATACCTAAAAATTAAAGAAGACTTCGCTGATGCGATAGTCTTTTTTAG
>JAJDIT010000016.1 GCA_030266845.1 Acholeplasma sp. OttesenSCG-928-E16 | reverse complement strand
AATAATGATTGCTAGTAAAATGGTTGCTAAAAGCTGAATTATCGCTCCTGCCCAATTATCAAAAAATGAATTTAAACCACTATCAATTTGATCTCCAACGTCACTTAAAATCAAAAATAACATTATTTACCTGATAATACGAAGGCAATAATTAAGGCGTAAATAGCTGATGTTTCAACCATCGCTTGTCCAACAATCATCGTCATCATGATTTTACCTTGTGCTTCTGGTTGTCTTCCAACAGCTTCAACAGCTCTAGCTGCCGCCATTCCTTGACCGATTGAAGTTGCTGCCGCACATAAAATTGCGATTCCAGCTCCTAAATATGCCGCTCCTTGGGCATCCAGTAAGATAGGTAAAACTGAATTTAGTATTACATCAAACATTTCAAACATAATTCTTTCTCCTTTTAAATTTATTTTATTCTTTCAACAAATCTTTTTCATCTACTTTATTGGATGAAAAGATTGTTGTTAATATTACAAATAAAGCTGTTTGGATTAATCCAAAGAAAATATCAAAGATAACATGGAATAATGGCATAACCGGAATAGCCATCCATCCTAAGCCATCGTATATCATGGATGCTAAGATCGCGCCACTTGCAATATTTCCAAACAACCTAAATGACATCGATATTATTGGGGTGAAGTCACCCATTAAGTTAATTGGAAATAAAAACGGCACCGGTTCAAACAATGTATTCACATGCTTATGCTTCTTACTGATAATTCCAGCTCCTTGGACTGTGATTATTGCAAACACTGCCGATGGAACTGTTATTGCTAGATATTTAGTTGGGGTATCTAACGCGAATAACCCTGAAATATTAAATATTAACAACATAAGAGCGAGTGTAATGATATTAGGAGCAACCCACTTTGCGGCTTTATAGCCAACAGATCCGCCAGCAAAACCATTAAGCATATTAACAAATGAAATGGCAAGAGCATTTATTTTACTTGGGGTTTGTCCTAATTCTAGCTTAGAAACACTTTTTCCGATAATAATACAAACAATAGCAATTACTGCCATGATCGATAAAGATGTTATTAAATAGGGTTGGAAGATACTTTCTAATGTGATATCTGTCCTAAAATTAAAACTCATTTTATAATACTTCCTCTTTCCTAATCGCTACTATTAAAAAGTGAATTGGAATTGATACTATTAATGCCGAGAACCCAACAGCAAGCGATATAAAAGCTTTCATGTCATTCTTAGTAATAAATGATACCAAAAAAACAATACCTCCGTAAATTAATAGTTTTACTATTATCATTATAACAAAGAAAATCAATTCTTTGTTTTTTATCCCAATTCTAATCATAAATGTGAAATTAAGGGTTACGACAAAAGACCCAAGAAAAGTCCAAAGAACATATATAGGACCAAAGCCGATCCCAAAACCAATCATCATAAAGATGGTAACTATCATAGATATTAGCTGAATTCTTAAAGTCTTGTTTGAACTCTTTACTTTATCATTTGGTTCCAAATAAACGATCTCCACAATCCCCAAGTCCTGGGACAATATAGCCATCAGAATTTAATTTTTCATCTAAAGCAGCTAAATAAATGTCAACATCAGGATGGGCTTCACTTAATCTTTTAACACCCTCAGGGCATCCTACTAATCCAACATAGATTATTTGTTTGGCTTGATGTTTCTTTAAAATATCAATAGCGGCAACCGCTGAACCACCGGTTGCAAGCATCGGATCAACTAAAAGAATTACTCCCTCTTTGATTTCATCTGGGAATTTTTGATAATACGTGTGAGGTTCTAAGGTTGTCTCATCACGGTATAACCCTATATGTCCTATTTTAGCAGTTGGGATAATATTATGGATTCCATCTACCATCCCTAGTCCAGCTCTCAAAATAGGGACTATTACAACCGGTTTAGAAAGTACTTTGACCTCTGTTTTTTTAATAGGTGTCTCTACTTCCTTTTTGATAGTTTCTAGATTTCTTGTTATTTCGTAAGTAATTAAGGCTCCTATTTCTGAGACATTTTCTCTAAAATCTTTTGTTGAAGTGTTTTTGTCTCTAATGATAGCCATTTTATGGTCGATCAATGGGTGATTTAGTATTAATACTTTACTCATGTTTTTCTTCCTTTTCTATAGTATGAATTTCATTTATTCTTTTTTCATGCCTTATATTATTAGTATCAAACTTAGCATTAATAAAGGCATTGATAATTTTGATTGCATCATCAATGCTAGTAGTTCTACCACCTAATGTGATAATATTTGCGTCATTATGTTCTTTAGCTAGCCTTGCTGTATTTTCATCATACACTAAGGCTGCTCTTACGCCATTTATTTTGTTAGCGGCGATTCCAATTCCAATACCAGTTCCACAAAATCCAATTCCAAAATTGATATCCTTTTTGGAATCTGTTACAGCTTCTCCTAATTTTTTACCATAAAAAGGATAATCTACGCTATCTAAAGAATTAGTGCCAAGATCTAACACTTGATAGTTATTAGCTAACAAGTATTCCTTTATTTTATCCTTTAGTAACAAGCCTGCATGATCTGATGCTAACGCTATTTTCATAAGTCGCCTCCATTTCATTATCTTACCACTAATTATAACATAATTAGTAAAATATGTTTACTTAATAACCCTTGTTTTCTCTTTTTCTTTCTAATGCGGTTAATAAGGCTTTCCTTAGTCTAATATTCTTAGGAGTTATTTCTACTAATTCATCATCATTAATAAAAGCTAAACACATTTCAAGAGTCATAACCTTAGGTCTTTTTAAAACGACAGTTGAGTCTTTACCGGCTGATCGCATATTAGTTAATTGTTTTTCTTGAACAATGTTAATGACCAAATCAATGTCTTTATTAGATTCGCCAACAATCATCCCCTCATAAACTTCAACTCTTGGTTCAATAAACATTGTTCCACGATCCTCTAATCTTCCAATCGCATAAGCAGTAGACATTCCTCCGCTCATGGAAATCAAAGCACCAGCCCCTCTGTTTCCGACTTCCTTTGAATCGGTTTTACGATAATCTAAAAATGTGTGATTTAAGACTCCATATCCTTTTGTTACGGTCAAGAAATTGGTTAGTAAGCCGATTATCCCTCTTGATGGCATTTCGTATACTAATCTTGCACTTGTTGCGGTTTGGCTCATTGAAATGATATCGCCCTTACGATCTCCTAGCAATTCCATAACCGAACCCATACTATCAGATGGACAGTCTACTTGAACACTCTCATATGGTTCAAGTGTTTGTCCATCGATTACTTTTTTAATTACTTGCGGGCGGGACACTTGGAACTCATAACCTTCTCTTCGCATGTTTTCAATAAGAATTGATAAATGAAGTTCTCCTCTTCCGGATACTAACCATGCTTCTTTACCTTCTAATCTATTTACTCTTAATGAAACGTCTTTTTGAATTTCTTTATTTAATCTTTCTTCTAATTTAGTAGCTGTTACAAACTTTCCTTCTTTACCAGCAAATGGTGAATTATTTGGTAAAAATGTCATCTGAACGGTTGGTTCATCAACATGTAAAAGAGGAAGTTTTTCAGTACTTCCAATATTTGTTATGGTTTCACCAACGTGTATATCTGATAATCCAGAAATACCGATGATATCACCGGCGAGTGCTTTTTCGGTTTCTAACTTATTTAGTCCCATATATTGAAATATCTTTTGAACTCTAAAATTAACAATGGATCCATCTGCCCTAAGGCAAGACACCATTTCATTGACATTTAACTCACCTTGATGAACTTTACCTATCCCGATTCTTCCAACATATTCATTGTAGTCAATTAAGGCTGGTTGAAATAATAATGTTTTACTACTATCCATATTTGGAGCAGGGACATATTTAATTATTGCCTCAAATAAAGGAGCCATATCTTTAGCATCAGTAAAATCTTGATTTAATGATGCTAGTCCATTTAAACCAGAAGCATAAACTATTGGAAAATCTAATTGTTCTTCTGAAGCCCCAAGATCAATAAATAAATCAAACACTTCATTAACTGATTTAATTGGATCTGCCGCTTCTCTATCAATCTTATTAATAACAACAATCGGTCTTAATCCCGCCTCTAAGGCTTTTCTTAAAACAAACTTTGTTTGCGGCATAACACCTTCATAAGCATCAACTAACAATAAACAACCATCAACCATTGTCATGATTCTTTCTACTTCACCGCCAAAATCAGCATGGCCTGGGGTATCTAATATATTAATTTTGTAGTCTTTATATCTAATAGCTGTGTTTTTAGCTAATATGGTAATTCCTCTTTCTCTTTCGATATCATTTGAATCCATCACTCTTTCAACTACTTGCTGATGTGAGTCAAATGTTTTACTTTGTTGCAGCAACTTATCTACTAATGTTGTCTTACCATGATCAACATGAGCGATTATCGCAATATTTCTAATTTTCATACATTTTCTCCTAACCTTTTTAATTATATACTAATTTATTATTTTATTTTGATTTTTTTTAAAAAAAATCTATTTTTTTATTCTTTTTATATTATGGTTATATAAGAGCGTTTTAAAAATTTAAAAAAGGCCATTTAAAACCAGCCATCTATTCTTTTTCTAGGTTATTTTAAGTAATTTCATTTTTTATCAAACTATTATTAACAATTAGAGGCGGATGTTTATCCGAATTCAAAAAATAGGCATACTTATTATGTCTTAAACTTAACTAACTAAAAGCTTTATTCTACCTAATGTTGGTTTTTTAAATAGAACTTATCGCTTTATTGCCGTTAATCTTGATGATTTCGTCTCTTTTCCAATAATTGCTGTGCATGATTACATGAACACGGGAATCATCTAATAGTGTATAACAAACGGTAACTAAGTTTTCTTCTGTTTGTGGTCTTCCATAGTAATAGAATTCCCATATTATCTTTTCGGCAGAACTTAAGGTTAGATGTCTTCCTTGGTGAGAAAAACCTACGGGCTTAATTATTGTGCATTTTTCATTTCCGTTAAAATAAAGTGTTATGACATCCTCTTTTTTTTCTTCTTTTGTTAATAAATATGCATTCTCACTTATTCTGCCGCCCAGCCATTCTCCCCAAATAGAGAGGGAAATATAATTTTCGAAAGTACGCATTTTCTTATCCTTTCTAAATTTTCTCCAGGCAAACTTTTAATGAAAGTGATTAGATCTAAATCACAATTTTATTATACAAATTTTTATTTTTGATTGCACTTTTAATGTTTTGAAATTTTGTTTATCTAAAAAAATACACATTTTTTTGATATCCATCAATGATTAATGTGTATTTTTTAGATATTATTTATTTTTTAAAACTGATAGACAATCTTTTAACTTAATATTACCCTCTCTAATGATTTTTAAAGTATTATCTGAATAGTCAATAACCGTTGATGCAATCCCGCTTGATGTTTCATTATCGATGCTATAGATTTCATCTATGTAACTGCCATATTTTTCTTTTACCTTTAATATATCATTTAATGGTTCTTCTCCATGGTCGTTAATACTCGTTGTTTTTAAGGGGCCATATTTGTTAATTATTTTTAAGGCTAGTTGGTGATTAGGAATTCTAATACCAACAGTTTTTTCATTTGTTTTATCTTGATAATTTTTATTAGCTTTAAGTATTAATGTAAAAGCTCCTGGCATAAATGCCTTTATTAGTCTTTTCGCATCATCTGTTAGGATTGCAATTGATTCAATCATCGCTAATGAACTACATAAAACTGCCATCTTCATCGAATCTGGTCTTTTTTTTAATTCATTTATTTTTTTTACTCCTAAAGTATCAAAAACAGGGGTTCCAATTCCATAAACTGTATCCGTAGGAAATGCAATAACAAAACCTTCTTTCATTTTAAAACACCACCTAGTCCAATAAGGGTAATGCGGTTCTTTCCTTGCATATCTTTTATTGTTTTGATGATTGGATCTTTTAGGTATTTATTAGCAAAAAAAGCTATTCTATCTGCTTGTTTATCTCCATGTTCGAAAGCAATTAAGCTATAGTCATTTAAATAATCTTTGGCTTCACTTAAGATTTTTTGATAAAAATCAAGCCCATCACTACCACCAAAGAGGGCAAGACTTGGATCCTTTCTAACAATTGGGTCTAAATCCTCTTGATTTGGTATATAAGGTGGATTGGAGACAATAATGTCAAACTTATCGTTAATATTAGAAAACCAATCACTATTTATGAATTTAACGTTCCCATTTAGATCTTCTGCCGTTTTTTTAGCTACCTCTAAGGCTTTTATTGATATATCAGAGGCATATACTTCTAAGGATTCTTCCTCTAGGGATAGTGTTATGCTGATCGCCCCTGATCCAGTACCTAAGTCAAGAACTTTTGTTTTATCTTTCTTTTCTTTAAAATATTCATCAAAGACTAATAAGACGTTTTCGACTAATTCTTCTGTTTCTAGGCGAGGGATAAAGGCATTTTCATTGATATTGAACTTTCTACCGTAAAAATAACTATATCCTAAGATATGTTGAATTGGTTTATCATTTATTAGGTAATCATCTACTGCTTCTAAATATTTAATAACTAATTCATCAGGTGCTTCCGTTTTATATCTTAAGTAAAACTCAGCATTTGATAATAAGGACATTTCTAAAAGTAGAAACTTAACGGCTTCTACTTCTTTTTGAAATTGTTCACATTTACTCTTAGCAAGCAACATCAACTCAAAATAAGTCACTTAAGTTCTCCAGCTAATTGTCTTTTTTGAAATTCATTAATTATTGGTTCTACTATCAAATCTAGTTTTCCTTCAATAATCGCATCTAATCTTTGTAATGTTAAGCCAATACGATGATCTGTTACTCTATTTTGCGGGTAGTTATAGGTTCTAATTTTTTCTGATCTATCACCATGACCAGCTAAAGCCTTTCTTTCGGCTCCTTCTTTTTCTAGTTTTTCTGATAAAAACTTATCATAAATACGAGCTTTTAATAATCGGAAGGCTTTATCTTTATTTTCATGCTGACTTTTTCCTTCTTGACAAGCTACGGCAATTCCGGTTGGAATATGAGTTAACCTAACAGCTGATTTAGTAGTATTAACCGACTGTCCCCCTGGTCCAGATGAACAAAAAGTATCAAATCTAATATCTTCCCATTTAACATCTACTTCGATATCTTCAACCTCTGGCATTACTAATACTACGGCTGTTGATGTATGGATTCTACCTTGTGATTCGGTCTCTGGTACTCTTTGAACTCGGTGGACACCTGATTCATATTTCAAAAGTGAATAAACCGAATCACCAGAAATCGTAAATTCTAGGTTTGAAAATCCACCCATTGCTCCTTCATATGCGTTTAGGACTTCAATTTTCCATCCTTTTGACTCGGCATATTTTGAGTACATTCTAAATAAGTCACCAGCAAAAATATTACCTTCGTCGCCACCAGCTGCACCTTTGATTTCTACAATAACGTTTTTATCATCATTAGGGTCTTTTGGAAGTAATAATACTCTAAGTTCTTCATATATTAAGTCCAGTTTTGGCCTTAGTTCCGCTAATTCTATTTCTGCTAGTTCGGTGATGTCTTTATCTGTTTCTGTATTTATGATTTCTTCTGATTCACTAATCTCTTTAGCAACTGTTAAATATTCATTATATTTTTCATACGTTTTTTCATATGATTTTAGTTCCTTAGACAATTTAGTTATTTCTTTTATATCAGAAATTCCACTAGCTAATTTATTTTCAATTTCGGTATAAGTCTTTTTTATTAATTCTAATCTATCAAACATTCATATCACCCACAAAATTATATCACATAACAAGCATTTTTATAAAATTTTTTAGCATAAATATTAGTCAATTTAATGGATGTTTGTTAATATGGTTATGGGGAGCACTATGAAAGAATATCAAATAATCAATTCAAAGAAAAAAGATATCGATGAAATAATGGCTATTTTAAAAGATGCAAAAGCCTTTTTAAAAAGCTATGGTTCTTCGCAGTGGCAAGATTCATATCCAAAAAAAGAATTGATTTTAGATGACATTAAAAAAAAGAATCATTATTCTTGTTTTTATGAAGGTAATTTAGTGGGAATCATGACTATTACTACCTATGATGAGAATTACGATGTTGTTTATAATGGTTCTTTTTCTAATAATAATTATTATGCTATCCATAGAATTGCCGTCAAGGCGGAGTATAGAAACCATGGAATAGCAAAGAAATTGCTAGCTTTTGCAGAAAATCTTGCAATTTCTAATGATATTCATTCTATTAGAATTGATACACATCAAGTAAATATCCCGATGCAACGGCTTTTACTTAGTGCTTCTTATTCTTATGTTGGAATAATTCATTTAAAGGAAAATCAAGATGATTATGTTCGCTTGGCTTATGAAAAGATATTTTAAGACAATTAGTCTTTAATATCTTTTTTTATAGCCCTAGTCGCGAAAAAGGTATTGACATTAAAGTCATGTAATCTGCCGTATCCATTTGTATCATCATAAATATTCGTTAAGATAAATCCGGCTTCTAATTGACCACCTATTTGTTCATTTAGACTATGAGAAAACTGAATACCATTATTATTCTTTATTGAATCTTCGTATTGATCGATATTGATGGTTGGATCAAAGGGTTGTTTATATTTAAGTTTATCTTCATCATCATCAAATAAGAAATTGACTCCATTATCTAAACCAGATAATAATATCCCACCATCTTTTAATACACGGTAGCATTCCTTAAATATTGGTTTTACCTCTTTAACATAAACATTAGAAACCGGATGAAAGATTAAATCAAATGTTTTATCTGCAAATGGTAATGGCTTTGTCATATCAGCATGAATTATTTCTATTTGATAGTTTTCTCTTTTTGCTACTTCCTCTTCAGATTGAAGTTGCTTTTTTGAATAATCTAAAACTGTACATTTAGCTCCAAGTGCGTTAAAGATCGGCATCTGTTGGCCACCGCCAGAGGCGAGCCCTAATACTTTTTTATCCTTTAAATCAAAAAACCATTCTTTAGGGACTTTTTTTGTTGGCGTTAATAAAACAAACCAATCCCCTTGGGTCGCTTTTTTATAGGTTTCTTGATCAATCGGAATGCCCCATTCCCAGCCTTCTTCTACCCATGAGTCAATGACTTTTGAATTAATGTCTTGATATTTTTTTTCCATGATTATATGCTCCTTATTGTTTCATTTTAACATATTCTATTCTTCATAGATGAGGATTTTAGTTATAGTACTTATATTAATTGTTTCCATAGATAAAAAGATCATTCTTTTTTGGATAGGATCGATTTTTTTAATAAAGCCAAATGATTGATGAAAATAGCCGTCTTGATAATAAGTGACTAAGATTTCTTTTTTTTCATTTAGGGCTTTTATTATTGTTTTATTTAAATCATCTAGTTGATCTTCTGATAAAATTGGCATTTCTTTTTTTTCCATATTATGCTTAATAGCGGCAATTAGACCACTATGACCAACAAGTGCATCAAATGGTGCCCATTTCATCATTCCTCTATCTTTATAAACACTTTTAAGCATTATGACCACCTATCATCTTATTTCTTGCTTTTATAGTAGAGTGTGCTAATTCTGCTGAACCTCTAGTAATAGCGTTTTTGCCATATTTCATTTTTATGCTATCCATTGCTTTACCAATATTAAATTCATCATCAACTTTTTTTGGATTTTCAAAAATAGTATATTGGTGATGCGTTTTATCTTTTAATTTAGTTAATGATACTCTAACGCACCTAATTGGACTACCATCATAATAATCTTCAAATAATTTTAAACACGCTTCATATATTTCTGATTCGTTAGCGGTTGGTCTATCGAGCGTTATTTGTCTAGCAAATCCTCCTCCAGGATTTTTAGAATACCCAATACCTAAATGAATGGTTTGGCATGTTTTATTATCTATTCTTAAACGTCTGGTTACCTCATCAATTTGTTCAAGCATTATGGTAAACACTTCTGGTGTTTGATAGTCTTTAAAGAGCATTTGTCCAGCCCCATAACTTTTATTTTTTGGTTTAATAAGCGGTTTTTCCTTAATTATACTCATATCAATACCATGGGTATGATAGTAAAGTTCTACCCCTAATATTCCAAAATGTTTTTGAAGTTTTTCTGGGGTTGATCTAGCGATATCTCCAATACAAGTAAATCCAAGTCTTCTAAGTCTAATATCCATCCGATTACCAATACTCCACATCTTAGTCATTTTTGTAATTGGCCATAGTTTTTCTTTGATATCTTCATAAGTCCATTTAGCAATAAAGGTCTTTGATTTTTTTGATTCAATATCTAGGGCTAATTTAGCTTGTAAGAGGTTTTCGCCAATTCCAACTGTAGCATATAGACCGGTCTCTTCTTTTATTTTCTTAAGAATGGTATTGGCTAGTTCTATATCCGTACAATTATAATAAGAAAGATATTCTGTAACATCTAAGAATGCTTCATCTACTGAATAGACATGAATATCCTCTTCTGATATTAACGATAAGTAAATACCGATGATTTTTGCCGAATATTCTAGATATGTTTGCATCCGTGGCATCGCATATATGATTCCATCAATATATGTAGGTATTTCAAATATCCGGCACACATTAGGAACTCCAAGCTCTTTTAATTTTGGTGAGACAGATAACACAATAGAACCCCCTCCCCTGGAGCTATCAGCGACCACTAATTTGGTTGTAAGAATGTCTAAACCCCTTAAAACACACTCAACAGATGCATAAAAGGATTTCAAATCAACACACAAAATATTGCGGTGAATTTTGTATTGTTCCATATTCACTTATCCCCCCTGTGGAAGGTATCATATCATTAAATTTTATGAAAATAAAGATGAAAATTTCTTACATTTTTTAAAGGTTCCTGTTATATATATTACCTATGCGTTATCCTAAAAAATATTTTTTAAAAAAAGAAAAAGTGAGCCACCCGTGGGGGCTCACTTCTTGTCTTAAAGTCTTAATTCTTATTTACTATAAATACCGTTTACTGCACTTCCAAGTGTAACTTGTTCTGTTGATCCATCTGGATTAGTAACAGTTATTGTATAGGTGAGTATTTCTGCATCATCTGATGATGTAATGCGTCCATTACTAGCCACTAATGGGTTAGTAGTTGTTAATGCGAATTGATACTCTGCAAAGTTCTTTAATAGATTGTATTCATGTTCTAGCATATCCATAAATACATACCATAATTCCATGTTATTTGCTAAGAATGGTTGGTGACAATCTTTTGATGTAAAGAAATTATGCATAACTGCTCTTGTAATATCTAAGTTGTGATCTATAACTAATTGAGCTACTAGTTGAGCAAGTTTTTGCCATGTATACCATAAGTCACTACCTTTATCAACGCATGATTCAATACCAACAGAGTTACGATTTCCACCTACTGAACAAATTCTACCTTCATAAACTTGTGTATAGCACCACCAAGTTTTTGCCATGTAGTATTTTCCGTCTTCTACTTTAAATCTAAAGCCTGAATCAGTGAAGAAACTTTCAATTGGTGCAGTTCTGCTACCAGAAGTGATTGTACCATCACTATTGTAAGCATAGTTAGTTCCTCTACTATTATAATCATATGTTGCTGGAAGCTTAATAGTTGTTTTCACACCATTAATTTCATAGTATGCATCATTAGATGCTGTAACGTTAATATTTAATAAGTCATTAATTAAATCTGTACCATTATAATCCACTCCTGTTGGTAGCCATTCAAATAATCCAACGTAAGTATTTGAAGCCGAGTCTCCTGCATGATAAGCACCGTATTTGTCATCTAGACAATGGAATACACCATCATTACCAACTGTATAGTGAATTGATACACTAGCATTGTCGACAAAGTAGCCTGCATTAGAAGCAGCATTAGCACCAGCATTCATATTTCCGGTGTAATGGATAGTGATAAATTCAATACTTGTCATCTCACCACCATGGTTATCTTTAGCGTTACCCTTTGCTAGATACGTAGTGTCCTTAGAGAAATCTTCAAACAATAAGTTGCTGACACTACCATAGATGTCTGCATAATAAACAGGGACACCAGCACCTACACCAAAGTCATATTTAATTAAAACATTACTTTGATGAGCAGCGAGAATTTCTTTTACTGCGCCTGACATTGCGGCATTAATAACTGTTACTGCGAAATCTTTATAAAGCTCTGCATCATCATCAGCCATTACGCGAATGAATGCCACTCCAGTTGCAAGACCAGTAACTTTACCATTAGCATCAACAGATGCGATTGTTGGATTTAAACTTGACCAAGCTAATGTTCCTTCGCTTCCGTCTCTTCTAAAATACTTAGCATTCAAATCAATTTTGCCGTCAACTAAGACATATGAATCAGTTTCATATGATAATTCAAAATGTTCTGGTGAATAGACATTAATTACCATTGATTTTGTCTTTTTATTTCCACCTATTGCCTTTATAGTAATAGTTGCTTGTCCATTTTTACGTGCTGTTAACATACCAGTTGGGCTAACACTTAAAATACTATCATCTGATGATAAGAACTCAACTCTTTGATCTGTTGTGTTAACTGGAGCAAAGTTCCATATTAATTGGTGTGTCTTATATCTTTCAAGTTCGCTAATTATGTTTGTTATAACTATTTCTTCTGCTAATACTTCAGCTTCCCATCTAGCATAGAAAGTTTTATCGCCATAAGATGTTGCCGATATACTAGTTACTTTATTAGCGCCTTCTCCTTCTTTATCATACCATCCTAAGAATATTCTTCCACCATCATCATATAAATTAATTAGCGGTACTTCTACACCACTATAATAACTAGTTACTGGTGTTTGAGGTACTTGTGTAGCTTTATAAAATGCAGGAAGATGAGCATTAAAATAGGTAGGTGCTTTAGATGTCCAATCAGCAAATTCATAAATTCTAATCATTGCTGCATAGGTGTCTTTATAGAAACTTTGAGAAGCATTAACTCCTAACATAGCGGCATCAAAAGCTTCAAAGAATGCAGCCCATTTATAATAATAATCTGGGGTGTTCCAAAAATAGGCATTTTCACCAGTATCATCAACTAATTTAGAAGTTGCATTACGCATTTTACCATTAATAGTTGTATACCAATATCCACTTTGATATTTTCCATCAGCTCCTTTGCAGAAAGCTTCATAAGTTCCTTTATAATTATCATACTTAACTGCCCATTCAAAGTAATCTGAGAATAGTGCCTCTACAACTTCATCTTTTGAAATTGCATCTCTTGTTACCCATGAACCAAAATCGTATTCATAAGTAATTTGATATTCAGTAGTTCCAAGTTCAATCCAAGAAGCAGTTAGTGTTACTGTACCAGTTGTTAAAGCAGGTATTGCTTCACAAAGGTCATCGCCAACATACCAACCACCAAAAATATAATTTTCTTTCTTTGGAACAGGGAATTCAGTTAATCCAGTGTTTGAATTGTATTTATTGACGTATGCACCTTCAAATGCCCCACCATCTAATTCATAAACTATATCATACATAAATGACACCCCCGGATATGCAGGAACACTAGCTTCATCTGCATGATAAGGACTCCATGTAGTCCCTAAGAACTTACCTTCAACCGGAACAACATCGTAATAGTTGTTTGTTCCATCAATACTATAACTCATAGAGTTTTTAATATAATGCGTTGCTTCACTACTATAAAGCTTATTATTATTCACCTTAGCAGTTAACATACTTTCAGTAAGTGAATCTGATTTATCTAATCTAAATAACATAAATGAGCTTGTAACAGAGTTGTATTGGAAACTAATATCTACTTTACTTTCAGCTTCAGTACCACCAACATAAGCAATAAAGTTTGCTGCCGCATGATTTGCCGCTGTATTACCACAGTTTTTGAACGTATTATTTTCAATTACATAATTACCTTCTGAGAATTGACGGAACCAAATGGTGTATTGATCAAAGCCTTCAAAATGGTTACCAGTAATTGTAACATTACCTTTAATACCCCAATTAGCAGTATTATCAATCTTAATTCCATCATTATAATTTGTCTTTGATCCAACAAATATTGAATTGGTAATAGATAGACCGTTAATTTGCGCCCCATAGAAAATCATTGGACGACCTTTGGAATTTCCATAAACCAAGTTAGATAGAACGATATTTTTATACTCAACACCGGCAACAGCACTGTAAAAATAAATAGGAGCAGTTGTTGATGCAGCACTAGTTGGATTAATGGTAGATGTATATGAGTGAACATTAGTGATTGTAATATCTTCAACTCCTGCTGGTCCACCGATTATTCTACCTAAACCACTTAATTGAATACCGTTAATTGTAATACCATTAGCAAGTAAGTTGAGATCTCCCGTAAGAACCGCTTCTGCAACACGATTAGTCGCTGTTGGATATATATCTTTATTAGGTCCATATAGTGATACGCCCGATTTATTAATACTTGCACCTTCATAAATACCAGCATCTAAATGAATAGATCCGTTGATCGCAACCGCAGCAACACCTTCTAAAATAGTCTTGAAAACTCTTGTTGGACCAACATATACTGTTGCAACACCAACATTTTCATCGATCCAACGTGCATAGAATTTAAGATCGGTATTTTCGGTTGTTCCAATCTTAGTAACATATGAACCACTTAATGCTTCATTATCAAACCAACCATAGAAAACAAAGCCCGTTCTCGTTGGATTTGGAAGAGCTGTTTCAAGTCCTTCGATATATTCAGTAAAACCTTCTGCTAATGCACCACCATTAAACTCGAGTACAACTGAGTGAACTAATGTTTCCCACTCAACAGTATTACGTTTTTCTGTATGTGATGAATCATGTGAGCAAGTGTATAGATCATACCCATCAACTTGATTAACTGCATCCGGTGCGACTGTTCTTGTGAAAACATAATCATGAGTTAATGCTGGGGCAACTAAGTTAGTAACTTCGGTTGTTCCTGCTGCATCACTATAGTTTTTATCACACACTGAACAATTCCAATATTCAATAGTTCCAGCAGCTTCACATGTTGGGGCTACTGCAGCATGATGAGTTAATTTATGACCAGCTGGTGCCACTATATTAGTAATTTCTTTTACTCCTGCGGCATCACTAAATTTTTTATTACATACTGAACAACTCCAGTATTCAATCGTTCCAGCAGTGTCGCATGTTGCAGCAACCGCTGGATGATGCACTAATGTGTGACCCTTAGCTGGATCAACAATATTAGTAATCTCTGTTTTTCCTGCGGCATCGCTAAATTTTTTATTACATACTGAACAACTCCAGTATTCAACAGTTCCAGCAGCTTCACATGTTGGGGCTACTGCAGCGTTATGTACTAATGTATGTCCTGCTGCAACTATAATATTAGTAACTTCAGTTTGCCCTGCGGCATCACTATATTTTTTATCACACGATGAACAGCTCCAATATTCAATCGTTCCAGCAGTATCACATGTTGCAGCAACCGCTGCATGATGTACCAGATCGTGAACATGAGGAGTAGCGGTCCATTTAGCATAAACCGTTATATTATCTGTTACTTTCGTACTTTCGGTAAATTCTTCTTCGAAAGTATTGTTATCGAAGTACCAGCCGCCAAAATCATTTCCCTCTTTTGTTGGCGGAGTAGGCAAAGTAACCGTTGAGTCTTTAGCAACTTTTTCAATAGGTGCTACATCACTACCACCATTACTGTTAAAAGTAACGGTATAAGTTGTTTTCGTACAAGCAAAAAGAACTGCTACTAAGCATAAAACAACTACTGGTAAAAAGACAATTTTAAAACCTTTTTTCATACTTCCCTCCCTTTATTTTATGGTGTCATATTTTGACATCTTCTTTTATATCAAATCTTTTTGTTATTTAAAAAGATAGATAACCTTATGAAATACTTCTTAAAAAAATAAAGTCTCAATACTCTTGGCTTTTTAATAATAGCCATTAATATTGAATCAAAGGTATTTTATTACTTCTTAAATTGTTGGAATTTCAGATTGAATAAATCCTTCATTCATTAGAGTTAAGTCCACCATTAATATACATTAATAATCAAAAAAATGCAACCGTTTTCATAGAATCAGCATTTCAAGATTGTTTTTTTCAAAAGATGAAAAAAGCTTCCGTTTTGAAAGCTTTTTTTAATCGATTTATTTTTTATTTTTCTATCTTAAATTGCATTGTTACTTCAATAGCTTTTTGCCAACCACTTAAGTTTTTCTTTCTGGTTTTAGCATCCATTTTTGGCTCAAATAAGCGATCTCTTTTCCATATTTTTTTGATTTCATCTAGGGATTTCCAATATTTAGTTGATAAGCCGGCAAGGTAAGCTGCCCCTAATGCGGTTGTTTCTAATATTGTTGGTCTTTCGACGTTTAATTCAATAATATCTGCTTGAAATTGAAGAAGGAAATTATTCGCTGTTGCCCCGCCGTCCACCTTAAAGTACTTAATATCCGTATTGACGTCTTTTTGCATAGCATCTAAAACATCTTTTGTTTGATAACAAATAGCTTCTAAGATAGCCCTAGCGATATGGTTGGCATTTGTTCCTCTTGTCATCCCAAGAAGTGTTCCTTTGGCTTCTTGGTCCCAATAAGGAGTTCCAAGTCCAACAAATGCTGGAACCATATAAACACCTTCATTATCTTTAATATTTAAGGCAAGTTCTTCTGTGTCCTTTGCATCAGTAATCATTTTTAATCCATCTCTCATCCACTGAACAGCTGATCCAGCAACAAATACAGATCCTTCTAGCGCATAAGTGACTTTGTCGTCAAGTCCCCAAGCGATGGTTGTCAGTAAGCCATGATTAGATTTAACTAATTCACTTCCGGTATTCATTAACATGAACCCACCGGTTCCATAGGTGTTTTTAACTGACCCTTTCTCAAAGCATGTTTGGCCAAACAATGAAGCTTGTTGATCACCAGCAACACCGGCAATAGGAACAACCGCTCCATAAAAATGATATGGTGCTGTATATCCAAATAGTCCACTTGAAGGTTTCACTTCTGGCAAAATGTTCATCGGTATATCAAGAATTTTGCATAACTCTTCATCCCACTTTAATTCATTAATGTTATAAATTAAAGTTCTGCTAGCGTTGGTATAATCAGTTACATGGATCTCATCTGTTAATTTATACATTAGCCAAGAGTCGATGGTTCCAAAACATAGTTCGCCTTTTTTCGCTAAATCTCTAGCTCCATCTACGTTATCTAATATCCATTTGATTTTAGTTCCCGAAAAGTAAGGATCTATCAAAAGTCCTGTTTTTTCTTTAAATAAATCTTCATAACCTTGTTTCTTAAGGTCATCACATATTTTTGCCGTCTGTCTAGATTGCCATACGATCGCATTATAGATCGGCCTTCCTGTTTTTTTATTCCATAAGACGGTTGTTTCTCTTTGATTAGTAATGCCAATCGCTTCTATTTGTTCTGGTTTTACATCAATACTAATCAACGCTTTTGAAATGGTTGCTAAAACAGAAATCCAAATTTCGTTAGCATCATGCTCAACCCATCCTGGTTTCTTATATATTTGCCTGATTTCCTGTTGAGCAGAAGATACGATATTACTGTTCTCATCAAAAATAATAGTTCTTGTACTAGTGGTGCCTTGATCAATTGAAAGGATATACTTTTTCATAATTCCTCCTATATTTTAAGGTTTTTTGTTGCTATTATATCAACATTTGTATTTAAAACATTTTTTATTATGACATCTCCAACCATTAAGTCCTTCTTTATTAGTATATCATCCAGTAATTTCATAATATCAAATATTTTCTCTTTTGGTACGGCTTCTTTAGTTTTCACGCTTAATCTAGGTGTTTTTTTGGAAATAGTTCTTACTGTTGAGGTTAGCACCCTTGTTGGAGCGGTAACCTCTTTAATGGCGTATGCTTCACCTCTTGGGCAGTTATTGCCAGTAACTATATTATTTTCATCTATTTCTAAATGACATCCAACAGGACACACAATACAAATCATTTTTTTATTCATTGTTAACCTCCAACTCTAGCGTGATTTCTCCATCACTGATAAAATCCTTTTTGTTTAGAATAAGTTTTTCCATCTCTGCTGGAGCGATAAATTTAGCTTTTTTTGTTTTAATGACTTTTCCATCTTGAATAATGTTAAATGTCCCATCAGGAAACTTATTTGAGACTCTAAATAAAATCTCAATTGGCTCTTCAATATTATTAAAATCGATTTTTTGTGGAACGGTATATCTGATGTTTTTACCGGCAACAATTTTCTTTTCATTCCTTATAGATTGATTAGCCTCCTTTAGACAATATAAATGAGCATATCTACCAGCTTTTTCTGATTCTTTAGTCACAAAGTCAACTAAATCATGAACATGAAGAGCGTTCCCACAGGCAAAGAGTCCATCGATGTTTGTCTCATAAAACTGATTGACTTCAACGCTCTTAGTTATCGGTGATTTTGTAACCGGTAAATAGTTTAGTAAAGCCACATCTGGCACTAGCCCAACCGATAATAAAAGGGTGTCAACTTCAAATCTTTTCTCGGTGTTTGGAATTGGAATAAAGTTTTGATCGACTTTTGAGATCGTGATTGCTTCTAGGGAATCTTTACCTTTAATAAAGGTCACCGTATGAGATAAGTATAGTGGTATGTTAAAGTCGTTTAAACACTGAACAATATTTCTAGTTAAGCCATTGGAATAGGGCATTATCTCAGCTACCCCAAGGACCTCTGCTCCTTCTAATTTCATTCTTCTTGCCATGATTAATCCAATATCACCACTACCTAAAATGAACACTTTTTTTCCAACTAAATAGCCATCAATATTTAAATATCTTTGAGCAGATCCAGCGGGCATTATTCCTTTTGGTCTTTCTCCTGGTAACATAATAGCGCCCCTTGTCCTTTCATAACAACCAGCCGCTAAGATGACTGCTTTTGAGGTTACTTGAACAATACCAGATTCATTTGATGCAGTAATTAAAAAGTCATTAGGCTTTTCAATTTTTAAGACTGTGCTATTTAATAAAAAATCAATATTTTCTTTTTTAAATAATTCAATAAATCGATTGGCATATTCTGGTCCTGTTAGTTCTTCTTTAAAAATATGTAACCCAAAACCGTTATGGATACATTGGTTTAATATGCCACCTAAATCATTATCCCTTTCTATTAATAAGGTTTTTGATCCCTTAGCATTAATAGCGCTAGCAAGACCAGCAGCTCCTCCGCCAATGATTACAATGTCTTTTTTAATCATTCTTCTTCACCTTCGTTTCCTCTAATAAAATCGGGGTATTAGGGTTATAGTAATTAACATCAGTTAGTTTTACTTTTCTTTCCCTAGCTATGATTTTTATGATTGCATTTTCACAGTAACCACCTTGACATAAGCCTGTTCCCGCTCTCGTCCTTTTTTTGATTCCTTTGATTGTGTCATTGCCTAAATGGCCGTTAATTCCTTCGATGATTTCTTCTTCTGTGACATGTTCGCATTTGCATATTATTTTCCCATATCTTGGATTTCCTTTTATTAGTTTCTTTTGGACTGAAATCGGTAATCGGTCAAATTCTTGATTTTTATTTCTGTAAGGATCAAAATTCTTTTTAGGATAGATTTCTTTTGTTTCTTTGATTAGTTCTACTAGATATTCGGCAATTGCTGGTGCAGCCGTGAGTCCTGGTGAATCGATACCACCTAAGTGATATACATTTTTATTTTCGCAAGATTCTTTAATATAAAAATCTTCATATGGGGAGGTTGCTCTAACACCGGCGAATGTTCTTATTGTTTTATCAAATGGTATATTTAAAGCCAGTTCTTTGGCAGCTCTTTTTAAATCGTTTAAATCATCTAGGGTATTACTTAAGTCATCTCTTTCATCAATAAAAGTTGAGGTAGGACCTACCAAGATATTTCCATGCACTTGAGGCACCAATAAAACTCCTTTTCCTTTTTCAGTTGGTAAAGGGTAGATTACTCCATGAATAAAACCTCTTGTTATTTTATCTAAAACTAAATACTCTCCTTTTCTTGGAGTAATCAAAAATTCCTTTTTTTGATCAATATAATTAGCTACTATATCTGAATGAACACCTGCAGCATTAATAATTCCCTTTGTCTTTATTTTTTCATTCCCGTTTATTTCAACTATATATACATCTTCTTCTTTACTTATTTTTGTAACCCAAGAATTAAGTTTTAGTGAAGCGCCATTTTTGATGGCGTTTTCCATTAATGCGAAAGCAGCTTCCCAAGGATAGGTTACTTTGGTAGTAGGTAGTGATAAAACGCTTATTACATCTTTAGAAAGATTGGGTTCATTTTTAAAAGCTTCCTCTTTTGATAGTATTTTAGCTTTTTTAACTCCATTTTCTTTAGCTCTTTGATAAAGATCTTCTAATTTTATTAGATCCTCTTCACTTCTAGCTAAAACATAAGCACCGGTATAAAGAAGCGGAATGTCGAGTTCTTTTTCTAACTCTTCATACATCTCATTTCCTCTTACACATAGCTTCGCCTTTAATGTTCCTGGTTTTGGATCGTGCCCTGAATGAATAATTGCACTATTGGCACTTGTTTGACCATTAGATACATCGCATTCTTTTTCGACCACTAAAATTTTTAATTGATATTTTGATAGCTCTCTAGCTACTGCGGTGCCGATTATTCCAGCACCTATTATGACATAATCATACATAACAATCACCTTTCCTTATCTTAATATATAAAAACAAAGAGAAAACAACAAAATTTGTTTTCTCTCTCTTATCCTCTAGAAAAATAAATATTAACTTTTTACCACAAATCTGAATTCGATAAAGTAATACCGAACACACCCTTTTTAAAGCAATCCTCAATTTGCTTTTTGGAATTGATCAAACCGCCGACCATCACTTTTGCGTTTGTCTGTTTAGCGATATATGGAACAATCTCCACCCCAAAAGCAGGCAAAACCTCAATAAATTCTGGTCTTAGTTGTTTGGCAATCGCCAAACTCTGCTCTAATGATACCATATCTTTCAAGAAAAAACGGAAAACACCTATTTTTTTTCTTTTTTTGCAGATTTCAATCACTTTTGGTTTACTTGATATTATACCATCAACCCCTAAAGTTTGGATTAAATATATTGCCCCATACTCATCAGGAGAAAGACCTTTAATTAGTTCTGAGTGAATTAAAACCTTTCTGCCGTTTTCCTTAAAAATCTTTACTGCTTCTGGAAGCTGAGCCAATTGAAAACTCATTAATATTCCATATTCATAACTTGATTTCAAAAACTTTTCTAATTTTTGATGATTATTTATTGCTGGAATAATGATTGACATAATTCACATCCTAACTTTATACATTGATTATAGCATCTCAAAAACAACTAGTCAATCGGTCAAATATACTTATTTTTGCGTTGTTACGCGCACGCAAGCACACGCATAAGTTTGGAGTTTGAAAAAAAGGCTTTTCATTTTTTTTATAAAACCTAGTTGACATCACTAGCCAAGCATGCTAGAATTATTCTATAATATAATAATGTAAGCGCTTTTTGAAAACCGAGTAGGAGCGATAGAACAGTTTTTGTTTCTTTTTGGTTTTTTATTTTTTGCTTACAAGAAAAAAAGGGAGGATTGAAAAATTTATGGCTAAGATTAAGAAGATTTTAGCTACTCCATTACTACTTTTAGTAATTGCCGGAATTGTAGTAATAGTAGCTAGCGCATGTGCGAGTTTGGTTCAAAATTCGTTCTTTCAAGTCAAAGTAACTAACGTAAGATTTGAAACGTTCGAAGCTGATGGAACAACTCACAAAGGGGAAATGTCTGGATTATTATATATGCCAAAAGGCGTGGATAAAAATAATCCAAGACCAGCGGTTGCTCTAACACACGGATATTTAAACAACAAAGAAATGCAAGAAATTGGAGCGATTGAACTATCTAGAAGAGGTTATGTAGTTTTGGCTTTTGATCAATATGATCACGGTGATTCTTTTTGGGACACTCCAGGAGAATTCTCATTTTATATGACCTCCGTTAGTGATGCAGCAAATTGGTTATATAAACAAGATTATGTTTTAAAAGATGCTGCTGGTAATGGTATGTTAGGTGTTAGTGGTCACTCAATGGGTGGATTCTCAAGTCATGCTGCAGTAATTTTTGATGAGTTATCTTTTACAGTAACTGGATATCGTAAGATCGCTGCTTCATTAGCGGTCGGTGCTGACTTTAGATATGTATCTCCATATTTTCCGGATCCATATCAATATTTCCAAACTAGATCTTCTGGTACAATAGCTGCTCACTGGGACCAATTCTTCTTCAATAGCACAAGTTCAAATACCGTTATTTATAAAGATTATGTCAAAGATGCAGTTGGACTAGCATTCTTAGGCCAAACTGAAGCAGAGGCTGGCAAATGGTATGATAGAGATGGCGGACAAAGAATTATTTATACACCAAATGAAACTCATCCACAAAATACATGGTCATTAGAATCTGGTGCAAACACTATTACATTCTTCGAAGAAGCATTTACTTACCAACTTAACTTATATGGTTTAGGTCAACTATCAGATTACAATATTAAGACTGGTTCTACTGGTCAAACTTGGTGGGTAAAAGAAATGTTTACGCTAATTGCATTAGTAGCATTAATCGTCATGATATTCCCAGCATTTGGATTATTAAGTAAAGTTCCATTCCTTAGAGAAGCTGTTTCTACAGAAAATAATAACTTAGAACCAGCATATGAAGGACCACAAGGTGATGGAAATGTTCCTGAAGCTTCAATCGAACAAAATGCCAAAGAAGAAGTTGTTGTCGAAGAAGAAAAGAAAGATAAGAAGAAAGCTAATCCACTTAAATGGATTATCATCGCTTTCTCAACAATGGTTAGCGTCTTCTACTTGACCCCATTAATGGATCAAAATGCGGCTACTTTAGGACAACTTGGAACTCACATTTCTGGAATCATTAGTTTAGTAGTTGTCATTCTAGTTGCATTATGGATAATCGCGATTGTAATGAAGGCTAAAGATAGTGATAAAGCAGAACAAATGTTAAAAACTGCTAAAACGGCTACTTTATATGGATTATTGGTTATTTTAGTTGGTATCGCGTTCCGCTGGTTATTAACTCACGGTAAACTTCTTTCTACAAACGCTTGGTTTAATGCACCTTCAGTTAACGCAATCGTTTTCTGGGCACTTGGTTCTGCTGGTTTAATTTTCTTAATTACTTTTGCAACTTATCCATTAGTAAATGCCGGTGTAGAAAAATCACAAAATCCATTTGGATTAAAGACTAGTTGGAAAAAATTCGGTGCTAGCGTCTTAATAGCACTTGGATTAGTAATTGGAGTACTTCTATTAGTTGCAATTATCGGTTGGATATTCTTAACTGACTTTAGATTCTACACTTACGCTATCCAAATCTTTAATAGCGTTCAATTCGTATCCGCATTAAGATACATCCCATTGTTCTTCATTTATTATTTAGCTGCTGCTGTTACTGTTTATGTTAACACTAAGGGTATGAAGGGATGGAAAGCTGATTTATTAGCAGCATTCCTATTAGCTGGTCCAGTAGTAATTTTCTTAATTTATCAATACAGTGTATTATATACATCTGGAACTGCTCCTTATCCAAACTTCGCATTAAACGCAATCTTATGTGTTGGTTTAGTTCCTACTTTAGTTGTTGCAGCTATAACTTCTAGAAGATTTTCTGAAAAAACTGGTAGTGTTTGGGCAGCTGTAATCTTCAATACATTGTTATTCACATTGATTACATTAGCTAATACAACAGTCTATCAATTATCATTCTAATACAACATAAGATTACAAAGAATTTAAAGATTTTATAATCTAAAATAACTAACTAAAAAGACCTAATCTCATTTAATCATAGAGACTAGGTCTTTTACTTTACAAATTGGAAAAAATAATATTAATTAATTTTCTATTACTTTTAATTCTTGTTTCCCAATTAAAGCCATTAAATCTTTTTTGGTTTCATCTAGATCATATGTTTGAATACTAAAAATTAATGAATCACCAGAATGAAAATGTTTATCACCACTTTTAACCATTGTATAATCACTCAGCTCATTATCTTTTCTTTTCATTGAAGTAATTAAGCAATTTGATGGTAATAAAATATCCCTTGCTTGATTATTTATAACAAAAGAATTTTCCATTACTTCGCCTTGTAGTCTGATCATTATCGCTTTTTTATCCTTGTTTTGCCTTCTAAGCATTGTACTTAATAAGATATCATTGATCGATTCCCCTTTTGCAAGATGACATATTGCAAGAGCAAATAATAAAGGAATAATAAAGATATAACTTTGTGTGAATAACCATGTCGATTCTAACGCAAATATTATTGCCGATAATGGACTGTTCATAACAGTTCCAAAAAATGTTGTCATCGCTGTTAGCATAATTATCGTTTCATAAGAACTATCTACACCCAAGCTTATTAAGACAAAGGATATTAATTTACCCATTAAAACCCCTAAAACCAAAACCGCTCCAAACATTCCCCCAGTTGCCCCTGATTGTGCAGAAACCAAGATTAAAAAGAATTTAAGTAAAAATACTAATAATAACAAAGTTATTTCAAAATGATTATTAAATAGGTTATTTATTAAATTTGTTCCACCCCCTATAGTCTCTAATACAAATACTCCTGCCAAAGATACTAATAAGAAGTTAACGATTATTTTAAGTGTCACATTATTCTTAAATAATTTAAGCGAAAACTTATTAAACAATTTAATGAGCGTTGTAAAAAGGATTGTAAACAAACCCATTACAATACCTATTATAACGAAAATCCAAATATCACTAACGACAAACTCATAACTCATTTTAAAGTCTAAAAACGGCCCTGTAAAATTAAATAAATTTCCTAAAAGCAAATAAATAGGGTATGCAAAACCAACTCCTGATATTAAGACCAAAACTAATAAAAAAGAAAATTTCTTATGCATTCTCTCTAAAACAAAAGTGATACAAGTCAGTGGTGCTCCAGTTGATACCGCAAAACCTGCTGCTGCTCCAGCCGACATTACATATCTTTTTGAAGCGTTTGTTTTATCTAATCTAGAAACTCCATCACCAATACTAGAACCAATGATCAATCCTTCTGTTCCTATTGGCAATCCTATAAAATATGATACCACCGTACTAATTAAAGTACCAAGTCCCAATTCAATTGGATTTGAAGGAATTAAACCTCTTAGAAGTCCTTCTGTTCTAGCTATTCCTCCGCCTTGAATAAAAGGCATTTTTTTAACTAGAAAAGCCACTAAAAAGCCAAGAATAATTACTATAAGAAATAGTAATGGCAGAAAGTATAGATGTCCATTTATATATGAATAAATATCACGAGATAGCGATGATAGATGTTTTAATCCAAATCTAACAAAAAAAACAATAGTCCCAATAATGATGCCAGCTAACCCGCTGTATAAAAAAATTAGTAAGTATTTTTTTGATAGTGTTCTTTTCATAATTCCCTCTAACTATTTAACGATAATGTTATAACAAGATTATCATATCACTTTATGTTTGTTAGGGAAATATGAAATCGTTTTAGTAAGGGAATTTTTAGAATTTAGTCAGTCTTTATCCCGTTATAGTTATATATGTCAAAATAAGCTCAGTTAGAACTTTGTGGTTTCCTATTAGGAGTTGTTAGTCCGCTCTCCCACCTTGATACAGCTTGTCTTGAAACAAACAACTCATCTGCTAGTTGATCTTGTGATAAGTTATTATCTTTTCTAATTTTAAAAATAAGATCTTTTATTTCAATATTGCTACCTATTATTACCATTTTCTAACAAACCAATTAACTTGATTTATAAACCCAACTTTTTTATATAATTCAATCGGTCTTGTCTGATTGTTATAATTGCAACAAACTGTTACAAAATCACCTATCTTCTTTGCAGAGTTTAAAAACTCTACTAAAAGAGACTCTCCGATTCCAGTCCTTCTAAACTCTTTATCTACTTGTATCCATTCTAAGTATATTTCATTAATAGATTTATCAAAAACACCAATAATGGATCCTATTAATTTGTCTTTATTAAAAGCTCCAATCCATAAATTGGAATTAAAATCCTTCTGATTCATTAGACTCTCTACGTCTTTTTTTGAAACTTTAATATCATTATATGAGTTATTAATGTTACTTGTAATACCATCCAAATCTTCTATAGTTAGTTTTCTTAATTGAATGCCATCTATATTCTTTTTTATCAAATTCTTGTCAAAATAATAAATTAGTTTAGAATAGATATCCCCTTTAGAATGTGACTGATTATTTATTTGTTTTATGGTTACAGGCAAACTATAATCAAACACTAAAGATTTCGCTAATGATATTGATAGTTCTTTTGTAGGGTCTTTAAGATATCTATTTTTAACATATTCATATACCTCTGATTTATAACTAGAAATTGCAACAAGAAGTTTTTCCTTGTCTATTTTAGATAAAACATGACTTTTTGTAAGCTCAAAAATGATTTTTCTTGCTTCTTCAAAATGAAAGATCAGGTCATGATTATTTATCAACTTAGCCATAGAATATAAATCAAGTGCAATCACTCTTAATAGTGACTCTTTTAATGATTCTATGTTTTCTATT
>JAJDIT010000015.1 GCA_030266845.1 Acholeplasma sp. OttesenSCG-928-E16 | reverse complement strand
ATATTATCTCATCAATAGCGTTTTTAACATCTTCTTTACTTAAATTTTCTAGATTTGGAATATGGATGAAAAGTGCTTTTGTTGGTAATTTATTTTTGCTAATTTGATTTAATACACGGTAGTATAATTCATTACAAACGAAAGTGCCAGCACTATATGAAACCGATATGTTCTCCTTACATTTAAGAGAATCAAAAAGTGAATATATGTCAATGTTACTAAAATAAGCATCAGGTCCATTAGGGATAATTAGTTGATTATTGATGGTCTTATTACTATTATCTGGAATTCTAGCATCAATATAGTTAATAGCTACCTTTTCTAAGGAAATCTTGGTCCTAGATCTTGCCTCACCTAACATTAAGCAATAATTATAATTTTTTAGTTTTTTTAATAATATATTACTTGCCTCAAAAAAAATAACAGGTAAAATTACTTTGTCTTTAATTTCAAGTTCATTTAGTATTTCTAAGGAATAGTTTGTTTTGTTTTTATCAAATGGTTCAAAAGCAGTTAGTAGTATTCTTGGCATTATTTCTCCTTTTTTTGTAAAAAAGTAATATGATATAATTAGAGTGAGGTGATATTATGGTTATCATGCTAATTGTAACAATTATACTAATGGTTGTTTTTATTGCGTTAGCTGTCCTTTTCTATTTTGGAAAGGGTGCAATGCTCATAGCTGGTTTTAATACCATGTCAGAAGAAGAAAAAAAGAAAATAAATGTTAAAGCACTGACAAGATTCATGTCCTTGCTGATGGTAATTCAGGTTTTTGCCCTTATTTTCTGGCTTTTATTTTCGATATTTGAAATTCAACCTCTTCTTTGGGTTGGTATTGGAATTATGCTTGTTTCTTTATTATTTGGCATAATATATGTCAATAAAAGTAAGAGATTTAAAAATCAAGAAGAATAGGTATTATCCAAATATAAAATAATATTAATTAACTATAAAATATGTTTTTTAATTACTTTTAAAAATACGTCATAATCGATAGGTTTGGAAATGTGATCATCCATGCCAGCCTTTAAACATACATCAATGTCTTCTTGGAATGCGTTAGCGGTCATGGCGACAATTGGGATTTCTCTTTTTAAATTTGCTTCCCTAATCAACTTTGTGGCAGTTAGTCCGTCCATGATAGGCATTTGAATATCCATCAATACTAAGTCAATTTCATGATTTCTTTTGATGATCATATCTAGAGCTTCTTGACCATTTTCGGCAAATAAAATTTTCGCTTTGTTGTCATCTAATAATGACATAACAATTTCTCTATTAATCTCAACATCATCAGCCACTAAAATTGTCTTATTAGAAAAATCGTAGTACTCATCAACGACATCTTTTAAAGGTGCTGGCATTGAAAATAATGAATCGCCTAACTTTGTTGTTATCTCAAAGAAAAAACAAGAACCTTTATTCGGCTTACTATTAACCCAAATCTCTCCACCCATGAGGTCAATTATTTTTCTACATATAGTAAGTCCTAAACCAGTACCTCCATATTTTTTAGAGGTGTTTTCATCAGCTTGTTCAAACTCAGCAAATAGTCTTTCACATTGCTCAGGTGTAAGTCCAATTCCATTATCAATTACTTCAACACGGAGCTTGATGTTAAAATCATCTAATTCTTTTTGGAAGACGTTTAGAGTGATATTTCCTCTTTCTTTTGTGAACTTTGTAGCATTACTTAAAAGATTTAGAATGACCTGTGATAATCTAAGCTCATCACTAATTACTAAGTTTTTAAAAGAAGGGTTTATGTTTATCGTAATGCTTTGGTTTTTTTGGTCCATTGATACCTTTGTGACTGAAACGACATTATCTAGCATTGCCTTAAAATCAAATGGTGCATTTACAATTTCAAATTTTCCAGCATCGATTTTTGACATATCTAAAACATCATTTATTATGTTTAATAATTGCCTAGAAGAAGTATCAATTTTTTCCAAACAATAGGTGATTTTCGTTAAATCGTGTTCCTTTTTCGCTATTGTTGACATTCCGATAATGGCATTTAAAGGTGTTCTCATTTCATGTGACATTCTTGATAAAAACTCTCCCTTAGCGATTGTGCTAGATATTGCATTGTCTCTAGCTTGATTGATTACACCAAGTGCCTCAAACCTTGAAATAGAAGCCGCTATCAACATTGCCCCATCATTCATTATATCTGCCTCGATTTTTGAAAATGGCGTTCCGTCATTTTTGGCAAAATGGAAAAATCCCCAAAAGTCCTCATGTAAATATATCGGACAGATGATGATACTCTTCGATTCTCCATCATTAAGGGCATTAACAAGCTCTCTTGGTAGATCATTAGGAGTAGAAATACTATTATTTCCATCTTTAAAAAAATTCATCCAATCATTATGAATATCCTCATAAAAATATTCTTTTTCTTCAACCTCGCTATTCATAGCTCCTAAAAACCAATCAGCCCTCTTATAACAAGCCACTCTATCATCTTTTAAGATGTTTCTAAATATACCTGTATGACTAGACTGTATACTTCTTGAAAGAATACTTAATGCTTGGCTTAAGAGTGTCGCATAATCTTGATGAAAACCACCTATCAATAAAAAAGCAGCAGCATTTGTTGCCCGTAATAAACGGCTCTCCTCAGCGAAGTTAGCATTTGAAGAAACCAAATTCAATCTTTTAATTTCTAATTCAGATTTTAATGCATTTTCCTCTGCCCACCTTAATTTAGATAAATCTAGGGAAACGGCGGACATTTCTAATGGGGTTCCATCTTTATCTCGTTTTGAAATCATCCCGCATTCTTCTATCCAAACAATACTAGAATCCCTACGTTTCATTCTATATTCGATATGATAAACGGTTCTTTTACCGGAAACTATTGAATTAATTGCGCTATCGACTATCTCTTTATCTTCAAAATAGATTAACGATTCTTTGGTGTTTGAGTTATTTGGCAAATCAGACAATGAATATCCACAGAGCATCGCAGTTTTCTTAGTAAGTATAATATTACTATCTTTAAGGTTTTGGCGGAAAGACCCAATACCAAGTTCATCTAAAAGATAATCAAAAATTGAGGCATCTACTCCAGCGGTTACGTCTAATTTATTACTAGAATCATTTTTCATCAGCATTCCTCCAAGGGATAATTTAATAATATATGATAAATATATTATACACGTATCTCTAAAAAACTGTTAATAACTCTTTGAGTTATTCTATAATTCAAATATAGAAATAAAGAAAATAAAATGCTATACTAGCATTACTGCAGGGGTGGTGGAATGGTAGACACGCTACTTTGAGGGGGTAGTGGGCGAAAGCCCGTGAGGGTTCAAATCCCTTTCCCTGCACCAAAATTAGTCGAAGTAATTTATACTTGATGTATTAATCTTTTCATAATAATAACATTAAACTTACTTTTTATATTTAATTCCTAAAAAATTAAATGGAATCATAAAAAACCATCAATATCTTTTCATTCATAGAAAAACAAGATATAATGAAGGCAGATTTATCTTGGAGGAAAATTTATGAGTATTATAGATTGGATTATTATCGGAATCGCTGTTCTATTTGCTTTATCAGGCTTTTTCCGTGGATTTAGAAAAATCTTTTTTGGCAAGATAACCAAAATTCTAGCGATTGTTGGAGGTGTTTTTCTCGCTCCTCAAGTTAGTGCATTGTTAGGTGATATCACCTTTGTGAAAGATAAAATATTAACGATATTACCTCCTCTTGGTAATTATATTTTATTAGCTATTTCAGCAGTTTTGGTGATGATAGCTATTATGCTTTTCTTTCTTATAGTTGGAAAAATCTTGAAATCTTTAGGTGGTAAAGATGGCGATGGTAAAGGCATCGTTGATCGCATATTTGGACTTTTATTTGGCGTAGTTAACGCAGCCATCTTAATAATGGGTGGGTTAATCATAGTTAGTATACTAGCAAATTATATCGGAGCTATTGATACTTGGCTAAATGAAACATTGTTATTGGCAGATGATTCACATAAGTCATTAGGAAAATACTGTTACACATTTGCTTTGCAGGTTTTTGAATTCATCAAAGGGTTGTTTCCACAAGGAGAAGCAGAGGAACTTATTAATTTATTAGTTTAGGCAGAAACGGCAGTTTCTGCCTTTCTTTTCTGCAGTGCTGGTTGTATAATAAAACCATGGAAAAAGTTACTTCTTATTATAAAACTAGGATTGGAAATATGAGATTAATATCTGATGATACACATTTATATAGTGTGTCTTTATCTGGTGAACTTTATGATTCTAGAGAAACTGATATATCTAAACAGTTTATCAAGGAATTAGATAGTTATTTTAAAGGCGATTTAAAAACATTTAAAACTAAAATCAAATATAGCGGTACTCCTTTTCAAATGAAAGTGTGGGATGCACTCCAAAGAATTCCATATGGGACTTATAAAACATATAAGGAGATTGCCGAAGAAATAGGTAATAAAAAAGCATTCCGTGCAGTTGGTAATGCTTGTAACAAAAATCAACTATTAATCATTGTTCCTTGCCATCGTGTTATTGGTTCTAATAATAAATTAACAGGTTTCGCACTCGGATTAGAACTTAAAAAAGAACTCTTAGAGATCGAAGGAGTCAAAATATGAAAAAAACATTAATTTTCATACTCTTGTTGTCCTTTTTAATGTTATTTAGCTGTTCTAGCATCCAATCCCTTCAACCATCTGAATTAGAGCAGATTATCTATCAAAAATATAAGTATGCAAAAAAAGACATCAAGCAAATCGATATATTAATATCAGATCAAACGGTTATTGATTTAAGCCAAGTTCCATTCATTGAAGATATTTTGGATTCGCATGAAAAAAGCGAAGCAGAACCAGCAGATCTGATGGTATATATGGCCTATGCAATTGACAACAATAAAGAAAAATTATTTTTTTATCAAAGATATTTTAGTAAGGGAATTGATTCTTCTAACATGGTAGAAATGATTGACTATCACTTAGTTTTACCGATTTCATTGAAAACCATGGAAAGCATAGATCCTACCGACAAAATAGATTTTTTAAATACGACATTTATCAAACTGTCATTCTCATACAATGATTCAAATGAATATTTTGATCAATACGTTAAAAATAATAGTGAATATGACAATTCTTTAAAGTACTACATACTGTTTGATTATAATGACGAAGTGTATTGCTTAATAGTGATTGATAATAGTTTTATAATTATTAATGAGCAAACTAAAGAAGAAATATATACCAACTTGGTTAAATAATTAATAAGTTAAGAATAAAGTAAAACACTAACAAGTAGAAGCTGATTCATCAGTTTCTTTTCTCTAATTTAGTTTGAATTAAGGTATAATTAAAACGAGGTGAATTTTATGGATTTTGATAAAGTTATAAATATGAGATATTCTGTTAGAAAATTTAGTGATAAGAAAGTAGAAAAGGAAAAGATCGATAAATTATTAATGGCTGTAAATCTGGCTCCAAGCGCAAGAAATTCACAAGCAACTAGAGTAATAGTCGTTCAAGATACGATCGATAAAATGAATGAACTAACTAAATGTGTTTTTGGTGGTAATGTGCTATTTATAATTTGTGCCAAAAAAGACAATCTTGTCACTAGAAAATATGGTGAAATCGATGCCTCAATCGCCCTAACCCATTTGGTTTTAGCCGCTTCAAACGAAGGACTCGGAACTTGTATTGTTGGAATGTTTGATAGAGAAAAAACCACCGAGTATTTCAAAATGGAAGAAGATTTAGTACCGTTACTTTTTGTTACTTGTGGGTATCCAAGTGATGATTCTAAACCAATAGATTTACACTATAATAGGAAAGATATAAGCGAGATCGCTTTTAAAGAAAGTTTAGAAAATAAATATGAAAGATAATTCATTTATTAATATCGATGACATAATAAACATCGACATTAAAAAAATAGGCATTAACGGCGAAGGAATAGGCTATTATAACAAACTAGCTATTTTTGTCGATAATGCTCTTCCAAATGAAAACATCGATGTTAAAATAACAAACATTTTTGAAAATCGAGCAATTGGAGAAGTTGTCGAAATCAAAAAGGAATCTGAAGACAGAGTTGAGCCTTTTTGTCCTAAATATCATGAGTGTGGTGGTTGCCAGCTTCAACACCTAAAATATGAGAAAACATTAAAATATAAAAGAGATATCTTAATAGAATCTCTTAATAAATACTATGATAAAAATCTAAAACAAGGCTTAGTAAAGAAAGTGATAAAATCCCCTAATATTTATAATTATCGAAACAAGGCAAATCTTCCCGTTCAATTCGTTAGGGGGAAAAACCAAGTAGGCATTTATAAAAGAGGGACCAATCATTTTGTCTGCCTTGAAAACTGCCCTATTCAAATGGAGTCATTAAATGAAGTGCTAAAAACCATCACTAGCATGATGAATAAATACAAAGTTGACGGTTACAATCCAAAAACTAAAAAGGGATTCGTTAAAGCCTTATCAGTTAGATGCAATGAAGATGAAACGGAGATTCAAGTTTCATTTATCATGTTTAAAAAGTCGCTTTATATTAATCAACTATCAAAAGAACTTGTAAGACTTGATAAAAGAATTAAGTCTGTTTTTGTAAGTTACAATGAAAAACCAAAGGAACAATCTTTTTTCACCGAAAAAATAGAAAAAATTTATGGTGAAGACACTATAAATATTAAAATGGATAATAAACAATTTAAACTAAAACCAGATGCCTTTTTCCAACTTAATTATCTACAAGCGAATAAATTTTATAACATTATCAAGGATTTATCAGACTTAAAGGGAAAAGAAACCATTATTGATGCTTATGCAGGAGCAGCAACTATTTCTCATTATTTAGCCCATAAAGCTAAAAAAATATATGCCATTGAGTTAGATAAAGCATCAGTGGAAAGCGGAAAAATAAGCCTTTTTAACAACAACATTGACAATGTAAATATTATCCAAGGAGACTTCATAAAAGCCTTGTCAGGATTAAAAAAGATGGATATCGACCTTATGGTATTTGATCCCCCTAGGACTGGTTTAGAAAAGAATACCTTAGAGAAACTTAAACAGTATCATATTAATAGAATTGTCTATGGCTCATGTAACCAGGTTACATTAGCTAAAGATTTAAGTGATCTTGAAGATTATCAGGTAATGGCTATTTTGCCACTTGACATGTTCCCTTGGACAAGTTTAGTCGAAATAGCGGTATTATTGAAACAAAAATAAAAATGTGAATTATTTAATTAATGGTTAATACAAATGAATCTTTATCGATCATAGTTATATGGGAGGATTATTTCTAGTTATATTCTTAGAAATAACTCCTTTTTGTTTATTAAAACAAACATTTGAGGTACAATAGATATGGAAAGTCTTGAAACAATTTAATCAACTCTTTTTATTTTCTATAGAAAAAGAAAATTTAGTAATAGAAAATAGTCTATTTTGTTTTTAAATAAAACCTAGGAAGGATAAATTAATGCTTAACAAAATCAAAAATTTTTTATTAAAAAACAATATTAATTATTACCAAATAGCTGTTTATGATGGCAATAAAATCAATTATCAAGCGAAGGAGAATACTCACTTTTTTAATAATGTCTATTCATTATCAAAATCTATTACTGCAACCGCAATTGGGATATTAGAATATCAGGGAATGATTAATCTAGATGATAAAATGAGCATGTACCTAAATGATTATTTGAAGGCCGATTATGATAAAAAATTAGAAGATGTTACTATCAAACACCTCTTATCAAATTCGATGGGACAGGATGAAGGTTTTCTTTTTGGAAATGATATTTATAAACATAATACAAATGACTATGTCTCATTAATATTATCAAAAAAACTAAAATACTTTCCAGGTGAAAAAATGGTCTATACTAACACAAACTATTACCTATTATCGGTTATTATTGAAAAAATAACCAAAAGACCAGCTTTTGAATTTATTAGGGATGCCTTATTTATTCCCTTAAGTTTTAATGGTTATGCTGCTGGAACTTGTCCAAAAGGTCATACCTTTGGTGCAAGTAATTACTTTTTAAATGCTGTTAGTATTTTAAAACTAGGCATTCTTTACCTAAATAATGGCATCTATGACGGAATTAGATATCTAAGTGAGAGCTTCATAAAAGAAGCTACATCCATCAAAGCCCCATATAAACATCGATACTATGGTTATGGATTTTGGATAAATGATTTAGATAATAATTTTTTCTATGGAGATGGTGCTCATGGACAAATCATGGCAGTCTATAAAAAAACCAACAAAGTGATAGTGATAACTGGCTATGAAGATAATTTTGACTATAAAGAGATTGCTTATCAATTAGAAAAACTATGCAAATGATATTATTTACATTAATAAATGCTAAGGAGAATGAGTGGTATGATTCAATTTGGTGATTCAATAATTAAGGTTGATGAAGATAAATGCGTTGGATGCAATCATTGCATTCGAGTTTGCCCAATAGAGACCGCTAATATCGGATATCAAGATGAATTTGGAAATACTAAAGTAGTAATAGATCAATCACAATGTATATCTTGTGGAGTTTGCTTAAATGTGTGCCAACATGATGCAAGAGATTATCAAGATGATATTGACCTTTTTTTTAATGATCTAAAAAAAGGACATAAAATCTCGATGATCGTTGCTCCAGCAATAAAACAAGTCTTTCCTAATTATCAGGAACTCCTTGCTTGGTTTAAAGATGAAGGAGTTAATCTAATATACGATGTTTCTCTAGGAGCAGATATATGTACTTGGGGACACATAAGATATTTAGACAAAACTAATAAACCTTTAATAACACAACCTTGCCCAGTAGTTGTTTCTTTTTGTGAAGAACACAGACATGAATTATTAGAGTATTTATCACCTATCCAAAGCCCAATGGCATGTACAGCTATATATATGAAAAAAAATGGGATAGAAGATTCATTGGCTTCCCTTTCTCCTTGCATTTCAAAAACAAGAGAACATCGATCAACAAAGTTAGTCCAATATAATATTACCTTTGATAAACTTAAAGAATATATGCATAAAAATAATATTAAGCTTTCAACAAAGAAAAAAGATTTCGACCATTATGAAGCGGGAGCAGGCGGACTTTACCCACTACCAGGAGGATTATTAGAAAACCTTAGACTCTTTGGGAAAGAAGATTTATACATCGAAAAAAGAGAAGGCACTTCGATGTTTGGTTATCTAAGACTCTACTCAAAGACAGATGTAAGTCAATTGCCAGATGTTTTTGATTGCCTAAGCTGTGAAAATGGCTGTTTAATTGGTTCTGGGATGACCGAAAACCAAAATATCTTTTCATTAGGAAAGAAAATGAATTTAAAGAAACTTCAGTATAAAAACTCAATCGAAGAAAGAATGAAAAGACTTCAAGAATATGATGAAATACTAAACCTTGACGATTTTTTAAGATCTTATCAAAAAAATCCATACAAATACGATTTAGTATCAGATGAAAGAATAGAATCTGCTTTTTTAATGATGAAAAAAAATAGTCACTCAAAAAGAAACTATAATTGTGGAGCTTGTGGCTCCAAATCATGTTATGACATGGCAAGAAAAATAGCCTTAGGAGTTAATATTCACTCTAATTGCATGGTTTTATCAAAAGATGAAGTAAAACAAGAAAAAGAACGAAATGCTGATTATCTTGATTTGGTGAGAAGCATCGGTGATAATCTATATCAAAGCGTTGAAGAAAACTATTCTGATGAAATTACAGAATCCCTTAAAAGACTTAGCGAATCAATAGATGTTGAGGCGGTTGCTATTTGGAGCAAGGATAGAAACTTAGTTTCTTCACAGTGGGAAAGAGTTGCAAGTTATTATAAACAAGGCGAAAAAGAAATTAAAATATTTGGTGATTGGCCAAGTGCTTGGCTAGAGAGTTTAGAAAATGGAGAAACGCTTTGTGTTAAAGCATATAAAGACCATCCGAAATTATTTACTAAAGATACTGAATTATTAATTATGGTTCCAATTCACATTAAGGGTGAATTTTGGGGATTCGTTGATGCAGCAAGTTATGAAGATCGAATCTTTTCAAGAGAAGAAACCTCCCTTTTAGAAGCTTGTGGAATTTTACTAATTTCTGGAATTTTAGATCGACAGCTAACTTCTAATTTACATAAAACTAAAGAAGAAGCCTTGGCTGCCTCTAAATCAAAAAGTGATTTTTTATCAAATATGAGCCATGAGATAAGAACACCGATGAATGCAATTATTGGGATGACATCTATTGGAGAATCTGCAAACACTATCGAAAAGAAAGACTATGCCTTCAATAAAATTAAAGATGCTTCTACTCACCTACTTGGAGTCATAAATGATATTTTGGATATGTCAAAAATTGAAGCTAACAAATTAGAACTATCAATAATTGATTTTAACTTTGAAAAAATGGTCCACCGAGTAATTGGTTTTATCAGTTTTAAAGTGGAAGAAAAAAACCAAAAGCTAATAGTTGAACTTGATAGTAAAATCCCGGCATATCTAAAAGGAGATGATAATAGAATTGCTCAAGTCATCACTAACCTTTTAGCTAACGCAGTCAAATTCACTCCAGAAAATGGAACAATTGTCTTTAAAGCAAAATACCTTGGAATGAAAGATAATAAACACGGAATAAAGGCTTATGTAAAAGATAATGGAATAGGAATTAGTGAAGAGCAAGTAAAAAAACTTTTCACATTATTTGTCCAAGCTGAAAGCGGGATATCAAGAACATATGGAGGAACGGGTCTTGGTTTAGCAATTTCTAAGAGTATTGTGGAACTAATGGGCGGTAACATAGGAGTAGAAAGTATCCCTAAAAAAGGTTCGACATTTTCCTTTGATATTTGGCTAGATGGAAGCAATCAAACAACACCTAATCTAGCAGGTAACATCAATATTGAATCCATGAGAATCTTAGCGGTCGACGATGATATTTTTGTTAGAGATTTCTTTAAGCATTTCTCCACCACCAACAATATCTTAATAGATACGGCATCAAACGGACCAGAGGCTTTAGAACTAATTCAAAAGAATGGCGATTATAATCTTTATTTTATTGATTGGGATATGCCATTTATGAATGGAATAGAAGTTGTAAAAAAGATTAGGGATGATAATCCAACAAAACCAATTATCGCGATGATTTCAGGTTTAGATCTTAACCTATTTGAAAAAGAAGCAAGGGGAGTCGGGGTAGAAAAATTAATTCAAAAACCACTTTTTAACTATCAAATCCATAACTTTATTTTAGACTGTGTTGGCATGGAAAATAAAGATATCAAAGAAAATGAAAACGATGGATACTTAAGCAATTTTACAATGTTACTAGCAGAGGACATCGAAATTAATAGGGAAATAGTAGGGGCTCTCTTAGAGGAAAGTGGTATTACAATCGATAATGCGGTAAATGGTTTAGAAGCTTTTCAAATGTTTAAAGAAAATCCAAACAAATATGATATCATCATCATGGATTTACAAATGCCGGTAATGGATGGATTAGAATCAGCAAGAAAAATAAGAAACTTAGATAACAAGAATTCTAAGAAAATTCCAATTATCGCGATGACCGCTAATGTTTTTAAAGAAGACATTAAAAATTGCCTAGAAGCGGGCATGAACGATCACATAGGAAAGCCAATTAATAATGAAGAGTTTCACACAATTTTGAAGAAGTATTTACTTTAAAAAGTATTAAAGTAAAATAAAAGTAATGAGGTTAAAATTTAAGGAGGTAACAATGAGCAAAGAAAGACGAATTGGTTTAATTTTAATGATTATCGGTATCGTGTTACTTGCAATTTCTTTAGTGGTCGTCAGTACTGTTAGCTACTATGCTGATACTAGTGCCCTTCCAGAAGTATTTAGAGGTTTTGGAATGATGATTCCGCTAGCTGTTGCAGGGGGTATTTTCTTAAAAAAGGGCTTGGATTTATTAATTCCTAATAAAAAAGAAGAATAATCTAAGAAATCTAGTATGCTTAGGCATACTTTTTTCTTAGTTGTAAAAAAAAACTTATTAATAGACTTTTGACTACTACTTAAAGATAAAGATATTATGCTAAAATATAAATAACGAAAATTTGAAAAAAGGGAGGAAACATTCAATTAGATATTGAATAAAAATAATAATGACTACGAGTCCAGAAGCATTTAAAAAAGAAATCGAAAATTTAACACTAGAAGAACTACTGATACTAAGAGATGAGATTTTCAAGTCCTTAAAAAATTATGAAAACAAAGAAAAAGATCAAAACAACCTATTTGAAACATCGCCTTCCCTAAAAACTATTTATAACATGCAAACAGAGTATTTAAAGGTTGTTATTGAATTAATAATTAAAAATCAAGAGAAAGAGAAAATAAGAGTTTTATTTAAAGAGTAGCAATAAACCCCAATTATCTATAGAAAGGAAATTATAAAGTGGTAACACTAGAAGAAAAGATTTACGATATTTGCCTTAAAAGTAAGGAAACTAATCCTATTAGTCTATTTAATTTGATAATCAGTATTGAAGGTATACCAATGCATGGGCCAATCCATCATTTCATAATTCCTGCTGTTTTTTTAACATGCTATAATAATCTTTATTCAGATAATAATTTAAAAGAAAAACTCAACATCGCTTCTAAAAGAGCTATGATAGTTCCTGGCGGATTTTGCGCCAACTATGGAGCATGTGGTGCAGGACTTGGAGTTGGTATTTTTGTTTCTATTATTACAGATAATAATCCGCTCAAACAAAAATCATGGAGTCAAACAATAATTTCAAACGCAAAATGTCAAACAATAATCGCTAAAAATGGAGGACCTAGATGTTGCAAAAGAAATGGTTATTTAGCAATTTTGGCAGGAATTCAATTTGCTAAAGAAGAGTTTAACCTAGATTTTTCGACTACTGACAACATTGAATGTTTTAAATCTCAAGAAAATACCAGCTGTAAGAAAGAAGCATGTCTTTTTTATAAAAGATAAATAAAGAACATTAAATAATCCTTTATGTGTTGAGGCAAATATGCTATACTTTTTATGTAAATAGAAAGGGGATATTTATGATTAAATCAGGGGTAGTAGCAAGAGGCATTAAAACACCGATCATTAAAGAAGGAGATGACATTGTTGATATTGTCGTTAATTCTTTGATGGAGACAATAAAATATGAAAAAATTGAACTAAATGATAAAGATGTCTTAGGGATAACTGAGGCAGTTGTTTCAATATCTGCTGGAAATTATGCAACTGTTGATGAGATTGCTCAAGATATGAAAAAAAAATATAAAACCGATCATCTAGGAATTTTGTTTCCTATTTTATCTAGGAATAGATTTCAAATACTATTAAAAGCTTTTTCAAGAGCATTTAAGAAGCTTACTATTCTTCTTAGTTATCCAAAAGATGAGGTTGGTAACAATATCCTTGATGAAAAAAAACTAAAAGAGCTAAATATTAATCCATATAGTGACATCATCACTGAAGAAGATTATCAAAAGCATTTTGGCGATTTTAGGCATATTTTTACTGGTGTCAATATGATAGATTCATACCGCAAGGTTGCCTTAAAAGAAAATTGCCAAGTTAACTTTATATTATCTAATAATTATGAAGTGATTAAAGACTATACAAAGGATATTTTAGTCGCAATTATACATTCAAGACATCAAATAAAAGAATCACTAAGAGAAGATAAGTCATTAACAGTATATGGACTAGATGATATTATGAACGAAAGCATTAATAATAGCGGTTATAACAAGGAATACGGATTATTAGGATCTAATACATCAACAGATGAAAGGGTAAAGCTATTTCCAAGAAAAGATCTAAACATGCTTCAAAAAATCCAAGATGCCATTAAAGAAAAAACAGGCAAAAAAATCGAAGTCATGGTTTACGGGGATGGCGCATTTAAGGATCCAATTGGAGGCATATGGGAATTAGCTGACCCAGTCGTTTCCCCTTTTTATACTGACGGGTTAAAAGGAAGTCCAAACGAAGTAAAAATTAAATATCTAGTCGATAATAAGTTTGGAAATTTATCCGGTGATGATTTGACAAAAGCTATTAAAGACGAAATAAGAAAAAAAGATAATAACCTAATTGGAGAAGATATATCACTTGGAACTACTCCAAGAAGATATGTTGATTTACTAGGATCCCTTTGTGATTTAGTAAGCGGTAGCGGGGATAAAGGAACACCGGTTGTTTTAATCCAAAACTATTTTAATAATTATGGTGAATAAGGCTTTAATAAGAGAAATAATTATAAAGGAGTACTTAAATGAAATGTAGAGGGTGTGGAGCCAATATCAATAGTAAAGATAGTAAATGCGAATATTGCGGATTAGATAATAACAGTACCAGCTTAAAGAATAAGCCGATTATTCATGAGTATGAAGTGGTTGAAAAAAAATCTCTTGAATATAAAAAAGCTAATGCCTACGCAATTACTATTGGAATATATTCAATTTGTCTGGCTTTAGTCTCATTCATCATTAGTAATATGCTTGGGATAGCAGCGACCTTAATGGGATTGTTTTTTCTAATCATTGGTATTGTGATTTTAGGACAATCTTCAAAAAAGAATGGCCAAGAGTTTCAAACTGTTAAAGCAAGTTTCGTTATTTATAGCTTTTTAGTTTTTATTGCGATATTTTCTTTTAGATCATTTAGAATTCTTGGGATTTCTCTTTATGTTTTAGCTTCAATCGCCCCTTTTGTTTTAGGAATCTTATATTTTGTCTCATATAATAAAGCAAAAAAAACGGATAATAAATTAAGATAAACCTAAATTATTATTTAAACTCACCCTTGATTTATTCATATTTTGATATAATGAAAAAGAGGGGTGATAAATTGGAAACTAATAAGACCAAGTATCATGTTTCACAAAATAAAGTTACTGGCACCGATAAACACCGCAAATGGCGGGTAAGAAAAGAAGGGTCAGATAAAACGATTAAGTTTTTTGAAACCAAACAAGAAGCCGTTTTGTTTGCCAAAAACTTAGCTGCTGTAAATGATAGTTTTGTTGTTATTCATGGCGTTAAAGGAAAAATTATGGAATACAAGGACATGGAAGGAAAACAAAAAGTAGAAGCTAAAGAACCCCTAAAAAAGTCCGAAAAACCAAAAAAGACTAAATATCACATCTCTAGAGAGATGGAAGTAACTAACAAAAATTATAAGAAATGGCGAATTAGAAAAGAAGGGTCTGAAAAGACAATCAAGTACTTCAAAACTCAAAAAGAAGCTATGGAGTTCGCTAACGCCTTAAACAATGAAACAAAAGCGGTTGCTGTTCATAAAAAAACAGGAGCTATTAGAAAACAAATCAAAAGCAAGTAAGAAAAGGAAAGGTGAAAAAATGTATATTAACTAAAACAAGTCCTACTATATCTTTTAGTGGGCATTAAAAAAAACACTAAAAGGAGAATAAAATGCTTACAGTTAAAGACCTCGTGATTACTGAAAATAAAAGTAATCGTGTTTTAGTTAATAATCTTTCTTTTACACTAAATAAAAACGATAAGATAGCAATAATTGGAAGTGAAGGAGTTGGTAAATCAACTCTTTTAAAGGTTATTAATGAAAAACAACAACTAGATTATGCCAACTATCAAGGGGATATTGTGATTGATGGTGTAATATCATACTTACCACAAACAATCAAAGAGCATCAGGAGGATTTACTAATAGACTTCCTTATTGATGGAAACGAGAACAACTATATATATCTAGAAAAAGCTTATAAAATATTAGGTGATTTCAACATCGATCTAAAAGAGGCGGACGGAAGGAAAATCAAAACCTTTTCTGGTGGAGAAAAAATGAAGATTTCACTCGCTAAAGCTATCATGAGAGATCCTGATATTCTTTTACTCGATGAACCTACAAACGATCTAGACCTAGAAACAATTATCTTTTTGGAAAAATTTATTAAAAACTCGGATTTAGGTATTCTATATATATCACATGATACAAGGCTATTAGAAAACACCGCTACCGCTATCATTCATCTTTCCTTAGTGAAAAAGAGAATGGAAGCTAAGTCATTCTTTCTTAAAATGACCTATAACGAATACTATGATCATTATTTAAAACAATATGAAAACAATACTAGGATTGCTCATAAGCAAAGAGAAGAACATAAAAAAAAGGTTGAAAGGTTTCAAAAAATCTATCAGTCTGTGGAACACCAACAAAATCAAGCAGTTAGAAATCCTTTTTTAGCAGCCTCACTAAAAACGAAGATTAGATCGTTAAAAGCTCAAGAGAAGCGCTTTGAAAAGGATAAAAGTAATTTTCTAGAAATCCCCGAAAAAGAAGAATCCATGAGTATATTTTTCCAAAATAAAACCCATAATAAATCAAAAACCCTAATTGACTATCAGATTGATTACTTAAAAATTAAAGATAAAACACTAATCAAAGACTTTAGGTTAATTATTAAAGGAAACGATAAAATAGCGATTACGGGTAAAAACGGAACAGGAAAAACAACACTAATCAAAGACATTAAGAAAAAACTTCAAGAAAACAATATAAAGGTTGGATACTTAAGTCAAGACTATCAAGAAATTTTAGACTATGAAAAAAGAGTGATTGATTTTTTATTAATTTGTCAAAACCAATATCTTGAGTCTGAAATAAGAATGATATTAGGAAACATGGGTTTTTCAACCCTAGAAATGGAAACTCAAATAAGGGGAATTTCAGAAGGCCAAAAACTAAAAGTAGCCCTTTTCGTATTAATTTCGATTGATTCTGAGATACTCATACTAGACGAACCAACAAGAAATATTTCACCAATAAACGCAAAAGAGATATTTAGCTTGTTTGATAACTATCAAGGAGCCATTTTGGGAATAACCCATGATCGAGCTTTTATAGATGCAGTATTTAATAAAATAATCAAAATAGAAAACAAAATGATGGTCATTATGTGATACTATCGGCGAATATTGCATAATTGAAAAATCAGTGTTAAAATTAGTTAGTTCCTGCTAATGAAGACTAACTAATTTTCATTTATGCAGCAAAAAAACATTTAAAAAAATAGTGACTTTGCTTATAATGAGCAAGTATCTTTTAAATAATACAATCATTATTTTAATTAAAGTCATTAAAAACATCAGGAGGACAAGATGAAAAAAATAAAAGTGACAACTGACAGTGTATCTGATTTATCAGAGGATCTTCTAAACGAACATAATATTGCTGTTTTACCGCTTTTAATAAACTTAGGTGATAAATCCGAGCCGGATGATAAAAACATGCAAGAAAAAATTTTCGAGCATGTAAAAAAGACTGGTGAACTTCCAAAAACTGCAGCAAGAAATATTGACGATTATATTTCATTTTTCAAAGCGAATAAAAAAGACGATGAAGAATTGATCCACTTTTGTATCTCGCAAAAAATGTCAGCAGGCTTTAATTTTGCTTCAAAAGCGGCAGAAGAAGTACCTGGGGTTTATGTCGTTGATTCAAAAGCTCTTTCAACGGGAACAGGTTTATTAGTTTTATATGCTTGTGACTTAGTCAAAGAGGGTAAACTAACAGCATCGGAAATTAAGGAAAAGTGTGACCAAAGAAAGGAATTTCTGCAAACTTCCTTTGTCCTTGATAAACTAGACTTTCTATATCTAGGAGGAAGATGTAATGCGGTATCAAAATTTTTTGCCAACCTATTAAACATTAAGCCGATGATAAACGTAAAAGAAGGAGCAATGGGGGTTGGAAAAAAATACCGAATGAAGTTTGAAAAGGCTGTTTTTAAATATGCTGATGATATTTTAAATGAATTTAACACCCCACATTTAGATAGAGCATTTATTACCTATACCACAATAGATGAAGCAATTTTAGAAGAGGTTAAGAAAAAGGTTAAAGAAAAATATAATTTTAAAGAAGTATATACAACCGTTGCTGGAGGAACAATTACTAGTCACTGTGGACATAACACGATTGGAATACTATACTTTAATGATGGTAAATAGTAAAAAAAGATTTAATCTCCATTCAAATGGAGATTTCTTTATAAAAATGAAGCAGTAAAATATGAGCTTTTATTAGTTAATAGCGTATAATATATGTATAGATAGGATGTTTCATATTTTAGATATGAACAAATATTAATGGAGGAAAACAATGGATAAAAAACTAAAAGGAACTAAGACTGAAAAAAATTTATTAGAAGCATTCGCTGGTGAATCAATGGCAAGAAACAAATACACATACTTCGCTAGTGTTGCAAAAAAGGAAGGTTATGAGCAAATTGCAGCTATTTTTGAAGAAACTGCTAATAATGAAAAAGAACACGCTAAACTATGGTTTAAAGCACTAGGAGAACTAGGGGACACAAAAGATAATCTTTTAGCTGCTGCAGAAGGTGAAAACTACGAATGGACAGATATGTATGACAGATTCGCAAAAGATGCTGAGGAAGAAGGATTTATCGAATTAGCAAAACAATTCAAAATGGTGGCAACAGTTGAAAAACACCATGAAGAAAGATATCGAAAGTTATTAAATAATGTAAGTATGCAAGAAGTATTTAAAAAAGCCGAAATGACAATGTGGGAATGCCGTAATTGCGGACACTTAGTAATGGGAAAACAAGCTCCAGCAATATGTCCAGTCTGTGCTCATCCGCAAAGCTATTTTGAAGTTAGAAAAGAAAACTACTAAGAAATCTTTTTTATTAAATAAAAATAAGAAGCTATAAAACACTAATGAGAAAAACGGGGATATTATTACATATCACTAGCCTTCCATCAAAATACGGAATTGGAACACTCGGTAAAGAGGCGTTCCATTTTGTCGATCAGCTTAATTACTCCAAGCAATCTTATTGGCAAATATTGCCGATTGGGCCAACCTCATATGGAGATTCACCATATCAAACATTCTCTGCATTCGCAGGCAACCCATACTTCATTGATCTTGAGATACTTATTGAAGAAAAGCTGCTTTTAAAAGAGGAAATAGATATATTTGTAAGTGATGATTCAGTGGTTGATTACTACCAACAATATCAAAAAAGATTTCTAATATTAAAAAAGGCCTTTTTCCGCTTTGATATACATAATAAGAACTTTCAAAAATTCGTTAAAAGAGAAAAAGATTGGCTTTTTGATTATTGCCTATTCATGACTATTAAAAATCTTAATGATGGAAAATCCTGGATAAAGTGGGATCACAAACAAAAGATCAGGGATCCAAAAACAATTAAAAAAATCATTGAAGAAAACCAAGAAGAAATTGATTTTTGGCATTTTGTTCAATTTAAGTTTTATGAGCAATGGAGTAATTTAAGAAGATATGCTAATAAAAATAAAGTAAAGATCATTGGTGATATCCCCATCTATTTAGCACTAGATTCTAGTGATGTTTGGGCTAACCCAAAAATGTTTGACTTAAATGAAGAACTTACACCAATTTACGTTGCCGGTGTCCCACCAGATGGATTTTCAGAGTTTGGACAATTATGGGGAAATCCACTTTATGATTGGAAATATATGGAAAAAACCAATTTTAGTTGGTGGATAAAAAGGATAGCATCCTCCCTTAAAATGTTTGATATCGTTAGAATTGATCATTTTATTGGTTTTGACCATTATTATAAAATCCCATATTGTGATTCTAATGCAGTTAATGGACATTGGGTCGATGGACCAGGCTATAAGTTATTTAAAGCTATTAAAGAGTCATTAGGTAAGGTAGCTGTTATTGCAGAAAATCTTGGGGATGTTACAGAAAGAGTGAAAAAACTACTTAAGGACTGTCACTTTCCGGGGATGGTTTTATCACAGTTTTCTTTCTATGGAGAAGAAAAAAAATATCTTCCATGCAATTATGAGAACAATATAATTGCTTATACTGGAACTCATGACAACATGACTACTAAATCTTGGGTGGAAACATTAAACGACTATGACAAAAACTTTCTTTTAGACTACACTCATTCTAATTTAGACACGGTTGTAGATGGTTTAATTAAGGTAACACTATCATCAAATGCAAAACTAACAATTATTCCGCTTCAAGATTATATGAACCTAGATGATAAGGCTCGAATGAATGAACCAGCAACTATTGGAAATAATTGGGTTTTTAGAGTTAAAAAAAGCGATTTAAACGATCAGCTTTTCGATAAAATTAAGCGTTTTACAATTCTTTATAACAGAAATTAGATAACTGATTAATTTATTGATAAATAAAACAACCGACTGGTTGTTTTTTTAATTATGGCAAAAAAAGTTAAACAAACATATTTATTGCAAATGAAACTAATAAATAATAATATATGAATATATAGTTCACACTATGAACTAAAAATGGAGGTATACCATGGAATCATTAAAAGGAAAACTTACTAACTCCTTACTTAATATTTATCGCTTAGACTTTGTTTCAACATTAGGAGACTTTTTATATGGAGAACAGGCAGTTTTATTTAACTTATCAATCATTAAAGACAGCGATATAGGAACTATTGGCGAAAACTCAAACATCAGTAAAAGTAGAATGTCGGCAGTTATCAAGTCGCTTTTAAGAAAAAAATATATCACCATCAAAAATGATCCAAAGGATAAAAGAAAAAAAATCGTTATTCTTTCTAAGACTGGCCAAATGTATATAAATGAAAAATTGATAGAAGCAGAACAAATTTTAAACGATTGCATCAGCAAGATGGGTAAAGAAAAAACCAAAGAATTAATTGATTTATTAGATTATATGTCAGAAAGGATGGGCTTTAATGGAACTGATAAGATTTCACAAAGTATCGAAAATTTATAAGACTGGCGAGGTAGAGGTTAAGGCAACCGATGACATTAACTTTACCATTAATAAGGGAGAAGTATGCATAATACTAGGTCCATCTGGTGCTGGAAAAACGACAATTCTAAACTTGCTTGGGGGAATGGAACATGTGACATCTGGAAATATTCTTGTTGGAGATAATCTAGATCTTTCGAGATTGGATAAAAAGGGCATGACGAATTATCGAAGATATGATGTTGGATTTGTTTTCCAGTTTTATAACCTAATGCCCAACCTAACTGCCCTAGAAAATGTTGAGTTAGCAACTGAAGTATCAACTAAGGCATTACCACCAAAAGAGGTATTAAAAGGGGTAGAACTAGAAAATAGAATGAATAATTTTCCATCTCAATTATCTGGTGGTGAGCAACAAAGAGTATCAATCGCTAGAGCAATTGCCAAAAATCCGAAGATACTATTATGCGATGAACCAACAGGAGCCCTAGATTATGAAACCGGCAAGGTTGTTTTAAAATATCTTCAAAACGTTGCAAAAAATGAAAAAAAGACAGTGATTATTGTGACTCATAATCAAGCCTTAAAGCCAATGGCGAATAGAGTAATACAAATTAAAAATGGAAAAATCAAAAAAATAGAAATAAATGAACACCCAACTGATGTTGAAAGGATCGAATGGTGAAAACTTACCTTAAGATTGTTTTTAGACAACTAAAGAATAATATATCGCGATTTTTATCTATGTTCGCAATTTCGATATTAGGGGTTGCTTTTATCACTGGGTTACTGGCAACAGCTCCTAATATGCTAGATACCATAGATAAATACTTTGATGAATATAATATCCAAGATATCAACATCAAATCTAAGGTTGGTTTTTTTGAGCAGGACCTAGAAAAAATCAGAGAAAATGAGTACGTTAAAGAGGCGACCCCAATTATTTCGACCGATGTTTCTCTTTTGGCTTATACAGCTAGAATATATCAATTACCTTTTGGCGAAAATGATGTTATGCAATTGTCATTAGTAGAGGGAAACTATCCAAAAAATGACAATGAAATTTTAGTTGAAAGAAGTGGAACATTTCTAAAATCCAAAAATATCGGTGATACAATAACTTATCTTAACAAAGACTATAAAGTAGTAGGTATTTCAGCTAATCCTTGGTATTTTGGAAACGAAAAGGAAACGACCAATATCGGTAGTGGAAACATAGACTTAATAATATATATGAAACAAGAGTCTCCGATTTTCTATACGGATATTTTACTAACTATTATAGGGGCAAAGGAAAAACTTTCATTTTCATCAGAATATGAAAAAATGGTTAAAGAAGCGAAATCCAGCCTAGAATTATTGGATATTGATAGCAATTGGTTCCTTTTGGATAGGAATACTAATCAAGGGTATGTGAAGTATGATGAGAATGTATCAACAGTTAGATCAATAGCCTCTGTTTTCCCCTTTTATTTTATATTGATTGCTACTTTAGTCGTTTTAACAACAATGACTAGAATGGTTGATGAAGAAAGAAGTCAGATTGGTATCTTAAAATCTCTTGGATACTCTAACGCAAAAATAAGATTTAAATATATATTCTTCGCTTTATTTCCAACAGTAATAGGGGCAATAGTAGGAATATTGGCTGGTTTTCAATTGTTACCTAGAATTATTTATTCGGTTTTTTCTAGCACTCTTTTTGTTCCAAAATTAGTGATGGGTTTCTATTTGGAAACATCACTAGTTGCGACCATTGGAATGATTTTTTCAGTAGTTTTATCAACATTACTTGCTACAAATAATAAGCTAAAAGAAAGTGCTGCTGAGTTATTAATTCCAAAAGCTCCAAAAGGTGGAAAGAAAGTCTTTTTAGAAAAAATATCTTTTATTTGGAATAGACTAAAATTTAAATATAAATCAACCTTTAGAAATGTGTTTCGCTATAAAAAACATCTTTTTATGACCTTAATTGGAATTGGTGGATGTACCGCTTTGATATTCACCGGCTTTGGCTTGAAGGGGGCAGTTGGTGGTATTAGCGATGTTCAATATAATGACATTATCAAATATCACATTAACATTGGAATCGATGGAACTGCTAGTGAACAATTAAACAATTACCTTGATGAATCTAATGGATATCTTTATGTAAACCAGATAACTGATTATTTTGAGCACGATGATGAGATGTTATTAGTAACGACAACGATTATAGAGGATAATAAAATCGAAAACATTTCTGATTTCATAGGATTAAAAAATCGATCTAGTAATAAGGAAATTGATTTAAAAGAAGGGCTTATCATCTCTGAGGGAATATCAAAATACCTTGATCTTAAAATCGGGGATGAAATAACCATTGATGGATATCCTTATTTAATAAAAAATATTGCTGAAAATTATGTTGGGAATTACTTTTATCTTCCAAAGTCTATCTTTAAAGGGGAATACAAAGACTCAAATATTCTGGTTATTAAAGATAATAAATATGACCCATCTAACGATGTTAAATCTTTATTAACATTAAATGAAGTTTCTAGTGTCGCAACGACCATTGACTCAAAAAAAATGTATGAAAGAGTTAATGAACAAATCGATTTAATTATACTTGTAATTATAGTTGCTGCTGGATCATTAGCCATCATAGTTACATATAATTTAACAAATGTAAACATCGAAGAAAGAATTAGAGAAATAGCAACTCTAAAAGTCCTTGGATATCACGATATTGAGGTTGGAGGTTATATCTTTAGAGAGGTTAGTATACTAACTATTATGGGAGTTGCTCTTGGTATTTTATTAGGTTTTCTCCTAGAACGATATATAATTGGTTTAGTTGATGGAACATCGATGATGTTATCTAGAGCTTTACCGTGGTATACCTATGTCTTTTCAATACTTATAACGGTTATCTCAACAATAATCGTATGTGTTATCTTGTATCCAAAATTAAAGAAAGTTGACATGAACTCATCACTAAAGATAATGGAGTAAGACAGTATTTAGTCTTTTAATTGTTTCATAAAAGAATAACTCATGATAAAATAAAAACATGAAGATACTAATATTTGACGGAAGTCCAAAAGAAAAATCAGATACAATTAGATTAACGGATGCTTTTATTGAAGGACTAAATGAAAAAAAGGATAATACTATTGTTAAATATAAGGTAATTAACAATGATATTAAGCCTTGCTTAGGTTGTTTTTCCTGTTGGAATAACAATGGGAAATGTATAATTAAAGACGATATGGAAAAAATACTTAAAGATATGCTTCAATCAGATATTATCATTTGGAGTTTTCCGCTATACTATTTTGGATTACCTTCTCACCTAAAAGCACTTTTAGATAGAACCTTAGCACTTACCAAAAAAAGCATTGTAGAGGTAGATGGATGTTTCTATCATAGCTTTAAAGACGATATCAAAGATTTTAAAACGATCATGATTTGTGGATCTGGCTTTCCCTATTACAAGGAAAACTTTGAGGCGGTTATAAAACAATTTCAAAATTCCTTTCATAAGGATTTAACAACTATCACCGTTTCTCAAACCCCAATGTTAAACGTTAAAGAAGCAAATGTCGTTACCGATTTCTTACTTAAAAAATTTATTAGTGCTGGAAGAGAATATTATCAAACTAAAAAGCTCTCAAAAGAGACTATTGAAAAACTTCAAAAACCGATGTTTCCAAAAGACTTATATTTGAAAATGGCGAATAATCAGTAAAAAGAATTAGATATATTTATCTAATTTCTTTTTTTTGGTATACTAACTTAAAGAAAGTAGGTAAGTGATGAGTAAGTTACTATTTAAATATGAAATTGATGATCGAACAAGTGACCTTCCAAATGGTGACACAAGGAAAGCTGCAAGAGCAGTTATTGTGAAAGACGGACAAGTATTGGTCATGAGAAGTACTAATAAAGAAGTCAAATTTCCAGGCGGCGGATTAAAAAAGAATGAGACTTACGCAAGAGCATTAATTAGGGAAACCCTTGAAGAAGCAGGAATCAACATTCTATCTTTTGACGAAATAGGAGAGATAATAGAAAAAAGGGACAATAAATTCGTAGAAAATAACGCATTTACGATGATTTCCAAATACTTTTTATGTGAAATATCTGAGGATAAACATCCTCAGAAATTAGATGATTACGAAAAAAAACAACATTTCGAACCTGATTTCATTAAAATCGAGGAAGCAATAAAGATTAATGAGAATGCTTTACTAATTGATCCAAATAACAAGATTGCTAAAAGAGAACTAATGGTCTTTAAAGAATTATTAAACCATATTGATCATAAAAAAAAAGAGACAAGTTTAGTTACTAATAAAAAAACATTCGTAAGCACAACCTTAAATGGGATGACTTATGGATTATTTGCTACTTTAATTATTGGAACAATAATTGGCCAAATTGCCGCATTTTTTGGGGATACTATTTTTGGCTCTGTGATAATGAATGTCGGATCTGTTCTAAAAGGATTGATGGGAGTAGGCATTGGAGTTGGAATAGCCTTATCACTAAAACAAAACGGACTAAAATTAGTTTCAATCGCTATTGCTGGAGCAATAGCCACCTCATTTAAAATCACTTTTTACAATCCAAATGATAATACCTTTAATATCCCAAAAATAGTAATTGGCCCTAATAATGATCCTTTAATCGTTTATTTCATTGTTGTCGTAGTCGCTCTTTTTATTATGAAAGTAATGACAAAGCCAACTAATTTTGATATTTTACTAATCCCACTAACCTGCGCAATAGTTGCCATTGCAGGAACATTTATTTTGTCAGCACCGGTTGATTTTATTATCAACATTATTTCTAAATTCATTAAGACAGCAACTGATTTTGCCCCATTTATTATGAGCATAGTGTTATCTATTTCAATGGGGATGTTACTTACAATGCCAATCTCTAGTGTGGCAATCGCAACAATCATTAATATCGGCGGAGAAGCTGGTTCGATTGGAGCTGCTGCCGCAGTTATTGGCTGTTCAACTCAAATGATCGGGTTTGCTATTCAATCGATTAGAGACAATAAAATTGGAACTGTACTCTCTGTTGGATTTGGAACTTCAATGCTTCAATTTAAGAATATCGTAAAAAAACCAGTCATTTGGTTGCCAACAATTATTTCATCGGCTATTTTAGGGCCAATTGGAACCATGGGGTTTAAGATGATTTGTAGTACAGTAGGAGCGGGTATGGGAACATCTGGTTTAGTTGGGGTGTTGCAAGTATTAGGAGTTATGGATTATTCACTAAACGCTTGGTTTGGGGTTATAGTGACTTGTATAATTGGACCGGCTATCCTTGTATTTTTGTTAGATTTATTATTTAGAAAACTAAACTTAATCAAAAAAGGAGATTTAGAAGTATCTAAAAATATCTAAAATGAATAAAATAGAACTCCTTGCTCCAGCAGGAAAAAAAGAAGCCTTTATTGGGGCGATTAATGCGGGAGCAAACGCTATCTACTTAGCCGGAAAAAGATTTGGAGCAAGAGGATTGGCGGAAAATTTTACGAAAGAAGAAATAGTAGAATTAATTTCTTATGCCCACTTAAGAAATGTTTTAGTATATATTACGATCAACACTTTAATAATGGAAAATGAAATAGAGGATTTGCTAGATTATACCGATTTCTTGGTGAAAAATAATGTCGATGCCTTTATTATTCAAGATATTGGAGTTTTATTGTTATTAAGAAAAAGATACAAAAACATTAAGCTTCACGCCTCTACTCAAATGAATGCCTATAGCCTTAATCAAGTTAAAGCACTAAAAAAACTAGGGGTTGATCGAGTTATCCTTTCAAGAGAAGTCTCGATTGATGAAATTAAAAAAATTAAGAATAATGTTGATATTGAGTTAGAGGTTTTTGTTCATGGAGCACTATGTGCGAGCTACTCCGGGAATTGTCTTTTCTCATCCATTCTTAGCAACCGATCAGGTAATCGAGGATTTTGTGCACAGTCGTGTCGATTACCATTTTCTATCTATCAAGATAATAAAATAATCGATAAAAACATATATTTATTATCGCTAAAGGACTTAATGACTTTAGAGTATATTAGTAAACTAAAAGGGCTAGTAGATTCAGTCAAAATTGAGGGTCGCTTGAGAAGCAATGAGTATGTAATTCAAGCTGTATCATCATACAAAAAAGCTTTAAGCGATATTCCCTTTGATAAAAATCAGGAAATAGATAAGCTAAAAAGAACATTCAATAGAGGATTCACTAAAGGTAATATGTTTAACGAAAAGGATGAGGACATTTTCAATCAAGAAAGACCAAACCATCAAGGTGTTTTCCTAGGGACAGTAGTAGAATACAAAGCCCCATATATAAAAGTTATCTTACAAGATGAAATAAATTTAAAAGACGGGATAAGAATTATTTCAAATGAGGAGTTTGGTTTTCATATAGATGAAATACTAGATATAAACAAGCAATCAGTAAGAAAAGCCAAACCAAGAGAAACAATCTATTTATATACGAAATTTCATTGTAAAAAAGGAGATTTAATTCTAAAGACATATGATAACAAATTAAGCGAAGAACTAAAATCATACCTAATAAAGGATTTTAAAATGATCCCGCTAGTGGGTACTATTCATCTTTATGCGAATAAAGAAATTTCCTTAACACTCCTTGATGATTTAGGTAATAAGGTTATTACATTAGGAGCTAAGGCTTTAGAGTCAATAACAAAACCTCTTTTAAAAAGGGATATATTTAATCAAGTATCTAAATTAGGAAACACACCCTTTTATTTTAAAGAACTAAACATTAATACTGACAACAACTCCTTTTTACCGATTAAGGAACTAAATGAATTAAGGAGAAAAGCGATTGAAAAAATAACTTTCTTAAGGATTAAAAGAGAAGAACCGGTTATTAATGATATAGCTTTTAAAAATCGTTTTGATAAAATAGAACTAGGTAATAAAACTTCAATTAAAGTGAACACTAAAGATCAATTACAGATTGCCCTCCAATCAGACTTCGACTATATATATTATAAAGATGGTATTAAGAGTGATGAAGCTGATGATAGATTAATCCCTTTTTATCCAAGAATAACGCATAGTAAAGCAATGAATTCAAAATCAATCCTCTCTGACATTGGCGATTTTGTAAACTTGAAAAAAGAGGGTCTTTCAATAGCTGATAAATATTTCAACTGCTATAATAGTTATTCAATAGAATGTCTTCTTTTGAATGGTGTAAAAAGAGTTACCTTTTCTGATGAACTTAAACCAAATGAAATAATAAAAGTTTTAGATTCATTTTATCTAAGAAATAGCTTTTACCCAAACACAGAAGTAATGGTGTATGGTCCTTATGAACTGATGATTCTAAAGAACAACCCTCTGCATAAATATAAAAACCAAGAGAACATCTATATTAAGGATCTAAATAAAAATAGTTATTTTCTAAAAAAAGATAAAAACAACACAACCACCATTTTATACAACAATAAAAACCTTTTGAATGATATTACTGTCTTAAAAAGAATTCCAAA
>JAJDIT010000014.1 GCA_030266845.1 Acholeplasma sp. OttesenSCG-928-E16 | reverse complement strand
CAACTATACACGAGCATAAACGATGATAGAAATATTGATTGACTGTATAATGGTTATATAGTGAGGTATATTATGAAAAAAATAATTGAAAAAAGTTCAGTAATAAGTATATTAATTGGAGGAGTATCCGGAATTATTTATTTAGCATTACCTGCTGCTAAGATTACAACCAATAATCCTTATATTCCTGGGAAGGCAGAATACATCTTTAAAGGGAGTCAAATAGCATTTGGGGATTTGAACTTTGGTATTCCTATTTGCTTGTTAGCATTTATCGGAACAATGTTACTTCTGACAGCACTAATTCTTTCGAGTGTTCAAACGATATCTAATAAAAGAAGTATAATATTGGCAACTGCTATTATATTTGTACTTTCGGGAATAATAATGATGTTTTCACCATTCAGTTTCCAATTCAATAACAAATTCGAGACATCGTCAATGCATATTGGATCAATACTAGGGGGCCTGTTTATGTTATTAGGATCAGCATTGAATTTTATAAACTGGAAAGCAACAAAAGTTGAGAAAACTGCATAGTAATTACTCTTTTTATATATGTCTTAATAACTATGATAGACTATAATGACTACTCTTTTATCAAAATGAAGTTTTTCAGTTACAAGTATTTACATGCTTAAATAACCAAATTAAAAAAATAGATAAATACACTATTATTTATTGAAAATTATATATAATGGTGTATTATATGGTGTGGAAACATATTTGAGTAAGAGCCTATAAAAATCCATAATACTAAAAATAGCCCAACTACATTACACATTGTAAAAGCAAACACTGAAAATAAGAAAACGGCTTAATAAAGCCGATAATTTACCTATGTTGTACATTCGAAAACACATAGTGACATAGGTTCCACACTCAATTTTTAACAAGCCAAAGGGTAGCACACTCGAAAATTGGCACGAATATAGGTAGCATTTTGCCTACATGAAGACATTAGCCTTTTGTAATGGCTTCCAATTTTTGGAGAATGGTATAATCAAGATACCTACTCTGAAGAAGGGAGCCATTTTTATATGAAAAAAACAATGTTAGAGAAATAAACAATGAAATAAGAGTATAAAAATGGTAATATAAAGTCAATAGGAGGGCTAACAGCAATATGTTAAAAGATAACAAACTAATAGAACTAGGATATACACTTTATATAGAACAAGAAGATTTATATTATTATAAGAATATACATGATGAACATATAGATATCTCTTTCCCAAATCATAACGATGGTTTGGGGTTTAAAGTTTTATTTATTTCATCTGAAAGAATTGATGATCTAAATTATAAACCATTTTTTGTTGATTTAAAGTTATATGAAGCTTGTGGAGAAATCTTAAAATCATTAAATAGTTGAAATTACAAAAAAAATAGGTATTATTATGATATTAATTGAATCAACGCTCGCTACCGCAAGCAGGACAAGAAATTATGTGTGTAGATCGTGAATAAATGACTTTAAACAATAATATTAGTGTTAATGATTACTTTATAAAGTAAAGGAGTCTCTAAAAAAGGATAGAGTATATATGATAAAATTTGTAGTAAGATCAAATAAGATAAGATTTGAATCCTTGGTTTATATTAAGATATGAAAAGAAAAACAGAAATACTATTATTGTTTTTATCTTCAGTTGCCCTATTACTCGGAGTAATAGGAGTAATTAGCTTCTTACAATATGTAATTACATTTCAGTCTTGGTATTCATTCATGACACTAAGCAATGCCATTCTTTGCTTGGTACTATCTAGTCTGCTTGCCTTGGCTTCTTTAGCGTCAGTTGTTTTTCTAACGATCAAAATTATTAAAACTTCAAAAAAAATAAAAGATAGATGACATTTATCCTATGAATAAAAAAGAAAAAATGCGTTATTTAACGCATTTTTACATTTCTTCAAAATTTTCTTTTGTGACTCCGCAAAGAGGACAAGACCAATCATCAGGAATATCTTCAAATTTAGTACCTGGAGCTATTCCGTGATCTTCATCACCTAATGCCTCATCATAAATATACCCGCAAACTGTGCAAACATATTTTTTCATTGATATCATCTCCTATTACTTATAATATAATATAAAATATGCAATAAGTAAAAGGAAATGCTTTTTCTATGTATTTTTGCTTTTAAATGGGATTTAATATTTTTTGATTGACGATAAGTAATTTCAAAAATAGAAAAATAGAAGCTATAAATAGAACTATTTATAAAATAGTGATATACTTTATAGAGAGAAAAAAATAACAAATAATTAAAAGGATAGGTGGAAAAATGAATAATAAGATAGTTTTCACTGTATTGATGTCTGTCATGCTGGTAAGCGTTTTCTTCGGATGTTTTTTATTCGATAATTCTGAAGATAAAAAAATAATGCAAGATGCTTATGACCAACTAGAAATAGCTTATAAAGATGGAGACGAAATACTAGATAATAAAGTAACAAAGGATATTTCCTTACTTGAATCGATTGGAGATGTTTCAATAACCTGGACGACATCTGATGATACTAAAATTGCCTTAGATGGAACGGTAACTAGAGGTAACGCAGATGAGGAGGTCACATTACTAGCCAAACTAGAATACAAATCCTTAAGTGAAAGAAAGACTTTTATACTAACGGTTGTTAAAAAAGAGATAGATCCTGATACAAAAGAAATTTTGGATGCAGCTTATGATCTTTTAGATTTAGGTGACGTTAGTGAAGTGGAAGGAAACATTACTTTTCCGGACCATATAATGGCAAATGATAAAAAAGTTGATATATCTTGGGCATCTCAAAATTTAGAAATTATTAAAAATGATGGTACTGTTTCTAGAGATCTACTTGATGAAGATGTAACTGTTATAGCAACATTATCATATAATGGGGAAGCAGATACCAAAAATTTCATTGTCCATGTGGTTGGAACTTTTGAAAATACACTCATTACAGACTATATTTCAAATTATGCTAACAATGCAACTAAGGATTCTTTACCTAACGAAATTAGTGGAATAAAAGTAGAATGGACTTCAACTGATCCGATCTATAATATTAATAATAATGAGGGAACAGTAGTTAAACAATATCAAGGTCATCAAATAAAAACGGTGACTATTAAGGCTGACCTAGAGTTTCCAAATCTAACCACAATGACTGTTAGTAAGACAATAAATGTAGCTCCTGTGCTTTACGAAGATTTACCAAATTCACCAGTAGCAACATATTTTTCAACCGGAGTAACATCATCATATAAGACACATAGTGAAAGATATAAGAAAGAAGGGACAATCTTCTCTGAAACAACAAAAGAAGTGTTGGATATAATTTATTACGCATTTGGAGGAATAGCAGCAGATACAACTGTTAGTGTTAGAGATACTAGTCAGATCAACGATGTGATGCCACTAAAAAACCATGATGTCAGGGTAGTATTATGTATCAGTGGAGTAAGCAAGGCAGAGTCATTATTATTTGCAGAAATCACAGCCTCAGCAACCAAGAGGGCATCTTTTGTAACTAACATTATGAATTTACTTGATCGATATGGGTTTGATGGGGTAGATATTGACTGGGAATCTGTAACTGGAGCATATGTTATTGAATCAGGATTGACCGCTTTATTAAAAGACCTAAGAGCCGAAATGACCAAAAGGCAAGCGGCTGGTGGGACTCCATATTATTTATCAGTTTGTGTTCCATCTAGTTCATGGGGTCTAGTTACTTCAAGATACAATTTTCCAGAGATCAAAAAATACGTTAACTACATTAACTTGATGAGCTATGATATGAATAATGGTGCAATAGCATCCCATTTAGCTCCGGTATATTCATCTTCAAATGATAAAGGTTATGGATTTGGAGTGGACTATGGAGTTCAAAGAATGATCAGTATGGGATTGCCAGCAAGTCAAATAATTATCGGTGGTGCTGGATATGGGAAAGCATACAAGGTGGTAACCGGTGCTACTGGAACATACCCAGCATTAGGGCTATCAGGAACATTAACAAAAATTGATGGTGTTTCTGGTTCATATGCAACGGGGACTTTGTTTGGAAATGGAATTCAAGAGTTATTAAAAACAGGTAAATACTCTATTTATCATGAATACAATAATAGTAGTAAATTTGTCGGTTCATATTTATATAGTACAAATGATGGTATCTTTGTAACATATGATAGCCAAAAAGCAATCACAGAAAAATATAAATATATAAGTTCAACTAATGGCCAAGGGATGATGTTCTGGTGTTATGGAGAAGATCCAAGCGATATCATTGTTGATACGCTTTATGAAGAGTGGCAAAAAAGCCTTAATTAAAACTACTGTATTATTAAATGAAGTCTATATAAGGCGATAGTACACTTATTTAACAAAGCATATATTCTACTAGTTATTCATATTTTATTGTAATGGAGGTTTTAAAATGAAATTTAGAAATGTTTTTTTAGCGGCATTGATTTTGTTGTTTACTCTTGTTGCTTGTCAAAACACATCGGGTGGATCACCAATTGAAGTATCATTTGATATGGGAGTAAATGAGGAAAAACAAATTGCATATAATAGCGGACATGATGTTGTATTTTCTAGCGATAATGAAAGCGTTGTAACTGTTTCTAACAGTGGTCTTTTAAAGGCGTTATCAACGGGTGTTGTTATTGTAAAAGCGACAAATAAAACTGATTCGACCTTATCTGAAAAAATCACGATTACCGTCTTGGGCGCACCTAATACCATCCTTATAAAAGGAACAACAACTATTTTATTTAGTGAAACTACCAAGATGGAAATTACTCCATTTCCAGAATCGGCGTCAAAAAACGTTGTTTGGGAAGCAGATGATGATATTATATCGATCTCTGATGATGGACTGGTTACAGCTCTTTCTGATGGAAAAACAATCTTAAGAGCAAAAAGCAAATCTGATGAAGAAATCACCGATTCAGTAGAAATTACAGTAAAAAACATGGTGATAGTGGATAGTACCAAATCAGAAGGAGATGTGTATACATATAATAAGGGAACATTTACTTTTGGAAAGAGTTTATTTTCAAACTTAGCAGATGCCTTAGATAAGGCAATAGATGATACTGAGATTCATGTTTTTGGTGGCACAATTAGTGAAGCGACAACTGTTTTAAAAAACAATATCACATTAATTGGAAAACAAAGTGCCAAAATCACAAATTCGATTACAGTATCAGCGAACAATTTTTCGATATCCGGCTTTTCTTTTAGCAAAAACGGAAGGATTAATGTTCCAAGCTTCAGTGAAGGAATTCATATTGAGGATTGTGAATTTAAAGATATTACTGGAAACTCGACCCTCATTTCACTTGCAAACGTAAAGAATTTTACACTAAAAAATAGTTCTATTAACACACCAAACACTAATGCTGTTGAGGTTACTGTAACAAACGGTGATATTCTGATAAGAAAAAACACAATAACAAGCGCTAAGACGGCAATAACAGTTAACATGGGTAGCGAACATACCGGAAGTGAGTCAATAGATATTTCTAGAAATACTATTAGTAACGTAGAAACTGCATTGAATGTTGATTTGCTCGATTCAAAAGCAAGAGCTTTTGCAAGGTACAATAAGATTACTAATTATTCAAGTAAGGCTGTTATCGCAAACTCTAATAACGAGATGGACTTTTCACTAAATTATTGGGGAACATTTGATTTATCAAAATTTGAAAATGTTAGTGAATATTATTTAGCTGGTCATTATGAAAAGGAATCAGATATGTTATCTGAAAGTTTCGAATCAGCAAATGCCCCAGCCTTAATTATTATTAATAACATAGTCGATGAAATTAATGTAAATGATGGATATAAGTTTGAGTTATCCTTCTTACCATATGAATTCAAACATCAAGATGGTAATATAACATTCACTTCATCAGATCGTGATATCGTATCTTTTACAGCTTTAAACGAACTTATAATCAAAAAGTCAGGAAATGTTGATTTATCTGTTCAATCGACTCTCTTTGGGGCAATAAGAACAACTATGAATGTTGATATTATAACTGATCCAGGAATTAATTTAACACCATCATCAATAGCAGCCGCATTTACTTTAAGTGATGAATTATCATTTGAAACCCTAGTGTTTCCGTTTACAATAGCAGATTCACCCGTTTCTTTTAGATCTTCAAACGAGAATGTTGCAACTATCGATTCAAATGGCGTTGTAACACCAAAAAATGCCGGGACAGTAACATTCATTGCCTCGATAAATCTACTAAATAAAGATGGTTCTTTAAAAGAAGTAGTTGAGGGTGAGTTTACAACTGTATTTTTTGATTCTCTAAATACCAATAATTTATTAGATTATTTGACACTAAATCATACAAGCGTCGTACCTGGTGAGGAAAGACTCCTAGTTAGAGGATGGAACTTAGTATATTATTATACAGGAATTATCGGCCCTTCTTATTACGGATATGATGATTTTACTATTACTCAAAGTCTAATCCCAGAAGGATCTTCAGCAAGACCTGGATTAAACGATCCACTTCCTGAGAATGTTCCAAAATATAATGATAAAAACATCTATTGGGTTGTATTCCATGACACTGCTGACAGTAAAATGGGAGCTGCTGATTATGGTAAAATGCTAACTAATCCTGATTCAGGGACTGAAGTTTCTTGGCATTATACAGTCGATGATAAAGAGGTTCACCAACATCTACCAGAAGGTGAAATCGGATATCACGCCGGGGATGGAAGAACTAACCCAGGAACAAGCGAAAACTATTTGGGTGGTGGAAACAGAAATGGTGTTGGTATTGAATCGTCGGTTAAAGAGGGAGATGACATATTTAAGGTTTGGCTTAATGGTGCAAAACTGGTGGCTCAGATTTTAGTTAGAAACAATCTACCATTAGAAAATGCAAAGTACCATCAAGATTTTAGTGGTAAATTATGCCCAGAAACGATGATTAAAGCAAATAAGGTCGATTATTTTGAAAAACTAAAAGAGGTGGAATATACAATTTTAAAAAATTTCCCAGGTGCCACCATAAAGATGGAATCATCTAACAAAGAGTATTTGACCAATGACGGTAGAGTAAGCAAGATGCCAGAAAAATCAATTACTATTAAATACACAATTACAGTTACACATGACAACAAGACTGAGCAGAGAGATTTATACCTATATTTAGAAGGAACATTAGTATAACAATATTTTTATTTCTATTAAAAGCGAGTTCAATTCGACTCGCTTTTTTACGTATAAAGTTGTTAGATATATGAAATTTGTGATTTTACCCATAATTTAAAAAAGAAAACTAAAAGAAAAAAACCCTCTGATGACTTTATTCTTCAAAGGGCATTTTTTTAAGTAAAAGCGAGGTTTTTATATAAAAAGAGTACAAAAAATAAACAAAATCATATATCTAAACTCCTAAAAAACAGTATTCAAAAAGCGTAATAAACAAATACGGAACAATAAAAATACATTTTGGAACAATTTTTCGTTGACAAACAATAAAAACCCATATATAATCATTACGCAAGTGGAGGTTTTTTTAAATAACTAAAAGTAGATGTGACAAAAGTAACATAAATGAATTTATTAATTTAGTTATTGTGGCTTGCGGTTTCTCTCATTTTAACAAGTGATAGATATAATTAATTAAATTGGATAATGTTATAGAGGCTTTGTTAGTTCATTGATGGTTAACTTAAGAGGTTTTCCATTTGATGAAAAAAATGAAACTCTAAAAAACAAGGGAATAAAGGCAAATGGAGAAAGTATCTGATGAAAACACCTAACTTTGTAGTTTTATAGTTAAGGGATGAGTTTCTTAAAAACAATAAAATAAAAATATATTCATTATAATTTGATTCACCCGTACTAACTTAATAAAGAGGTAAAAGATTCCAATAAGATTGTTTTTGAGTTTGATGACTATGGACATATTATTACGACTAATAACTCTATATCATTATTAGATGGTTTCATACAATAACCAGTTTTATGATAAAGGTTTATAGTGTGAAAATAATACTTAAAAAAACAACTATAGAAATTGCGGATATTTTAAGTTTTAGTAGGTGAGAATGTGATTAAAAAAATCGATAGAACCCATAAAGTCCTAATTGCTAGTATTTTATTATTACTAACTATAGTCATCTCATTATTTGGAGTGTATTTTGGTGTAACTAATAATTCTAAAGAAAAAATAAACCAAGAAGTAGTAACTAATATCTCAATGAAAAATGCAAGGAACTTTTATGAATTTACAAGTTCCAAAAGTCAACTATTAACCAGTCATGCCAGCACTCTTGCGAAAATGGACTTAAATGATATAGATACAATTTATGAATATATGGAAAGTATTTGCAGGGGTTCATCATTTTTAAAGGTTGGCTACAGTAATTTGGATGGCTTATTTGATTTTATTGATTCAAATGGAAAGAAGTATCCAAATCAAGATTTTAAAGAAGATGATATTTTTAATGTTCCAATGAATGGGAATATTTATATATCTGAATATGTTTCAAATGACTTTTCCGGAATTGATGTTACTTACTACTCAGTTCCTGTTACTAAAAACAATATGATAGTTGGGATATTAACAGGAATTAACAATAACCTTATTATTAAGGAGATTTTTAATGCTCCTCTTTATAATGGCTCAGGCTATTCATTTGTTATTTCACGTGATGGAAAAATTGTTACAAGTGCCTCAAGGCTCGCACCAAAATTCAATGTAGGAGATGATTTCTTTTTGGAATACCAGATATCAAGACTAAATCAATCTAGATTACTAGAAAATGGAATCAACAACAAGGAGACAACTCTAAAGGTCAATTATAAGGGAAGTGAAAACCAAGTGTCGATCATTCCAGTTGGTATTAATGGTTGGCAATATGTTGGAATGGTTGAAACAAAAATTCTTGATATTGCTTATTATAAAGGCAGGGCAATCAGTATCACAACTCTTGTTGTTTTACTTATTTCAATTGGTTTATTAGCGGTGTTTATTGATCGTTCATTTAAAAAAAATAAAGCGATAATTGAAGAACTAGCATACCATGACTCACTAACAGGATTGATGAATTACTCAAAATTTCAAGTGGAAGCAAACAAGCTTATCCAGAAAAATCAAGACATAAATTTTGCAGTATGGAGCCTTGATATCAAAAACTTCACACAGATCAATGAATTATATGGAAGAAGATATGGTGATAAGATTCTAAAGAAAATTGCAGAAACATTAAATAAACACAATTCTAATGAGCAGGAATTATACTGTCGAACTGGAGCCGATCACTTTGCCGGAATGATTTCATATGCCACAAAGGAAAATCTTAATCGCTGGTATGATAGGCTAATATTTTTACTAGATCAATCGATGGAAAATGATATTGGAAAAAATGCCTTAGATTATCGGATTGGTTTTTATTGTCTAAAAGACTTTAACGAAGATATTACCATAATGCAGATGGTAAATAATGCCTCATTTGCACGAGGGATGTATGAAAAGGATAACTTTGAATCATCAATATTAAGCAAGAAAATGCGTGAGGATAACCATTTAAGGGCTACTCTAGAAAAAGATGCCAAAGAGGCATTGCTAAACCAAGAATTCACATTTTATCTTCAACCTAAAGTAGATATTCATAACGAAAATAAAATTGTAGGAGCAGAAGCACTTTGTAGGTGGAATCATAAAACGCTTGGCAATATTTCACCAGCTACTTTCATTCCTATTTTTGAAGAAAATGGATTTATTGTTGACTTGGATCGCTATATTTTTGAAAAAGTGTGTAAGTGGTTATCAAATGCCCAAAAAGAAAACAATCTTGATCTTTGTGTTTCGGTTAATGTTTCAGTTCAAGGAGCTAGAAAGGACGATTTTCTAGATTATTACTGCAAAACTAAAAAGAAATATAAAGTAAAAAATAGATCAATTGAACTGGAATTCACAGAAAGTGTCCTAGCTAGAGATCATGAAGCATTTAACATAGTAATTTCTAGACTTCAAAAAGAAGGTTTCTCTTGTTCAATCGATGACTTTGGTTCTGGCTTTTCATCATTAAATCTCTTAAAGAATATCGATATTGATGTATTAAAGCTAGATGGAATGTTTTTTAGGGAAAGCATTGATGAAAAAAAAGGAAAAACCTTAATTGCTGGATTTCTAAAAATTGCGAATGACCTAAATATTAAAACGGTTGCTGAAGGAGTAGAAGAGGAAAAAGATATTCAATTTTTAAAAAAGACCTATTGCAATCAAGTACAGGGTTTTATATTCTCAAAACCGATGAAATCAGAGGATTTCATTGAGTATTATAACGAGAATAATGGAAAAGGAGTTATTCATAAAGATTAATGAAAAGAGTATTTATTTTTGTCGGGTTCTTATTTAGTTTATCGATCTTAGGAATCAATATAAACAAATATTATGGGAACACCTTACTTGATAAGGATTTATATTCATATATTCTTGATGAAGAAAATCAAACAGCCAAGATTAAAGCTAAGGATGGGGTATTAATTGATGAAATGATAGAGATACCTAGAGTAATCGAACAATCAGGTAAAGAATATATCGTGGTATCAATTTTTGAAAGTGGCTTTGAAAATCAAAAAAATATTAAAAAAGTCATCCTGCCAGATACCTTAATAACAATAGAAAAAAATTCGTTTTTTGGATGTAGTTCATTAATTTCTGTAATAATAGGAAAAAACTTAGAATTTATTGGTGACTATGCATTTTATAATTGTAGAAATCTAATTGATATAAATATGGTTGATTCTATTACTACAATCGAAAGTTTTGCTTTTGCTGAATGTATTAGTTTAAAAGAATTTAACTTACCAGCTGAATTAACAAAAATTTCTAAGGGATTATTCTATTCTAGTGCATCACTTGAAAAAATCAATATCCCTTCTAAGGTTAAAACCATTGAAGACTATGCTTTTAGTAAATGTGTATCTTTAAATGAAGTAAGCCTTAACAATGGTTTAGTATCAATTGGAATTGGATCATTTTCTGGCTTGGAATCACTAGAAAGGATAATCTTTCCAGATACATTAACCTCAATCCAAGATGGGGCTTTTGAAGGATGTGTATCTTTATTAGGTTTTGATTTTCCAACATCTTTATCAACCTTAGGCGTATCGGTATTAAAAGATTGTATTAATCTAAAAGAAGTTAATTTTTTATCTTTAATAAGCGCTATTCCAAACTCCACATTCATGGGATGTAGTAATCTAAGCGAGGTTGTATTACCGAGTAATGTCGTTAAGATTGATACAAGTGCCTTCTTTGATTGTAAAGGATTGTTGAAGGTTACTTTTTTAGGAAATATTGAATCAATTGAAAATGCTGCCTTTTCTGGATGTATAGCACTTGAAGCAACGGTATTTAAAAGCAGCTTGCAGAGGATTCCAAGTATTTCTAATAACGCATTCTATGGAGCGATAAAAAACAATATTTACGTTGAAAATGAGAGTATCTATCAATCATTAAAGGAAAGTTTTCCTACCTTTTCAATGAGAATATTTGTTGGTTTAGAATGCCTCTATATAAAAGACACAGAAAAACAATATGCAATTATAGATCCCATACCAGAATTTTCGTTCGTTCATTTTGATATGAGTGATGCCAATGACTTGATAATTGATATTAAAAGAGAGCCTGGTGAAACAGTTGGAGTTTACAAGTATCTACCGCACTATTTTTTAATTAAAGATGATAGATACAAGGTGATACCTTCAAAGATTGAAGCAACACTAACAATTAATAAAGGGATATATGATGTATCCTGGCCAGAATTTGATGATCTTTATTATGGACAATCACTGGATGACATCAAAGCAGTCAAAAAAGGAAGCCAAAACGGTAAGTTTGTCTTTGAGGGGGAAGAAGACCTAGTGATTGGAGAAAATATTAGAACATTAAGATTCATCCACAATGATCAAAATTACCAAGAAGAAACTAAAGAATACACTATTATGGTTACCCAATTATTTGTTTCCTTTAAAGATGATTTTCATGAAGAAAGAAATATTTATGGTTTATATGGAAATATTATAAAAACAAAAGATTTTCCAAGTGTGACCAAAAGAGCTGGCTATCAAGGCATATGGGATAAAAATCAGCCTATAATTCTAAATGGCTTTATTACAATAAATGCTATTTATACTCTAAATAATCCAAATGCCTCAATCCTTCTTGATGGTAAAGAAGAATATCAAATAGTATATGATGGTTCCTATCATAAATTAAAGATAAATGTGTCTCATGAAGTAACAAATAACTTTTTGTATGAATGGTATATAGATGATACTTTACTAGAAGAAAATAAGAGTTTTATTGAAGTTAAAGATGCTAATAAAGCTATTTATAAGGTGATTATTTATGCAGTTGATGGATCTAATATTAGTGATGGACTCAGTATCCATCAAGAAATAGAAATTAAGAAAAAAGAGATAACCATTAAAGCCAATGATGAAATTATCATCGAAGGAATGAAGTATGATTTGACATATCAATTAATATCAGGAACGATTTATGAACAAGATATCAATACGGGATCGTTTCATACAGAATACATTGATACGCCAAATGATTATGAGATAACACTTGGAACATTTAGTTTAGGCGACAATTATTTAATAGAGTTTCAAAGCGGTACTCTAAGAGTATTAAAGAAAATAAAAATAAAAGTAGAAGAAGTGACAACCCTTCTCATTAAGTTAATGAAAGAAGATGGAGTTGAATATTCAAATGATGGCGGGAAGACATTTCAAAAAGATAATGTTTTTAGAAATCTTAAGTCTAATAAAACATATAAAGTGTGTGCAAGATATATCGGTCTTGAAGAATTAGGAGTAACGGAAGTAATGAATGTAGAAACAAAAAACCAACCACTATTCTTAATAATTATTATAAGTGGTGGAGCTTTAGTGTCGATCTTTCTAACGTTTGTATTAAAAAAAAGGAGTGACTAAGTAATATATGAATATGCTTAATAATAAAAGAGTGTCAATTTTTAAGAAAGGACCACAAAACATTTTAAAGAAAATTATAGTAATGACAACGCTTGTCTTTGTTATGCTCTTTGTTGCCTTATATGGTAATAAATTAAGTGCGGCAATGGAAGAAATCGGTCAAGGTCCAAATACTCAATATTTGACTGACCTTCAAACGTTTAATGTTTCAATGGTTTCTTCTGATTCCCAACTATCGGAATTAGAATACAAGGTATCTAGCGTTGCTGGAATGAAAGTACTAGCCGATTTAGTTAATAAAGGGGTTAGTTTTAGCGGAAAAACAATCTATATGACGAATAATATCAATTTTTCAAGTGTATCAAGAAACTATACGTATATGATTGGTAGGTTCGTTAATAACGTAAATTATGCCTTTAAAGGAACATTCAATGGTCAAAACTATACGGTTCAAAACTATGTATTATTAAATAATACTATTCAACAAGGAACCGGACTTTTCGCAAGAATAGAAAATGCCAAAATTCTAAATTTATCTTTATCTGGATCCATTACTTATAACGGTTCAGTAAGTGGAGCGCAGTATGTTGGAGGGCCAGTTGGTTATGCAAATGGTTCAATCATAAGCAATGTTTATAATTATGCCTCTGTTAGAGGTTCAACTATAGGTGTGACGAATATCGGCGGTATTGCTGGAGCTGCTGTTAACACATCGATTATTTCATGTGGAAATCATGGTGCGATTTATGGATCAACTTATGGATCTGGTGGTATCGTTGGTGATTTTCTTGGCGGTAAACTAAATATAATTAATTGTTATAACAGAGGAATAATAGATGTAATGGGTACTTATATGTCTGGGGCTAGCGGTGGTATCATTGGTTGTATGCACGGTGGATATGCTAATGTCTATATTAAAAATGTTTTTAATATGGCGGGTTCATCGAGCTCTACATATATTTGGCCAATTGGTATTGTCATGCTTTATAATTCTCTATATCCAAAGCTTGATATGATTTATTCGGTTTCCCCTTCCATAATGGAAACAATTAGAGACTATGGTAGCAACAAGCCTTCAGGATCAATCTATTCAAGTGTTGCATATACAGCACCAAATACACCAGATGCTGTTGGAAACACCTTTAATGGTTATATTCAAAAGCTAAGGAATGCTAATCTTTTTAAGGATGTTTCAGCTACATTGATAACCTCAGATTATACTGGAAAACTAAATAATAATCTTTCTAAACTAGCAGCAGAAAATAGCGAAATTGAACAATACTTGATTCCATGGAAAACAGTTGGTAATATCTCTATACTTGACCCAAGCGTAAAAAATGCTGATACAATTAGTGTTAAAGTTCAAAGTGGGACAACAAATGTTTTTCAAAATAATAATCAATTTGTATCTGAAAAGGATGTTTCCTTAGGAATCGGTTTTACAATAACAAATAAAGCTCCAGGTTATATCACCAGATATTCTTATAAGGTCAATGATAAGCCGGAAAGCGCACTACAATCATCTACAAGTTTTAATGTCTTTGAAGCGGGAACGATTAAAGTGTTTGGTTATTATTATAATAATTCGACTTACGAAAAAGTAAAGATAGCTCTTTATGAATTTAGTATATATGATAGCCATGATAAATCATTAACTACTATTTCAAACTCAGAGGAATTACTAGCATTTGCCGTAAGGGTCAATTCAGGGGACTCCTTTAAAGGTAAAACAGTAGTCCTAACAAAGGATATCACACTTTCCAATGCGGTTAACAATATGATTTCTATCGGCACTTCCTTAAATCGTTTTGAAGGCACATTTGATGGTCAAGGATTTACTATCCATGGACTTAACAAAAATGTATCAGATAGTACTGGTGGATTATTTGGATATATCAGAAACGCTACCGTTGGTAATTTCACCTTAAGGGGATCCGTTAGATCAACAACTGGTAATGTTGGGGGAGCTATCAATGTCTCACAGGGAAATTCAATCATTCATAATATCTTCAATTATGCTAGTGTAAATGGTGGTTCTTATAATGTTGCCGGTATAGTTGCTAATCTTGGAGCAGGAGGGGTAGTAATCTCATGTGCCAATTATGGAAACATTAATGGACCATCCTGGGGAAATGCCGGAATTGTTGGTGAACATGGTGGTGTTATCTTAAATAGTTATAATAGAGGAGTAGTACCAAATAACTCTGTAAGCGGTGGTATTTTTGGTGTAAATCATGCCTTAGCTGCAACGGTCAGAAATACTTTTAATACTTCCAATGGATCGATTGGTCTATTGATGTTTCGCTATGTTCCAACATCTAAACTAAATGACATTTATGCTGTTTCTACGATTCCAAATATTCAGGCAATTAGGGAATATTCTCCTTCATCGCCAAATGGGATTTATACTGAATATGGATATTCAGTAGCTAACTATACAAATTATAAGAGACTTTGGATATCTCAAGGTTACTTAACAAGAGAAGCGGTGTGGACAGACGCATACGCCAAACAAATCGACACCGTTTATACAATGAATGATACAGTCTTATCGTTGATTTTAGAATATCCTGAGTATAAGGAATATTTTAGGTATTGGTATCAAAATTCTAGTATTGATAGTGGCTACCCATCATTTTATAAAGCTGCAACAGCTGGGATAGCTCCGATAAGACCTGGAACTAAGATTCCATCCCCTACACTAACTCCAAGTTTTGAATGCGAATATGAATTATTCAATGGAATCTATTATCTAGCTTCAGATAGTTTTGATGTTACTGTAACACTTACTAATGATACTCTTTTAAAGAGATTTGAATATTCATTAACCGGAACAGGTAATTGGACTACCGTTTCTAGTGATGGAAAAATCAAGCTAACTGGAATTCAAAACGAAAGGGTGCTCAACACGCTTTATGTGAGAACAGTAAGTATTATTAATACATATAGTCAGCCCTCAACAATTAAATACATAAAAGATGTCAGTGGACCAAATGCTCCGCAGTTATCCATTTCCACCATAGAGCCAGGAAAACAACCAAGCAATCAATATTTTTACAATTATGATGTAAGAGTAAGTTTTACTCATGATATTAATCTTGATGGAACAAATGGTGTTGGAATCAGTTACTATGAATATAAGATAAATAATCAAAGTTTGTGGCAAAGAGCTAATGCCTCAACCGGTATTGTTGGAGATTTTAGCGAAGAAGGAGATTATACAGTATACATCAGAGGAGTGGATAAACTTGGAAATATTGGTAATGAAGTCAATGAAATATCTTTTAAAATCGATAAAACCCCACCATCAGCTCCTATTATTGAAAGAGATTATTTGGGCCTTTGGGCGAAAGAAAAAGCGACCTTAACATTTATTAATGATGAAGAAAATGTCACATATGAATATAAAATTTCAGTTGGAAACTATACAATAATAAATTGGACAAAAATAACTGGTAATACCCTTGTCTTTGATGATGAAGGAATGTATGTCATTCACGTTAGGGCAATAAGCCAAACGGGATTAGTCTCCGATATTAAAACGGAAAATTTGCGTGTTGATGCGGGAGCTCCTTCAATAAGTGTGACTGGTAATCCTACTGAATGGACAAACTACATCAAATTAACCGCAAATGCCTATGATGGTGATCTTGGAATCGGAGGAGTGATTTATGGTTGGAGTGAAGGCTATAGTGAAATAGATGCTTTAAATGCCAATATTAATTGGAATAATCAAGATTATATCGAAGTAAGCAGAAACAATTTTTACTATGTTGCTTGGGCAAAAGACGGCTTAGATAACATAAATTACGAGGTCGTTCATATCACCAGATACGATAGTGTAAGACCGACCTCCCCAGAAATGAAAGTTCAAACCCTCTTTATTTCTCAAGATGGTATTTTATGGATCCACTTCATGGAAACCAGCAATTATTTCCTTGAATATAAAGAAAATAAAAGTAGTCTTGTTGGTAAACAACTAATTGAATTTGATCCGCTAGAGATTCCAAGCGATCATACAGGATCTAATATTTATTATTACAGATGGGTTGATGTTTCAGTTTGGACAAAAGGTCTTACTAGAGTTCAAATGTATCATGGTAAAGATAACTCAATAGGTCAGGTTGGAATTGACTACAGTAGTTACATGATCGGATCATCATCTTGGATAAGAATAGACTATGAAGGGGATGACCCAATCTACTTTTACTTAGAAGACTCAGCTGGATTATTAAGTGGAGAAATGGATATCTACGGTCAAACTGTCGATAACAGTGGAGTCACGAGCGAAGAAAACCTTAGTTACATGAGAATTGTCTCAGCAAGAATGGATAATCAAAAACCAAATTCCCCACATGTCGAAATTCTTAATTATTATCTAAAAGAAAATGATTTATATATTACTAATGAAAATGTGAGAATTGTCGCATATGATTCAAAAGATCCATTGTTATTTCCAGCAGATATTCATAGTGGAATTGATAGAATTGAATATAAAATAGGAGAAAATGGAACCTTTAAGACATATAATGGGGCGATTATTATCGGTAGTGATTTAGAAAGCGACATAGTAGAAGTCTATTTTAGACAGATCGATAAGGTAGATTTAATAAGTGATGAAGTTTTAATTTTGATTATGATCGATAAAGACTTACCTAAAATAGATGGGAATTTGGAATCCTCAGCCGATCTAAATTCGGTCCATGGTTATCTAAGCGTTGAGCCAATCACATTCAGTGGCATTGCTAAAGATGATTCAAGCGGGCTCCAAAAAATTGAGTTTAGTTATGATAATTATAATTGGAATAATGTATCCTTTGATGATGCCGGAATTTTTTCATTCTTAATTGATGTTCCAGGGAAACATCAAATATTTTTCCGTATTTATGATAAGGCCGGAAATGTGTTTTTCCTTGAAGATCCACTAGAAGTTTTATATTCTGATGATAATCCTGAATTTTCAATTTCCTTAAACGAAGCATGGGTATCTTCAACTACTAAGCAAGTCACATTTACCTCTATATATCAAGATTTTCCAATCACTCACTACTATTTATCACAAGATCCAACAAGGCCAACAAGTTCAAATGACCAATTCGTTGAGTTGAATGAAGAAATATTCTACCTTGATTTGGCTTCTGGCATATATTATATATACGCGATGAACAGTCTTGGCACGATTGGAACAGTAAATAGTTTTGAAGTTGATAAGATAGATACAACTGCCCCTATTATTGAGAATGCTATCCAAGAAGATTATTTAGTTTGGTCAAATGGGGCAAAAAAAGTAACCATTGAAGCAATTGATAATGAAAGTGGAGTCAAAGGTTTCTATATTACTAATAACATAAATGATATCCCAACTAAGGACAGTGCTTTCAAACTAGAAATATATATAGACTTATCTGGAACATATTATTTATACGCGATTGATCACGCAAACAACATTTCAGATAAATACACGATAATTGAGAGTTACATTGATATTGAAGCCCCAATCGTTTCTAACGTAAGGATTGGAGAGGGTTATTTAACTGTCTCTTTAATAGATGAAGCTAACGGAAGCGGAATTAAAGGTTACTATGTCAGTAATTCATTGATAATCAACCTTGGCTTTATTAATTCTGTTAGTGATAACTTGTTAGATGTTGAGATTTATGGTGTTGGTAATGTATATGTTTGGGCAGTTGATAACGCCCTAAACATCAGTTTATTACCAACGCAAGTAACTGTCCCATCTAATGATACTATTAATCCAACAATTGATAATATTACTGTTGATAACACAAACTGGGTTAAAGGAACACGTAGTGTTACCATGACTTTTTCGGATAATAGCCGTTTATATGGTTATAAAGTAACAAATGCCAATATTCTTCCTCTAGATGATGAATGGATTATGGGACAAACCATAACCGGTAAGCAAACAACTACCATAACCGAACAACTAACTAATGGTGTGTATTTTTTATGGGTAAGAGATCTATCTGGAAATACGGCAGTATCTAATTCATTTACTGTATCAAAAGTTGATACTGAATTACCAAATGTAAGTATATCTTTTAGTCCGGTTACCGGAATATATGCAAAAGAAGTCCTAATAACCATTATTGCATCCGATAATGAGTCTGGCTTAGCTACCATTAGTTATAAATTTAATAATGAAGAGTGGAGTTCGATAAATACATACAAGGCAAGCATAGAAGATGAGGAAGTTATAATTCAAGTAAGTGATGCGGTTGGAAATATCTATCAAATTGTTCAAAAAATTGATTGGATTGATACTAGTGCTCCAATCATCGAAATACAAATTGAAAATGAAGAAGACTATGTTAATGTAAATAAAAACGTATTTTTCACACTAAGCGATTTAAAATCAGGATTATACGGATACTTAATAAATCAAAATAATTCCAATATTCCAAGCCAAGAAGATTATCTAGAAATAAATGATACTACAATAAGTTTTTCTATTGATTATCCAAACGGGACATATTATATATGGGTGATAGATAATTGCGGTAATTATGATTTAAGGGAATTTGTCATTAAAAATATTGATAAAAACTCTCCTACTTTTGAAGTTAACGGTAATCCTACTACATACTTAAAAGAAGTGACTCTTTCAGTTGAAAATATCGATTATAGTATCAGCGGAATCCATCCAGAAGGTAGTATCAGTTTTGATAACGGAAATACATGGAGTAATGCAAATACTATTTATATTGATAGCAATCAAACATTAACTGTTAAAGTTAGAAACCTAGCAGGAAACATCAAAACAGTCGAGGTAGAAATTACTAAGGTCGATGGCATCGCCCCAATTATTGATATTTTAATTCCAGATTCATCAATTTGGACAAACACTGATAAACTAGTGAGCATTATAATCAATGATAATCAAAACGGAAGTGGAGTGAAGGGATACTATCTTTCTAATAATCCATCAGCGACCCCTAACGAAGAAGATTTCATCGATTATTTAGAGCCGCTAGATGGCTATTATCAAGAAGGCACTTATTATATGTTTGCGATTGATAATAGTGGTAATATCTCAGAAAGATATACTTTTACAATCGATAAAATAGACAGGCAAAAACCAATACTAACAATTAATCATGATGGAAGTGCTAATTTTATCTTAGAAATAGAAGTAATCGACCAAGGAAATAGTGGCATCAAAGGAGTTTATTTTTCTAATAGTGTCGATATTAACAACATTGACTTAAACAGCATGAATTTTGTTGATTACTTTGGAATAACAGAAATCGATGTATTAGAGGTTGGAACATGGTATTTTATCGCTATCGATAATGCTCAAAACCTAAGCGATATTGTATTCATTAAACTATATGGAAATATAGTAGAAAGAATAAGAGGATTAATTACCGATATTGGACATGTTACGCTAGATAGTGAAGCTGATATAAATATTGCAGAACAAGCACTACTAGATTACATCTTAGCAGTTGGTAACGAGACAGATGCTTATCTTAATGTTGGGCAGATCTTTATCGATACTCTATATGAAGCAAAGGCTATATATCAAGAAAAACTTCGAATATTCAATAAAATATATGATGGACAAGCACACAATTTAGACCAAATTATTGACCCGAGTGATGATGATTTATATTATGGGTATTCTTATTACCTAAGTGAAGAAAACGCCATTAAATATAGTGACGCAGACTCTTCATTTGGGGCTATATTAAGTAGTGGAATTAAGTTAATCAATGATTTTGATTCTAGTGATATCGCTTTATTAGAGGATATTTTTGAAAATGCATTAAGAGAAATGAAAAATGTTCCAATGCGCTATACGATATCATTTAACTCAAATGGAGGAACATATATAAAATATATCACTGGTGATGCCGGAAGTGACATTTCATCACTTGATATCAAGGTGCCAGAAAAAGATTTCCATGCCTTTTTATACTGGGGAATAAAAGACGAACAAGATCAACTAAATAAATATGAGTTTTCAGTAATCCCTTCAAAAAATATCACGTTAGAAGCTGTTTGGCTTTTAATACCTCAAGGGCTTACTGGAAGATATAACAATACACTAGCCTCAATTTCCTTACCTTTAGGATGGAGTTGGGTTAATGAGGAATTGCTCTTTGATGAATTGGGTTTAACAACTTTCGAGGCTTACTATGACTCTATTATCTATGAAATAAATGTCAACGTTTTACTAGGCATAATCGAAAGTATTGAGGTTATTGGAATAAATACTATTTACGACGGAAATGAGCACTCACTTAGTATTACTAACGGTGTAAATTTAAATGATATTATCGAATATAAAATTGGATCAAATGGACAGTGGCTCTCAAGTAATCCGGTTTTTGTTGATGTCATCAGTGAGTTTGTGTATATTAGAATAACAAGAACTAATTATGAGATTTTTGTATCTGAACCTGTTTTAGTTATCATCAATAAAGCTGATATTCCACTTGATCACTTTACAATTAATAATATTGAAGCAGTTTATGATAAGGACTTAACGAGATACATCGAAGTAATAATAGATAGTAACTATGATTATGAGGTTATGTATCGGGATCAAATAAATGCTTCATGGGATTATAGTAATTTAGGAAGAACTAACGCAACCGAATCGTTAACAGATGGCAAATATTTAGTTTACGTAAGAATAATTAATAACAGTAATCCTAATTATAATAATACTTTGGATGTTTATGGAACTATAAAAATAGATCGGGCAATTCCTAATATTACCCCAGTTTTGGATGAGGTAAATACCTTTACTTCCACTGCAAATTTACCATTAATTTCCTACTTAGAAAAAGACATTCCTGGTACTATCACTTGGGATTCTTATCAAATTCCAAGTACTGGAGGCACATACTCATTTAACTTCACCTTTACACCTAGTGATAATTATAATTATAAAAATAAAACAGGAAGTATAGATATAGAAATAAAAGATGTGATACAAGATGGGATTTTAGTCATAGTGGATGAGGATATCAAAACAATTTATACGAGCACAAAGCTGGATTCAATCAAAGATTACCTAACAGTGTTAATTACTTATAATGATCAAACTAGAGGAGAAGTACCACTCTCAAAAGATGAATATACCCTATATGTCGATAATTTTTCTGCTTCTGATAATGTTTTGGTTACGGTAACGCAAAATGATACTTTCTTTCAAGCTACCTTTTATATTGATATTCTAGCAGTAAACCAAACAGGAATAGAGGTAGAGGTTAACATAGTAAGCAATATATATACTTCAACAAATCTAGAAAGTATCAAAGATGAGATAGTAGTAAAGAAAGTATTTAATGATCAAAGCAAAGTAGAAGTATCAAAGGAAGAATATAGTCTAAATGTTGAAGACTTTAATGCAGAAGAAAACAAGATAGTAACAGTAAGAGAAAATGAAAGTGGATATGAGGCAACATTTAGGATAACAGTAATCAAAGTAGAGCCAGTATCAATAGAGGCAAAGATAAGAGAAAACAGTGGAGTAATATATACCACTACCACAAATGAAGGTTTAAAAGAAAAGATAGAAGTAAAGGTTAATTATAATGATAAAAATCAAAAAGAAATAGAAGAAGATGAGTTTAGCATAAGTGGGACATGGAGTGTAGCAGGAAGTAATCATATCATTATAATAAGATTAATAGAAAATAATAACATTACGACAACCTTAGAAAATATTTCTTCAGTAGAACCAAAGATGATTCATCTAGAAGTAGTAGATGACATCATTAAAAAAGAATACTATGCGTTTGATGGAATCGAATTAGAAGGACTAAAATTATTGGTTCATTTTGATGATGGATTAAATATGGAAGTAAGACATGAAGATATAGAAATAATCTATCAAACTGAGACAAATGATACATTTAGATACCAAGAGAACGAAGTAACATTAAGCTATGGTGGTTTAACAATCAAGATTGAAGACATTATCGTTAATAAAGCTATGTCAACCGTAAATGCGTCAGTTAAAAGTTATTCCATCTTATTAGGAGCCAATAATTTGCCTGAAATAATGTTAGAAGATGGATCAACAGAAGGAATAATTGAATGGGCATCATATGATCTATCAACATTAGATTCTGGTGAATACTCATTTGATTATCTCTTTACACCAACTGATTTACTAAATTATGAAACATATGTAGGCAGTCTTTTAATATCCATTTTAGAAATAATACCAGAGAGTCTAAAAGTTACTTATATAGGAGAAAAGGAAATACCTATTACAACTAACATTAATGAATTAAAGGAGTTCATAACAGGAGTTATAACATACAATGATTCAACAACGATTGAGGCAAACATTGATGATTTAGAACTTTCATCAGAAGAGTGGAAAGACGGAGATGTTACTATTAGGGTTTCATTAGTGGGTTTAAATGATGTCTATGATACTTTTGAAATATTTATTTATAGTAAACCACAAATCCTAACAGTTATTGATGAGAATAAGACGTTTAAAATAATAGACAACGATCAAAATCCAATTGATAGACAAGATTATAAATATGATGAAAGCAAAGAAGTTTATCTTACTGGTCTAGCTTTAGGAGACACACTTGACTTACTTTTAAAACAATTTGATGCTAGTCTAAGTGATCTTAGGGTTTATGCCAAGACAGGCGGAGCTTTAATTGAAGAAAATCAATATGAAACTAAAACTTTAGCCACTGGCATGATAGTTCAACTAGTAAGTGGAACTGAAATCTTAGATAGCATAACATTGGTTGTTCGTGGAGATATTAACGGTGATGGAAGAGTCAATGTCACAGATAGAAACCAAATAAACAACTATATTAATAAAATTATTCAATTAACTGGGGCAAGTTTACTAGCGGCTGATAATAATGCTGACCGCAGAGTGAATGTGACAGATAGAAATAGAATAAATAGTTATATTAACAAACAGATCGATCTATATGATGGTCTTAGTTTGAAGGAGGTAAAATAAAATGAAGAAAAAGATAATACTATTTACTGTATTATTACTAAGTGTAATGGGAGCTCTATTTATTACACTTAATGGTGCGGCAACAATTACACTATATGCGAAAACATCGTTGCAAAATGATACAATCGATAATACTGACACTAATGAATTTAGTCTTACATATATGGTTAAAAATAATAGTGAGGCAAACGGATATTTCAGTTCATTCCAGTTTATGATTTCATACGATGGAGCTGCCTTTGAATATCAGGGGTTTGATCCATCACCAGACATTGATTCATCAGATGTTCATGCCGGAAATGCTTTTAACGAAAAAGAAGCAACTGGGTGGAATAATATTGGATATGTAACAAAAAGTGATGTAACCTTAGTTAAAATGCGGTTCACTCTAAAAACAAGTGTCGTTCCTGGAACATATACATTTTCAATACTTCCAGATAATGGAACAAACGTGACATTAGAACTTTATGATGATTGGGGAGAACCAATCCCAGGCTTTAAAACTGAAAATACAACAATCATAGTTACTGGAGAAACTCCCCCTGCCCCTGAAACGATCACTGTGTATGGTGCTACCACGTTATCTAATAACACCATATCAGCACTAGATACTAGTTCTTTTTATGTTGATATAAAGGTTAAGCATAACAGCAGTGAAAATGATTATTTTATCGCAGCACAAATGTCATTTTCTTACGATATGGATGTTTTCACATACGAAGGGTATGAAGCCAGTCCGGATTTTCTAGCTAATAATGTTCATGCTGGTAGATTTCCAGGAGAACTTGAATTTACTGCTTGGGACCCAACTCCAATTCATCCTTCAAGTGTGATTACAGCAAGCGATGCCCTTATTGTAAGAGTTAAATTTAAATTATCACCAAATCCGAAGACTGGTGTATCAACTATTTCATTTGTAGATGATGTATTTATTGTTGATTATATCTTATCAGATCGAATGGGTGATGAAATTGAAGGTGTATTAAACGAGGATATAGTTATAACAGTTTTAGCAGAGGAAGAAAAAGCAACCCTAACCTCTTTAAGCGTTAAACATAATCAAACTGAAATGACCGGATCTTGGACAACAGGAGACTTAACTTTAAATAATAGTATATATACCGTCTCTAATGAAATAGCGTTTGCTGATGCACATACTGTTAATATTAACGCAAGTATCTCAAGTGGTGCAAGACTAAGAATTAACAATGTTATTGTATCAAGCGGAACGGACCACTCTCTTTCTTTGGATATAGGAGAAAGTAATATCTCTGTTGAGGTTAGATCCTCTAGTGGCTCGGTAATCAATAACTACACAATAAAAGTAACGGTACTTAGTGCAGATACCAATAACTTAGTATCGAGTTTTTCAGTAATGAATAATAATACACCTCTTGTAGGTAGCTTATCATCTAATACATATACGGTGACTCAACCAGTTAGTTATGCCGATAGAAATAACATTAATCTATCTGTAACTACAGCCTCTAATTTAGCTACCTTAAAAATAAATGGTAGCGAAACCCAATCATCAAAAAAGGTGAATTTATCGTTAAATGCTGGAACAACTAATACGATTTTTGTTGAAGTCACCTCACAAAGTGGAAGTGTTGCTTCATATGAGGTAAAAATCACCGTTTCTAAAGGGGATTCAAATGCTGATTTAAAAACACTTGAGCTTACCTATAGTAATGGCACAGCTATTATACTAACCCCATCTTTTAATAAGGGAACTACTGATTATGAAGCCGCAGTCGAACCTGGAACTTCCTCGGTAATAGTAAAAGCTACCCAAGACAGTAACAAGGCAACAATCAGTGGAACTGGAAGCAAGTCTGTTCCAGGAACATTGGTGATCAAAGTAACAGCAGAAGATGGAACAGTCAAAAACTATTCGATTACTGTCACGAGAATTGTCTATAGTAATGATAATGAGATAAACGATCTCTTGGTTGTTGATCATTCAATAACACCAGCTTTTAGTAAAAATATCACGGATTACTTCCTAACAGTTCCTTATACTACAGCTAGTATTCAAATAGAAGCGACCAAAAACGATCAAAGAGCTACATTAAGTGGAGTTGGCTCTTGGCCAGTCAAGGTGGGATCTAATAGTTTTAAGATTTTTGCTACCGCCCAAGATGGTACAAAAGGAACTACATACACGATAAATGTTACGAGAACAGATTTACCTAATGACAATAAAATAACTGATATTAATGTAGAAGGTTATCAATTGTCTCCTTTATTTAATCAAAATACCAAGACCTATTCCCTAACAGTACCTAATTCTGTAACATCGGTTACCATAAATGCTACACTTAGTGATTCTTTGGCAACGATAACAGGAATTGGAAATAAAACCTTAGCGGTTGGAATGAATCCATTTACTATTTACGCAACCGCACAAAACGGACTAAAGGGATCAGAATACATCATCAACATTAAAAGAAGCGATCTATCAGCAGACAACAAAATTACAGATATAAAAATTGAAGGATATTCACTAACACCAGTTTTCAGTCAAACTCAAAAATCCTACACACTAACTGTTGATAACTCAGTTACTTCAATAAACATCATAGCTTCTTTGAGTGATGAGAATGCCTCATTAACCGGCGATGGCACCAGAAGCCTGAGCAATGGAAAAAACACCTTCACAGTTTTCGCGACCTCCCAAAACGGAACAAAAGGTGTTGTATACACAATAATAGTTACAAGAGAATTGCCAAATGACAATAAAATTACTGATATCAAAGTAGAAGGATATCAACTAACGCCGGTTTTTAAGGCAGATATAAAAGAGTATGTTTTAAATGTCCCATATCTAATTAGTACCATTAATATCGCAGCAACCAAAAATGATCCATTAGCAACTATTGTTGGTTCTGGCAGTAAGAATTTAAATGTTGGAGAAAACATATTTATTATTTACGCTACTGCTCAAAATGGAACAAAGGGAATAGAATATAAGGTTATTATTAACCGCGGACCTGCAAGCAGTAACGCTAATATTTTAAATATCGTTTTTGATGGCCACCAAGGATTTGTCTTTGATCCGAAAGAAGTAACCCAAGAATATACTGTGAGCTTTGATATTTCAAGCATCGTTTTAATTGTAACTCTTGAAGATAAAGATGCAAGTGTTATCGGTCAGGGATCAAAGATACTCATTGTTGGAAAAAATGAGCTAATTATTCAAGCTACTGCCCAAGATGGAACGAAGGGGATAGAATATAAAATAGTTGTCATCAGAGAAGCTTCAGTTGCTGAGTTAAGCGACAATGCGAATATAACTGATATTAGTATTTCCAATTATTCACTTACTCCAAGTTTTGATAATAATGTATATGAATATTCGTTAATAGTGCCATATTCCGTTAACAGCGTTAATGTGATTGTGTTAACTGAACACCCTAATGCTCAGGCGATTGGTAAGGGTTCAAGAACCTTATTTGTTGGAGTGAATGAGGTTACTATTTATGCTATTGCTCAGGATGGAACAAAGGGTTTAGAATATAAAATTACGATTAATAGAGATGACTTGCCTGATGATAATACCATTAAAAATATTACTGTTGGAGATCAAAAACTTGATCTTGAAAAAGGATACAATCATACGATTAGAGTTCCATACACCATCAGTAGCATCAACATTATTGCAGAAGCAAATGACCCACAGGCAACTATCATCGGAAGTGGTTCTAAAACTCTATCCTATGGAAATAATCTAGTCTTGGTCTTTGCGAAATCCCAAAGAGGAACTGATGGAGTTCCATATAATATAACAATTGTTAGAGAAGATCTACCGGATGACAATATTATTTTAGATATTGAAATCGATAATTATCCAATCGAATTTGATTGCTTAACAACAATGTATCAAATTACCGTTCCTTACGCGGTTGAATCGGTAAATGTTAGAGTTAGTGCAAGCGATCCTCTTGCTAAGGTTTACAATCAAGGATCAAAAACCTTAGCGGTTGGAGAAAACGAGATATATGTTTATGTTGTTTCACAAAAAGGAAATGAGGGTACTAGATATTTATTGTTGATTACTAGAAGTAACCCGAGTGACAACGCTAATATTAAAAACATTAGTATAACAAAATCAGGAGACAATCCAAAAGAGTACTTGGTGTTTGATCAAAATACAGTTGAATATCAATTTCAAGTTCCATTTGATGTTTCATCAGTTAATATTATCGCAACTACAGAAGATGAAAAAGCCATTTTAAAAGGTATTGGAGCATTACCATTATTGGTTGGAACAAACCAAACAGATGTTTATGCCATAGCTCAATCTGGAAGGGAAGGAACAAGATACAAGATTATCATCATCAGAGAGTCATCATCAAGTGAGCTATCAGATGATAATGAAATTAATAACATTATAATTCTAGGAACTGACTTCGTCTTTGAAAAGTCTATTTTAGAGTATTTTATTACTGTTAACCATAATGTAAAACAGGTGACCATAAACGTTACCGCTTCTGATCCAAAAGCGCAAGTATTTGGTAGAGGAACGAAAGTTCTAACTGCTGGAACTGTAAATACAGCAGATATATATGCTGTCTCACAAGCTGGAAACGAAGGGAGTCATTACCTAATTCATATCAATAGAGAGGGTGCCTCTAACAATAACAATATTACTAATATTATCGTTGATGGCTTTACTTTAGACTTTCAACCGGATGTTTTCACATACAACCTTGGTAGTGTTCAAAATGGTGTATCTGCGATAACAATTTCAGCTACTTTAGAAAATGAATACGCAACCGCATATGGATCATTGGCGTTTGCTATTAAATTAATTGCTGATATTTCAAATGGAACTTCTAGGAAATATTCTGTGATTGAAGAATCAAAAGTTAGCGGGAATCCATCAATGACTAATGTATCAAGTTTATTGTTATCTTTTGTTGGATCAAGCGGTGCTTTTCTGGTGACTACTATCGTGTACTCTGTTCCTTTTGTGCCATTTTGGGCAAGCGCATATATAGTAATCGTGTTTTCTCCGCCATAAAGCTTATGGGTTCCTCTTCCAAATGTAGTCGCAAGCGGATCACTAGAATTGACAATCACGTTTACTGATGAAATATCGTATTCAACCGATAATTGATAAGAAGTCACTTTTGGATCAAAGTTTAATTGATAACCTTCCACGATAATATCGCTTATT
>JAJDIT010000013.1 GCA_030266845.1 Acholeplasma sp. OttesenSCG-928-E16 | reverse complement strand
ATCGGTTGATTTTTGAACTTTTTTTTCACACATTTTAACAAATAAAAAAGCCAATTGTTCCATGTGGAGCAACTGGCTACCATTTTACAGGCCCTTTAGTTTTGCGCCGCCAAGTTTCCTTGGGTTTGCCTTTGTACCAATATAATATCATATGTTTCAAGGTGTGTCAATAATTTTATGAACTTTTTTTTATTTTATTTACTTAAATAAAATACTTATTCATTTTCCTTAGTTTCTTCTTCTAATTTTTCAGCTGGTATTGACAGAACTTCTTCATTTTCACGGATTTCTTTCTCTTCTTTTACTTTAACTTCTTGTTCATCTGCCTTGCTAATGCCTCTTTCAATGACATCTAAGTATTCTTTCTTCGTTAAATATAGCTCAATTTCATCTTTTGGTTTAGGTCTGCATAAATAATATCCTTGCATTATCCTAATGCGATAAGATAAAGCCTTTTCGTATAACTCAACTTCCCCGATCTCTTCAGAAATAACGGTCATTTGATTTTCATCAGCTATATCAACTAATGCTTCCATGAATCTAGTTTTTGCTTGTGTGTCTTCCTCAGTTAGGAAGTTTTTGTCTAGTTTTAAGATATCTAGCTTTAAATTCCCAACCTTGGTTAGGTTATTAAAGTCAAAGCCAAAACCATCAATTGCAATGCTAAAGCCAAGTTCTTTTAACTGGATTAGGTTATCCATAACTTCTAACTGGCGATCAAACAATCCAAATTGACTAATTTCTAAAATAATGTTACTAGCGTTAATTCGATATTTTTTGATAATCTTTGAAAAGTCTTTGGCGATGTTTGAATTTACTAACTGTTTTGGAGAAAGGTTAAATGATACCTTTATATCCGGTTCAATCTTCGCAAAATCATAATAAGCTTGAATAAGTGTTTCTAAGCCCCAAAGTCCAACCCAATAAATATCACCTGATTGTTCCATAATATTAATGAATCTATTTGGTGCTAAAACCCCATGCTCTGGGTGATTCCACCTAAGTAGTGATTCAACCCCATAAGCTTTTTTGTTTTCAATATCAATAATCGGTTGAAAATATAATTGGAATTGCTTTTGTTCAATAGCTGACCTAATTTGATAGTAATATTCCATATGACTAGTAAGATCTTCTGATTCGTCTTCTGCCGAATAAATCTTAATCGCGTTACCACCATTTTGTTTGATTGTATAGTTAACAAGTTTTAAGGACTTTAATAAGTCTTTTAAAGTTTCTCCATGGATTGGATAAAAACCAATACCAATTGAAGCAGTTAAAGATATTTCAGTATCTTCAAAAATAGTAATTGGTTCCGAGATTGCTTCTTTTATCTTATTAGTAAGTGATAATATTTGAAGTCTATCATAATCTTTATTTAAGAACACAACGAATGTATCGGTATCAAAACGACCTATTTTAGCATTTTGAGGAGATGCTTGTCTAATTCTTTTGGCTAGTACTTCTAAGGTATGATAAGATTCATCTTCGCCAAACGCTTCACCAACTTCTAAGAAACTATCAACGTCGATATAAAGTAATGAAAATGGGCTATTAACTTTAGTAATATACGCCGAAACAAAACTCGTGAATTCAGGTATTGTTAGAATTCCCTCAAGTCTTAATTTCTTTTCTTCTTTATTTCTCCTTGATTCTTTTACGATTGAACGCCATAATAAGAAACTGAGTCCTCCTACGACAATTACTGAAACAATCGTTAAAACAATTTGTAAAGCTTCTGGCATATTAATCTCCTCTATTAATCGGTATTAGTTGCCGATATCTTCGCTTTTCCACCATTGTATTTTTCTAATAATTCAATAGCTTGAGCTTTTGGAACTGGTTTTGAGATAAAATATCCTTGAATAATATCGGCTCCATATTTACTTAAAAGGTTGACTTGTGTTTGTCTTTCAACACCCTCAGCGATAATATCAAACCCTAAGTTCTTTCCTAAGTTACAGATCATCGATACAATCGATTTAGAGTATTTGTCATTTTCTAGATGAGTTACGAACCCTCTATCAATTTTTATCGTATTAATTGGTAGCTCTTTTAAGTATAATAATGAACTATATCCTGTACCAAAGTCATCTAAGTGAATCGAAATACCTTGTTCTTTCAATATTTTAACCTTATTAATAATTAATTCAAAAGAAGTAATTAAGAACGTTTCGGTAATTTCAACACTTATTTGACCAGGTTTCAAGTTATTCTTCTTGTATTCCTCGACGATTTCGGTCGCAAATCCAGCTTGTAAGATTTGCACAGGCGAAACGTTCATCGAAATACAAACGCCATATTCTGCCAACTCTCTAGCAAGTTGAAAAGTCTTCTTTATAATGATCTTTCCAATATCTATAATCATCCCATTGCTTTCAGCAATTTCAATATATCTTGCTGGTGATTCATTAATATATTTTGGATTATCCCATCTAAGAAGTGCTTCAAAACCAATAATTTTTTGTTTTGAGGCCGAATATTGAGGTTGTAGATACATGATGAATTCTTCCTTCTTAATCGCTTCGATTAAGTCCATTTCCATCATTTTTCTTCTGCTTGAAACTTGTCCTAAGCGGGAATCAAATATAGCTCTATTTGTTGATAAGTCTTTTGCGGCATTTAATGCTTCCATAACTGATTCATATGCTGTATCAACAGTTAATACACTATATTCTTCATTTCTAGCTAAATGGAAAACGCCAATCTTTAGTTCGATATCTAAGATTGAATTTCCAGTTTTCTTTTTCTTTCTTTCATCTAAGAAAGTATCAACCCACCTTACAACATCATCATAGTTTTTTATATTTTCTAATAAACATATAAAATTATCTGCAATGGTATTAAATACTTGAAAGTTAAATCCATGTCTTGCTAATGATTCAGATATTTCATTTCCAATATCAACAATAATTGTATCGGCAATTCTAGTCCCAACGATTTGGTTAACATATCTAAACTTAGCGATATTAATAGCAACTAATGAGTTATTTTTATCTAAAAACCCTTGTTGAGCAAATAATTCTTTAAGAGACTTCATAAGTGAGTTTTTATTTGGTAATCCGGAAACTTGATTTCTAAAAGCCAGCCTTTGGCTTTCTTCTAGTGATGATACTAATGATGTTACATCTAGTCCAACTAACACCGTTCTAAGAACTGTTTTAACAAATTCAAACTTGATATAAAACTCTTGACCACCTTTGACAAACGCACCAACAAAGCTTTCTTTTCGAGATAAGACAATATCCGGTCCAAGATCACTCATGATTTTTAAATCTTTAATATTTTTATATTTTTCAAAGTCTATAAATTCTTGTTTGAAAACATCATTAAAGTTTTTTAAGTTACCATTACCAACTATTTCCATACTATATGTTTTTAATTGTCTTAAATATGAATTCTTAGCTCCTTCTGCTGATGAGGTTTTCTTTTTAACCATATGCAACACATAAAATACTAAGGCTGCATTAGAAGCCACAACAACTATAAAGATCACTATTAAAATAAAAGCTAAAAAGTTAACATCAGTTCTAACATCAGCATAATTATAAACAGTAAAAAGCATCATTGTGTAATTATGAGAATAGGCACTACTAGGATCATCAGAAATTCTATTATCGACAAATAACTTACTATCGATGACTCTTCTTGCTACAAAAGATCTAGTCCCATTAAAATTAAGAATGCTAACCTTGTCTCTAAAATCTAGATTACTAAGTTCACTTTGCAATTCACTTCTTTCGTATGAATCGCTCATATAAGCATCAATATATTCTTTTTTTGTTTCGTTGTTACTATAATAAAGATTGGTAAGTGAATCGGCTAAGTAAAAAGTATAATTCAAACCTTCCTCATTAGCTTTAAGGATATTAGAAAAATAGTTATTAGCGTTATACATGAAACAATATCCATCCTTAGTACGAAAAACAATTAGCTTATCATCTTTATTTGCAACATTGGAAGCGTTAGAAAATGCTTCGTCCATTGAATAAATGGCAACGCTAGATGAGAATAATAATTTAAACTCTCTTTGTCCTTCCCTAAAGTAATAAACATAGTCACTGATAGAAACATAATTTCCTTCTGAATTTATTGTTCCAGATGAAACAAGCGTACTATTTCCAAGCGAAAACAATTCAGGAGATTGATTGATGATTACTCTAATGTCATCCCCAGCATTTAAAATATCAGTTACCTTCTTTTCTAAAAGGGCATGATCATTTTCAACGTTCACATCAATATTTAGTGAAAGGGTCGTATTTACATTACCTAATTGTTCACCAGCTTTACTGTTAAAATAGTTGTTTGAAACATAAAAATATAAAAAAGCTAATCCGATTGAAATAACCGTGATGAAAGCTACTAAAACAATTGTCGTTCTTTTACTGATGTTTTTCATTTTATCTCCAAATCATAATTCATATTAATACGCAATAATTAAAATATCATGTTTTTTAAATAAAAACAACTTATTTATACAATTATACATTAAATGTAATCTTTTTGACAAGTAAATGATTTTTATGGCGTATAAGATATTATTTTAGCCCCACCAAGCAAAAAAATCCTCTTATCATCAATTATCACACAACCGCTATCTGGGATTTGAATAAGTGGTTCTTGATGATCTTTGAAGATTCTTTTTTGGCTTTTTTTGTATCTAAAATTTTTCTTATAATGAACCTCGATGAAGTAATCATCAATCAAGTGTAATCCTTCCTGATAACTAAACTTTTTATAATCTCTATCCTTAGTAATATGATAATGGTTAAATTGAATCATCGCTCCTGCTGATGATCCAATAAAGATTTTATCTTTATCTTCTAAAGCTTCTTTTATTTTGAATTCATTGATTCTATCCATCATCTCATCAGGAGCTCCCCCTGGAAAATAAATAATATCAGCTGCTTTTATTTTCTTTAAAGCGGTCTCATGAGTATCATTATAGTAATGCAAAATATCAAAGTTTTTCATTGAAATGCCATAAGGAAAAAATGAATCAATTATCCGATTTGTATAGGATCCATTATTTCCATAAATTAACTCATAATCTTCTTTATTTTTAACAAACTTCTTAAAAAATGAGAAGTTAACTAGTAAAACCTTATGACTAGACTTTATGTATTCTTTTAAATACACAAAGACATCTCCTTGATTAATAATACCTCTACTCGTTAACACATTTATCATGATTTCCCCCTTATAATGTACGCCCTTTTAAAGTTAATTCTGCTTCTCTTTCTTGTCTTGATAGTATACATCCACAATATTTTTGAGAATAAAGCCCAAGGCTTCTTGCCACTTCTCTTCCATACCGATAACCTTCTCTAAAATCTTCATAGTAAAAAGCTATTTGATATTTTTTTGAAAGCTCATTTGCTATTTTAATTATTAATTCATGATCTTGATATGGACTAACTAAAAGCGCGGTAGTAACGGCATCAAATCCATTTTCTTTGGCGTATTTAAAAGCGAAATCTAACCTAATATGATAGCAATTTAAACAGCGTTTATCACCAAAACTTGGCCATTTTTCTTCCATATAATCATCAAAATAAACAACATCCAAATCAATCATTTTTGCATATTCTTTTAATGTTTCTTTCCTTTTATTAAACTCTTCTAAAGGGTGAATGTTTGGATTAAAATAAAGTCCTTTTACTTGATGGTTTTTACTCTTAATTGACTCAAGTGGATATATCGCACATGGTGCACAACATATATGTAATAAAATCTTCATTATTCAGCCGGTTCTTGCTCGATCTCTTCGTATTTTTTTAACCTTTTATTTGTTAGGCTTAAAACCGAAAAAACAATTTTTACTATTATAAAGACTACCAATAAAATAACTAAGATGTTGTTTATCCAATAATAAATTGAATTGCTAAACTCATATGATCCATCACTTAACTCAACAAAAAATGAAAATGGTCTTTCAATAAGTAACGATAATAATACAACAAGGCTTGACAGTTCATCACCAAATAATAAGACGAAAACAGCGAAAATCAATAAAGAAGCTGCACTGCCAAGTGAGCCAAATAAAAACAAATAACATCCAACAATGACAATACCTAGCCACTCTTTTAATTCTGGAGTTCTAAAATCCTTTTTAACTGAACTAGCGTATGAAATAGTCATTAAAAGTAAATAAAGAAGGGCAGCTAATGAAAATACAATATATATCCAATCCCAAGCAATATAGTTTTCATAAGGATGGGTATTGGTATAAAAACTATAGCCAAAAAGAGCTCTAAACATCGTATTTAGGGCACCGCCAAACATTAAAACTGTTATTAATAAGTAACTAGTAAAGTTCTTCCCCTTAATAAATAACCACACTACAACAAAGGCAATAGCAAGGGTAGCTAAAAAATTTCCAACCGTTGATGCGCTCAATGAAATTGCACTATTAATTACGAATACCAAGACTAAGACAATTAATAATATGAATTGAAGCGAGTGGGCAACCTTTTCCTTAAAATCAATTATATTTTTCATTTTATTCCCCCAAATTTTTAATATATATTAAAATTATACCACTTTAAATAATGTTTTTTGAAATCTTTATTCTAAGAAATTGTTCTTTAATGTTTCAATCTCAATTTCTTCTAAACCAATTTCTTTTAGATAATTGATTGGATTTTGGTAATTTTTATTGACATAGTCAATTAGTTTTTCCATATATAAGGGTTTAGAATATAAATATTTATGCTGCTCCTTTGGGACAAACTGATAACTGGGCCTTTTTAAGTTGTTTTGATATGATTCACTATAGTTATCAATAATATCTTGTTTACTTACTAATGCTAAACTCAATAATAAATAAGCGATGATTCCGGTTCTATCTTTACCAGCTGTACAATTAAAGAAGATACCCTCATCTAGATGATTTAAAAATATCTTAAAAACCTCTTTAAACTTATCTTTTGATTGATCAATCCATACTTTATAAAGGTCAGCAATATCTTCATAGTTTCCATCAACCATACTCTTAAAAGATCCAACAATATCTACGTTATAATACTTAATGTCTTTGTATCCTTTTAATGGATGGGGAGTTTTTATTATTTCATCACCATATCTTAAATCAATAATTACCCTAATACCTAGTTGATAAATGTCTTCTTTTTCTTTATCTAATAATGTGCCTTTGGCGGTTCCTCTTATATACTTATAATCTTTTGTTATTTTGGACTCTAGGGTATGGTATCCCCCTAAATCACGAACATTATATAGTTTTTCTAATTTTAGATGTTTATTTTTCATATGTCCTCCTGCCTAAATTATCTAATATCTAATCCATTATTACAAGAAAAAACTCTTACTTTAAAATTAAATAAGAGTTTTTTTAAAATATTATTCAGTCCTTAATGCTTCTACTGGATCCTTCTTTGCCGCCGCTCTAGCTGGAATAACTCCAGATACTAATGTTAATATGACGCTAATCCCAATCATTATTAGTGCCATCCACCAAGGAAGGGCAGCTAAGGTGTATATTTCTGATAAACTACCAATAATTAAGTTGATAAGCCCAGATAACAAGTAAGTAACTAATATACCAATAACCCCGGCAACAAAACCAATGATTCCTGTTTCGGCTATAAAAAGATTACTAACATCTTTTTTACGACCACCAAGTGAACGAATAACCCCTATTTCTTTTACTCTTTCAACTACTGAAACATAAGTAATAATACCGATCATGACCGTTGAAACTAATAAAGATAAAGCGGTAAATGAGACTAATGCATAGGTAACGATATTAATCATATTATTAATTAATGAAACGATTAATGTAACGCTATCGGTATAAGTAATCTTACTTCTATCATCCTTTGATAATGGTGGAAATCCTTCCATATTAATTATTCCATCATCATTCCAGGCATCTAGGTACTTAGTTACTTCGTTCTTTAAATCAAAGTTTTTAGGATAAATAGAAAGTCTATTAGCTAAATCATTACCTCCTAGGTGTCTTTTTGATAAAGAAACAATTGAAGGAGTGCCAGATCCGCCTCCCATACCAGGGAATAAATCCAATAAAGCCATCGATGAATCGGCACCAACTATCCCGGTTGCAGTCATCAAAGTTCCATCAAACACATATTCATATGTATAGGTTACTTTTTGACCTTGACTAGCAACATATGTGAATCCATCAATATCAGCAGTTTCCATATATTTAACAATCTTTGAATCTTTGTTTGATTCTAAAATATGATCAGTAAGAGCTTTCGTATAATAAAAACCTCTTGTTAAAATACCGTATGATACTTCCTTTTTAGGTTTTAAGATACCTACTACTTTTAGAGGAACACCATCAGTAAATGAACCGTCATTTTTATAATTATAAGTAAATGGTGTAAAAGGATCAATCATATAGTTTTCGTTATATAGTTGATCGTTTGGATAATAGTAAAATTCTTTACCTAAGATTTCTTCATATGAGAAATTCATTTTATCGAGGTCTGGATCATATCCACTACCACCAGATGTTTCAGTAGTGTTTGTGGCACGATAAGCGATATTTAAAAACTCTTCTTGAGTATAATATCCTAATTGGGCTAATAAAAGATCCGTTGCTTCTGTTTCTTTATTTACTACCAGCATAACCTCATTATAGGCATTTGCTACGTTTGTGCCTGCGATTAAATCATATTGTGTTGAAATGTAATCAGCATCAGCAGGAGCTTGCTGCATAATTGTTGTTAGGCTCGTTATATATGAACTATATTCCTTAAATTCGGTTTCATTTAATAGTGATGTGTATATTTTAGTTAATGAGCTTAATGAAATGTTTTGTGGGGTATCACCAGTAGATATATGAAAATCAGTGAATATATTATTGGTAACATCAATTCCATATCCTAAATCAATAGCTGAATAATATTCCTCAGGCATTAGTTTCACATAGTTAACATAGGCTTCATCAATATCGTTTTTAACGGCAATCGCTGAAATATCATCAACTCTTTTGATTAGTGTTTCTACTAATGAGTCTACTGAAATATATCCATCTTTTTTATATCCTTCAATAACATCAACTGGTCCTAAATTGCCCATTAAGGCATTTAAATCGTAAGTAGTTTCGGTTATTTCTATTGGATTTCCAGATAATAAATCATCTTGCATATCAACAATGAAATTAGATACTCCTGATGAAATAGCTAAAACTAATGAAATACCAATAATACCAATTGAACCCGCAAAACCAGTCATAATGGTTCGACCTTTTTTTGTTAGTAAGTTTTTCATTGAAAAAATAAATGCCGTAAAAAAAGACATTTTAGCTCTTTCGCCTTTTTTCTTTTCCTTTTTAGTCTCGTTTTCTTCTATTTTTTTGATTGAAGCAATTATTTCTTCAACTTCCTTTTTTTCTTCTTCTTCGGAAAAAGGATTTGAATCATCAATTACTTTTCCATCAAGAAGTTTTACAATTCTTGTTGAATATTTATCGGCGATATCTGCATTATGAGTAACCATAATTACTAATCTTTCATTAGCAATCTCCTTGATTAAGTCCATAATTTGGACTGAGGTTACTGAATCTAATGCGCCAGTCGGTTCATCTGCTAATAAAATCTCTGGATCATTAACCAAGGCTCTAGCAATTGCTACCCTTTGGCTTTGTCCACCTGATAATTGATTTGGCCTTTTATAATATTGATCAGATAATCCTACTCTATCTAGGGCTTTCTTAGCCTTTTCTTGTCTCTCTACTTTTGATAATCCAGCGATAGTTAAGGCAAGTTCAACATTTCCTAAAACTGTTTGGTGAGGAATTAAATTATAACTTTGAAAAACAAAGCCGATTCGGTGATTACGGTAAACATCCCAATCATGATCTTTAAATTTTTTAGTAGAAATACCATTAATTATTAAATCACCACTCGTGTATTGGTCTAATCCACCAATAATATTAAGCATCGTTGTTTTCCCACAACCAGAAGGGCCTAAAATAGAAACAAACTCACTTTTTCTAAAAGATAAGTCAACCCCTTTTAATGCTTCAATTACATTATCACCAACATAATAATTTTTTACTACCTTTTTTAGCCTTAACATATGTGCCCCCTACTTTTTTAATATTTTGATTTTACATCTCGATTTTTTAATTGTCAACAAAAGTTTACTAATCATATTATTGCCCACAATTACAATTTTTATTATAATAACCTTATAATATGTTTATATGAGGTATATTTTTAATGAAATCTGCTTTGATCAAAGAATTAGTCAATGAAATAATTGACTCAATCCCCAATTATATCGTCAAAAGTTCTTTAAATGCTCTTGAAAATTTTAGTGGTATTAAAATCTCAAAGTTACAATTTTCAACTTTCATTATCTTAAAACACGAAAATGGACTTTCCATGAAAAACCTCGCTTTGCGACTTGGAATTATTAAACAACAATTAACAAGGCTTGTTTTTAATTTGGAGAAAGAAAAACTAGTGAAACGCATTCCAAATAAAGATAATAAACGAGAGGTCAATGTATTTATAACACAAAAAGGCTTAGAAGTCTTTGGAGAAGTCTTAGAAAATGCTTTCAATAGACTTAGTATGCAGTTTATCAATGAAGATGAAGCAAAACTAACTTCTCTTTTATTCCACCTAAAAGAAATAAACAAGATTTTAAGAGAGGTTAAGGAAACTAATACTAATGACTAAGGTTACTATTAAAAATTACTTTAGATATTATAAATATTTTTTTATTCTTTTAGGGTTCATTTCTTTTGGTATTTTGATGACTGCCCTTTTCTTTTACTTAGGGATTTATCGAACATTATTAAAATATGATGTTGAACTATTGAATTCTATTATTTCTTTTAGTGGCAAAAGTTTTAATAATATGCGTGCAGATACTTTTTTATCTTCTAGTTTTTTTAGGGAACTTCTTCTAGGGATTTTAGATCTATTAAAGGATACAGATTTTAAACTAAGATTATTGTTAGTCGTTTTTATTATTTTGACGCTCGCTAATTTTATCGCAACTAGAGAAATTGGCGAATGGTTTTGTCGGTTTAAACTAAGAAAAAAATATGAAAATGAAAACACCTTAACTGGTGCTAAAGGCATCGCTATTAGGATGATTGCAAGTATTATAACTTGGAGTGCATACTTAATTTTTACGGTTTTATGGAGTTATTCATTGTTTATTTTGCCATTATTTAGCGCTTTATTAAATTCGTTTAAAGAAATGTTTGCCTCATATTTGGTCTACAATAGAAGGTATCAAAAAAAGATTATCTTCAAAGATCGGGCACTTCTTCACGTCTTTGGACTACAAATCGCTTCTATTTTAGCTCAATATATTTTGATTTTTGTGGCACTGACATGGGTCTACTTATCATATATTGTCTTATTTTTATTGCCGATTTTATCATACATGTCCGTAATGGTTCATATTTCGGTGATCTCATTTTATCAAAATAAGAGCAACCGTGGTGATTATGATAAATATCTAAAAAAAGAATTTATCTGATTACTTACTTGATAAACGCTTGAATGTAATTCACCAATTTTTGATTATCTATCACATAAGAGATGTGTGTCTCTTTATTTAGAATCTTTAAAACGCTATTATTAATATTACTAGCTATTAGTTTGGTATGCGACTCTTTAATTATGTCCTTTGAACCAGAAAGAATAAGAGTTGGAGTTTTAATTAAGTTAAGTTCACTTAGCGAGATATTAGGCTCATTGATCATCATTTTTGAAAGTGGATCCTTATTAAATAAATAGCCTAATTTCATTAAAAAAAGATACCTATTTTTTATCCCTTTGGGATTAATGTTTACTCCCATTAAGACTTGCTTATTAAGTAATTCTTTTTCTTTAATTGAAATCAATAGACTGACTATTGCCCCATCACTAAAGCCAATTATCGTTGGTTTTTTTATTTCCTTTTTTTTGATGAACTCAATTACATCTTCTGCCATCAAATGATAATTAATTGATACATTTTTGCTGGATTTTCCGTGGCCTCTACTATCAATTAAAAAAATTCGATTTTCCTTTAACAAAGAAGGAACATCTTTAAATATCGATAATGATTCATTATTCCCATGTAAAAAAATGAGTGGAAAACCATTATTATACTCTTCATAATTTATAGATATATTGTTTAGTTTTATCTCCATCTTAATTCCCTTTTTTATTTTAGTGAAGCCATATTCTAAAGTATTAATAATGAATCATCGCTTATTAATTAGATAAAAATATTGATTTACTATTAAAGCATCATTTAGCTTTTTTCTTTTTAATACTGCATCATATATACTACTATTTACTAAGTCATTTATCGTCTTATTTGTATCTAGCATGGAGAATGCATTCCCATCAATAATACAATCTAAAACTCGATTATCAATTGAAAAAGTTGGCTCTTTACTAAACATATTTACTCCGAAATACATATCATCTTTTACTGGTAAATTGAATAGTTCTATTACTGTTCTATATAAATCAGCCTCTCCCCTAACCAACGCTTGAGAACCTTTTATTTCACCTTCATTGATCGCTTTATTAAGATTATAATTAGCAGATGGAACATACATAAATCCAAATACTTGATTTAATATTTTACGATGTTCAATCTTTGATAAAGTTCTACCCATTATAGTACTGATATCGCTGATATTTAACCCGCATCCGTGATCTCCATAAAATAAGTAAACTGTATTATTGTTTCCTCTAAATTGATTAGTGTTTGGATCAATAAACATTCTTCTTAATATTTCATCATAATATTTCATGTAGTGAAGATATTTTAAAGCTAAACTAGAGAGGTTATTTTCAAAAGTATCGCTATATTTAATAGCCGTATCCGTATTTTCATATGGGTCATACAAAAATGGAGTATGAGGCATCATCGTCATCGGAAACATAAAATAATTATTAGTGGCTTCATTTTGCTTCTCATATAATACATCCATTAATGCATAATCACTGATCCATGGATTTTGATGGTTGTAATTATCGTTAGTATACCCATCTTTTTCAAAGTCATCAATATTATAAAAATAATCAAATTCATACATCTTTTCATAGACATTTTCTCTGTTATAAAAAGTCTTGTTGTCACCATGAATTGCTAGTGTATCAAAATCTTTATCGTTAAAGTATTGAACTAATGAAGTTGGTTTAAAGGATTCATTATATGAGTCTGTATAATCCCAATAGAGGGTAGATGTGCCAATTGGATACAAGCCTGTTAGCACACTGAATTCAGCATCTGCTGATGTTCCAACTCCTATATTGGCGTAAAAATTATCAAATGTATAGCTTTCTGAGATAAGCGTCGTTAGAAATGGTAATTGATCTCTTATTTCCTTTATTTCTAATAAAAAGTAATTAAATGATTCAAGATGCACTAAAACTAGATTTTTATTTTCAAAGATACCGTTTAAATTGGATAATCCCTGATATTTAGTATCTAAATAAAAATCATTGTTAATATTGCCTATATCCTCTATTTTTAGGATATTGCTATATGTTTTACCGTCTATTTCGTTCACATATGACGTCTTATTTTTGTTGATTGAATCATAAGTATCATAGATGTTTTCATCTTTAGCAAAATAATCGTTAGCATTAACACTAAAATCAATGCCTACTAGTTCATATGATAAATAGCTATAAACTCCAACATTCTGACTAGCATAGGTTGACCTAGAAGCATTTAATGGCCATTTATTACTTAGTGTTCTAAAAATTCCAATATTAACCACCATTAGAATCATTAATAATATAATGGCAATCACTGGTTTTTTAACTCCTCTTAGTAATGTAGTTTCGCTAGTTATTTCCTTTTTATTGTATAAAATAAAGATAACTAGTTGGATTAAAAAAGGAATAAAAAGTATTATTCTGTAATAAACAAATAATTCTTTAGCCGTTTCAAGGGCGATTGAAAATCCTAGTTCTGCTGAAGGGTTTTTAAATGAATTGAGACTGCTAATCGTAAAAGCAGTTCCATAATACTTTGTATAAATAGTTAATGAGAATAACAAGATATTAAAAAATAGAGTCGCAATTACTAGCACTAAAATTCTTTTTCTTCTTCTTTTAACAAAAATAAAAGAGAATATTAAGACAAACAATAGAATCGCTAAATTACCAATAATAGCGTTGAAAGTTCCCAAGAAAGAGTAATCAAAGGGAGTAATATATCGATTAAAAGTACCCATAGTTAAAAGGTATGTGTTTAAAATATTTAAGACCAGGTATAACGTAATACTAATTATATAAAGATTTTTATTAGATATTCTTTTCAAGTTAACTTACACCTCATTTTAGATTATAGCATATTTCTTTATCTTAAATTTAGGCAGTTTTGTTTTTTTAAAAGAAAAGGCCTGTTTTATGAACTGATGGTTCATTTCACAGGCTTTAATGTTCTTTTTATTTTATATAAGGTATTTATCAATCTCATCAATCAATAAGTTGGCTGACTTAGTGTGTGTTAGATAGCTACAGTGATTATTAGCCCCAGCTAAATCACCACCTTCGGCAACTCCTAAAATTGTAACCATATGGACATAATCTTTATCTTTTTTGTCTAATAGCTCAAAAACCTGTCCTGCCGCTTTACCATTTAAGGAACCGGAGGTCATTGTCCAGAAAATATGAGCATTTGGAGCTTCCTCTCTTATTTTTAAGATAAAACTAGCTACTGCATTCTTAAACTCTTGAATTTTTGCTTCTTTGGCGGGACCGACAAGTTGATTGATAACTGCACTATAGTCGTTACCTCCAATATTCACTATTACGATGTCTGGTGTTTTTCTTGATGGATAATCAATGTCGATTATTTGTTGATTGTAACTAATTCCAATCTTACTGTAAGCATTTAAAATGTTATTTTTTCCAGATTTATCATTATAGCCAAATGCTAGTCCCCACCCTGAATTACTAACAAACTCATATGTCCCCTGGTAGTGATTGGCAGATAAAAAGCCAAATGAATGCAAGCTAGATGAATTTTTTGTAGTTCTACTTTCTCCTGGTTCACCCAAGGCACCGTGCCCTGAGATACCAGATGCTCCTACTAATAAAAAGTGCGGTTTATCTTGATAATGATTATCGTATTCTGTCAAATAGCCATTTGTTTCAATTGATTTTAAAGAAGTGGTCCCATCCTCTGGCTCACTTCTTTTTATTACTTCAATTGAGTGAGATTCAAAAGTCTCAAAAGAAATAGTCAAGGTTTTACTTTCGTTAGAAAGGATAAAAACATTGTCCTCTAAAAGGCTTGAACCATCCTTTGAAATAGAAAAATAAACATCATTTTTGTTATTTGAAAGCTCAAAGTTAATAATGATAACTCTTCCAGTAAAGGAAACTCTAAAACCAGTTGCCGTATGGTAAAAATACTCCAGATCATTTTGGTAGTGATGTCTTCCATGCCAGTAAACATAATCTCCATGTAATTGTTCTTTTTCGATTTTATTTACCTTAGGTGGATTATCATTATTATTCGGTTCGTAGCATCCTGCTAGCAATAAAGTTACTAACAGGATGCATAAGAAAAGTTTTTTCATTTATTTATTCGCTACCTTAATTACGGCATTACTTACCGCCTTGCATACTTTTTTGTTGAAAATATTAGGAATTACATAATCTTCAGACAATTCTTTTTTGGTGATTACTTTAGCTAGTGCCTTGCAGGCAGCAACTTTCATTTCCATTGTAATAGAATTGACTCTGGCATCTAATGCTCCTTTAAATAAACCTGGGAAAACTAAAGAATTATTAATCTGATTAGGGTAGTTTGATAATCCGTTGCCAACGATTCTGGCGTTCGCTGCTAAAGCATCAGCCCTAGATATTTCTGGAACTGGATTAGCTAGTGGAAACACAATTGCATCCTTTTCCATCGAAGCGATCATTTCTTTTGAAACAACATTGCCAACACTAACTCCAATAAAGACATCTGCACCTTTAATCGCATCTGATAAAGAACCGACTATTTTCTTCTTGTTTGTCATTAATGACATTTCTTTTTGGGCTTCATTTAGGTTTTTTGAACCCTTGACAATTGTGCCAAAAATATCACAAAGAATAATATCTTTAGCCCCTAATGCAAGTAGAAATTTACATATTGCAATACCAGCACTACCAGCACCATTGATTACTATTTTAATCTTTGATATCTTCTTATTTACAATCTTTAAGGAATTTAAAAGGGCAGCTCCTGTAACGATTGCTGTTCCGTGTTGATCATCATGAAAAACCGGGATGTCTAGGAGTTCATCTAACCTTTTTTCGATTTCAAAACAACGAGGTGCGCTTATATCTTCTAGATTGATGCCACCAAATGAAGGAGCAATGTTTAAAACAGTTTTAATAATCTCCTCAGTGTCTTTACAATCTAAGACAATAGGAATTGCATCAACACCAGCAAATCGCTTAAATATCGCACATTTACCTTCCATTACTGGAATGGCAGCTAGTGGTCCAATATCTCCTAATCCAAGCACTGCAGTCCCATCACTAATGACCGCAACTGTATTTCTCTTACTTGTTAAATTAAATACTTCTTTTGGATTGTTTTTTATTTCTAAGCAAGGACTTGCCACACCAGGAGTATAAATTAATGATAAATCATCCATGCTCTTAACGTTTAACTTATTTTTTATTTCTATCTTACCTTTTAACCTTTTATGAAGTTCTAAAGATTCTCTCATCACGTCCATGTCTTCACCTTAGGTAGTTGCTTCTGGATCAACGGTTGTAAAATAATAAGCTAAAGGTGGAATGGAATCATCTTCAAAGGTGATTGTTAGGGTTACGTTTCCAGGACTAGATTCTCTAACACTAATGGTTCCATCATCATTTAGAATTAATCTTCCATTACTAAATGAAATAGTATAATTCATATTATCAGGGTTACTTGGACTAAATGATACTACGATATTTAAGACTGTTCCATATTCGACAGTCGCTTTATCGGTTTGAACTCCCTCCGCTCCTAATGTCACTTCGGCACAACTTGCTGTTCCAGTAATTTCTCCTGCTTCCTCTACTGCTATTGTTTCAAAACGATAGTTATATCTGCCAACACTTGAATCATCAAAATCGATGTAGATACTAACACTTCCATAACCTGATCCTAAAGCGAATGTAAATTCGTTATCTTTAGCTACTCCTCTAGTGTTTGAACTGCTGATTGTATAACCTTGATAGTCGGCGTCTTCAGGTAAAACTGAAACTGTAATAACAAGGGTTGTACCTATCTCAATTTTTGGTCTTGCTGTTGAATCATTTACGGCAGGAAGTACAAATGCTTCCCCGTTTTTAGTAGCCGTTACTGTAACATCAGTTATTTTCTTATAATCTTGTACTGTTACTTCGATGATGTCAGTATGTCCACCATCTCTTGTTGTTACTGTAACTGTTGCTGTTCCGGCACCAACGCCTTTTATTATTCCATCACCGACGATTTCGACGATTGCCTCATCACTTGATGTCCATGTTGTAAATAAATCTGGGGCATTTGAAGGAGTAACTGAGTATTCTAAGGTTGCTGTTTCACCGTGAGCTAAAACTGTTGATTCTAATACAATATTAACTCCTGTTACCGCTCCTTGTTGCCACAATAAAACTCCACTACTAGCAAACTTGTTTCCAACTATTGCTAGATCACCTGCTAAAAATTCCGGCAATTTTGGAGATTGAAGCGCTCCTGGGGCCCAAGTTGCACCAGTTTCAGAATTAAGTAATGGTTTATAAAATGTTGATGTAGCTTCAAATCCACTAGGGGCGATATCATATTTTGTAACTGTTGTTTTACTGTTTGCGGCAGTTATTTTAATACCACCGTCATCCTTAATCGCTATTTCTGCAAAGACATAAGTGTTTGAAATGTTTCCATCTCCTAATGTAAGACCAGCAACTCCACCGATATAATCTCTACCACCGATTAATGCTCCACCCACATATGAATTTTTAATTCTCCCTGCGTTAATTCCTGATAATCCACCAACATATGCATCCCCATGAATTGAGGCAACACCTAAGTTGTTTGCCGCATCATTTAATTCTGCAGCTTGTGATTTATCAATAAATTCTTTAACTGACATACTTCTTGCAAATGAACACTCTGAAATAGTTCCTGCATTATATCCAGCAATACCACCAAATCCAACTTGAATTAATTCATTACCATTTCCAGCAGCTGCGTAAGCACTTTGGGCAAAAACACGACCAGAGACGACACATTTATCAATTGTTCCTAAGTTGAATCCAGCAACTCCACCACCATAAGAATAAGAGTTAGTTGTCTTTCCAGAGTTTGCTTGATTTCCAGCTGGTAATGTTGCACTAACTGATGATTCTTGAATTAATCCAAAGTTCCAGGCAGCAACTCCACCAATTCCTCTTCCGGCTTTAACAGCTCCACTACCACTTACTGTAACATTTTTGATTTGACCAGACTCTTTATTAATACCAACAATTCCACCTGCTCCAGTAGTTTGTGTTGCCACATCTACTGATCCAGAATATGCTGTTAGAGTTCCTTGTAAACGTGAATCCGTAACTTGTGCTCTTGATGTAATGTTTTCAATTTTACCGCTATTTTCATCAGCGATTGAACCAACAGGATAGTTATCTTCTGCCATTGATGAAATGGTTGTTCCTTCTAAAATGCTTAAGTTTTTAACAACTCCAGAAGCGTTAATCTTATGAAATAAACCACCATCTCCTGTGAATAATAAATTCTTATTTCCACCATCATATGTTCCGCTAAAAGATATTTTTCTGCTTGCATCTATCGTAATTGGATCACTTAATGTTGAAGAAATATCAGCTACTTGTAGAAAATGTTTGTCGCTATAAGAAACGTTATCTAAAAGTGAAGTAATATCTTTTACTTTACTTGCTAGATATGGATTACTTGCACTTCCACTTCCAGCGAATAATAATGCCTCAGCACTAACACCCTCAGCAGTTCCGCTTTTTATCTTCACCGTGTAATATCCACCAGCTGGAATTGTAGTAGGTGTAAATGATACAGTATCAACTACATCTTCATCAATAATTAATGCTGTACCAGCTAAGTCCACATATGATCCGTTATCTGCTTTTATTTGGACTGAAATACTATCAACATTTGCACTCGCCTGATTAAATATAATGACTGATGAAAAAGCATCATCGCTCATCAAAATATTAGTTGGAGTAGTAGTTACTTCCGTCCATTCTGCAACCAAAGTCATGTTTCCGGTTACGATATCTAAATCAAAATTCCAATTAGAAGCACCATGCTTCCAATTTCCTGTAAAATGGAAACCATCTCTTGTTGGGGTTCCTGGATCATCAACTTTTCCACCATTTTTGATGAATTGTGAAGCAAAAACCGTTCCATTTTCACCTGTGTCAAACTTTACTTCAAATGTTTTTGGTTGATTGTTATTTGGACAACCAACTAAAACAAATGACACTAAACCGAGTAATATTAAACCAAATATTTTTTTCATTTTTTTCCTCCTTAGATTGGTATATATGCTACCGAATTGTTTAAAGTCATTATTATGAATATTAAACAAATAATTATTGGTCCTAAATATGAATTACCACTTATTTTATAAAACCATCTATTAAAGAAAGGCATAATAAACATAACAGGTAATAAAGTAAATAATATATTGATGTATAACCACTGAGTTGTTCCATCAGCAAGTTCCGTAAATGCTATTGTTCCGGTACTAACAAAAGTTACATATTGGATGAGTAGTAATATAAATAGTCCAGCAATATTCATTAATCCAGCTAATACAAGTTTTGCCCATTCTGGCAACTTTCCATGCATTTGGGAACCATTAACGCGAATTGAATTAGAAAAATAAAAGATAAAGAATAATGGAAAATACATCAAAATTTGGATCAGTACTTTCCCATTTAATGGTCTTGCAGCCATAATGAAGATAAAACGATAATCAACATGGAAGATAGCATACATTAGCATTAATAACCCAAAGTAAATCACCACTACTGATAAAGCTAATAAAACTGTTTTTAATAAATCTTTCAACTTTATTTTGATACCCCAACCATCTAGTTCTGTTTTCTCCTTTATTCCTAGTTTCACTTCCTTTTGGCTCACGATAATCGATTGGAGATGTGTCAAAACGAAAACTGCTGCTGAGAATAAACCACTAAGTACTGCCCAAACCATCACCGCATTTGTCATTCTTTGTGGGAAGAACCAAGTGTTAACTGAATTTGAAGCATCTTTAAATAAAGTTAATGTTAGGGCGCTGCTTGGTAAATATGTTAAAGCGGCAAAGGCAGCACATACGATAAATGTCCCAATAAATATTAATAGTCTTGGAATACTTCTTTTTTCCTTGTTTATTATTGGATCTTTTTTGGACTTCTTAAAAAATGGAATTCTATATAATAGTTTTGCAAGTGGTACTATCATCGCTAATGATGCAACCAACGAGATTGTTGTAAATACTTCTTTTACTTGCCAGGTTTGATTTGTTGGTTCTAGTGAATCACTACGAAAATCCATTGCTATTTCAAAGTAATCAATTATGTTACTAGTAGCCTCTTTGCTATATGGTTGGAAAGCATGAATAGTTGCCGTATTAAATACTTGACGCATATTTCTTAAATTAGGATTTCCATAAATTTTTCCAATTTCAATTTCACTGCTATAAGGAATATTATCGATACCCGCTTGTGATAATCCAGAATTAACAAAATCATGCGATTCAATCGACCAAGCCATATCAGCTTTTGAAGTCCCTTCTGGTGCAGACTCATTAATCTTGTTTCTAAATGCCCCTTCATCATAAAAAGCATAATCCATAGCCATATTACTTTTTGAATATGTGATGCTTGAGTCAATCGAAAGAACATATCCACTAATGAAGATGGAGTGTACTTTACTTACTCCCCCATTATCAACTGAATTTCGTCCAAAGTGAACAGCAGCTCGATATGCAGCATTCCCACCAGCCGAGTGACCTGTAACACCGATTCTTGTTTTATCAGCATATGGTAAGACATCATCATTATCATAAACCCAATCGATGATATCAAATGCTCCATATCCTTCAACCGTTGCAATCGCACTCCCTTGAACGCCAGCACTACTTGAGGAATCTCCTTGACTATATGGATCAATATTAATTATCACGAATCCTCTTCTTGCTAGTTCTAAGGCAACATGTCCCTGTGTTTCTTTACTTCTTTGGAAACCGGCAATAACAACTATCAAAGGAGCTTTATTTTCCTCTGTTGCACTATCAGGCACATATAGATCATAAGCGACCGTTTGGTTATCTCTAGCATCAAAATAATGATTACTAACAGAGACCTTACCAAAATCAGTTTGAATTAGGCTTGCAAACAAAGAACAGATGCAAATCACTAAAAATAAAATAAGCGTCTGAATTCCTTCTCTACCTAAAGCGCTTACAACAATTTGATATAAATTTTTTTTATTGTTTTTTATTTCTTTATTTTCCATTATGTTTCGCACCTCTTACCCCGATTATAACAAAAAAACAGCTAAAACAAACTGTTAATCAGAATATTATCCTTATCATTTTTTTATACATTATAGATTTTTTTTATACTCTTTTTTGTAACGTTTAGAAAAATTAATAAAATCCATCGCTGCAGACGGCATCTTAGCATCCTTTCGATAGATGATTCCAATATTGATTTTCAGTCCCTCAGAAAATGGAATCCCGATAATTGAAGAATCGGATGGATCAACCAATTCTTTCATTAAAAAGGCACTTCCTACATTCATTTTGACAAAATTTCTAATCACTGAAAGCTGGCTAGAAACTAAGATTATTTTAGGATTAACTTGAACATCATTATACAGTTGATTTATTAATCTATTTTGAAAAAAACCTTCCTTCATCAGCATGATAGGTTCGTTTTTAATATCTTCAATCGTTAACTTAGACCGACTCGATAGTGGGTTATCTTTTGCTACACAAAATAGTAGTTCAGTTTCTAATATCGTTTCTTTTTCGTATTGTTCATTCGCACTATCATTTAAAATTGAAAACCCAAGATCAAGGGACTTTTGTTGAATTTTATTTCTAATTGAAAGAGATCCCTCTTCCCAAATTTCAAACTTAACTCCCGGATTTAATGTGATATATTCATTATAAATCTTCGGAAATAAGAAAGAGCCAATCATCGGAGGAACTCCAATCCTAATGCTTTGTTTATCTTCTGATATTTCCAAAAGACTTTTTTCAAAGGAACTAATGCTTTCTAATATCGCCTTAGCATTATCATAAAAGTATTCTCCTTCTTTTGTTAATATCATCGAGTTGTTTTTTCTTTCGAATAAGACTAAGTTAAATTCTTTTTCTAATTGGTTAATTGCCATTGAAAGAGTCGGCTGCGTTAAAAATAGGACCTTGCTTGCTTGGCTTAACGATCCATTCTCACATACTGCAACAAAATATCTCATTTGAAGTATAGTCATATCTACCTCTTATTATAATAGTACTATATATATAAATAAAAACTTGAACCTCTTATATAGCATCTATTTTATCTAGATTATAGTTGCATTTTCTAAAAAGTTCAAGTTATTGTTGGTATATCGTATTATTTGTTGTTTTTCATGATAAAGTTTATCGAGTCAATCGGCAACAATGGTTTAGAATAATAAAATCCTTGAATCACATAACAGCCAACTTCTTTAAGCATCTCGACCTGCTTTTTATCTTCAATCCACTCGACAACGATACCAAGTGATAAATCTTCGCACATATTAACTATCGATTTAATAACCTTTATGGAAGTGTCATTAGTCAAGATATCTTGCGATAAGACCTTATCTAATTTTATCGTATCAACATCGATCTTATTTAAATGAGTTAGACTAGAATGTCCCATCCCAAAGTCATCAATCGCTATTTTAATACCAGCATCTCTGATGCTAGAAATGTGTTTATGAGCTAACATTTCTGGATTCATCGCGTAGCTTTCAGTGATTTCAACTTCCAATAATTTAGGATCAACTTGATGTTTTTGAATTGTCTTGATAAATTCTTTTGAGAAATTTGGATTCATTAGTTGAATCAAACTAACATTTAAACTAATTTTGATATCATTAATACCGTGTTCCCTCATGAAATCAAGATGCCTAATCACTTCTTCTAATACCCATTTGCCGATCGCATTAATTTTCCCATTTTTTTCGGCAACCGGGATAAAATCGTTAGGAGCGATAGTTCCTAGTTTTGGATGTTCCCATCGGATAAGTGCCTCTAATCCAACTACTTTATTGTTTCTAGAGTCTACTTGCGGTTGATAGACCAAATAAAATTCTTTGTTGGTAAGGGCGGTTAATATGTCATTTTCAATCTTGATTTTTCTAGCATACTCGTCACTATTTATTCCTTTGAAATACCCACAAGAAAATTGTTTATCACCATTATTATCTCTTGCCACGTTACTCATCGCTATTAACTCAGCACTATTTAATGAGTCATCAGGATAAAAAGAAACTCCTAGCGATACTTTTAAGTTAACTGTTGTCTCATCAACGTTAATTGGATAAGCTAGTGTCATTTCAAATCTTTGAATCATGAGCTCAAGCAGGCTTTCTTTGGAAAACGATTGAAGATCATCAGCAACGATTCTAATCAATACGCAAAATTCATTTTCTGAAAAAATTGAGATTAAGTCCGAATTTCTTATGATATTTCTAATTCTCTTTGAGGCAATAACCATAATTTTTGAGGTAATGTCTGCTCCATAAGCATATAGACATTCATTATAGTTATTAATTGTAATAGAAATTACCGCAAGTTCCTCTGCTGGACTTTTTTCAATAATATTATTTATTCTGTTTAAAAAGTATTCTTTTTTGTATAATCCAGTTCTTTCATCATGCTTTTCCAAAAACTCTACTCTTTTTTTGATTCCATAAATATCCGTTTCATCTTCCAATAAAATAAAATAATTTCTGATTTTACCATTGGATCCAAATATTTTTTTGATGGTCACTTTGAAATACTTTTCGCCATCCTTAGTGATACAAGAATCTCTAAAGGTGGTAATAACATCATCGGAAAAATACCTGCCTTTCCAATAATTTATGACATCTATTAACTCTAAATCTGGATTTTTTTTATCATTAACTGGAAGGATATTAAAAATCTTTTGATTATATTCCACTGGAATAAGATCTTTATTAAGAATGATGATTCCATCATATATTACATCCAACACATAGTTCTTTGATATAGGCATGTGTTCGAAAAAATTCTCTTTATATAGAAGAATCACCATAATACAACTTACTACATAACCAAACGCTGTAGCATCAAATGGAATTGCTTTTAATATATATGGTAAATTGCAGGCAATTGGTGCGATGATTGCAATTAATATATGCATAAAGTGTCTTGCACTAATTACTTTTTTCTTAGCACTTACAATTAAAATGCTTATTTGAATGACTAACATCACATATGTGGCTGCTATGTATACCCAGAAGAATGCACCATATGTCAGATCTAATATTTTTATGCCATCTTGCTCAATCAAACCGGCATCTTTATAAAAAATTCCAGACGGATTAATCCACTTCATCAATAGACAAATAAAGAAAAACAAATAATTGATGATGACTATCGGATTTTTAATTTGATTTTTTTGCGATAAGTAAGAAAAGATGAATAAAGTCCAACTTGGAATAAGCATCGTATAAACAACATAGGAGATATCTGTAAAAAATAACTTATCAGAAAGATCAACTAATAAAATATCAATTCCCGCAAAAAGACTCCACAATGTCATCAAGACAAGCATTAAAAGTACATAAGAAGAATAATTTAGCTTTTTTATTTTTTTATTGAAAAAAACTGTTGCTCCTAAACAAAATATCGCTACTATAAAATTTAGAATTGCCCAAGCATTTATTTGCATCAAATCACCTATCTAAGAAATTTTAAAAGCAATATAGAAGAAATAACCACTACATATCGACTTTTGATACATAATCATCAAATTTAAATTGCATTTAGAGAAAAAAGTTTTAATTCTTTACGGATCAATTTCCGTGATGGTATAATATACACGTGAAAACAATCCACACAAAGCGCTTAATTAGTATTATTTTTTAACGCCAAACGGTGGAAATGGTGGATCTCCTAAATCCTTTATGCCTAGCTCATGATGATTAATTTCACTTACTGGTTTCACATGGTTATTCAAACCAAAACCCTTCGCTAAGAAAGCTGATGTCACTAGTAATCCGATTACTAATAAGACGATTGATACCATTTTTTTCATAATAACCCTCCACATATATTTCTTACGTAATTATAATATGTTTATTATATAATAAAAAGGCCAATTTTGGCCTTGAAAAAGAGACTTTTTTATGATAAAGAAAATAGAGAACGATTTATTCAAATTTGTAGATGCAATCAGAAGAAAGAAACATGTGACTCAAGAAGAGCTTTCTTTTGGCGTTATTGACGTAAGATTGTATCGAAAATATCTTACTGCCGAAGTGAAAGCGCCAATTGAAGTAATCCTTCTTCTTGTCGACAAACTTGGATTTCGCTTTGAAGTTTTTATGCGCGAATTTTCCAAACAACAATATGAAGAAAGCGAAAACGTTAATCTATTCTTTAATGCGGTGGTTAACTACAACTTTGAGAATGCCAAAAATATTTTTAAAACGATTAACAAGGACACCCTAATTCAAAAAGAAAACAAAGTGATGTTTGAATTAACGATATCTCTTCTAGACTATTATAACAGAAAAATCACAATTGAAACACTAATCAATAAAATATCAAAATTAATAAACTATCCGGATTTACTTAAAGAAGAAACTTTTTCAACAATCGAGTTATATGCCCTTGGAATATTATTAAATTCAGTTGAAAAGGAGAACAAAGATAAAATTGCCTCAAAGCTTGAATCAATTTTTTCGGATAAGGATTCTATCCTTTATGGAGAGAATGTAAATATTATAAATCTTACGTTATATCGCTTAATTAGGCACCTAGATGAAAAGGGAGATATTAATTTAGCAACTGAATTCTCTTTACTTGGTATCAATAATTGCTTAAAGGCTTCTTCGTTTTATTTGTTAGATTATTTTTATTTTTGTTTAGCAGTTTGCCGAAAAAAAGCAAATGATGTTGCCGATTTTGAAAAAAATATCGCCTTATGTTATGGTGTTGTCCTAGCAACTCAGGATGAACAAAGCAAGGCAAAATTCAAAGATGTTTTGGAAAAAGAATGTAACCAAAACATTGAAATTTTCCTCAGTAAGTACTATAAAAAAAAAGCTAACCTCTAAGAATTTTAGAGGTTTTTTTATAACAAAATAATCCCTTTATTTTTTTGTTTATTAATTTCTTCTTCACTCCAATAACTAGCTTGGATTTCTCCAATATGAGCTTGTTGCATCAGTAATAAACAAATTCTAGATTGCCCAATGCCACCACCAATTGAAAGAGGATAAGTTTCGTTTAAAACATTTTGATGATAAGGGAAATTTAGTCTTTCTAATAGGTCCATCTCTTTAAGCTGAGAAACCAAAGACTCCTTATCTACTCTTATACCCATACTAGAAACCTCTAAGGCGATGTCAAGAACATCGTGGTATAATAAAAGATCTCCATTTAAGGACCAGTCATCATAATCAGGAGCTCGAAAATCATGGATCGTTTTATCTTTCAGCTTTTTTCCAATTCCAATTATAAAAACCGTTTTATATTCTTTTGTAATCAAATACTCCCTTTCTTTTGGAGTATGATTTGGGTACTTCTCTCTTAGTGTTTCTGCTTTAATAAAGAAACATTTATTCGTTACTTTGTAGTCAAAAATAGGATACTTTTTGATTAATTGATCATTTGTCTTGGCTAGAACACTAACTATTCTATTAACCACTTGTTTTAAATAAAAAATTGTTCTATTTTTTTTATTTATTATTTTTTCCCAATCCCATTGATCAACATACAATGAATGTATTTCATCCATTTGATCATCTTGCCTAATTGCATTCATATCCGTGTATATACCTTCGCCTTCATGATATCCATAATCATGTAAGGCTTTTCTTTTCCATTTAGCCAAAGATTGAACTATCTCTACTTGTTCTTTGGCATATAAAGGGGTAAATTGAATTTTTCTCTCTTTACCAGAAAGATCATCATTTAGACCAGATGAGGTATTTATCATGATTGGAGCTGAAACTCGATCAATTTTTAAAGCTTTTGCTAGATTAATTTCAAATTTATCCTTGATGAATTTAATTATTTCTTCTTTTTTCTTTATTGAAATTTTTTTATATAGGCTATAATCTATGTTCATATTAATGTCTTCCTTTTTATAAAATTGTTTATATCCATTATAACAACTTATGATCATTTTTTATAGTTTCTTTATCTTGTTAGATAAATATAGAGTTAACTTCCATAGACTGCTAAATTATAACTAGGCATTTTTTCTATTAAAAATAATACCGTTAATGTACTATCACTATATAAAGTGGTGAGTGGATATAAAACATTAATTGTATCTTTGATATCCCATCCTGGCATCATTTTGATTACTTCTTTTAAAATAACTCTTGAATTACTTATTTGGTATACTTGCCCATAAACAGTAGTTACTCCTTGCCCCATCCCAAGTTCACCATTAGTGTTATTTCCAAATCCGTAGAAATTGTTATCTTTTGAAAGTAATAATCCATGTCCAAAACCACCCACTAACTTTTTGACTTTTTTTGAAGTTAAAGTAGCATTATATGTTGGTATCTTAACTAATACTTTACTTCTATCAAATCCTAATGTCCCAAAGGCATTATCTCCAAACCCATAAACGCTGCCATTTTCTAAAATAATATAGTTACTATTTGAGGCTGATCCGATTTTCGTGATTTTTTTATTTCTATCATTAGTTGTTCTAAAATTTTGATAGACTAAGGTTGGTCTATTAGCGTTATTTTCGGTATTGTTTCCTAGTTGATAATCAAGGTTTTGTCCAAAGCCATATAGATAATTCTGATCAGTTAGAATTATAACATGATTTAAACCAGTTGAAACACTTATTATTTTCTCATTAGGTATTGTAACTAAGCTTGGATAATGAGAATCACTAAAGGTTCCATTTCCTAACTCACCGTTTCTATTACCACCCCAGGTATAGAGATTTCCATCGCTTGTTAAAGCGAAAAAGGACTTCATAGTGGCATAGATGCTAACTATATCTTTATCATCAAAAAAACTCAACTTTGTAAAGTGATAATAGTTAAGATTAAGATTACTATCACCCATCGCACCACTTTGATTTTTCCCAGATACATATATCCCCTCAGTAGTCAAAATAGCCGAGATTTCATCACCTGTTGCAATATCTATTGCATTATTTATATTTTGAATTTTAACTGGAATAAGACTATTAATTGATAGACCATTACCTAATGCTCCTGATGTGCCTTTTCCAAAACTATAAACTTCCTTTTGATCGGTTAAGGCAAGCACATTTTGATATTTTGAATCTACTTTAACTACTCTTTTAGTTTTTAGTTCTTCCACTAGGGTTGGATAATACCTATTTATTTCATCTCCCACACCTAGTTTTCCATTTAAATTATTACCAAAACTATATAGTTTATAATCATTTCCAATAAAATATGTGTGATTATACCCTGCAAAAACATCTAGGGCTCCATTTTCAAATTGGTAAAAAGACAAATCATAGAAATCATTCCAATCTTTGCCAACTGTAACTAAACCGTTTTTTGTTTTTGAGGTCTCAAAAATTGTGATACCCCAATAGGAAAAAAAAGGTTTTGTTCCTAAAAAAAGGGAAACTATTAAAATAAATATAAACAAAAATGTTTTTCTCATTTTCTTGATCTTTCTTGTTAAAATCCGCTACTTGCGGTATAATTCTTATATGTATAGAATATTATTTTATGAACCAAAAAAAGAATATCATAAGCTCTTATATAATATTTTTCTGGATCTTGAGAAGATATATGATGTCAAATTAACAGTTATTATCATCGCTGATTTAACTGAGTTTTTTGTTTTCTTAGAAAACACCAGCAATTATCCTGATATTTTGTATACTAATAATTTTGAAAATGGTGAATCTAGCGTAGATTTTGTTGTTAGTATTCGCCAGACTGGTTTTCATGGTGAAGTAATCTTTATCGGCAAGGACATTAATGAAGTTTATAAAACCTTCGATGCTTTTCCTACTACTTTTATTTTAGAAGATGAAGTATCAAAAAGAACTATACAACATGGTTTTTGGTTAGCTCTTAAGAAGATTAAATACCGTGTTTCTGATTCTTTTTTTGTTAAAATTAGAGGAAGAAGCATCTCGGTTTCATATAACGATGTCGTTTTTTTAAAAAGCGACAAACGAACTATCACTATCCACAGTTTGGATGGCTCGACTTTATCTTTTTACGGATCTTTTAAGGATTTTTTAAACGAATCTAATTATAAAGGCTTCCTAAGAATTCATAAATCCTATATCATCAATCATGCTTATATTAGACAAATCTCTGCTAAAGAAGTCGTTTTAGTAGGAGATATAAAAATTCCGATTGGCATCTCCTACTATCAAAACATCAAAGATGACTTATTAGTTACTGCAAAAATCGAATCCTAAACTAGTACTTTAAACGTAAATGGAATGACGATGTCTTGGTTTGCAATTACATCATATTCCAGTTTATTTTCAGGCTCAATTAGACTTATCTCGACTGTCACTGTTACTGCACTGCCATCTAAAGTGATAGCGGTGTTATATAAAACATCAATTTCTAACAGTTTCTCATAAACCGGGTCAAGTGCGCTTAGACTATATGTTACCTCTAACGTAGCTTCAGCAGTTTCGGCTCCTTTTGAAGTCCATGTGACTTGAAAAGTTAATACTGATTTATTGGTTTCATCAGACTTTGGACT
>JAJDIT010000012.1 GCA_030266845.1 Acholeplasma sp. OttesenSCG-928-E16 | reverse complement strand
AATAATTCATAACAAGGCGGGCAAGTCTTCCATTACCATCTAGGAACGGATGGATCTTAGCGATTTGAGCATGAGCATAAACTGCTTTTTCGATACCATCTTCCATCAATTTTAAGTTATCAAATAATTTTTTCATTCTGTCATAAACCTTGACATTATCGGGTGGTTGATGCTTAGCCCCAAATATTTGAATATTTACATTGCGGTAAGTTCCACCAGTAATAATATCTAATAACAACATCTCGTGTAAATCCTTTAAGCGATCTTCAGTTAGTGAAATGTTCGATTCGACCATCTTTTTTACATGTTTAAACGTGTTATGATGATTTAAAATCTCTTTTTTTTCCCTTTCACTATATTTGAGAATATCACCAGTCTTAATTAAATTAATGACTTCCTCATAGGGTATCTTATTTTTTCCTTCAAGACTAACAGCATCATAAGCATATTTGCAGTCAAAATTGTTGTTAATGTCGTTTAGTTTTTCCAAATCACATTCTGCTAACAATAAACTTAGATGCCTTTTAGCAACTCCTAGTAAATCTTTATCCATAGCAACCACCCCTTTTGATTTCTAGTTCCATTCTATCATAAAAACGGTTTCAATCTCAATCATTTTACAAGAATATCTAAATAAATGTGAATTTCATTGTAACTGGGTTATGATCGCTATATAAGAAGTTACGAAAACCAGATAAGCTACTATCATCCACTACCATTACACTATCTTCAATAACCTTAATGTTTCCTGAGACAATAAAACCATCGATTACCCAAGCTCTTGAGGTATTTGGGTTATAAGAAAATTGACTGGTTCGACAAGTTGGCTCGTTAAGAGGAATTTTAAAAGAAAAATTAATTGAGTCTAAAAAATCAACAAAATCTTGATTTAAGACTTGAACCCATTCTTCTTCTTTAGTGATATTTTCCTTTTTTGGCAACCATGATGGATAATACTTTTCATCACTATTATAATCACCTACAAAGGTTACCCATAAGTCATGATTAAAATCTCCACCCATGACTATGTAGTTTCCTTTATCGTTTTCACTTTTTAGAAAAATCTCAAGATTTGCTAATTGTTTCTCCCTAATTCCTTTATTTTCAAAAGCTGTTAAGTGAACATTAATTAATAAAAGTTCTTTCCCATTTGGTAAAGATGATCGATTAACCGTGTAACAACGATCCAAATCAAATAATTTTGATGGCCAAGCTGTATCGACTGGAAGTTCATAGCGCATGGCGCTATCTGAAGCATACTTGGATAGAGTTACAATACCAGATTCTGCTTTTCCAATCGGATCATGAAATGGATAAACAAGATAAGGCACATGGAAGTTAGATCCATATGTAACTTCATAATTAGCATTTAGTTTAGAGTTAATCAACTTAACTTGATCAACATATCTGCTTCTTGTTCCAGATAAATCAACTTCCTGTAAAAATGCAAAATCAACATCTAAGGAATTAAGAACTTTCGCCACACCCAGAGTGTTAAAAAGAACTGAATCTTTATCTTTAGCTTTTGCGCTTTTACCACCATCCATAAAGAAAGTAAAATCTTCAGAATATGCGCCAAAACCAATATTGTAAGTTGCTACCTGATATTCTTTATTCATATCTAGCATCAATAAAGAGGTTGAATCGATATTTTCATTACTATAGGTACTAGTAAGTTCTATATCACCGACTCGATAATATTTTGCCGTAATAACTGATACATAAACTCCTACTACAATCAATAAAACAACTAATAAAGATAAGATACCTATCAGTATTTTTTTGAATATCTTCATGCCGATAGATGTTTCTTTTTTTGTATTTTCCATAAAAACCCCTTTATTTTTATATTATTTTTCCCTCTCTTAGGAATATTCTATTATAAAACAAAAAAGGCATTAAGACAATGCCTACATATATCTTTTTAGGAACTCTCTTGTTCTTTCTTCTTTTGGGTTTTCAAACAATTCTCTTGGTGTTCCTTGTTCTAAGATTATTCCTTTATCCATAAAAACAACGCGGTTAGATATTTCTCTTGCAAACTGCATTTCATGAGTAACAACAACCATTGTCATGCCAGATTTTGCTAAGTCTCTCATGACATTTAAAACCTCACCGACGGTTTCTGGATCAAGGGCCGATGTTGGTTCATCAAACAGTAAAATTTCCGGTTCCATACATAAAGCTCTTGCAATCGCCACTCTTTGTTTTTGACCGCCTGAAAGTAATTTAACATCTTGAGTTATAAAATCAACCATCCCAACCATATCAAGATATTTTAAGGCAATCTCTTTTGATTGAGTAGTAGATCTTTTTAAAACCTTTCTTTGAGCTAACATACAGTTATCTAAAACATTATGATTATTAAATAAATTAAAGTTTTGAAAAACCATGCCAATTTTTTGCCTTAATTCATTTACATTACTATCTGCACTAAGGATGTTTTTATTGTTTACTATTATTTCTCCTTGATCTGGTTCTTCTAGTAAATTTATGCACCTAAGTAACGTTGATTTACCACTGCCTGATGAACCGATTATAGAGATTATTTCACCTTCATTAACATCAAAATTGATTCCTTTTAAGACTTCTAAATCATCAAACTTTTTATATATATTTTTGATTTCTACTATTTTTCTTCCCATATTTTTCCTCCTAATTGGCACTAGGTAAATTTCTAGGCTTAATATCAAATTTCTTGACAACTTTCCTTAAAATTGCTGAAAAAGATAACGTTAGAACTAAATAAATAGCTGCCGCAATCAAATAGGTAATCCAATCTAGGTTAGTCGCATAAATAACTTGTTGACATATATAAAATAAATCAGTTACCATGATTACACTTAAAACAGAGGTATCTTTGATGTTAATAATTAATTCATTTCCAATTGCTGGCATTGAGTTTTTGATTGCCTGCGGGTAAACAACTGAGGTCATTGTCTTCCATGATGATAATCCTAAGGATCTCGCTCCCTCAGTTTGTCCTTTATCAATTGATTCAATACCACCCCTTATTACTTCTGTTAGGTAGGCGGCGGTATTTATTGAGACAATAATAACAGCTGGATAAATGGAAGAACTAGCGTTCATATTAAAAACCGGCAGTAAAAACGCATAATAAATTACAATTCCTTGAACCATCATCGGAGTACTTCTAATCACGGTAACATATATTTTAGTCAAAAACTTTCCGAATTTTTTTAAATATATGGTTCCGTAACGATTTCTTTTATCTTCTTTTTGAGTGACTAACAACCCCATAATTAATGCCATAAAAAAACCAATTAAAGTTCCTAGTACAGAAAGGATTATTGTTGTTTTTGTACCATGCCATAGTAATTCGTTATATTTAGTTAGTATACGACCAATACTATTATCCATTTGTCCAAACACATAAAAACCAAATTTGAATACATACCCTAATGTATAATCAAAAACGTAATCATAAAAAATGATTCCTACGATAACCAATGAAGCTATTACAAAGATACTACCTATTTTTTTAGCTTGTTTTAAGTGATAGTCTTTATTTTCGTTATTTTTAACAAATAGTTTAGTTATACTTACAAATAATAATACTATCGTATATTTAAAGAAGTACTTAAATCCTAAGTAAATGTATCTAAAAACATATTTAAAAATGAATTTAATAGCAACATATATTCCTTTTTGAAATAAATAACGGTATATAAACTTGAAAAATCTAGCAATAGCGGAATAAAGACGGTGAAAGAATAACCAAAAACCATCCCACCCGCTTACTAGTATTTTTTTTATTTTACAAAAGAAATTATTAGTATCTTGTTTATTATCGTTCATTATTCATCGCCAACTGGGCTGTTTTCAACTGCAGTTGCCATTAATGTTTCTCTTGTATCAGTACCGATGGTTTCTAAAATATGATTAATCTCACTTTTTAACTCGGTATCTTCTTTTCTTATGCCAATTGCAACATCTCTATCCTCATCGCTTAGGTCAAAAATATTATCAACATTTCCAAATAACATCACTAATCTTGGGTCGTTTGCAACATACCCTAAAGCAACCGGTTTTTCAAAAATCGTGAAATCGGCTTCATTGTTTAAAATATTATTGACACATAAAGGTGCTGTTTTTCTGTTAGCGATTTTGGTACAGTTATATTCGCTAACCATATGGTCTACTAAATCTGCATAAATAGTTCCAGACTGTCCAACACCTACTGCTCCAGCTAAATCAGATAAGGTTGTTGCATTAACATAACTGCTTCCTGCTTTTACAACTGCAACATGATTAGAAGTATAATAAGCAGCAGTAAAATCTATCGTTTCTTTTCTTTCTTCGGTCGGGCTCATTCCGGCGACAATGGCGTCAATCTCTCCAGCTAGAAGTGCTGATGCTAAACCATCCCAATCAATCATTTTAATAACTAAACGGCGTCCTAGGGCTTCAGCAACTCTTTTTGATATTTGAACATCATATCCTTCTGCATAGCCACTTGGAAGGTTTTCAATAGGATAGTTTGTAGCTGTTTTCTTTGTTTCAACCCAATTAAATGGGGGATAAGCACATTCCAATCCGACAGTGAATGTTTCTCTATTATCAGAAGAACACCCAACTAAGGTTATTATTGCTATTAAAGCAACCATAAAACTCAAAACTCTTTTCATTCTCTTTTCCTCTTTTCTTTGTTTTTTGAACAAAAAAAGCATCCAAGAGGACACTTTAAAACACATATTTGTGGTTTTACGCAGCGCCTCTACTAATGTAGGAGTGTTATAAGTATTTCCTATAACCCCACAATACTTTATTGCCATAAAATATTGTTCGGCGATGATTGCCTTTCATATGAATCATTGCATGCCTGCTCCTCATACTACTAATCTGCATCGCTACCTCTTGCTTATTTTGACATATTCTAATTTAACACATAAAAATTACGCTGTCAACTCTTTATTTTTAAGACCAAATAAAAAAAGCAGGGAGCTATTCGCTCCCTTTAATACCTTGCAAAAATTTTATAGTTTAACTACGTTCGCAGCTTGTGGTCCACGATCGCCATCTTTAACTTCAAATTCTACTTGGTCGCCTTCGGCTAAACTTTTGTAACCATCAGTTTGAATTGCACTGAAGTGAACAAAAATGTCTTTGCCTTCTGATGTAGATATAAAGCCATAGCCTTTACCAGCATCAAACCATTTTACAGTTCCAGTCATCGATACTTCTCCTTCTTAATCTCGCGATTTAAAATCACTATCTTGATTATACACGAAGCTCTTAAAAAAAGATACCACAATTTTAAATATTTATTATTATTTGAAAATATTAGGCATTTAAGTCTTTATCAATGATATTTGTTTCAATCAATTCTTTTCTTATTTTTAGAAAGAAAAAAACAATTAATAAAATGCTAGAAACGCTAATACTGATTGTAAGCAACAAATTAAGCCAAGGAATAAAGATTCCGCTATTGTATAATAACACTAAAGAAACATCACATAAAAGCGGAATAAATGAAAATGTTAAAAAGAATAAATCCAAACGTTTTATTTTCAAAGAATCTTTCTTTTTCTTTTTTGATACCAACAAAAAAATAATAGCAAGAACCATTAATCCTGGTCCATATAAGGCAAATATATAGACAAATATAAAATCAAGTTCTCTAGCAGGCGAATTAACTCCAGAGTAATTTGAAATGGATGCTATTAGTCCTATTATTAACATCAAAAGAATAATTAGGTAAAATGCTGATTTACTTTTGCTCATTTTTTTCATCCTTTCTTTGATGAGATAATTTTAGCACAATTACTAATTAACACCAAATAAACATCTTAAGATGATTGACATTTTTAATAAAACAATGCAAAATATTAGTGCGCCTCCATAGTTTAATGGCAAAACGCAGCAATGGTAATGCTGAAATACAAGTTCGATTCTCGTTGGAGGCACCAGCAAAAAAAGAAAAAGGTTCTCTTTTTTTGGAGATTGTTATTAATTTCCAAGTAGAGAACCTTTTATTTTATATGGCTCTTTGAATTAAAAGATAGATATGATCGTTTTAAGGTTATTTTTTTAGATATTTTCTCATCTTATTTAACACTTCATCAACATCAAGTGGTTTTCCTATATGATCATTCATTCCCGCTTCTAGACATCTTTGAATGTCTTCTTTAAATACATTAGCGGTCATCGCAATAATTGGGACAGTTTTGGCCTTTTTATTATTCATTGCCCTAATCGCTTTAGTTGCCTGATAACCATCCATTTCTGGCATATGAATATCCATAAATATTAAGTCATATTTATTATAGTTTTTTTCAAACATTTCACAGGCTTCTACACCATTTTTAGATATTTCTATATTCACTTTTGTATCTGCAAGAAGGGCCATCACTATTTCCCTATTAATATCGATATCCTCTACAAGCAAGATGTTTTTCCCTTCAAAAACAAAATCATTGTCCTTTGCAACATTCTCTCTAAATCTTTCTATAGAGCCTTTTTCAACGGTTTCTATAAGAACATCAAATATTGGAGAGGTCGTTACTGGTTTTCTAATGAATCTTTTTACTTTTGCAAAAATACCTTGGTCCTTAACAAGTCGCCAATTGATTTCTGATACGAGCGCAACTATTTCTAACCTACTGTACTTATCACGAATGTCTTTTGAGAAATTTTCGATTGCAAGTCCATCAAAATCAAAATCCAATAATACAATATAAAAATCATTAGATTCATCAAGTATTTTTTGGGCATCCATTAAATTATCGGTATCTTTGCATTCTACCTTTAACTGTTTACATGTTTTTTTAATGGCGTCTCTCGTCTTTTTATCTTTATCGATAACTAACACTTTAACATCCTCAAAAAGAGACAGTTTTTTATTATCGACTTTGCTAACTTCTTGAGTAGTTTTTACTTTGACAGTAAACTGGAAATTAGATCCTTCATCAAGTGAAGAATCAACCCATATCTTTCCACCCATGAGCTCTACTATATTCTTTGATATTGCTAATCCTAAACCGGTTCCCCCAAATCTCCTTGAAATGCTGCCATCAGCTTGTTCAAATGACTGGAATAATTTATGTTGCCGATCTGCTTCTACTCCTATTCCATTATCAATGATTTCAAAATGCAATTCAATAAACTCATCCTCTAATTTTTTAGAATGAACGAGAAGCGAAATCTTCCCATGCTCATGGGTAAATTTCACGGCGTTTGCCAGTAGATTTGTTATTACCTGCATTAATCTTTGCTGATCAGATACAAATGATTGTGGGACATCATTATCCACTTTAATCAAGAATTCTTGATTTTTTTCATTTACCCGATAATTAATAATATTGATTACTTCTTGGATTAACTCATCAAAAATAACCACATTTTGATTGATGCTCATTTTTTGGGCATCGATTTTTGACATATCAAGGATATCGTTGATGATTGATAGTAAGTGTGATGAAGCACTTTCTACTTTACTTAAACAATAATCAATTTTTTCAAAATCTTTACTGCCTTTAGCTATTTCAGTCATTCCAATGATTGCGTTCATCGGGGTTCTAATCTCATGAGACATATTAGCTAGGAAATTACTCTTGGCTCTTGAACTTTCTTCCGCTTTTTCTTTTGCAGTTAAAAGTTCAGCTTGCGTTTTCTCTATTTCGGCCATTTTGGCTTTTAGCTCTCTTAAATCACGAGTATAGCCAACAACTACATAACCATCTCCTTGCTTAACCCTAACTAATTTTACTTCGGTTGGAATAAGCTCACTATCTAAGGTTTGGTGTAACCACTCAAAGGTAACTTCCCCCTCATTAAAGGCTTTTTCAACATAGACGTTAGCTAAATAAGTTGATTTTTGACCGTTAGGCTGGATTTCTGGAGATAATTCATCAAACCTTTCTAGATATTCTTGTTTGCTCCTTAATCCAAAAAGCTTGATTGCTTCTAAATTACAGTCGACATTTTGATGGGAACTACTCCAAAAGTTGACACAAAGTGGTGTGGAATCTAACATGATGTGTGCTCTTTTTTCAGCTTCATCAAGCTGTTGATTGACTAAAATAGAAGCCATTAATCCACCGATTGCTTGAAGTGTTTCACTTTCACTTTTTCCTAGCCTTGATAAAAATGGTGTTTGTTCTACATTTCTTCCAGTAATAAGTATTGCGATTGTTTCATTTTTAACAATAATAGGCGTTGAAACGAAGAAGGAAATATTTAGGGCATCTCGTAAATTATGATAATCATTCTCATCATTTAAGGCATTAACTACGATAGTATCTTCTAATATCTTTTTATTAATCAATAATCTTTGACCAAAAAGTTTTTCTTTCTCATCTTTTTTGTATCCTTGGATAACGGTAGGGATAAAGTAATTGTCTTCGCTTCTTACTAAAACGACGGTTTTTTGCATATTTAAGGCAGCATTTATTTTCTTAGCGGCAGGAATAAATAAACTATCATAATCGCTTGCTTTTGAAAGTGAAACGGTTAGGTCTGATAAAAGACTAAACCCTCTTCTTTTTAATTCTAGTTCGTGTCTAATAGCAATTGATTGAGTATCAAGCTCTAATATTTTTGATGCTGACTGAGCGTTAATTTTCAATAAAGCCTCAACGGTTGCTTCTTCATTTAAATTATTTTGTTTTGAGTCTTCCCAAATTTTATCTATTTTTTTGCCACTAGTGTTATTTGATCCGTTTTTCTTCTTTGAAAACAAACAAAAAACTCCTGTCCAATCTAGTCCACGTGGTTTTCCTCCAATTGATGCTATTTCTACTCCCGTATATAAACCTAAGACCGGAACTCTATTATCAACAACTTCTTGGATCACTACAGCATCTTCGATATCGACGCCACCATAGCCAGCGCATCTACCTGCGCAATCAATATATAAACCAAAAATAGGTTCGTTATCACCTAAATTATCAAATATTTCATTAATTTTCGGTTCCATATAACCTAAATCAAGCGAACGATACATGATTTGAAATTCAGTTCCCGCTACCATGTCTGGTTCAAACATCACAATACCATTTCTTTTTTTATCTAATCCTAAACACAGACGGCTCGCATAATTATTTTCATCATAATCGGCCCATTTTGGTCCATGATTTACCCCAAAAATAAGGAAAAAAGGATATTGATCAACAGAAATCGCGTGATTTAAAACCTTATCAATAAAAGAAATGGCCGGTTCGTTATTAATCTCTAAAATCACTGGTCCATCTGATTTAGTAACTGTATAATAATTTGAAAGTGGCTTGCAGCCATGCATGATCGCTGCATCAATTTTTATATCATCAGAAAAAACAAAGGCTTCAATATTGTGTGTCCCTATATTGTCTCCTAAAAACTGAGCGGTCGGTGTACAGACATGATCACCTTGGATACCTGCTCCATTTAGATCTGGTAAAAATCCTAATCCTTCTTCAATACCAGATAAAATCCCGGTTGCCATTAAAAGTCTTAAGCCTTTTTCGCTATTGTCTACAGCATCATAAAACATGATAACTGGGGAGTCTTTATTAACCCCTAGATCTTTAAACCTTTTTCCTAATCTAACTCCGGCTTCTTTTTCACCTTCTAATAATCCTGGTTCAATAACTATTTCACATTTACTACCTTCTAGATATACTAAAGCAATACCTACTTGATCTCCAGCATAACCAAATTTTTCATTAGTGATGATGCCGACAGCTCCTCCACCATAAATAGGAACATTTCCTAATCTCTTTTTTAATGCCTCAACCAATTCATGTTGGTTGTGTCTAGCAGTACAAAAAAGAAAGACAAAATCACAGGTGGATGTCTCCTTTGATTCTCCTAAAGCATTATCTAAAGCTTCATTACAAGCTAGCGTTGCATCTGGTAATTCACTATAACCTACTTGGACTTTCATAAATCCCTCCTACTGATAAGTATATCAGTTTCCTCTCTTTTTTGATGATTTTTTGCCTATAAAAATGTTTCTTTTGCGATAATTTAAATTTAACGTTTATTTTAATTTAAAATATGGTAATATGTATAAAAAGATGGGTGATATTATGGGAAATAAACGAAGTACTTTTAAATTTGATATTTTATGGGCAGTGTTTTTCTTGTTTTTGATAATTGGTTTATTTTCAATGATCGCTTCTTTACCAAAACCGTTTTTAATTGGAGCGGCATTACTTGGTTTTGGCGAAAATGTGTTGCTTTTTTTCATTAACCATTCTTTTGTTTTCCGTTTGCTAGGAATTCTTGGGTTTGGAGTTGCTTTATTAGTTTTCATCTCCAAAATTATCATCTGTTCACAGGAAAAGAAAGCATCATAATAATTGATCAAAAGGGGTAATCCCTTTTTTTATTTTAATGATTTCATTCAATTTTTTCTTGAATTATTTTTGGTTTGAGTCTTACTATAGTATCTTTCTCCTCTTGATAATAATCAAATAAGGGTTTAAAGATAAAACTCATCTTATCTGTTTCAATGTTTTTATCATCGCTTAAAAAAATTGATTCATCACTTATGTTAAGTAAGTGTTTCGTTTTTAGTTTCCAATATGTACTGACCCTTTCACTATTAAACCTGGTTTCCATCTTCATAAAGGAATTTAGTGCTATGTTGGCATCAATATTACTGTAAACATAATATAGTTTGCAACAATATAGTTGTAATCCTGCATCACTATTTATGAGTCTTGATCCACTTAGTGATAGTATTTTTTCATCTAACTCAGGAACTATCTTTTTGTTAGCAAAAACAACTTCTTCGATATAGTATTGCAATAGCATCATGCTAAATTGATCATAAAAATTGTTTTCGTTTTTAAGCATTGAGACAACCTTACAAAAAATAAAATCCTCTGTCTTTTCTGTTATATTGCTCGAAAATGATAAATATTGAACGATCTGAGCTAATTGAAACTTCTTATCTTCTTTCATTTTTTTATAGGCAGGAAAATCACCATAAGCAACAGTAGATGAAACAGTTGATGCAAGTACATAAAGAATTGTAAAAAGTTCGATAAAGATAAAAGAAATCGTAAATAATCCAATCAGCAAAATATTAGAACTAATAAAAACAACTAACAACTCAACAATAAAAAATAATACTCCAAAGATAATAGTGGCAATGGGAGCCGAAATTAACGAGCCAGCAAATACTTTGACTTCCCTTTCATAATCTTCTTCTGATTCGATTTTATTTAAATCAGGAACAACTAACCCACCAAGTAACATAAACATTTTAGGAACAAATTTAAGTCTCCACTTAGAATCTCTTTTGACAAAAAGGAGCGCGGTTAGATATAGAGCTTTACCTTTTATTTTATGAGTTACAAAATAGAAAAAATGAGTCAATTCATGAACTGCTAAGGTCACATAAAAACAAAGAACAAATAGGATCAAATAATAATACCATGGAGTAGTATTAAAAGCCTTACCAAGCTTAAAAAAGACATCCGCATCATGGAAGATGCCTGCTACCATTCCTAATAAAAACGCTCCAATTATAAAGAATAGCCATTTAAGCTTTTTTAATATTTTCATATTAAACATTTTATCATATTAAATGACAAAAAAGAACACTTCTCTTTACTTAATGTGTTCTTTTTTGTGGTATAAATTATTAAATCTAAAAATGAATTACAAAGAATATTTTTTTATTTAGGGTTAGTCGATACTTGCCACTAGATAGTTTTTAATTGTCTCAATAGCCTTATTTGCTAGGGCCTTCATTCCAGTAGCATTAGGATGAAGATTATCGCCTAGATAAGTACTCCAAGTGGCTGTTGTTTGAACCGAACTAAAATCAATTAATATCGCATCATTCAAGTTAGCTGCATTAGCAATTTTTTCGTTAAATAAGAGCCTTCTTTCTTCGCTATAGTTTCCATGATTGGTCGGTTGATTTAAATGATAATTACTATAGCCTAAATTACAACAAAAGATAAATGCATCTTTACAGTTAGCCTTTATTTTTTTTAGCATTGTAAGATAAGCTGTTTCAAACTGAGAAGCGGTATAATTGCTAACAACATCGTTAGTCCCCATAAAAACTACAACTATGTCGCCACCATTTAGATGGTTCATTCTAATATCATTCATCGCTGGGGTACTGCTTGCGCTATTACCATTGTTATAAACTGTTGATCCACTTAAAGATTCATTGATTAGAAGAGTGGTTTTTGTACCATCTATTACTTGATACCACCAAGTATCAGTTACACTTTTGACAGTGGCAGAATATCTCGGATAATAGAACTGATTGTTTCCAGTATAGTAGCTATTGTATACTGAACCCAAACTATAGAAAGTTGTAATACTATCACCAACAAAAGAAATTGTTGCACTATCTAGTTGAAATACTTCCCATTTTGCATAAAATGATTGATTTTCCTGAGTTCCTTTTGGTATTTCATATATTCGATCACCCGAATAATCCTCATTTTTATACCAACCAACAAACTTATATCCTTTTTTGTATGGAGTGCGAAGCACTAGGGTTTGTCGATTACTAAATGATGCATCTAAATTAGGTCCATCTCCACCAACTAGATCATATATGATGTCAAATGTTTTTTCTACTACAATCCATGAAGCAGTTAGGGTGACATCTTGAGCAATATTCCATGTTTTACCAGTTAGAGGTTTATCATCATATAGCCAACCTAAGAACTCAAATCCTTCTTTAGTCGGCTCTTCCAGTGTGTAGTTTTCTCCAAAAACTACTTTTAAATTGCTACTAGTGATATCCCCGCCATCTGGGTCATATGTAATTGTATAGACGTTTGGATTCCAAATTGCCTCAATAGTCATATCTGATGTGATCTCCTCATCGAAATTATGATCCCATTTATAAAATTTGTTGCCTTCTTTGGTTAATTCTTCTCCTGGCTCAATAGCCTTATTTCCTTCTTCAACATATTGATTATTAACAGGGGTTGAACAGTTTGAATTAAACATTACAGTAAATAACTTGTTGCGATAGATGTTTAAACTGTAAGTATTAATAAGCTTATCTTTTTTTAAAACATTTAAAGTAAAAAGGTTTTCACCCTCTGCAAGATTAAGTACAGAAAGAGCTACTTCATCTTCATTTTCATCATATATTGAATATGTATATCCCTTATTGATTTCGATTCCTAATGATATATCATACTGTGATATTTCATTTTTTACTTTCTTATAATACACATCTTCTTTTAGGGTGAAATCCTTAAAGGAGATAATTTCATTAGAACAACCAGTAACAAAAAATGCGCAAAACACAATAGACATTATAACAATTCCTCTTATTTTTTTTATAAATGTTAGCATTTTAATACCCCCACAAAATATCATATTGATTATATTTTTTTTAATTAATTATCGTTAGTGTTATTTTACCACTTTATTAAAAAAAGGAAAACATCTTGAAGAATATATAAAGGATTTCGCATGAGTTAAACTACTTTCAAAATACTAAAATTTATTTTATTTTTAGTCTTTGTTCTTTTTCTTGATTATTATCTGGATAGCAACAAAAGAAAGAGTTGATATCGCTCCAATACTACCAAAAACTATAATAAATACCACTCCAACAGTATGATAAACAGAATATTTATAGTCTACCATTACTACTCTATCATCAGAAACCCTCACTTCTATAGTTTTACCAATCATCTCCATAGCTTCTTGTTTTGTGTATACAGGGTTAGAATTATATCTTTTTCCTTCATGTTCAAATACTATTTTGTATAAAGTTTCATTGCCAATTGATGAACTGGTAATTTTTGTATCTACTATTTCTGCACTTTCAACTTGAATGTTTTCATTCTTTGAAAAATAGTAGTTACTTATTTCAGGTACGGCAAGCCCGCAAAAACAACCTACACCAGTCAAAATAAACACGGCGCCAATTGCTAATAATATATATTTTATTACATTTAAAACTTTTTGAACTTTAAATGAAGGTAATATAATATGTGGCTCATCACTCTTTTTTACTCCATTAATAATCTCATCAAGAGATATATTATAGAGCTTTCCAAGCGCAATTAAATTTTCTGTATCGGGTAAGGACTCCCCACACTCCCATTTAGAAATTGCTTGTCTACTAATGTTAAGTTTCTCAGAAAGAGTACCCTGAGTAAATCCATTCTGTTTTCTTAATTCAATCAATCTATCTGCTATTTTATAATCCATCCAATATTCCTCCTCTGCTTTTTTGAGACTATTTTATCCTTTTTGGAATAACTATCAAGCATCTTCACTATTCATTTACGCAACTATCGGTTGCAAATGCAATAAGAAGCACTATTTAGTAAAAAATAAAACTCACCGTATTGGAATAGGTATATTCATTATACCTAATCTCTATAAAAATAAAAATTAGGTTCTTGTCTATTATTAATAAAGCTTTTTTTATTTCATTGATAATACGGGTTTCCACAAACCTCCCCGAAAAAGCACCGGTTTACAACACTTCTCTAGAGTTTAATTTTGCCAAATAACATGCTAGTCCTGTATCAAAAAAATATAACTTCGATCTTTCTACAATTCTCTTAGGTATAGATATCTTATTATAGGGTTGTAATAAGTAAATTATTTCTCCAGCAATTAGAACGCCTAGCCAAGACATAATTTTTTTTATCTACTTCATAAATTTTCTAAAAGTGAATTAATCTTTTACATTAATAATTTCTGAGACATCTATTTCGATATAAGTTTCTACATAATCAGAATAGTATTTTGTGGAATTCAATTCCCTTTCTGCATATATTGATCACTTCCCTGTCAACAAAACATCTGAAATTTTAGCTTGTTCGCTACTTTCATATAAAAATACCCCAAAACTTATATTCATTTTATGGCTATGCCTTAAAAGTACAAGTTTTGGGGTTATGTTCATTGAAAATGGATTGAAATACGTATTTTGATACATTTGCGTTCACCTGAAAGAAGATGTGCTTTTTTGACTGTTTTTCATTCCTCTTATCTTACCTTAACGCTTCCCAAGATTAATCATTATCACTGGGCTAAAATTAATCCTGCTCTCTATAATTATGCTTAAGAGCTAAGGCACATATAATATATTTAACTAATCAATACTCTTCAAGTTTTTTCTCATGACTTCATATAACATATAATATAACTTATTCATATTTTTTTATTTTTTTGGTAATATCATACGCTTCAGCTTGCATCAAAAACATATCGTGATATAACCCTCCAGCATTCATTAATTCACTATGGCTTCCTTCTTCAGCTATAGTTCCCTCATTAATCAATATTATTTTATCTGCGTATGTCGTTGTTGATAATCTATGGCTGACAAATATTGCTCCTTTTTCTGAAAGAGAAGTCATTATTTTTTTATTAATTTGATATTCAGCTATAGGATCAAGAGAACTATTTGCTTCATCTAAAATTATCATTGCAGTATCGCGTGCTACAGCACGTGCAATCGCTAATTTTTGAGTTTCACCTCCAGATAATTCTATGCCTTCTTCATCGAATTCTCTTGTTATATATGAATTTTCTTGATGTGGAAATTCTCTTGTTTTTTCATCTAACCCGACAAAATTTAAAGCATTATAAATTTGTTCTCTTTTCATTTCTACTACTTCATCAAATAAGATATTTTCTCCAACAGTGAATGCATAGATATTGTAGTCTTGTAAAATAGTGGAAAAAATGTCTCTTAATTTTTCTATTTTATATTCCTTGATATTAATATTGTCTACAAGTATAATTCCCCCGGTCACATCATAAAGTCTTAATAATAATTTTATAATTGTGCTTTTACCTGCACCATTCTTTCCAACAATCGCAAGTTTACATCCTTTTTCAATAATAAACGAAATATTGCTTAGAACTTCTTTTTCATGACCAGGATATGAAAAAGAAACATTTCTAAATTCAATTTTATGAATCGATTTTGGATCAATGTCTACATTCCCAGTCCCTTCTATTAATGGCTTGTAATCTAAAATTTGTCGAAGTTTACTTACATAAAACTCACTCTCAAATTGAAGCTGAGACCAAGTAAATAGCATTGATGAAACATGATTCGAAATTGAAAAAATGGCTGCAAAGATCATAGAGAAATCTCCTATAGTAAATTCTCCTATAAATGTTTTGTAAGCAATATATCCTAATACAGCCGGAATGACAAGTAGAGTGTTTAATAAAGCAACTCTCAGTTTAATATTCCAATACTTACTATTATTCTTTTTATAGGCTTTGAATTTATCATCAAAAGTTTCATTTAGCTTTTTTATTACAAATTCATGTAAGTGAAATATTCTTACTTCCTTTGAGTATTGTCTATGATGAGCAACTTTTTTTAAATACTCCATTTTCCTATTTATTGATTCTTCTGCTTCATGAAGTTCATGGGAACACCTACTAGATTTAATTTGGTCGACCAATGTAATCACTATTGTCACGAGAATAAAACCCAGCAAAATATAATCCATAACCCCAAAAAGTGATAAAAGAAATATTATTGAAACAGCTGAACCAATGAATTTAATTAATATATTTAGGATATCTAATGCTTTTGTGTCTGCATAACGAATAGCCTTAGTATAATTATCATAAAATGAATAATTCTCATAATTAGCTAAATCTTGTTCCATTGCTTTTTTAACAAAATCATTTTGCAATTTATTTCTTACAATATACTCTTTCTTTGGAATAATTCTTTTTCCAACATAATTGCTTATAATATACACACTGATTGAAATAATTTGCAGAATACATATTAAAATAATAATGTCTTTAATCTCATTAAAATTTAAGATAGCGTCAATTATAATTTTAATGTAGTAAGTGTTGATTGCCAGTTGAGCAGCGTTTATTATCACCATGAAAATTTTCAACATTACTAGTGATTTATTTAGGTTCCAAATAAACTTAATCATATATTTTGTGTCTCTAACAACACCTTGCTTCATTTTAGTTTTCATCGCTGTCTTCATATAGTGAATACTTTCCAAGTAGCACTTCATTGGCAATCTTAAATATCTCTGGGCAATTTCTACTACCTCTTTCCACAAATGTTTTTGGGCAATTAAGTCCAAAACATATTGGTAGAAACTTACACTCTGAACATTTATCATCCAAAAAGCTTTTTTCATATGGCAGTACAAAGTTACTCCATTTTTCATGAAAAATATCCAACTTACCTTTCAATATGCTGCCGACCACATTGAATGAGTCTATTTTTTCATCTTCCTCGTTACATTTTCTAAGTAAACCATCAGTTCCTAATGTAAAGAAATATGGCATCCCCGCATAGCACACTTGCCCAAACGGTTCAAGGTGTAAATAATTCAATAAAGGAACAACTTTCTTTTTAACTGCCTCATCAATAAACATTTTCATGACAACTGACACCATATTTCCTTCTAGGGTGTTAAGTTTATCATCATTTGCACCCCCCCATTTGCCTTGACATCCACATTTTGTATCACAAAATGGTGGACAATTTCCGTTGGCACTCATGATGTCTTTCATTTTATCTGTTAACCGAATCAATTTCACTTTTTCACCTCCTTATTATCTCCTTTATTTTGTTTCCCTTTTTACCTACTATGATAAAAGTAAAATCCGTCCTTTCTATTGCATCAAACTGACTAACATTGATGTATAGTTTTTTGTTGTATCGTTTTATTTTTCATAGAATTGTTTTGACTCTTCAATAAGTTCTTTAGTTCACTAACAATCTTACATTTCATTTCCTTTACTTCTGTTTTATTTTTAGGTTCAAAAGGGATTAATTTACATGTTTTTTCTTTAATCTCATTCATTTCACTTATCTCGCTAATTTAATTTTCTTAGTATTTATTATAATATAACATAAATTAACAAAAAACCGACATTTTGGGTCAATAAATTCTGAACTGATACAAAAAAATTGTATTAATATATAATAAGTGCGTTGGAGGTACAGAGAATGAAAAAGGATATAATAAAAAAATGAATAAAATATACTATGAAATAATGGAAAGTCCAGAAACACAAATTGGAAGCTATATAACTGAATCCTACCTAGTTGCGAGATACGAAACAACGAGGAAGCAATAAAAGCATTTGAGAAACACATTTGCATTGGAGATGACATAATTAGATTTTTAAAGAAACATAATAAATATATACTAATAACGCTAGAGAAAAACGAATATAACAGCGAGGGCGATTTTGTGGATTGTATAGACATAATAAGACACAAAGTACATAATAATATTGACCCATGGTGATAACAAAAAGGGCAATAATTTTTTCTTCATTTTCATTGTTGGATCAAATTGTCCGTTTTCCCATCTTGTTACTGTTGTTTTACCAACTCCTAAAAGTTTAGAAAGTTCAATCTGTGTTAAAAACTTACGTTGAGGATATTCTTTAATTTTTATCATATGATTGGATTCTTACCTTTAGTGTCTACTTTATTGACTTAAAAGCATATAGCTTTTTCCCGGGTATGTATCTTGGATAGCAGCATCTCCTTTTGTATCATACACTTTTATCCAATCTCCAAGAATACTTGGACCAATTAAACCCCAATCTAAGGCTACTTGTCTTATTGACTCCCCTTTTTTAACTCGACCAATCGCTAATAATTTTGTCTCTCTTCCATACTTGCCTGCTTGTCTATCAATAAAAACATCTGGGCCATGCTTCTTATATAGATTTAAAAAATATTTGAGTCTGCCTATATCATATCCGCCATATTTTTCTTGAATGTGTGAAAGCGATAGTCCTCTAATTAATCTATCCTCGCACATCTGTAATTTGACTTCATTTGTTATCCGCATAAAAAAGGCTCCCTTCTTCAGAGTAGGTATTCTAATTATACCATTCTCCAAAAATTGGAAGCCACTTCAATTAAAAAATGGAGCGGGCGAGGGGAATCGGACCCCCATTTCATGCTTGGCAAGCACGTGTAATAACCATTATACGACGCCCACTTGTTATTGCCCTAATATGATAACAAATATTGATTAGCTTGTCAATATTGATTAAAAAAATATCAATCAATAATACCTAGATTAATATTATGAATAATATTAGAAATTGAATCTTGATTATTTATTGTTCCTATAAAATAAAAAAGCCATCACTTTCACATACGGCGACTTCTTAAAGTGATGCATCTTATTCTTTTTTATTCATATTAGATATTTATATTTACGGGCTTGATATTATTTTTTCTCATATATCTAGCCATTAATAATGGTATTGTAATTAAAGAAACTACTGCTATAAAAGCTAAAAAACCATAAATCATGTCTAACACCTCCATCATGTAATAATTATTGTGCCATATGTGCTAGTCTAATTTATCATACAATTAGCAGTTATGCAAACAAAATGCGTTATTTTTCATTTTTGTTTCATTATAGTATTAACATCGTAAATACCGAGGCGACTATTAGACAAGCAAGTGATACTACGATTGCCCCAATAAATACTAATCTATCGTATTTTTTAAATACCATTTTAAATAAAACCAATAAAACGACAGCCCCTAAAAGAATGGTATTAAATATAGATCCAAAAATCTCACCAACTACCGGCAATGTGTAATTACCCATAGAACTTTTGTTGGAGGCGATATTATTTAAAACAAATGAACTAAATTGAATAAATCCTAGTGGAACGACAATGGTGTATAAATATTCTAGTGGAGTTGTTATTTCATTAAAGGTTAGCAAGTTTTCCTTTTTGTGTTTTTTATAGATGAAAATATAGGCAATTTGAAAAGCGACAGCCATTAAAAAGGCAACCCCTAAAATAATGCTAATGATAAATAGATACATTTTTCCACCTCATTATAAGATTCGTTAAAGCTTATTATAATATTTTACTACAAAATCATCATTAAATGGAATACTTTTGGTTTCAATTAATAAAATAACATCCCTTAAAGTATCTAAAACCTTATTTTTAATTATTTCTGGATAGTTCATTTTTAAAGCGTGATCGTTAAATTCCTTCTCATCAAGGATTCGGATCTCTCCGTCTATTACTTTAACGTCTAGGTCATAATCAATATATTTGATCGCTTCTTCATCATATAGTGTGGGGCTAGCTATATTAACATAATAAGTTATATTTGTTTCTTTAAACATAAATATTACATTATACCAATTTGTTTTACTAAAATAACCGATGGCTGGTTCTTTTGAATACCAGGTTCTCCCATCGTGCTCAATTACTTTTGTTTTTATATTACCGGTGATAATATATTCTTTATTTTCAAATAAAACCTTAGAGGATTGCCAAATACGATGTAAACGCCCATCGTGTTTATAAGACTGTATTTGTTTATATTCACCTTCTTTTAGCATTTAAGTCCTCCTTTTATTATTATAGCACTAAAATATCGCCTTTATTATTAAAAAAACCATCCAAGATGGATGGCTTTTAGCTTGTTTCATTATTAAAGCATTTTCAATAACATGAAGAATGCAGCAACAGCATTTAAAATACCCGCAATGATTGATCCGGCACCAAGAGCTATTTTATAAAGACTTTCAATAGATTCTCTTTTTTCTACAAAAGAAATTCCTTGAGCACTTAAAAACATTAAAATTGCTGCTCCAACAAAAGCAACTACACCGATTAAAATAAATAATCTTTTTGGCTTTTTACCCATGCTTAATAGAGCCATAACTACTCCGCCAACAACTAATACTAATGCAATAATCGCTAGGGCGCTTGCTTTTAATACTTCTACATCCACACTAACTCCTAATACCGTATTAGTCGATGTGTAGCCAAAAGCAACTTGCCATCCATTGTAGTTAGTAATCGTATCTGTAACTTTTCCTGTTAAAGACACTGCTGGGGCAGATAAAAATACGATTAGGGCAATAACCCCTAGTCCCATCACAATCAGTGATGCAAAATTCTTCAATACCTTCATTTTCTTTCCTCCTATGTAGTTTTTAACTTATATATATCTATTATACTGTTTTTTAACTAGAAAAACAAAAAAGACGATTGATTAAATTATTCAATCATCTTTTTAAAGATTTCAATCACTTTTTATTACATTTATCAACAAATGGGCAACCATTACAACATGATGAACAATTTATACTTACCTTTTTGTTTTTCTTAGCTATTATTTTTAGAACAATCGGAAAGATAACGATTAAACTGGCGATTATAATAACCAATATTTCATTAAATGTCATAGAATCACACTCCGTTTTTTCTAATTATATTATCTTTATTTTTTTTATTACCTTTTATTATTGAAAAAACTACTAAAGCAACTACCAATAAAATAAAGACAATCCCAAGAGGAACAATTTTAACACCAAAGTAAAATAAAATTCCACCGACATAAGAGACAGCTAACCAAAACAATATGGCAATCCATAATTTCTTTTTACCGCCAAGTTCTTTTGAAGCTGCTGCTACAGCTGCCATACAAGGCACTGTTAATAAATTAAATATCATAAAACTCCACATAGCTGGTGCTACGTTACCTGAGAAAGAAGCGGTCGCTAGTGCTGTAATACTACTAACTCCAGATACACTCACCAAAGCTTCTAGGGTTGCCGGTACTTCTTCTTTAGCAACTAGTCCAGTTAAGGCAGCTATCACAAAGAAATAACCGTATTCGCCAGAGGCAAAACCAAGCGGATAAAATAGATATGATAATCCTTTTCCAATATATCCTAATAAACTCTCATTTATCTCGACAAATCCAAACCCACTAGCTGTAAATCCAAAACTAGATAAAAACCAGATAATGACAGATGAAGCCGCAATTATAGTTCCTGCTCTAACAACATAACCCTTTAGTTTTTCCCAAAGTCTTCTTGTCGTATTTTTTAAAGTAGGACTATGATATGCAGGTAGTTCCATTACAAATGGTGAGGCTTTTCCTTTTAGGAAGAATGTATTTACAATTATTGCCGCAATGATAGCTACTGCAATACCGACTAAATACACTAAAAATACCGTTAATCCTTGATTAACACCCGCAACCTCATAGATTACTAAGGCGAAAGTTTGCCAAATTGGCACCTTAGCTCCACAAGAGAAAAATGGGGTTAACATAATTGTAAGTCTTCTTTCTTTTTCTTGTTCTAGGGTCCTAGCTGCCATAATCCCTGGCACCGCACAACCAAAACACATTAAAAGTGGCATGAATGCTTTTCCTGTTAAGCCTAACTTTCTAAAAATGCGATCCATTATGAAAGCTACTCTTGCCATATAACCACTATCTTCTAAAATAGTAATAAATAAAAATAACAACAATATTTGTGGAACAAATGATAAAACTGCTCCAACAGCTGCCCAAATACTACCAACAAGGCTCGCAGCCCAGCCTGTTTCACCAAGCCAATTTGTTATGCCAGATGCTACAAATTCATCAGTAAACCACAGCATACAATTTTGTAAAATAACACCAGATGAAGCAATTCCTCCTTCACCAAAGATAGCATGAGAAAAATTTGGTAATGAGATAAAAAGTAATTGTTCAGAAAAAGTTAAGTGAAATATTACAAACATAATTCCAAGAAAAATAGGAATACCAAACACTTTATTAGTTAACACTTTATCTATTTTGTCTGATTTCGTTAGAAGAAGTTTGTTTTCTTTTTTAGTTAAGATCCCTTTGATATGTTTTGAAATGAATTGGTATCTAGCATCTGCAACAATCCCACCAAAATCATTATCAAAAATATTTTCTGGATAGTTTTCTTTATAAGGATTTAGAATGTTAGTAAGTTCTTCTTTATTAGAAACTGCTATTTCTTCATCTTCTTCAATCAATTTGATAGCTCTAAACATTGAATGATGATCATTTATCTTGGAAGTTAGAACTTTTATCATTTCACCTAAATCACTATCTAGTAAAATCGAATTTCCTTTTCTACTACTTTTCGCTTCGATAGTTGCAACATCCATCAGCTTTTCAATATTTTCAGCTCTTAATGCACTTACTAATACTACTTTTACTCCTAATATCTTGGCTAATTTATCAGGATCAATTTTAGCTCCCTCTTTAGTAACGATATCCATCATATTAAGAGCTACCACAACCGGAATATCTAACTCTAATAATTGAGTAGTAAGATATAAGTTTCTTTCTAGGTTAGTAGCATCCACAATATTAATAATGCCATCTGAATACTCATTTAATAAATAATTTCTAGAAATGATTTCCTCTGGAGTATATGGGCTTAATGAATAAATACCAGGTAAATCAATAATTTCAATTTTATCTTGTTTATTTTTCTTATAATAACCTGTTTTCTTTTCAACAGTAACTCCTGGCCAATTCCCAACATGGGCAGATGCCCCAGTTAATGCATTAAATAATGTTGTTTTACCAGAATTAGGGTTTCCTATTAATGCTAATTTCATCTGCTACACCTATCAATCCTTATAATCACATTAGTTGCTTCTTGAAGCCTTAAAGATAATTCATATCCCCTTATGGTGATTTCGATTGGGTCACCAAATGGTGCTTTTTTTCTAAAGACAACCTTTGCTCCTGGAGTAACTCCCATATCAAAGAGCCTTCTTCTTAGTTTTGAATCTCCTTCTACTTTAACTATCGTTGCTTCCTTGCCAACTGTAAGTAAATCAAGTGTTGTTGTCATAAATCCCTCTCATTCTCTATATTAAAGTTTTTATTTTATACCGCTTTAACTAATATCTTTGATGCCACTTCCTTATTTAGGGCAAGGCGGCAATCTTTGACTCTTACTATTAAGTCCTTGCCGCAAAATATTAAAGGAGTAATTTCGCTACCAACTAAAATACCCAAGTGGTCTAAATGAGCTTTAAGTTTTTGATCTGCAAATATTTTATAGACTACAAATCCTTGGTCTGTTGGTGCTAAAGTAAGTGGCATCATAAGTATATTCTCCTTCTAGTTAGGTATGACTAACTCAAAAAAATTATACCATCATCCACCAAAATGTCAATAAGTTTTTATTATTTTTTTAATAATGCTCTCTATGTTATAATATAGGTGAAGTTAGGATGTGATTTTATGATTAGAAATGAGTCAATTGAAGATTACTTAGAACAAATACTAATATTATCAAGACAAAAGGAATTTGTAAGATCTATTGATATTGCAAATTCTTTGAACTACTCGAAGCCAAGCATTAGTATCGCGATGAAAAAACTACTAAATAATAGTTTAATCTCAATTGATGCTAAAGGACATATCACCTTAACCAAAGAGGGATTAAAAATCGCCCTAGACACATATGAAAGGCACGAAACAATCGCTACTTTATTAATTAAATTAGGCGTTAATAAGGAAACAGCCTTAGAAGATGCCTGTAAAATTGAACATGATATCTCAGAAGAAACATTTAATGCAATTAAGAATTTTTTAGATAAAAATAAGCAATAAAAAAAGCGTTCATAACGCTTTTTTTATTGCTAAATGTCATATTTACTTATTATTTGGGCAGGCGTCTTAGATAATAGTGATAAAAGCGGCCACAACCCAAATAAAAGGTTAGTGGAAAATAAAATAATTATTCCAACCAAAACACTTGTAAAATCTACTTTAAAAATCGGATAAATATTAATCATTTCTTGATTGAAATTATAAAGGCCTATGCTTGTTAAAATAAATCCAATCAAGGAAGAAACAATAGTAATACCGATAATTTCAACAATAAATGACTTAATAATCTCAAACCTTGAGACCCCAAGTGCCCGGTAAATGCTTATCTCATAAATTCTAGAAATCATCGATGATCTAATAATGAAATAAAAACCTAAAGCGGCAATTAACCCAAAAGCGAAAGCCACTAAAGTCATTACTCTTTCAACAATACTAAATCTTACCACGCCTTGATAATAATCCATTATTTTAACGGCAGTTAGCGAATCAAACTGGTTGATATGATTAATTAATTTAGTTTGATTTTCAGTATAGATAAAATAATTGATGCCTTCTTGGGATCCTGAGTAATTCATGTCATTATAATAATCTAGAATAAGGCTCTCATATTTGGTGTCAATATCACTATCAAATTCTAAAACATCATAGTCTCCATAAAGTTTATAAGCATCAATCCTTCTCATATAAATGCCTGCTGTTTTTTTATTGGTTGTTCCAACAATCTTTACAGTTTTTTCAGCTCGATTCCACATGGTAACTTGGGGAATGATACTAACCTTTTCATTTATGAAATCTGAAGGACTCCAATATCCATAAGCATTGGCACCGTTTGCTAATAAGCTTTGCAGTATATCTTTATTGTTAACTAGATCAACTAAGAAATGTTCAGCAACCACAATTTCATTTTCACTTGATGGCATTCTACCTCTAACTAGATCCTTAGCTGAAATGTTTTCGATAACATCTAGTTGTTTAGATAGGAGTGTTTGGGAATAAATTAAATTATCACTAACTACATTTAATGATTTTGGAATTATATAGTTTAAACTTACTTTGGCGTGAGGATTAATAACTCCATAATCTTCAACATACATATTTAATGTGTCATAAGATAATCTTTTCTTTGAGTTTATTACTACATATTTTTCAGATCTTTCAACAACATATCCTAAGTCTGGATCTACTTGTGAGAATATCAATGCTGTTGATAAAGCTATTAGCAATCCAGAAATTACAAACGATATCATCATAAATGACATTTTGACTTTAGATTTAAAGAAATGATTTATCGTCATTAATACTGCATTTTTAAAAGAGAATAATTTTCTTTTCTTTGTTTTTTCTGATTCGATATCTAATGCTTTAATATCATAATCGGTTTTTGTTGCTTCATACTTAGACTTTGGTTTATAGTTATCATCAATGATACCAATAGTTGATTTATCATCAAGAATTTGGACATTTTTATATTTAGAGTCTAGTTTCAAGTATAAAACATTGTTTTTAACTATTAGTTTTACATCTATTTCTTCTTTTTTGCTTTCTTCATCAAAATACAATCCTATTTCTTCTTGGTCCCCTATATAAGTAACCTTTTTTAAATCCTTTAAATAAATATTGTTGTCCTCACCATATTCTGTGATAACATTTTCATTATTTATTCCATCCTTTTGGACAACTCCATCTTTAATTTCAATAATTCGGTCACCGTAAAAATGAGCTAAGTCCTTATCATGAGTTACTAAAACAACAAGTTTTTCTTTTGAAATAGCCTTAATAATATTCATTATTTCACTAGTGTTTTTACTATCTAGATTTCCAGTTGGTTCATCGGCTATAATAACCTTTGGATTTTTCACTAAAGCTCTGGCAATTGCGACTCTTTGCATCTGACCACCGGAAAGTTGGAGGGCTTTTTTATGGCGATATGGATACATATTAGTAGCTTCTAAAACATATTTGACATTTTTATCTATTACTTCTTTGTCATTGATTCCCACCATTTTTAAGACAAACGCGATATTATCATAAACTGTTAATTGTGGTAAAAGATTATAGTTTTGAAAAATATAACCGATCTTTTCATTTCTTATCTTATCCCATATTTTTGATGAGTATTTTTTTATCAGTTTTCCTTCAAACTCAAAAGAACCATTATTTACCTTATCTAGCCCACCAATAACATTAAGCAATGTGGTTTTACCAGACCCAGAGGCACCAAGTAGTACCACTAATCCCTTTTCATCAAACTCCAAAGTGGTATCACTAATTACATGAATTTGATTACTTCTACCTTTATTAAAATACTTATTTACTTGATTAACTTTGATCATAAATATTCCGCTCCTTCCCCTGCTAAAGTCTGGATAACAGAATATAAGAATATCTTCTTATTAAATTTAAAGCCTAATCGTACAGAAAAAATTAGAATTATTAGGAAAATAAAGAGTAAATCAAATAGTTTAATTGAAGATAACACTGATTTAATAACTGGGACAGTATTAAATAATATGGCATAAACAACAACAACTATAAAAGCGGCAGAAAGCCCATAAATAACCTGTTCAATAACTACTACTTTTGATAATGACTGCTGAGTTGCCCCAATTGATCTAAATATCGCAAAGTCTTTTTTCCTTGAAGCCATGACGTTCCTTGTAACTAAAGACAATATAAAGAATAAAAGAGTTAACATCAAAAATAATCCAGAAAATAATAGTAACCCTAAAATATATCTAGAAAACTGACCAGTTAAGTCACTCACATTAGCTGGATAATAAATCCGATATAAGCTATTATCAAACTTTTTTAGGACCTCTCTGCCTTGCATTTTATTATTAACGTGAATTGATAAGCAAAAATAATCCATCACTCCATTGGTGGTGACATTATCATAATGCTCATTTATTGTATCTTCATAAAGTTCCTTATTAACGGCAACAGAATCATAATTAAGGGTATCATCTAAACGATATTTAGTGGTAATCTTAGTATCAGAATATGAACTTTTTAAAGAAAAAAACATTTGAAGCGGAAGGTTCCCTTCTAAATCGAATACCGCTAAAGGATCAAAATCAAAATAAATAGCTAACTGATTTAAAATATTATAAGATACTAATACAACATCTTTTTCAAGCCCTGGGCTTAACCTCACATTACTTATTATGAAAAATTCAGAATCAACATTCTTGATAACTACTCTCATCGTGCCCTTTATTGTTTCTAATGGATCATGGATATTTGATTCATAAAATCCATCAGTAAAATAGGCAGTATTTGGTGGAGCCCCTTTGACCTTACCAACAACTCTAAATAATTCGCTTGGATAATCTATAGAGGCTAAACCGCCAGGATAACTCTTTTCCCCATAATTAATGTATGTGGTTGCCCCAAGGTCTAATTTAATATCACTTGAAAGATAAAGATCATATGGTTTTTTATGATCAATTTCACTGTACCCTTCAACAAAATCTATATCATTTTTATTTAAATATGCAGCATAATCAGTCTTTTCAGCAATAATACTTCCAAAATCGCGATATATCGCAGAATTAGCCATATATTCACCGTATGGTTTGATATTTTTTTCACCCACAAGGCTTTTAAAATAGTCAGTGTCTTGTTTAGAAAATGAAGTGCCATCTCTTTTAACCGCCATCATTCTAGTCTCAGGTAAAGCTTTTAAAACACTAGATTCTACAAGTGAAGGAACGCTATCGACCGCAGATCTAACTCCAGCATATGATAAGGCAAATAATCCAACGATGATCATAAACATTGTGGTCACAAATATACTCTTCTTAGGAGTTGCTAAGATATTTCGTAATGCAAATTTGGCAGTTGCTAAAAAGCTCATATTTTTAGGTTCTTGATACTGTTCATTTTCATTGAACTCGAATGTATCTTTTAATATTTTGTCTTCGATTACTTTTCCATCGTGCATTTTGATTCTTCTGGTTGCATATGGAGCAACTTCTTCATAGTTATGTGTCACTACAATAACTAATTTATCAGTACTTATTTCTTTTAACAACTCCATTATTTTAATTCCAGATTCACTATCTAAATTACCGGTTGGTTCATCAGCAACTATAATTGGACAGTCTTTTGCTAATGCCCTAGCAATAACAGCTCTTTGTTTTTCGCCACCTGATAGCTTAGAAGCCTTTTGATGCATTCTATTCTTTAAGCCTACTTTTTCAATTAACTCAATGGCCCTTTCTCTTTTACTGCCTTTTTGAAAGTTTTGAATTTCTAGAGCCAGCATGACATTTTGTAATACTGTATAGGAATCAATAATATTATAATTTTGAAAAACAAATCCAACAAATGTCCCCCGATATTTCTCAAAATCTGAAACTCCATAATGCGATGTTGGTTCATCATTTAAATACATTTCCCCTTCATCATAACCATCTAATCCGCTTATCACGTTTAAAAGAGTCGACTTCCCGGCTCCTGATTCACCAGTGATTGCGACAAACTCTCCTAGATTAAAGGAAAGAGAAACGCGGCTCATTCCTAATGAAACCACATTTTCTGACCGATAAAATTTAGAAACCCCTTCTAGTCTTATCATTTAATTTCCTCCTGCTACTATCAATTATACTATATGTTTAAATAAAAAAATAACTCTTCAAATAAATAATCATTCGTTGTATACTATTGGTGGTGATAATATGGAAGATAAAAGAAAAGAACATGATTTACATGAGCAAAAAGGAACCAAAAAAAAGCTAAAAGTAATCGGCTTAGTTTTAATTATTGTGGGGGCTATCTTTACAATTACTGGCTTTGTTGAGTTTTTTATTGCTATTAGTAATTTAGATAGTATGGAAGGTCCAAAGCTTTTTTGGATGCTATTCATTGGACTACCGATGTTAGGGATTGGTTTTAGCTTATTCATGATGGCATACCGTGGCAAAATTGCTAGATATGTAGCGAGTGAAAGTGCTCCGGTTGCAAAAGATGTTACAAACTATATGATTGATGAGACAAAAGATTCTATCATTGGGGTGGTTAATGAAATAAAAAATAATAAAGGCGCTTCTAAACCAACCAAAAGAGCTTGTTTAAAGTGTGGAGCAATCAATGAAATCGATCAAAACTTTTGTGGTCATTGCGGGGCTCCACTAAAAGAAAACGACAAGTAATCTACTAAATGTTGTTTATAGTCAAGATAAAAAATAATTATTTTAGATATTTTAAGTGGCTTTATCAAAGATAACTAGTTCTTCTTCAAACATAGGAGAACTTTTTTTATGTTTTAGTATTGTGTTTCGCACAGTACTATGATATTCTAGTATTGTGCAAGACACAGTAGGGAGGTCAAATGATAAATTCTCAATTTAAAAAAGGAATTGTTGAGATATGTATTTTAAGTCTAATAAAGAGAAATGATTTATATGGATTTGAGGTAATTGACAAGCTTGCCAAAATCGATGTAAACGAAAATACAATTTATCCAATTCTAAGAAGATTAACTCAGCAAGGTTTGTTTAAAACCTATCAAGTTGAAAACCCAAATGGACCAGCAAGAAAGTATTACAAGATAACACAAATGGGAGCATTAAGGTTAGAAGAATACGAAAATGATTGGAAAAAATTTTTAAAAAATGTCATGGAAATCTTAGAAGGAGAACAGAAAAATGGGATATAATTTTAAAGAAAACTATCTAAGCGAGTTAAGAAAAGCCTTAATATTAGCTAAGATAAGCAACAAAGAAGTTTTAGAAATAGTAGCAGATTATGAAGAGCTATATGATGAGGCAAAATCAAATGGATATTCTGATGAAGCGGTATATAATAGACTAGGAAACCCTGTCGAAATAGCTAAAGAATTAGGCGGATCATTCGTTGAAAATTTCACCCCTTATTCGAAAAAAAGACGCGGAAATTGGGTAATAAGTACGGCACCTATTTTCGCAACAATCTTATTTTTAGTGATCGGTTTTGTTTTTAAACTGTGGCATCCAGGATGGTTAGTTTATATGTGGATTCCAATTTCAGGTATCTTATTTGGTGGAAAGAGATCATTTTTATCAAAACTACCTTCACTTTCAGTTTTCGTAGCATTAATTGCCTTTATAATTCTTGGTTGGTTTCATTATTGGCATCCAGGATGGATTGTATGGCTATTAGTTCCAGTTTGCGGGGTAATTAGCAGTTCATATTTCACACCAAATAATAATGCATTCAAATGGGAAGTGCTTGATAACTACACTAATGAGAAAATGCAATTTAAAACCCACAAAGAAGCGGCTCATCATGCAAACAAATTGATAAATGAGGGGCATTCTGTAAATATCAAAAAAATTACTAACTAAATAAAATAATCGGACAAAAACTGTCCGATTTATTTTTTTAGTAAAAATGTTTATTCGCCCTATAAAGCTATTTAATTATATATCCTATCGCGACTGCCCCGGATCCAACATGAGCTCCAATAACTGGGGAAATTGGTGTATTAATGACTTCTCTATTTGGATATTCTGCTTTTATTTTACTTAGAATTTCATCTGCTGTTTCTTTGTTATTACCATTTAAAACATAGGTTATTACATCTTTATTTTTTGTTTCTTTAAAATAGGTTTCAATGATTCTTGCTACTGCTTTTGGAAAGGTTCTAATCTTTTCGATAGACTCTATCTTTCCGCTTTCATTAATGCTTAAGAGGGGCTTAATTCTAAGAATATTTGCCAAGGTTCCACTTAGCTTTGATAGCCTACCATTTTTAATTAGGAGTTCTAATGACTCAACAGCAAAGAATACTTTATTGTTCTTTCTTATTTCTTCTAGTGCACTAATGATATCTTTTGTATCGCTACCTTCACTTGCCATTTTATGAGCAACTAAAGCCATATAGCTTTCGGCATAAACTGCACTTTTAGAGTCAAATACTGTTATTTTTATCCCAGTTGTCTCATTTGCTACCATCTGACAAGAATTAAATAAACCACTTAATCCTGAAGATAAGGTGATTATTATTAACTCTTCATATTTGTTTTCTTTATAATAATCTATCAATTTAGTTATCTTTCCTATTGAAGGGAAAGCTGTTTTAGGTAATACTTTACTCTTATTTAGTTTTTCATAAAATGCATCTGCTGTTAATTCATTATAATCTTCGTACTCGTCATCCCCAAACGAGATGACAAGTCTTAATACCTTTATATCCTTTGGATAAGAAATATAATCAATGCACGATGCACTACAAACTGCAATTCCAATTTTCTTGTTCATTTTGACTTCTCCTCTTGAAAC
>JAJDIT010000011.1 GCA_030266845.1 Acholeplasma sp. OttesenSCG-928-E16 | reverse complement strand
TCCACTAACTGGATTTGGAAATAAATGGAGTTTTGATAATTTTGTTGGCGTATTTACTCATCCTAATTATTATTTTCCGATTGCTTTAATTAATACAATGATAGTGGTGTTTATATCTGTTCCACTTTCAGTAATATTAGCCTTATTAATTGCAGTTGGGTTAAATTCTATTAAACCACTAAGAAGTTTTTTCCAAACAATATTCTTCTTACCTTATGTGACAAACTCTATTGCTATTGGGATGGTTTTCGCGGTTATGTTCTCATCAACCAACGGATTGATTAATGACCTTGTCGGTCAAACTATTGTCTGGTTGGATCCAGAAATCAATGTTACATCTGGTGGAGGAACATGGCAATGTCAAACATCATGGTTCCAAAGTATGTTAGTTTTGCAACTATATTTACTATGGAATGGACTAGCATTTAAGATTTTAGTATTTATTGGGGCTTTACAAAATGTTAGTAAGCAATACTATGATGCTGCAAAAATTGATAGTACACCAAAATGGCGAGTGTTTACTAGAATTACAGTCCCTCAAATATCCCCGATGATTTTATATATTTTTATTACATCATTCATCGGCGCTTTTAAGACGTATGATGCGGTTGTTGGTATATTTGGTAATAATTATAGACAGACATTTGAAATTCAAACTGTTGTTGGATATATTTATTGGAAAGTTGAAGAGGGATCAAATGATCCTGAGAGTTACACACTTGGAGCTGCAGCAGCAGTTGTATTATTCGCGATTATTATGTTATTTACGGCTATTCAAATGAAAGTCAGTAAAAAACGGGTTCATTACTAGGAGGTGTCAAAATGTTAGAGATGCAAACTATGACTCACGAAGAGTCGGTAAAAAGACACCAAACTCAACTAAGGAATCAAAAAATATCTTTAGTTATTAGAATGATTCTAACCTATTTGTTTTTAGTAGTATTTGCGTTATATATTATCATTCCATTTTATTGGATGGTTAATGTTTCATTGCAGACTAATGCCCAAGCTATTTCAGCAAATCCAGTTTATTTTCCAGATAAGTGGGTGTTCCATAATTATGTAAAGGTTATGACTGAATACCAACTAGGAAGGTATATGATTAATACTGTTGCTGTTGGTGCGGTATCAACCGCAATTGGTACAGTACTAACGATATTTATGGCATTTGCACTTTCAAGACTACAATTTAGAGGAAAAGACGCTTTATTCTCTGTGTTGCTTGCAACGATGATGATTCCTGGTGAAATGATGGTTTTAACTAACTATTTAACAGTTAGTAAATTTGGATGGATAGCTGGTACTGGAGAAGGATTTTCATTAACACCTTACTTATCAATGACGGTTCCATTCTTTGTAAGTGTATTTAATGTGTATCAATTAAGGCAAGCATTTAAGATTATTCCTAATGAACTTTATTATGCTGCTAAGGTTGATGGTACAAGTGACTGGAAATATTTATGGAGAGTTATGGTTCCACAAGCAAAATCAACAATCACGATGATTATCATTTTAAAACTTATGGCTTCATGGAATTCATATGCGTGGCCAAACTTGGTTGCAGAAGGTGATTACAGATTAATTACTAATGGACTAAGAGAAGCATTCTCAAGTGGTGATGATCGAAACCCTGAGCTTCAAATGGCTGCAACAATTATTGTTACCCTACCTCTATTGATCGTATTCATGATATTTAGAAAATCTATCATGAAAGGTGTATCAAGAAGCGGTATTAAAGGATAAAAAATAGGAGGAAGAAATGAAAAAAGTATTTTTATTGCTTATGGCTATTGTTGCTGGATTTTCTATTTTCGCTTGTACTCCAGGTGATGGTAGAAAAACAATTGTATTCTGGCATACAATGGGAAAAACAACAGATGCTAGCCAAGGCGGGCAAGCTCTATTGAATGAGTTTATTAAAGAATTCGAGGAGCTATATCCTGAATATAGCGAAAAGTACCGTATAGTTCATGAAGCTAAGGGTGGATATTCCGATTTAAATAATGCGATCGGTAAAGCTATTCCAGCTGGAAATGAACCACATATGGCATATTGTTATCCAGATCATGTTGCTGGATATTTAAGAACTAATCGTGTTCAAAAATTAAATACACTGATTAGTGATGCAAGAATTGGATTAACAGCAGCAGAAATTGCCGATTATGTTCCTGCTTTTTGGGCAGAAGGATCAGTTTATGGGGATGATTCAATTTATAATTTACCATTCTCAAAATCAACTGAAGTAATGTTTTACAATAAGACATTCTTTGCAAAACATAACTTGACTATGCCTGCTGAACCAACTTGGGATGATATCCTAGAACTTTCTAAAAAAATTAAGGCAATCGAAAATTCTGGAATTACAACTCCATTTGGTTATGACTCAGAAGATAACTTATACATTACAGCATCTTATCAATTAGGAATTCCTTATACAAGTGTTACATTACAAGGAAATACTCCAAAGGGTGAAATTTTATTTAACAGTCCTGAAGCGAAAAAAATGGCATCCTATTTTTATGAAACATTTATTAAACCAGGTTACATGACTACAAAAGAATTACTAGGTGGATACACATCAGATAAATTTAGAGCTAGTGAATTAGTAATGTCAGTAAGTTCAACTGGTGGTACTAAATATAATGTACCAACAGCATCAGATGCTGGCGGTGTATTTGAAGTTGGTGTAGTACCAGCTCCAAGATTTGGAAGAAATATCATTGATGAGACTAAATCAGTAAAAGAAGCATTCATTCAACAAGGACCAAGTATTACATTATTTAAAAAAGCAGATATCGAAGTTGAAATTGCTTGGCAATTCTTAAAATACATTACTGCTCCAAATCAATCTGCAAGATTTTCAGTACCTAGTGGATATTCACCAGTTAGAATTTCTTCATACCAAGAACAAGTAATGCTAGACTTATTTGCTGACAAGTCTTCAAAACAAAGTGTGTTAACGGCTGAAGTTTTAGACTTAACAAGCCATTTATCTGAAAATTTCTTTACTTCACCTGCGTTTGCAAAATCAGCAGCTGCAAGACAAGCTGTTGGAGCGTTGCTAGTAAACATTTTCAAGGGTAAAGATATTGACAATGAATTTAAATTTGCAGAAAACTCTGTTGTTGTGTAAATTAAAATAAAAAAATAAGGAGATATAAGAAATGAAAAAACTATTATCATTATTTATGGTGGCATTAGTTGCTGTATCGTTGTTCGCTTGTACAAATAACGATGAAGCTCTATTGCAAGAAGCTGCAGATGCACTATTAATTGAAACGTTAGTAGAAGATAAAGACGCAGTAGTTTCTGGATTTGACTTGCCAACTTCTCTTAGAAATAAGGCAACTGCTTCTTGGACAACAAGTGATGCAACTTACGCAGAAATTAAGGATAGAGGAAATGAAGGCTACGTATCTGTAATCGTTGATAGACCAACAAGCGCAGATTTAACAGTAACTTTAACCGGAGCTTTAAAGCTTGGTAGAGCAACTGATACAAAAGTCTTTACAATCACTATTTCTAAATTGCCAGATGGAACTGTTGAATATACAACAATTTCTGACTTAGTTGCTGCTGGTAAGGCTGCATGGGAAGGCAAAACACAAACTGAAAGTAAATTAGTACCAAGCTTCAAGTTAACTAATGTAACTGTTGTTAACAAAGACGAAGATGCATTCTATGTTGCTGACTCAGCTGGACACATTTTAATGGTTTATCAAACTCCAACAGTTGAGGTAGGCGATAAGGGAACACTAATTGGTCAATTAGATTCTTACTATTGGGCACTTCAAGCAACTGGAGCTACATTAGTATTAAAAGATGAAAATCAAAGTGTAACACCAGCAAACGTAAACTTAAATACATATGATTTTGCTAGCTACGCTTCAACAGATGCTAAAGTTAAAGATTCAAAAACTGATCCAGCATATATCAAATATATGAAGTTTGATGCATACGTTGTTGAAAGAAAAGACTTTACTGGTGGGGGAAACTATCAATTAACATTTGTTGATCCAACAAACGGTGCTGATTTTGACAAAGGATTTGTATTAAGCTACTATAAAGGTTTATTACATGAAGAATCATATGATTACGTAGGTAAAGAAGTATCAGTTACTGCAACAGTAAGAGAATTAAGAGACTCAAGACAAACTACATCAGGAAAATCACAACCAGTATGGAGTTTATCAATTGCTTCAATTACTGAAAAAGGTAACATGCCAGACGCTACATTAGCAGCAGTTGATGCTAAATCAATTACAATTCAAACAGATTTCCCTTCAGAATTAACTTATACATTACCAGCAGCTGGTTCTGAATACAACTCAGTATTAGCATGGTCAGTAGTTAGTGGTGGAGACTATGCAGCAATTAGTGGAACAACATTAACATTAAGTCCAGTAGCTGCTCAAAGAAATGAAGCTGTAATTAAGGTTGTTGCAACTCTAAATGGTCAAACTGATGAAAGAGAATTCAAGATTTATGTTGGTGACTATGTAGATAAGACAATCGCTGAAGTACTTGGTGCAAGCGTTGCAAATGGTGATGTAATTAGAGTTGAAGGTATTATTTCATTAGTTATTAGTTCATCTTATGGTAATGCATTATTAACAGATGGAGCTGGAAAACATGTTTACATTTATGGAAATTTTGGATCTAGTGTTCCATCAGCTTCTAATTTAAAAGTTGGAAACAAAGTTAAAATTGTTGGTGAAAAATCTGTTTACAGTGGATTAGTTCAAGTTAAGGCAACTCAATTAACAGTTGTTGAAACTAATCAAACAGTTCCTGCAGCAGCAAATATTGATTCAGCTGCTAAGATGGTTGCAAATATCAGTGGATTAATCACTGCAACAGGAACAGTATCTAACCTTAAAAATAATGATAGTACATCTTCTAACACATCATTTACACTTACATTAGCAAATGGAGATACTATTGCAGTAAGAGCTTCAAGTAAGACACTTAATTTTGACGGTTTAGCTAATGGAGCTTCAGTAACTATTTCAGGATTTGGTGGTTATTTTGAATCAGGATATACAAGTGATAGTCAAGGTAGTACTCCTGCAAAAACACAATTTACATTATACGAAGCAGCTGGTTTAAAAGTTAACCCTGCCGCTTAATCTTATTAGCAATATTTTATAAAATTAAGGTCATAGAGGATATCTATGGCCTTTCTTTCAACTAATTTTCTCAAAAAAATATGAAAATATAATTTTCATAATAAAAAGATATTAATAATGATATAATATTATTAGAGGAAATAAAGAGGTGTATGAGGATGAAAAAAATAGTATATATTTTATTATTGGTAGTCATCGGATTTATTAGTTTTGGCTGTGATAATGGTGGTAAGGAAAACTATACAAAGTCCAATATTATTATTTCAAAGTACTACTCAACAAGCGATTTAGATAATACCGCAATTGAATTATACAATCTATCCCAAAAAGATATTGATTTATCAGAATGGATGATTGAAATATATTCAAATGGAGAATCTATCGTATCATATCAAATAGAATTATCTGGCACAATTAAAGCACAAGATTATTTTGTTATTGCAAGATCAATGGTAACTGATGAAATCCTTAAGGAAAAAGCGGATTTAGAAAATAATGATTTACTTTTTAATGGAGATGATGTAATTGTTCTAAAACAAGGCGACAAGACGCAAGATATCATCGGTGATATTGGGGGAACAGTTGAATTTGGCAAATTTGTAACTCTAATTAGAAAACCAGCCTACATGAAAGCTAGATCAAAATATCAGCCATATGATTTTATTATGTATTTAGAAGGAATGTTTCAATATTTAAAGAACGAAGATTTTCCAGTTAAAACAGATGAAGAGTTAAATAAGGGTCCAATTTTATTAGATGAATATAGAGAGTTACCTTTTGTAAGTGAAAGCGATAGTAATCTAGGTGGCGGTGGTGTGATTGAAGTTAACTTATTAAGTGTCGCTGATGGTGATACCGCAACTTTTGAAACTAAAGATGACTCTAGACCATTCTTAGATTCAGCTGGCCAATATACAAAACAAGTTAAACTTAGATTTACACTTATTGATACAAAAGAAAATTCACCAGGTGGAGTCGGTGTTGAAGAATGGGGTCAACCAGCTAGCGTCTTTATGAAGCATCTATTAAACCAAGCTAAATCAAGAGGCGCAAAAATTGAAATCCAATCAGTTTTAAATGGGGGACTTAGGGATACTTATCTTAGATATTTAGGATATGTATGGATTGATGGATACTTGGCAAACTTTATGGTTGTAAGAGCTGGACTATCTGATGTTAGAAGTCAAGATTTAACAACAGAAGCAAGAGCCTTTCATTATTTGAATGTTCCTTATGTAGGATATTGCGAAAACGCCTATGTAAGAGCTAAAAATAATGGATGGGGAATCCATGGAGAAAAAGATTTAATGTGGGATTATGCTAATAGCAAACCGATTCCAAATGCGTTACCACAATTACCCGATCCAAGGGAGTAAATAAATTTTTAAATTAAAGGAGGAAATTATGAAAAAACTTGGACTATTAGTACTATCGGTGTTTCTTTTATTAGGAGTTGTCGCATGCGATGGCTTTGGCGGTGGAGGAAACTCAGAGAAGATTGATGAAGTATTAGATAGACTTTCTTCAATCGTGCAAGACGAATACTCAAAAGGTGAATATTATCTTTATAAAGAAGTTACTAGCGATGGAACAACTTATGCAATAACTTGGTCTTCAAATAATAGTGATGCACTTGAAGTTACATCAACTGTTGAAGAAGTAGAAGATATGCAACAAGTTAAAATCATCGTTAAAGAAGTGACAGCTGCAGTTGATGTTGTCTTAACTGCAAAAATAAAATCTAGAACTAAAGACTTTAACGTTAAAGTATTACCACAGTCAGTATTGACTTTAGACCAATTCAGAAGCGCAGCTAATGGTTTAGTCGTTTCGTTTGCTGGTGTCGTCACTCATGTTTACCGTGGTTCAAACGATAGAATGGATGCATTCATTCAAGCTAAAGGAAACGCAGGCGGAATCTTAGTATATAATGTTGGAGCTGCACTACAAAGCAAATTCGTTTCTGGAAATGAAGTCGTTGTTACAGGAACTAAGGATGTAGCCTTTGGACAACACGAAATTAAAGATGCAACTGCTGTATCTGTAGTAAGCGAAGGAAACGCATTAGAAGCTAAAGACTTCACTAAGGGTGCTGATATTAATAATGTTAATAATCAATTCGCTTTAGCTAATATTACTGGTGTATTAAAGAATAAAGCTAAACTTACTGGTAAAAACAATGTCGTATTCGCATCAACTGATGACCAAGTAGAATTTGATGTTAGATTTGAAAATGAAACTTGGAAGTTATTACAAAATGAAGTAGCTGCAGGAACAAAGATTAGCGTTACAAAAGCTTTAATTTCTTCTTATAGTAGTGTTCCGCAACTTACACTTTATAATGATGATCAAATTACTATTGGTTCTCTTGCTTCAGCAGCAGAATTAAAAGCACTTGCTTCAGCTCATTTTGATTCAGTTATTCCAAATGACAACGATAATGTTGTTGCTAATGTAGTTTTACCAACAACAGCTCCTTATGGTGCTTCAATTTCTTGGAGTTCTGACAAACCAACTGTTATGGCTAACGATGGAACGATAACTAGACCTTCAGGCGCTGATAGCGAAGTAGTAATGACATACACTGCTAAATATGGTGAAGAGTCAATTGGAACTGGAACAGTTAACTTTACAGTTAAACAAGCAGTATCAACAGGTGAACTAGAAGCGATCTTCTCATTTGCTTTCCCTAAGGCTTCAGATAATAATACCTCTTATTCGACAGCTACTGGAATTAGCCTAACAGATGGTGTATCAGGTTCTGCAGTAACAATCGTTGATGTTCATAGAGTAGCATTCAATCATGTAACCTCACAATCTATTACAATCCCAGAAACATGGAACTCTTTAGTCTTATCACCAAGACTAGAAAGCGATGGCTCTGCTGGAACTGGTAACTATAATGGAGTAGCTTACGCTATATTTAATATCGGATCAGTTATCAAGGAAATCAGTTTTGATGTTAGATATTGGAACACTAGTGCAGCAAGCTTCTTTTCAAAAGTTGAACTACAATACAAAAACGGTTCAGGAGAATGGGTTACAGCATTAGATATTAAAGCAATGTCAGACATTCCTAGTGATTTTTCTGAGGCAACAATTGCAGCTGGAACATGCTTTAAGAATGTTGTTCAAAACGTAGCTTCATTTAACGCAAGCGCATTTAGGCTATACGCTGAAGGCGGAAAAGCTGGAGGTAATGATGCTAGAATGATGTTTGACAATATAATATTCAAGGCATAAAAAACAGTAAAGTAATGGAATATAGAAGAAGTCAATAATTGGCTTCTTCTTTCTTTATTTAATGAAATTAAATATAAAGTATGATAAAATATATTCTTGCAAGGAGGCATACTATGGATATTAAATTTCAAATACTAAACTTAATAAAAGAATATGATAAAATAATTATTCATCGTCATAAAAATCCAGACGGAGATGCGATAGGCAGCCAATATGGTTTATATTTGACGCTAAAGCATAATTTTGCCGATAAAGAAATATATGTAGTCGGAGATACTAATGATCGTATGTACCAAGCTAAAATGGATCATATAAGCGATGATAAATATTTAGGTGCCTTAGTGATAGTGTGCGATACAGCTGCGCACGATTTAATCTCTGGAGAGAGATATTTAAATGGAGAAAAGCTGATAATTATTGATCATCATCAAAGTAACTCCGATATAAACAAAATAGATATATATTATAAAGATTCAAGTTTTTCAAGCGCTGCCGCGATGATTGCTGACTTAATTAAAACGTGGAATATAAAAACTACAAGCGAAGCAGCAACATATATCTATGGAGGTATTATTACAGATACTAATAGGTTCTTATACCTATCAAAAGATAATGCAAAAAAGACATTCGAACTTGCAGGGTTTATCACTTCCTTTAATCCAGACATTAAAGGATATTATGATTATCTTTACGTAGAATCATTAAAGTCAAAGAAAACAAGAGCCCTATTTGCTGATTTTGAAACTACAACGCATGGAGTTGCTTATCGAAAAAATACTAAAGAGCTAGTTAAGAAATCGGGGTTAGATACATTTTCTGTTTCAAGAGGAATGGTTAATCAAATGGCAGGCATCAAAGAAATTCCAATTTGGGCAAGTTTTACTGAAGGAGAAGATGGTAAGATATCTGTTGAAATAAGAAGCAGGGGCATTAAGGTAGTAGATATTGCAGTAGAGTTTGGTGGAGGCGGCCATAATGAGGCGTGTGGGGCAACGGTAGATTCGTTTATAATCGCCGACCAAATGATCGAGAAATTAGATGAAAGGGCGAAACAATATGCAAGTTATGAAGAAAATACTAAAGAAAATTAAAGAGTATGACAAAATAGTTATATATGGACATATAAGACCAGATGGAGACTGTTATGGATCTCAGTTTGGTTTAAAAGATATCATAAAAACAACATTTCCAAAAAAGGAAGTATATGTCTCAACTGAACTTTCAGATTTTGTTTCTTTTTTAGGTAAGTCAGATAATCCATCCGATTTAACTTGTCAAGAATCACTATCAATAGTCGTTGACAGCGGAGATTCTAAAAGAGTATCTGACTTAAGGTTTAAAAACGGAAAGGAAATAATCAAAATAGATCATCATATTTCAAACGATCTTTACGGAGATATTAACTGGATTATTGAAGAATCACCAGCGTGTAGCCAAATGATTACTGACTTTTATATTTCTTTTAAAGAATTGAAAATGAGCAAAGAAGGAGCAATGGCTTTATACACTGGCATTGTAACTGATACTGGGGGATTTAAGTACCGCGGCGTAACAAGACAAACTCATAATGCCGCAGGACTCCTATTAGAATTAGGAGCGGATGTTGAATTTATCAACAATAAGCTAGGAAAAACAACCTTAAATGAAATTGAACTAAAAGGATATCTTTTAAATAACATAGTAAAGACTAAACATTTTATTTATGTTTGTATTCCAAAAGAAATATACAACAAATTTGGTGTATCAAGTGAAGATGCAGCCGCCTTAGTTAACCAACTAGCTGGTATTGAAGGATTTCCAGTATGGGCCCTAATCATCGAATATGATAATAATGAGTACCGAGTAAGATTAAGATCTTCTGGTATAGAAATTAATAAGCTTGCCGAAAAATATCGTGGAGGTGGGCATGCTCAAGCAGCAGGAGCTTCTCTTGATTCTTTCGATGATGCGAAAAAACTAGCAATTGATGTAGATGCCCTAATAGATGAGCATTTAAACATAAATGGAAACTAATATTAAACTTCCAAAACTTGATATTAAAGAGATAGAAAAAAGCCTTATAAAGACATATCATAAGGTTTTATTCCGGCCATTTATTAAGGCAATTCAGGACTATAAACTAATTGAACCAAATGATAAAATCGCCGTTGCAATTTCAGGAGGTAAAGATAGTCTTTTAATGGCTAAACTTTTTCAAGAACTAAAAAAACACGATAAATTTAATTTTGAAGTTGTCTTCATTTCAATGAATCCAGGCTTTTTAGATCTCAATCAAAATCAATTTCTTGAAAACTGTAAGTTTCTAAATATTGATGTGATAGTGAAAAACTCTGATATATTTAATGTAATAGAAAAAATAGCTAAGGAATCTCCATGTTATTTATGTGCTAGGATGAGAAGAGGTTTTTTATATAACCAAGCAAAAGAATTAGGGTGTAATAAACTAGCATTAGGGCATCATTTTGATGATGTGATTGAAACAACTTTATTAAATATATTTTATGGAGGACAATTTAAAACAATGGTTCCAAAAATAAAATCATTGAATTTTGAAGGAATGGAATTAATAAGGCCGCTTTTTTTAATAAAAGAAAAAGATATTATTAGATGGCAAAATAAAATTGGCCTTCATTCAATGGATTGTGGATGTAAAGTTACAGCATTAAAACTGTCTTCAAAAAGAAGAGAAGTAAAGGAACTTATCCAAAAACTAAGAACAATTAATCCAGATATTGATCACTCAATATTTAAGGCTTGTGAGAATGTAAACATCAATGCCCTTTTAGGGTATATTAAAGATGATAAAAAATATAGTTTTAATGATATTTACGAGGAAGAAAATGATATTTGATACAATCGTTGCAGTAGCAACCCCTTTTGGAACTGGCGGAATTAGTGTATTAAGAGTTTCTGGTAGCGAAGCAATCCAAAAAGTAAATAGTATCTTTAATGGTAAAGACCTTTCTAAAGTAAAATCACACACAGCCCACTATGGGTTTATTTTAGATAGCAACAGTGATGTAATCGATGAAGTTATGGTTACTGTGATGAAGGCTCCCAGAACCTTTACTAAAGAAGATGTAGTAGAAATTAGCGCCCATGGTGGTGTATTGATCACTAACAATGTGTTAACTAGAGTTTTATCGACTGGAATTAGGATGGCAGAGCGTGGTGAATTTACTGAACGAGCTTTTTTAAATGGAAGAATAGATCTAATTCAAGCTGAGTCCATTAATGATTTGATTCACGCTAAAAACAATAACGCAGTTAAAATAGCCGCTAAGGGAATCTCAAAAGAAACATCAAATCAAATTATTAACCTAAGAGAAGAGGTTCTAGATTTAATTGCTAAGATTGAAGTGAATATAGATTATCCAGAATATGATGATGCCATAATAATGACAAAAGATATAGTGGTCCCCGCTATTAGTGAATTAGTTAAAAAAATAGATAAGATTTTAATATTATCTAGGAAGAATATGATGATTAAAGAAGGAATAAAAACAGCAATCATCGGTAAACCAAATGTCGGGAAAAGTAGCTTATTAAATGCCCTATTAGATGAAGACAAAGCAATTGTTTCTGATTATGCCGGCACAACAAGAGACACGATAGAAGCTACAATTAATCTAGCTGGAATAACCCTTAATTTAATAGATACCGCTGGAATAAGAGAGACAAAAGATTATATCGAAACTCTTGGTATAGAAAGGTCCATAAAGGCAATAAGTGAAGCGGAATTAATTTTACTAGTTTTAGATCAAAATCAGAAACTATCAAAAGAAGATCAAGAACTACTTGACCTAACTAAAAACAAAAAAAGGATTATTATCAAAAATAAAGCGGATTTAAATGATAATATAAAATTAAATGAAGGTATAAAGATATCAAGTGTTAATAAAACCGGATTAAAAGAACTTGAAAACCAGATAATAAAAATCCTTTCATTAGAAGACATCGAAAATTCAAATTTAGATTATCTATCAAATACTAGGCAGATTGGAAAATTAGAGGAAGCCAAAATCGCATTAGGAAACGCAATAGAAAACCAAGGACTACCAATAGACTTATTGGTTATCGATATTACAAAAGCATATACCCTATTATTAGAAATTTTAGGAGAAGAATACCAAGATAATTTACTAAATGAACTATTCAGTAAATTCTGCCTAGGAAAATAATATTATTTATTATATTATGATATAATAAAAAGGATGGAAAGGAGTAAAGTATGTCTTATATTGCGCTATATCGTTCATATCGGCCAAAATTCTTTAAAGAAGTAGTTGGCCAAAAAGTAATCGTTAAGACTTTACAAAACGCTCTTTCACACGACAAAATAGGTCATGCCTATATTTTTAGTGGTCCAAGAGGAACTGGAAAAACCAGTGTTGCGAAAATACTAGCAAAAGCAGTGAATTGTTTAAATTATCCAATTAACGAACCGTGTGGAAAGTGCGCGAACTGTCTTGGTATTGCATCAGGTGAGATTGGTGATATCATTGAGATTGATGCTGCATCAAATAACGGCGTTGATGAAATAAGAGAAATAAGAGATAAGGCTAAATATCTTCCTTCTGTTGGTAGATACAAAGTTTATATCATCGATGAAGTCCATATGTTAACAACTGGGGCATTTAACGCTCTTCTTAAGACACTTGAAGAACCACCAAAGCATGTTATATTTATCTTAGCTACTACTGAGATACATAAAATACCACCTACTATTCTTTCTAGGTGCCAAAGATTCGATTTTAAAAACATCGATGAAAAAGATATCGCCGAAAGAGTAAAAGAAATTTGCGAAATTGAAAAAATTAAAATCAATGATGACGCAATAGAAGCGATAAGTTTAAATGCTGAAGGCGGTTTAAGAGATGCACTTAGTCTATTAGACCAAGTAATCTCATTTTCAGATGGAACTATTACTCAAGAAGATGTCCATAATGTAGCCGGAAGCTTATCCTCTATCAGTCTTTCTAACCTCTTGTTAGCTATTTATAATAAGGAGTCTAGCGTGGCAATCAATATACTAGACGACTTAATTGAAAATGGTAAAGAAATAACTAGAATTATTAGTGATTTAATTATCGCACTAAGAGACTGCTTATTAGAAAAAGAATTAGTTTTGGAAAAAAACAAGTATTTTAATATATCAAACCTATTAAGCGTAGATAAAATATATTTTTACATTGATATCCTTAATAAATTACAAAATGACATTAAAAATACCCAACAAAAAAGGGCATATATCGAAGTTGCGATCTTTAAAATGATAAATCATAAAATTGTTCATGAAATAGATCAAACTGAAATGATACTAAACCTCAAAAAGGATATAGAATCATTAAAAGATGACATGATCAAAAGACCGAAGGTTGTAAGCAAAGAAAAAGACGCTAAGACACCATTAGTTACTGTCGATGATATTGCATTAGTTTTATATAGTGGCGATAAAGATAAAAGAATAAGTTTGAAAAAGGGTTGGGATAAACTAAAAGATTACCCAGACACTAATTTAAAATCAGTTGCGAAACTATTAAGCAAATCAGATTTAGTAGCTATTTCAAAAGATAAAATGGTTTTAGTATATGACAACCTATTAGATTGCAAAGCAATAATGGATAAAGATGTGAAAAAAGACGTATTTAAAATAATTAACGCCAGGTCTAATCTAATTAATGATTATTATGCTATCATAAAGTCGGACTGGGATATTCTAAGAACCGTTTTTGAAAATGAATACGATCCTAATAAGAACCCAAGACCGATTTTGCCAATGTTAGATTTAAAACTTTATAAAGAAGAAAAAAAAGATATTAAAAAAGCCAAACCTGATACAGTATTATTAGCTGTGGAATATTTTGGAGAAGATAAAGTAAAAATAAAAGGAGAATGATGAATATATGAATCCGAATATGATGAAAAAATTAAAGAAAATGCAAGAAGAAATGGCAGCTGCTCAAGAAAAACTAGAGATGACTGAATTTATTGGTAAAGCAACCGGTGTAACAGTTGTAGCTCAAGGAACTAGACAATTAGTTGATATTAAAATTAGCGAAGAGCTAATGGAAGAACCGGAAATAATGCAAGATGCGATTATTGCAGCTGTTAACGACGCTTTAGCACAAATTGATAAAGCTCAACAAGATTCTATGGGTAAATTCACAAACGGCATTGGTGGGTTTGGATTTTAATGTATCCAAAACTAATCAAAGATCTAATCGATGATTTTAAAAAATTGCCTGGTATTGGTGAAAAGGGGGCAGAACGTTTAGTGCTGCACGTTGTTACCAAAATGAATGAAGAGGATATTACAAAATTAAAAGAAGATCTATCATTGATTAAAGAAAAAATAACATATTGCAAAAAATGTCATATGATCTCCGATAGTGATGTATGCAAAATATGTCAAGACCCAAAAAGAGATCAAAAAACAATCATGGTTGTTGGCGAAATAAAAGATGTTGTTGTTATGGAAAAAACAAATACCTATCATGGCTTATATCATGTATTAGGTGGATTGATAGATTTTTCAAAAGGAATAACTGAGCAGGACTTATATATCGATGATCTTATGGTAAGATTAGACAACATTAGTGAAGTCATATTAGCAACAGATGGAACCGTAGAAGGGGAGATTACCGCTAAGTATCTTAATAATATTCTAAAAGAAAAGGTCAACAATGTAACAAGATTAGCATATGGGTTACCTGTTGGAATGGACTTAAAGTATGCTGATGAATTGACCATCTCAAAGGCAATCAGCAATAGAGCAAAATACTAAATGTCGTATTTTAGTAATTATTCCTTGCAAAAAGATAAAGTTTTTAATAAAATAAAAAGGCAAGCTTAGGAGGCTATATATAAATGGCAAAACAAAATTTAAAAGAATTGGCAATGCTTGACGTCGCTGAAATAGTATTAAAGGACGCAAAAGAACCACTAACTATCAATCAAATATTTGATAAAGTAGCTGAAGCTAAAGAAATAGAACGCTCAAATTTTGAGTTATTAAATCAATTTTATACTGATATGGTAGCAAGCGGCAAGTTCGTTTATTGTGATAACGATCTATGGGATTTAAAAGAAAACAACTTAGAACTTTGGGATAAGGAAAGCTACTCTTTTGCCGATGTAAACATCGAAGAAGGCGAAGAAATTGAAGATATCGACTTTACAGAGTTTATATTACCAGATAGTTTTGATGAAGTAGAGGTAGTAGAGACTATTGATGATGAAGACGAAGAAGACAATATAGTTGATGTTGCTGATAAAGACGAAGAAGAAGATGAATACATTGAAGTTGAACTTGATTTAGTTTCAACTGACGATGATGATGTTGAAGAAACAGAAATTGAATTTGATGATGATTTCGATGAAGAAGATTATGACGACATCATGGATGATTACGAAGATATGTATGATGAGTAATTAATGCTTGCCAAAAATTAAAATATATTTTATAATAATTAAGAGCCAATGGGTTCTCCAATAAGGAGAGCCCATTTTCATTTTATCAATAGGGGGTATTATGGAAACGAAATATATATATGTGACTGGTGGTGTTGTGTCCAGTTTAGGCAAAGGAATTACGGCTTCAGCAATAGGTCAATTGTTAAAATCAAGAGGCTTAAAGGTTTTTATGCTGAAGTTTGATCCTTATATTAATGTTGATCCAGGAACAATGAGTCCATTGCAGCATGGGGAAGTGTTTGTTACCGAAGATGGTGCAGAGACAGATTTAGACTTAGGTCATTATGAGAGATTCATTGATGAGAACTTATCAAAATATTCTAGTATAACGACTGGAAAAATTTATCAGTCTGTTTTAAATAAGGAAAGAAAAGGAGATTACTTAGGGGCGACAGTTCAAGTGATTCCCCATATTACTGATGAAATAAAAAAGAGGTTAAAAAAAGCAGCTTTTCATTCTAAGGCAGATGTTATCATTTGTGAGATTGGAGGAACGGTGGGTGATATTGAATCACTTCCGTTTTTAGAAGCTATCAGGCAAACTAGAAGAGATTTTGGTTATCAGAACACTTTGTTTTTACATAACACATTAGTTCCTTATTTAAAGGCAGCCAATGAAATAAAAACAAAACCAACTCAACACAGTGTCAAGGAATTGAGATCATTAGGTATTCAGCCAGATATTATTTGTCTTCGATCAGAAGTTAAAATAGTTGATTCAGTTAAAGAAAAAATAGCTTTATTTTGTGATGTTGATAAAGAGGCTGTATTTGAGTCACTAGACGTTTCGGTTTTATATGAGATAATTGTCAATCTTTATAAGCAGGGTATTGATAAGTACATATTAAATCATTTTGGCTTTCAAATAAATGAATCAAATATAGCACCATGGGAAGAGTTAATTGATAAAATTAAAGGTTTAAACAAACACGTGAATATCGCATTAGTAGGCAAATATGTTGCGTTACATGATGCATATATATCAATAACTGAATCATTAAAACACGCCGGATTCTTTCATGATTATCATGTGAATATTAAATGGCTAAATGCTGAAAAAATAGACGATGATAACGTGAATGAAGTTTTAAAAAATTGCGACGGAATTTTAATTCCAGGAGGATTTGGTAAAAGAGCTACTTCAGGAAAAATAGCAGCGATTAAGTATGGCAGATTAAATAATATTCCCACCTTTGGAATATGTTATGGGATGCAGTTAATGACAATTGAATACGCAAGGGACGTAATAGGAATTAAAGATGCAAATTCAACAGAAATAGATCCTGATACCAAAAATCCAATCTTTCATATGAAAGAAGAAAGTGATATTGAAAAAGGATATGGTGGAACACTAAGGCTTGGTCTTTTCTCATGTGACTTATTAGATGAATCAAGAATTAAACAAATATACGGTGCAGATGAGATATGGGAAAGACATCGTCATAGATACGACTTTAACAACAATTACATAAATAACTTAAATGACGGAAATTTTATTTTTTCAGGTAAAAATAACGAATATAATATTATCGAAGCAATTGAACTAAAAAACCACCCATGGTTTGTAGGTGTTCAATATCATCCTGAGTTTTTATCTCGTCCCTTAAGACCACACCCACTCTTTAATGATTTTATCAAGGCTTCAATATCTTATAAGCTGGGCAATTAATAATATAGATTTTAAAAAAAGTGATATAATCTATATCAGAAGATATAGGTGACTTATGATAAAAAAAGTTTCTCCAATGCTCATTATAATCTTAAGCTTCTTATTGGTCATATTTATTGGATCAATTTTATTAATATTACCGATATCTTACAACAATGGTAATATAGGAGCTAATGAAAAATGGGATTATGTTGACGCACTATTTACTGCCGTATCAGCGGTGTGTGTTACAGGATTATCTCCAGTATCTAATTTTGGTGCAACGCTAACTACATTCGGTAAGGTCGTAACCGGAATATTAATTCAAATTGGTGGCTTAGGTTTCGTTACTGTTGCGATATTTGTTTTAACTATGATAGGAGCTAAAATTGGACCAGCCCAAAGATATCTAGTTAGTAATGCATTAAATACAAACACAGCAAGTGGGATGGTTAGATTAGTCAGAGATATAGTGCTAATCACTTTTTCCATCGAGCTCGTGGGGTTTGTTTTAAACTTATTTGTGTTCGTTCCTTATTTTGTTGATAATCCATCGCTTGCCGTTGGTGTGAGTTTATTCCATGCCGTTTCAGCATTTAATAACTGTGGGCTTGATGTTCTTGGGCTTGGAAACAGTTTTGAAGATCCATATTTTCAATCTAATATATTATTTAATATAAATACATCTTTATTAATTATTCTTGGTGGAGTTGGTTTTATCGTTATTAGAGATGTCTTAACTAATAAAAAATGGAGAAAACTATCAGTTCATTCAAAGATTGTTTTAAAAATGTCGGCTGCTCTTATTATAGTTGGAAGTGTTTTGTTATTCTTAGCAGAATTAGGGAACCCTTCTTATAAATGGTATCATGCGATATTTCAAAGTATAGGATGTCGGACCGCAGGTTTTTCAACTATTAGTTTTCTATCCTTAAATGGAATAAGCATTGTCATAATGATTATTTTAATGTTTATTGGGGCTTCCCCTTCATCAACGGGAGGGGGAATTAAGACTACAACATTATATGTTCTTATAAAATCCGCTTTTAGTTTTGCAAAAGGGAAAACAGCCTTTTCTTATGGAAGGGCAATATCTAATGAGACAAAGATTAGAGCTTTATTATTGGTGATTTTTGCAGTAGTGAGCATTTTATTAGGAATGGTTATTATCTTAAGTATTGAAATAGGTATCGGTTCAGGTAGTGGATTTAATAATGTAGGAATCGATAGTGAGGCTGACCTTACAATAGGAATGGTGTTATTTGAAACCACATCGGCTTTTAGTACAGTTGGATATTCAATTGGAGTTACTTACAAACTTCATGGAGTATCTAAAATGGTTTTATGTGTATTAATGTTTATTGGTAGATTGGGGCCTCTCACTATTCTAAGCACATGGAACAAAAGATGGAATATTATTTCTAAGCAAAATAATGACGTTCAATATCTTGAAGAAAAAATAATAATTGGATGATTTAAATATTAATATTTAAACAAATGTTTAAAAAATTGATATAATAGTTAAGGATAAACAAAGGAGGAAGAAATATATGGCGTTAGTATCAGCAAAAGAAATGCTTATTAAGGCACACAAAGAAGGTTATGGCGTTGCACAAATCAACATCAATAACTTAGAATGGACAAAGTCTGTTTTATTAGAGGTAGAAGCTTTAAAGTCACCAGTTATTCTTGGAGTCTCAGAAGGAGCTGCAAAATACATGGGAGGATATAAGACAGTCGTTGCATTAGTAAAGGAACTTCACGATTATTTGAATATTACTGTTCCAGTAGCAATCCATTTAGATCACGGTTCATACGAAGGGGCGAAAGCAGCTTTAGCGGCTGGATTTACATCTATTATGTTTGACGGTTCTCATTATGAATTTAATGAAAATTTGGAAAAGACAAAAGAAATAGTAGCTTTATGTCATAAAGTAGGAGTCTCAGTAGAAGCTGAGGTTGGAGCAATCGGTGGAGAAGAAGATGGTGTTGTAGGAAGTGGCGAAGTAGCAGATCCAAAAGAATGCGCAATTATTGCGAATACAGGAATTGATATGTTAGCGGCGGGTATTGGTAATATTCATGGAAAATACCCTAGTAACTGGGCTGGTTTAAATTTTTCAGTACTTGCCGAAATTCAAGATACTACAAACGGTATTCCTTTGGTTTTACATGGAGGAACCGGAATTCCTGAAGATATGATCAAAAAAGCCATTTCATTAGGGGTAGCAAAAATTAATGTTAATACTGAACTACAATTAGCATTTGCCGAAGCAACAAGAAAGTACATCGAAGCGGGTAAAGATTTAGAAGGTAAAGGATTTGATCCAAGAAAACTACTAGCTCCAGGTAGCGAAGCTATTAGACAAACTGTAAAAGATAAGTTAACGATGTTTGGTTCTGTAAATAAAGCATAAGAGGAAAAACACTAAATGATAGATGAACGACTATATCAAGAATACTCAAATTGGTTGATAGACTATGATAGTCTAATTAAAAAAGTGATTGATGAAAAGTCACCTTTTTCGATTCGGTTTAAACATGTTTTTGATGTAGTCGACTATCTATATAATAAACTAATTGATGAACCTGAATATACCGAAGAGGATCATCAAATATTTGTTACTGGCATTTCATATTTGTCAGAACAAATATATGAATTAGATAATGTATTAGTAAAATTCTACGACAACGATTTTGAGGAATTAGAGAAAAATGCAAAATCTGTTTTATTGTATTTGAATATTGCGGATTTTAAAAATGAAATGTCAATTCTCCCAGAAGATGAGAGAAGTGATTATTCTACATTAGTTAATTTATACGAAACAGTTTATAAAGATTACATTACTAAAAAAGCAGAAGTACCAAACAAAATATTTGAAAATTTCAATAACGTTATCGAAAAAATTGTAAATAATTTAAAATTAGATTATTATTCAATTAGTGATATATTTTTAGAGATAGCTGATGAATTGGGAATAGTGTGATTATGAACGCATTAAAAGGATTTGCTGCAGGAATTAAAAAAATTGAAGAAAGTAACATCATTAAAGCCATAAGAAAAGGTTTTACGGATATTGTTCCCGCCCTATTGATAGGTGCTTTTATTTTAGTAATTCTTAATTTTCCTATTCCGGCTTACCAAAATTTCATGGTTACTGTTTTTGGTGATAACTGGAAACGAATAGGACTTGGCGTTCACCGTGGAACTATGGGAATAATGTCAGTTTTAGCAACAGTTTCGATATCAAATGCATATATAAAGCAAAAGAAAGAATATAAAGAAGGTAAAATCCAAAGTAATGCTGTTGTTATGGTGGCTTTGGTTTCATTCTTCGCCTATAATTTTAGACCGCTAACAATAGATTTTGAAACTGCAGAAGGGATTACTTATATTTTAACCTCTCAATTTAATTCGATATTTAATAGACTTGGAGCAACCGGTATTTTACAAGCTATTGTTGTATCTATTGCATCGGCGGAGTTGTTTGTCTTATTTTCTACCATTAAAGAATGGATAGATGCTAAAAGAAAAAAGACAATCTCAAGTAATTATCTAACATACAACATGTTTAAAATGATTTTTCCAATGGTTTTCACAGTACTATGTTTTTCGGCTTTAGGATATGGTGAGGAAGTCCTTTTTGGAGAGGACACACTAACATTATGGGTTACCAATTCAATCGCTAGTCGAATGAATCAAACAAACGTCTTTTATCCAATCCTATTAGTTTTTCTTACTCAAGTGTTTTGGTTTATGGGTATGCACGGTGGGAATATTGTGATGGATTCATTAAACCACGTTGGGGCAAACGCCGACTTAACAATATTTAATAAACCGTTTTTTGATACATATGTATTTATAGGTGGAGCAGGAGCGACTATTGGATTATTGATTGCCTTATTTGCATTATCACTTAAAAATAAAGAGTTCAAGGAAAAATCAGTTGTAAAATCATCGATTATTCCGGGTATTTTTAATATTAATGAAACGTTAGTATATGGATTACCAATTATCTTTAGTTCTTACTTTATTATTCCATTTATCCTAACCCCGATTATTTTAACACTAACATCATTTGGGGCAATATCTATTGGGATGATACAGGCAATGCCAGTTAGTGGTAATCAGGACGTTTGGTGGACTACCCCGATATTATTCTCTGGATATATGAATAGTGGATGGGGAGGATTTGGGTTACAATTAATCAATCTATTACTTACTGTTGGTATTTATTTGCCATTTGCAATCATGTATAAGAAAAACCAAAGAGCTAGGCAAATGGATATTTATAAGAGCTTATGCCAAGAAGTATTTAGTTCGGAAAAACATGAAGTAAAACACTCCATTTTAAATAGATCAGATGAAATAGGGGTATTAGCTAATGCGCTAATGGATGAAATTAGAAACTCATTTAAGAGTGGAGAATCTGTATTACATTTAGAATATCAGCCAAAAGTAGAATATGATAATACAGTTGCTGGATGTGAGGCATTACTAAGATGGGATCACCCGGTTTTTGGTTATATATCACCAGCAATAACGTTAAGATTAATCGAAGATGCTAACATGATGATTACTCTTGGCGATTGGGTTATTAAGACAGCATGGGAAGACTATTTGTTCATGAAGCATAATGGAGTCCATGTTTTAGTTTCATCGAACTTATCACCAATCCAATTAAATGATGATCCACAGTTAATTACTAAGATATTTGATTTAATTAAAGAACTACATCTGGATACAACTGGATTAGAGCTTGAGTTAACCGAAAATAAGGCGATTTATTCATCACCAGAAATAAAAGAAACAATGAGGAAAATGAGGGATCTTGGAATTAGTGTTTCAATTGATGACTTTGGAATGGGGCATAGTTCGTTACTCTACCTCAGTGATTTATATGCAAACATTATTAAAATTGATATGGAACTAGTTCGCTCAGTAGCTGAGGATGATATTAGAAAGAGTATCGTTAGATCAATCATTGATCTATGTAAGAAAATTGATGTAAAGGTAGTTGCCGAAGGTGTCGAGACTAAAGAACAACTAGATACATTAGAAGAATTAGGTTGTGATTATTATCAAGGTTGGTATTTCTCTAAAGCGATCAAAAAGAATGACTTTATTCATTATTGTCGAAAACATGGATTTAAACCGCCAATTTCAAGAAAATAAATAAAGCTAGAATAAAATAAAACGCCCTATCAGATTAGATAGGGCGTTATGTTTTAGTTATTCAATGTCTTCCTTTATATTATATGGGCAGTTAGTTCCATCATTATCGGTAATTTCATTATCCACATAATAATCATTTTTAATAGCGTCTGAATAAGATGTTTCTTGATTATTGTTATTAAAAATTAAACCATCAGCTAAAATAGATTGACAAACAACTTTTTTTGTTTTCATTTTATTCACCTTCCATCTCTATTATAAGATATTAAGGGTATATTATGGTGCGAAATGCTTTTACTTAGCAATCTTTCTCCATGCTTTTAGGTAACCGCCTCTTAGTGCAGAAACATCATTTGATACAATAACTGCGCTCGGGCAGATAGATTCAATTAGTCCAAATAAAACATCCTTTTCTTTTCGATTAGCAATTACTAAAACAAGTGTCTTTTCATTATCTCTACCCTTAGCTTCAATAGTAGTAGCAGCATAGTTGTTATTTCTAATTGTACTCACCAAATCATTTTCTTGATCCTTAGTGACAATGGTTTGAACGAAGATTTTTCCTAAGGCTAGTTTAGACTCAATTAGTGAACCAATGCAAACACCTGCTGAAAAACCTATCGCGTACATTAATCCCTTTATTGGATATTCCACTAAGTCTTTAATTACAACTGAGGCAATAAACACCCATAGTAGGATTTCAACAAAAGAAAAAAGTGTGCCTAGTTTTCGATAACCCTTCGTAATTAAGATAACTCTTAAAGTACCAAGTGATATCTCAATAGTCTTTGCAAATAAAATCAATAGTAATTCCCACCAAGGGACAGAAGTAAAAAAATCACCGATTGCTTGTAACATATAAATCTCCTTTTAATGATACATATTAATTCTATTATATATCAAAAAAATTTTTAAAAAAGTCTTTATTCTAAATACAAGTATTCAAACAAAAATAAAAGGACCCATTCTGATAGAAGGGACCTTACTATTTTGTAAATGGTGGAGCTAGTAGGGATTGAACCTACGACCCCTTGCACGTCAAGCAAGTGCTCTCCCGCTGAGCTATAACTCCATTAATAATCGCTTAAATAAGCGATTATCGATTTTTTAAATGTGGGAATAATAAGACATCTCTAATGCTTGGAGTATTAGTGAATAGCATAACGCATCTATCAATACCAATACCAACACCACCTGTTGGAGGCATACCGTATTCAAGAGCCTCTACAAAGTCGATATCCATTTCATTTGCTTCATCATTTCCTAAGTTTTTTTGACGAATCTGTTCTTCGAAACGTTCTCTTTGATCAATTGGATCATTTAATTCGCTAAAAGCATTACCGTATTCTTTTTTGCAAATGAATAGTTCAAAGCGATCGGTAAATCTTGGATCTTTAGCATTTTTCTTAGCTAATGGTGATATTTCAAGAGGGTGCCCATATACGAAAGTTGGTTGAATTATTTTTTCCTCGCAGTATTTTTCAAAGAACGCTTCAATGATGTGTCCGTATGTGAAATGTTTTTCTACCTTAATGTTATGTTCTTTAGCAATTGCCTTAGCTTCATCAAGGGTATAGTGATTGAAAAAGTTAACTTTGCATTCATTGTTTATGGCGTCTACCATATGAAGTCTTTGGAACTTTTTACCAAAATCTATTAGGTGTTCTCCATATTGAACCTTAGTGGAATTTAAAACTTCCTTTGAAACATATTTAAAGCAATCTTCAACAAGTTTCATAATATCGTTCATATCGGCATAAGCCAAATAAGCTTCAACGGTTGTGAATTCCGGGTTATGGGTTGAGTCCATTCCTTCATTTCTAAATAATCTACCTATTTCATATACAGCCTCTAAACCACCTACGATTAATCTTTTTAAAGGTAATTCGGTTGCGATTCTTAAATAGAATTCCATATCCAAGGCATTATGGTGAGTAACGAAGGGCCTTGCTGAAGCACCACCTAATATAGGTTGCAAAACTGGTGTTTCAACTTCGATGAAGCCTTTTGAATCAAAGAAGTGTTGAAAGGCTCTAATTATTTTAGGTCTAGTAATCGCTATTCTCTTTGCATCCTCATTTACAATTAGGTCAACATAACGGCGGCGTCTAGCTTCCTCTCTATCTTGAAGACCATGGAATTTATCAGGAAGCGGAGTTAATGCTTTAGACAAATGAGTGAATTTAGAAGCTTTTACTGTTAACTCATTTGTTTTAGTGCGGAATAAAATTCCTTTTATTCCAACAATATCTCCTAAATCAGAATTTTTGAAAACTTCAAACTCTTTTTTAGACACATGATCTAAACGGATATATGCTTGGATGAAACCATCTCTATCTTGAATTTGAATAAAACCAGCTTTTCCTTGAACTCTTCTTAGCATAATTCTACCAGCAATCGAAACTTCAACGTTTTTCTTTTCTAGTTGGTCATGATTAAATTTATCATAACTGTTGATGATTTCTTTAGTAGTATGTGTTCTTTTATATCTTTGACCAAAGGGATCGATTCCAAGTTTTCTTAGATCTTCAGCCTTTTGTCTTCTAACTAATTGCTGTTCATTTAAATCAAATGGGTTCATAAAATCCTCCGTTTTTGCAAGTAATATTATATCATAGATAAATAATATTATTAAGCATTATTTTAATTAAAAGAGAAAGCTTTTTGTTAAGCTTCCTCTTTATTGTTTTGTTTTTCCTCACTAAGTAGTTCATACATTAACTCATTTTTTAGAAGTTCGAGAGATGTAACCTTTACCTTAACAATCTTTAATCCAAAAAACAAAGTAATTATGTCACCTATTTTTAAAGAAGTAGAAGGTTTTGAAATTTTACCGTTAACTTCGATACGTTCTTTTAAGGAAGCCTCTTTTGCAACTGTTCTTCTTTTAATTAATCTAGATACTTTTAAATATTTATCAAGCCGCACTTGCTGCCTCATTAACTGCTCTGTTTTTAGTTGCTTTAGTATCTTCCCACCATTTTAGAATGCCAGTTTCCATAATTTCTTGAATATCTGCTTTATTTAATGTTTCAACTTCCAATAAATAATAAGCGATTCTATCTAATAAATCACGGTGTTCAGTGATTATTTTTCTTGCTTCTTCATAACAATCAGTGATAATATGACGAACTTCCTTATCAATTTCTAAAGCTACTTGATCAGAGAAATTCTTTTCTTTGAAATAATCTCTTCCAAGGAATACATTTCCTCCGCTACTTTCATATTGAATAGGGCCTAAATCGCTCATCCCATATTCGGTGACCATCGCTCTAGCAATATGGGTAGCTGATTGGAAATCTCCATATGCTCCAGTAGTAACAGTATTGAATACTATTTCTTCAGCCACTCTACCGCCTAAGAAACTTGTGATTTCCGCTAATAACGATTCTTTCGTTGAAAGGTATGTTTCTTGTGCAGGGGTCATAAGGTTATAACCACCAGCTCTTCCTCTTGGAATGATAGTAACTTTTTGTACGACTCTAGCATCTTTTAGCTTTAATCCAATTACTGAGTGTCCTGCTTCATGATATGCAACGGTTTTCTTTTCTTCAGGAGTATATTTTCTAGATTTCTTAGCAGGTCCCATCATTACTCTGTCAACTGCTTCATCAATATCCTTTTCTGTAATAGAAGAACGATTGTCTCTAGCTGCCAGTAAGGCTGCTTCGTTTAAAAGGTTAGCGATATCGGCACCGCTGAAGCCAGGAATTCTTTGTGCAACGTGATCAAAACGAATGTTTTTGTCTAATCGTTTGTTTCTAGCATGAACCTTTAATATAGCTTCTCTACCAATAACATCTGGTAGGTCAATAGTGATTTGTCTATCGAAACGACCAGGTCTCAACAATGCAGGGTCTAATACATCAGGGCGGTTTGTTGCTGCCATAATGATAATACCTAGATTTGTGCTAAAACCATCCATTTCCACTAACAATTGGTTAAGTGTTTGTTCTCTTTCGTCATGGCCCCCACCTAAACCGGCGCCTCTTTGTCTACCGACTGCATCGATTTCATCGATAAATATGATACATGGAGAGTTTTCTTTAGCAACCTTGAAAAGATCCCTAACACGCGATGCACCAACACCGACAAACATTTCAACAAAGTCAGAACCACTAATTGAGAAGAAAGGGACGCTTGCTTCGCCAGACACGGCTTTTGCAAGTAATGTTTTTCCGGTTCCTGGTGAACCAACTAACAAAACACCTTTTGGAATTTTAGCTCCCATATCGGCATATTTCTTAGGATTTTTAAGAAAATCGATAATTTCTTCTAATTCTTCCTTTTCTTCATCACAACCCGCAACATCTTTAAAAGTTACCTCTTTATTTTTTGAAAGACGAGCTCTAGATTTTCCAAAATCAAAGGCTTGCTTGTTTCCGCCTGCCCCTGATAAGCTCTTAAATAATACAACAATCATTATTACCATGAAGATAATTGGGACTATTGTAAAGATTAAGCCAAGCCAATCAAAATCACTAACCACTTTAATCTTAAATTCAGTATTTGCGAATTTTCCAAGTTCTGTTTGAATTATCTTTAGAGTTGTTGTTCCATCAACAATTCCATTGTAGATAGCACCTGTTATTAAAGTATAACCACTATTGCCACCGATTTTGTTTCCATCTGCGTCAAGTCTTTGTCTGACTTCAGCAACGAAAATCCAAGTATCAACATTTGTGCCACCTGCCGGTTCAAATTCGATATAGGCAATATTATTATCTTTAATTTGATACATCAATGACTCTTCTGTAACCTCCAATTTAGGAGTTTGAAAAGCATTCGTGAAAAAGAAAATTGACCCAATAATGACGATCATTACTAGGAGTATTACCCACCAATCGGGTCTTCTTCTTGGGGTTTGTTGTTCATTCATGTGCGATTACCTCTTTATATATATATTGCTTTCTTTAAAATTCCGATATAAGGAAGATTACGATATCTTTCATTAAAATCAAGTCCATATCCTACAACGAATACTTTTGGAATTGTTTTTCCTACATAGTCAGCTTCAAAGGGAACTAATCTACCTTCTGGTTTATCAAGAAGAGAAACCACCTTGATAGAAGAAGCTTTTCTCATTTTAAGCAATGAGATGACTTTAGTGAGAGTAGAACCAGTGTCGACAATATCCTCAACTAATAAGACATCTTTGTCTTTAATATCGATGTCGATATCTAAATCAATCTTTACATTACCACTAGATTCTCTACCTTTGTAGCTTGAGGCTTTCATATAATAGATTTCAAGGGGTAAGTTTATTCTTTTAGAGAGATCAGACAAAAAGGGATTGCATCCTTTTAATAATCCGATTAAGATGAGTGACTTATCTTTATAATCATCAGTAATTCTTGATCCTAGGTTACAACATATCTCTTGGATTTCTTTTTCACTTAAGAGTACTTTTTCGATATCATTATGCATTTGAATCCTCCATTATTAAGTACATTTCATTTTTAGTTCCAAGTGTTTTGTTTGTATAAAGATTTGGAATAAAAATGATTCTATTGTTTGAATCAGAAATGATGATAAGATTATCTCGTTCATTTTTAGGGATTTTCTTATCAATTAAGAAGTCCTTTAACTTTTTTCTGCCATATTCAAACTCTAAGACATCCCCATCAATTCGTGAACGAATTTTTAGTGGAAATGATAACTCATTATAGCATATTATGATAGCTTCTTGTAGTAAATCACCTTTTTTGTTAAAAAATGTAAATGATTGATTAGAAACACATATTTTGTTTTCAAACTCAACATTTTTGATAAAGGGAGATAAGGGGTTAAGCTCACCAATATAAAAAGTGTTATAGGATTTAATAAAGTAGTATTTGCCCTTTAATTTATAAGAAGCATTTGGTTTATTATTAGATATAATCTCCTTGATTTTTTGAAGAAGCTTAAAGGTTGGTTCAATATTCTTATGTTCCAAAACCTGTGATAGTAAGTCATTTTGAATAGCTGAATCTAAGGATAAGAATGATTTTAAATCATACTTGCCAGTAGAAGAGAGATGTTTTTTTGAGGTGTTTCTAATAAAAGAAAAGGCATCATTAAGTTGAATACTATAGGTAATTGTTTTATCAAGGATGTTTGGATTTTCTAATTTAAGAGCAGGAATGATATGGTGTCTAAATCGGTTTCTTGTATAAGAATCTTCTTTATTAGTGCTATCTTCAAGATATTGGATATTATTGTTTATAGCATAAGAGTAAATTTGCTCTTTTGAATAATATAAAAAAGGTTTGATATATAATAGTGAATTAGATTTTGTGATAGGTTGCATACCGGCGTAACCATAAAGATTAGAACCTCTTGATAGTTTCATCAAGATTGTTTCTAATAAGTCATCAAGATGGTGAGCCGTAAATATATATTTGGTGTTATATTTTCTAGCTGTCAGTTCTAAATAATGGTTTCTCTCTAGTCGTGCTTGTTCTTGAAAGTTTTTCTTTGGAATGTTTAGTTTGAAATATTCAAAAGGAATATTATTAATTTGACAATAATTTTCTACAAGTGCCTTATCATTGATTGAGTCGACTCTTTTTTGATGATTAAAGTGAACAACAACCAAATTATAGTCAAAAGAGGTCATTAAATTTAATAACACCATGGAGTCTACTCCCCCGCTTATGGAAAGAATCAAAGTCGATTTTAGGGGTATATTTAATTCTTTAATTAAATATTTTGATAGTTCTTTCATAACAATAGTATTATAACAAAAAATATCTAAATAAAAAAATATATGATATAATACTTCACAAAAGGGGAATGAAGTATGATTATTCTTGCTAGCAGCTCTCCAAGAAGAGCTAAACTGCTTGCTGACACGGGATTAGAATTTGTTATTAAAACTAAGGAAATAGATGAATCATTAATTGATATATCAAGACTTAGTCCAGAAGAAGCGGTAATTAAAATTGCTAAGGCGAAGGTTGAAGCAGTAGCTGTTGATTTTAAAGAAGATATTATTATTGGCGCAGACACGGCTGTTTTTTTAGACAATAAAATATATGGGAAACCAAAGGATGAAATAGATGCGATTAACATGCTAACTGAATTAAACGGTAAAACTCATAACGTTATTACCGGAGTCGCGATTTATCATAATGGTATAATAGATACTTTTTCTAGCAAGGCAAGTGTAACGTTAAAAAAACTTACTGAAATTGAAATAAAGGACTATGTGAAGACTAAGGAACCGATGGATAAGGCAGGAGCTTATGCCATTCAAGATCAAGGTGGAATGTTGGTCGAAAAGTATGATGGCGATTTCTTTACAATCGTAGGACTCCCTTTAAAAGAAGTAATAAAAAGGATTAACGAGATACAAAAATAACGCTTTAATAAGCGTTATTTTTTATAATTAAGTTTCATAAATTCATTCAATTGTTTGGCTTTTTCAACTTGGTTAAAGCCGTTTACTTTTTTATAGTATTGAAAGGATTCATTTAAATCCAAAGTTGAAAGTGAAAAGCGATATCTGCCAACTCTAATTTTTCTAATTTCAGTTTTCTTGATTTCAGAATATCGATTTAAAAAAGCTCCAGTCTTTTTATCAATCTCAAAAAATCTAATTTTTTCAGGATTTACCGCGATGATATATGGTTTTATATTTGATGCTGCAATTGCTCCTCCAATTGCTCCGCCTAGTGCTCCAAACAATCCAAGTTGGGTAGCAGAAGGAGTCGTACTTCCAACAACTACTAGATCGTCTTTGGTTATATAACCTCCCTCTAATAGTTTATTAATCGTTCTTTGGTGGTCTATCATTATTTTCCCTCTTTTCTTTAAAATCTATTATGTTATAATTAATTATAAATGAGGGAGGAAATTATGTCAAACACGGTAAAAGGTTATTTGGTAGGAATCGCTTTTTCTTTGGGTGGAGTTGCTTTGTGGATCATTTTAGGGGCATTTGTCGGTATTGTTGCTGGATGGGCAGCGGCTTTGATGGGGATATTGTTCTTTGTTGGATACAATAAGTATAATAAAGAAGATAAATCAAAGGTTCCGTTTTTCGTTGGTAGTGCAGTGATCATTGTAGAAGTATTTTTGGCGGAAATGATTGTTTTAGGTATTATTGCTCAAGAAAATGCAATGACGATTAGCGAACTATTCGCTATTAAAGAGATCGCTTCTGGATTCGCTGTTGATTTGATTTTCGGTTTTGTTTTTGGATTAGGTATATTTATTAGTTATGCTATTTCTACACGTAAAAAACAAGGCGGACTTCAATCAAGAGCAGTAGATACAACAAAACATGATGCTATTATGGATATGACTGCTACAGAAGTGGATGAAAAAGAAGAGGACAACAAGGCTGAATAAAAAAATACCCCTACTTAGGTAGGGATTTTTTTTTATTCCTTAGGTTAATTAATTGTGATTCATCAAAAAAGTATTTTTTGTGACAGAAGTTACAGACTATTTCTGCCTTTTTATCTTCTTTAATCATTTCATCCAAAACGCTGGTTTCCAAAGAAAAAAGTGCTTTTTCAAACTTCTTTTTGGAACAAGAACAATGATACTTTAGTTCTCTTTTATCAAGGATTTCTTCAGTCCCATTTGATAGGATATGCAAAATATCCTCTGGTGTTTTATTTTCATGAATCATCTTAGAAATTGGTTCAATGTTTTTTAGTATTTCTTCGATGGAAATTATTGCTGATTCATCACAGTTAGGTAATGCTTGAATGATAAACCCTCCGCTTGCCAAAATAGATTGATCAGTATTAACTAAAACGCCAGCGGCAACACTAGAAGGAGTTTGTTCACTGGTAAAAAAATAATAATTAAAATCTTCCGCTATTTCACCAGAGACTATTTCAACTGACGATGTGAAGTAGTTTTTCATATTTAAGTCTTTTGTAATAGTTAGATAACCTTTTCCAACGGCAGCAGAAACATTTAACTTACCCTTTTTAGGACCTTCATCATATTTTAAATAAACATGAGGGTTTTCAATATCGGCTCTTATTGTTCCCTTTCCTGATACATCAGCAAGAATAAAACCAAGCGGACCGTCTCCGTCTAATTTAATTGTTAGCCTTTCATCGTCCTTATACATAAGTCCCATCATTAATGAGATAGTTAAAAAACGACCTAGTGCGGCTGAAGCGGTTGGCCATGTATCGTGTATTTTACGAGCTTTTTCGACCAAATTCGTGGTACTCGCCACATAAATTCTTACATTCTTATTATATGCAGTTGAAATTAAACAATAATCCATCATAATCACCTTTTTCATTTTATCATAATTTTAGTGTATAATTACACATGGTGAATTATGAGGTTAAAAATAAAAGATATTATCTTAGATAATAATTTAATATTGGCTCCTATGGCGGGTGTAAGTAATAGTCCATTTAGATTGATTTGTAGAGAAATGGGAGCGGGATTAGTAGTTGCTGAAATGGTTTCTGATAAGGGGCTTTTTTATAATAATCAAAAAACTAAGGATATTTTATATATTAACCCATTAGAAAAACCAGTATCTCAGCAAATATTTGGTTCTGATTTAAAAACCATGGTTGAAGCAGCTATCTACATTGATAAATACGTAGACTGCAGTATCATTGATATAAATATGGGCTGTCCTGTGCCAAAAGTAGCTTTAAAAAATCAAGCCGGCTCTGCCTTAATGAAAAATCCTAAACTAGTATATGAAATAGTTAGTAGTATAGTTAAAAATGTGAGTAAGCCAGTTTCTGTTAAAATAAGAAGTGGTTGGGATGATAAATCAATAAATGCGGTTGAAATTGCAAAAGAAATAGAAAGAGCAGGAGCCTTAATGATTACGGTTCACGCTAGAACTAGGGCACAGGGGTACTCCGGTAAAGCAAACTTAGAGATCATTAAAGCCGTAAAGGAAAATGTTAATATACCAGTAATTGGTAATGGAGATATAACAAATGGTTATGAAGCCAAAAAAATGTTAGAAGAAACAGGGTGCGATGGTATTATGATTGGTAGAGGTGCTCTTGGAAATCCTTGGATCTTTAAGGAAATAAATCATTTTTTAAAAACGGGAGAAATCTTAGAGCGACCAACGCCTCTTGAGATAAAAAAAGTAATGCTAAGACATTTAAATGATTTAGCTTTATTAAAAGGAGAAAAACTGGCAGTCTTGG
>JAJDIT010000010.1 GCA_030266845.1 Acholeplasma sp. OttesenSCG-928-E16 | reverse complement strand
GTTTTCTTTATTTTTACTATAGTATTATAGCATTTTTTGTCCTTTAATACTATGAACTTTTTAGTAATCGTGTAAATTGTTGATAATCGTGTAAATTGTTAGGTAATCGTTAAATTGTTGATTTGAAAAATTGCATGATCACTATAAAATGCTCGCAGGGCCAACCCCGGTACTTCAATTTCTGGTGGCGGATAGGGCTTTTCTCCCTTTCTGCCAAATAAAAAAGGCCTGATACCTTTGTATCAAACCTATGCTTTCAACGTGGTCCCCGCAGCCGGGCTCGAACCAGCACGGATTATTCATCCACCAGATTTTGAGTCTGGCACGTCTACCAATTCCATCATGCGGGGATATAATTTTTCTCTTCCATTAGAGGTGTTTTTATTTAATTGCTTAATTATTTTACAATAATAACCCGTTAATGGCAAGGGTTAATGTGTAGATGTATGCCAAAAAAGAACTTATTTATGAATCAACGACTCATAAACTGCAAGTGCTCTTTTCGTATAGTTTTCTTTTGAATAAGGTTGAGCAGATAAATAGGCATTGTTTTCCATTTCCTTAACTAAATCAGGGTCTGATTTAATTTTATTTACCACATCGATAAATTCATCTTCGTCCTTATAATAAAAACCATTGTAGCCTTCTTGCATGATCGCTTCTACGGCTTCATCCTTAACCGATAGGATAATTCTAGAAGCAGCTAAGGCTTCAACAAATGTTAGCCCTTGAGTCTCTGTATACGATCCATTAACAAAACAATTACCTAATTGATAATAAATTCCTAAATCCTTCCATTCAACGAAACCGGTTGTTACTATCTTGTCGCCTATATCTAATTTTTCTATTTCACTTTTCAGCTCTTCTTCGTAATAACCACCACCAACGATTAAAAACCTTACTTTATCGATTTTTGTCAGCATTTTTTTAAAAGCGGTAATCAAAAAACTCAAGTTTTTTTCTGGGGCAATTCTTCCAACAAACAATAAAACGAAATCATCATCGTTAAGTCCATACTTTTTTCTTAAAATTTGAATTTCATAATCACTAAATTGTCTTTTATCAAAAGGATCCAAATTCAATCCAGTCGGAACGATATGAACGTTACCTTTACAGTGAATTTTTTCTTCTACTAGTTTACGAATTTTTTCCGATGGGACAAAAGTTGCATCAACTTTTTCAACAAGTTTTTTTACTTCTGTTCTTAAAATTTGAACAATTTCTCCTCTAAAATGCTTTTCCATAAAAGGAGAAATATGATGAATATAATCCTCGTATAAAGTATGCATTGTATAAACAACCGGTATTTTTAGTTTCCTAGCTGCTTTAAAACCTAGTTGACCAATCGTAAACTCTGTATGAACATGGATTAAATCAAGCTTCAAAGCATCAATCTTTTTGATTGCTCTTCCGGCAAATAAGACAAAACGATACTCAGAAAGCGATTTAAAAGGGAAAGGGATTCCACTTAGTCTGACGACTTTATCATCGTCTTTGTCAGGAATTACTTTGGCAGTCGTACAGAAAATGAAAACTTCATGCCCTAAAGCCTCTAATCCCTCTCTTAACATCGTGATTGATGTAACAACGCCACTCACACTTGGTTTATATGAATCTGTAAATATGCCTATTCTCATCACTTGATTCTCCTTTTTAAGATCAAATAATTAATACCGCCATATACCATTCCAAAATAATAAGTAATAAAGCGCCATAAGAGCATAATAGCAGCAACTGCTGAACCACTTTCGCTTGAAAATGACAGCATAGGTAAGTTTAGTAAAATAAGAAATGCCGTTTCCGTACCTCCACTAGCTCCAGGTAGTGGAACCCACATCATCGTGGTGGTTGCCAAAATTGAAGATGCCATAATATAAAAGAATTGGCTACTATTACTTATATTATACCCCATTGCATAAACAATAACAGCCGGAATTGAGTAATATACCAATAATGATATTAACCTGATTAGGGTCGAGATAAAAAATATTTTTTTATTTTTCACTAATAGAGTCATACTTTCTTGGAGATTATCAGTGAAAATGTTTGCCTGTTCCAACCATTTATCCTTATATTTTCTAAGCGGTTTTATCTTGCAGATCAATCCAATAAAGAATGTAACAATTTTTCTAGTAGTTTTCGAAAAAGAAAGAAAGATCAAAAAGAAAAAAATAATACAATTGATCGTGTAACCGATAATTATAATATACCAACCAAATCCGGCCTTTTGGGTAAGTGCTATATTAATATCAGAAAGAAAAATTATCAAAAAAACCGTCGATAAAATGGTTATTAATAACTGATAAATAATAAATTGAGTCAAAAGAACACCGGTTGTCTTTGATGCGCTTGCTCCGCATTTATGATAGTAATACCCTTGGATAGGAGCTGCTCCCATCGAAAAAGGGGTAATACCATTAAAAAACATCTCTGTACTTTGAATAAGATAAGAATTGGTAAGGTTAATTTTTTCACCAGAATATAAAAAAACTGAATGGCCTGATAGAGCGGTTGTTACAACAAAAACTAACATTAAGGCTACGGCAAGTAAAATATACCAAATGTTAGTTTGCTTAAAGTGTTCAATAACAGAATTAATATCACCAACTAGTTGATAAACTAAAAAAACTACCAATCCTAAAACTATAGCAACGACTATTAAATTAAGCCAAATTTTCTTGGTTTTTGGCTGTTCCTCTATTGTATTTTTGTTATTTTCATCCATATTTTACATTTTATTTAGTGGTTTTATTCCTAATAAAGATAATCCACTTCTAATGACAGTTCTAACACATGATATTAATAAAAGATTAGTGTTCTTAATTTTAATGTCCTCAACAATAATCTTTTCTTTACCATAAAAATGATTAAATGCTTGTGAAAGCAACAACAAGTATCTAGCAATCACAGACGGACTATTTGTGTTCATTGCTCGATCTATAACACTTGATAATTGACTCAATATCTTAACAATCTCAAAATAATGATCCAATTTAAAGCAAGAATCATCCAAATTGTTAATATCCACCTCTTCAGACTCTAGTATTGAATTAATACGAACGGCACTATATTGCAAATATGGGCCAGTTTGCCCCTCAAACCTTAACATGTTTTCAATATTAAAATCGTAATCTAAGTGTCTTTCGTTTTTTAAATCATTGAAAATTATAGCCCCTATCCCAACTGCTTCTGCGACTTCCTTTTTATTCTCTAGATTTGGATTTTTTTCAACTATCGCTTCATATGCTAGCGTCACTGCTTGATCAATTACATTTGATAATTTAGCATTATTTCCCGTTCTTGTTGACATCTTTTTCCCATTTGATAGAACTAATCCAAAATTCACGTGCTCTATATCAAAATCATATCCCATCAATTTAGTAACTGCTTTAAGTTGTTCAAAATGAAGCTTTTGTTCATTTCCGACAACGTAGATAATCTTGCTAAAATGATATGTTTGATAACGATATAATAAAGCCGCTAAATCCCTAGTGAAATAAAGAGATGTTCCATCACTTTTTTTAATTAAGGCAGGTGGCATGCCGATGAGTTCAACTATCGTTGCTCCTTGATCTATCTTTAAAAGTCCTTTACTATCCAATTCATCAATAACGGCATCCATCTTATCATTAAAAAACGCTTCGCCTACATTGGATTCAAAAACAACGCCAAGCCTTTCATACATGATATCTAGGTCAGCAATTGATACCTCTCTTATCCATTCCCAAAGCTTTCTTTCAACTTCATCATTGTTCTCTAATTTTTTAAAAGCCATACGAGCTTCATCTTCAAGCGATGGGTCAATCAAAGCCTCCTCATGAAATTTGACATAAAGCTTTTGTAGTTCAACCGTCGGATCTTTTTTAATTGTCTCAATGTCACCCCATCTTTGATAAGCCACAATCATTTTACCAAATTGAGTGCCCCAATCTCCTAAGTGATTGATACCAACGACATCATAACCCTCTTTCTCATAAATTCGTTTTATTGAATTGCCTATCATAGTTGATCGTAAATGACCAACCGAAAAAGATTTTGCGATATTCGGTGAAGAGTAATCAATTACCACAGTTTTATTATTATTTTGCTTTGTGGCATAATCCAATCCCTTATTACGAATTTCATCTAAAACCAAACGTGAAAAAACGACCCTATCAAGATAAATATTCAAAAAACCAGACAAAAACTCAATTCTTTCTACTATTTTTATATTTTCAAGAATCACATCTTTTAATAATGAATAAATATCATTTAAAGGCTTATTCATCTCCTTGGATAATGAAAAAAGTGGAATCGATAGGTCTGAATCACCTTTTTTTGGTTCTTCAACTATCACATTTCCGATGCCAAGTTTATCCTTTATTATTAGCTTAATGTCATCTTTTAGAGAATTTAACATATTATATTTTCCTTTCAAAAAAAAGCACTGAGTGCTTTTATTTTAAAATTTCATTAAGAAGATTTGTAAATAATTCCTTCGCTTGATACCTAATATTATTGCCCTTTTGAGTATTAATGTTCCCAAATAGCTTTCCATCAATAAATGTGAGGACAAGCGGTAAAGAGCGTCTAGAATCCGGAATGTTCAATCCAAACTCCTCAGCTATTTTATCGATATACTCGGTTATTTTATCAGAATCTGCTGCTTCTACATAGTAGATATTCTTAGCATAGTCCGCTAAAACTCTTTCTTCATCTGTGGTACTTAGGTCTTTTTTAAACTCATCGTCAATCGCACCTATCCATTGAACGGATGCTGAATCAAAAGTCCCTCCAATATACACGACTGTAGCTCCACCTTTTTTTGCATTTTTAATTGCTGTTCCAATTGAAACCTTCTTTAATTTATTTGTGTCATCTAAAGCTTGTTGTTGTGTCACGCCTAAAGTTGTTGCTGCATTTGAATATTCATCAGCTAACTTCTGAGCTGCTGATGGAATCGCTAGCACAATTGATATAATTACGGCTGCCAGCAATAGTCCTCCGACTATAAAACTAATTGGATGTATTTTAACATGAGTTTTCTTATATTTATTTCTTTTACTCGATTTTGCCATTATATTCCTCCGTCCTTAAAAATTATAGCATACCGTATTGAAATACGCAAACATATTTTAATTTAAAATTAAAAATATATAGCATCCTTTTATCTTGAAAATAAATAAATGAAAAAAAAGAATCTAAACTGAACTTCACTTGTTTAAAAACGCAATTTTTAGTATACTATATTTAAGAATTAAAATAACTTCAATTTGCACTTTAGAAAGGAGATAATATGAAAATACTCTTCTGCAGTTCAGAGGTAAGTCCATTTTCAAAAACAGGTGGGCTAGCTGATGTTGCTGGAGCTTTGCCAAAGGCACTTTCAAAGTTGGGGCATGACATAAGAGTAATCACACCACTCTATAACTCAGTGAAGCTACATTACAAAAAATTAAAATTAGTTGCAACACGAGATTTGATCATCATCGATAAAATTAAAACTGCCTCTTATTTTGAATATAAAGAAGATGGCGTAATCTATTATTTTGTTCAGTGTGACGATTATTTTAAACGTGACAATCTATATGATTATTATGATGAAGCGGAGCGTTTTTCTTTTTTTAATTATGCCATTTTGGAAGGACTTCCTGCCTTTGATTTTTATCCAGATATAATTCATGTAAACGATTGGCAAACCGCCTTAGTACCATATTTTTTGGATGAACTATACCGTAAAAAAGGAAAAGAATATTTCAAAATTAAGACTTTGCTTACTATCCACAACTTAGAGTACCAAGGTTCATTCCCGATGGATGCTAATTTATTGATGCCATACCAAGACGATTATACATATGTACATTTTGATAGAATCAACTTCTTAAAAACTGGAATCATGAGAGCTTCAGCGATTAATACTGTTTCTAAAACATATAAGGATGAAATAATGACCCAAAAATATGGGTTTGGATTAGATGGCAGCATAAGGAGCAGGGCAAACCAAACCTATGGTATTGTTAATGGTATCGATTATGATATATATAATCCTGCTTTTGATCCGATCATAATAGCTAATTATGATGCTAATTCTTTTTTAGAAGGGAAAAGAAAAAATAAGAAAGCCCTCTTAGATGAGTTGGACTTCCCAAGTTCTTCACTTGATAAACCCCTTATATCTTTTATTGGTCGCCTTGCTCACCAAAAAGGAATCGATTTGATGATAAATGTTCTTACCGATGTTATTAGAAACTCTGATGCAAACTTTATCTTAATAGGTAGTGGAAATCCTCAATATGAGAATTTCTTCAATGAATTGCACTTAAATTATAAAGAGCGGGTAAAAGTATGGATTGGATTTAATAATGAGCTGGCAAGAAAGACTTATGCTGCTAGTGATTTATTTCTTATGCCAAGCGAATTTGAACCGTGTGGTTTAGGACAATTAATCGCTATGAGGTATGGGACGTTGCCGATTGTTAGAGAAACGGGCGGATTGTTAGATACCGTACTCCCTTATAATGAATACACGGTATCGGGGACCGGCTTTAGCTTTACCCATTATGAAGCATATGATTTTAAAGATGCAATATTCCGCGGCATTGACCTTTATCATCATAATAAAAATGACTTTGATGAACTAGTTTATAATTCGATGATTCAAGATTTTTCAACCGATAATATGGCACTTGATTACCAAGAACTATATTCAATAATAAAGAGAGGTTACTAACTATGGAAGTTTTAGCATTAATTCTTGCTGGTGGTAAGGGATCTAGACTTGATCTCCTATCAAATAGACGCAGCAAACCTGCGATGCCCTTTGCAGGGAAATTTAGAATCATTGATTTTTGTTTAAGTAATCTAGATCATTCCAAAATTCACAATGTCGCAATCTTAACTCAATATCAACCTTTAAGTTTAAATGAACACATTGGTAGTGGAAAGCCTTGGGACTTTGATCGACGAGATACTTCTATTACTCTTTTACAACCACACAGTTTTTGGTATTCTGGAACAGCTGATGCTGTTTTAAAAAATATCGAGTTTATTGAAAGAAGAAATCCAAAATATGTATTAATATTATCGGGTGATCATATTTATAAGATGGATTACCAAAAAATGCTTTTAGAACATAAACAAAACAATGCATCTGTTACAGTTGCCTGCAAGGATGTAGATATTAGTGAAATTTCTAGATTTGGAATCTTAGAAACCAATAGTTTCAATGAGATTACTGCCTTTAAAGAAAAACCAAAAACTGCTAATTCGACATTGGCATCAATGGGAATCTATCTATTTAACTTTGACATACTTAGAGATGCTTTAAAAAACAATACGATTAGTGATTTGGATTTTGGTAAACATATCATTCCAGCTTTAGTTGAAAATGCCAAAACTAAGGTATTCGCCCATACCTTTAACGGTTATTGGCAAGATGTAGGCACCTATGATTCTTATTTAGAGACAAATCTTGATTTAGCGATGGGTAATTTGGAACTTGACATGCACGATCCAAATTGGCGAATTTACACTAAAAGTGAGGATCAGCCTCCTGTTAAAGTCGGAAAAAATGCTAAAATTGAAAATAGCCTTCTTTCAAACGGTTGCGTTGTTGAAGGTACTGTTATAAATTCCGTTTTGAGTCCAGGTGTATATATTGGTAAAAACTCAGTTGTTTCTAACTCCGTCATTATGAATGATGTAATTATCAGTGAGGGTGTTGAAATTGATAGATCTATCATTGACAAAAAATGTATTATTGGTCATAACACAAAAATCGGTGTTGGCGATGACCTTACACCGAACATTGAAAAACCAGATATGCTCTTTAGCGGAATAAATGTAATCGAAAGAGGAACAATATTGCCTAGTGACCTTATAATCGAAAGAAATTGTAGGATTTTGGCTGAAAGTAAGTTTGAAAATAAAGAAAAAATAAAAAGTGGAACAACAACAAATAATAAATAGGATGGCAGCCATCCTATTTATTATTTTCTACCCTTCTAAAATATCAGAAATCAAGTTTTTATTGAATTTTTTTTCAAGAATCATCTTTATTTCGTACCTATATGGAGGCTTATCAGACACATAAGGAGTTTCTAATATTTTTGGAATATTAACAAAATCCTTATGATATATTACATCTAGCAAAGACTGAAATCCAATCTCACCAAATCCAAAATTGGCATGACGGTCTTTTTTTGCTCCTGGTAAGTTCTTTGAATCATTTATATGAAATACCGAAATTTTTTCTTTTCCGATTATTTTATCAAATTCACTGATAACTGTGTCAAAATTATCCTTAATATCATATCCTGCATCACTAGTATGACAAGTGTCAAAACAAATTGAAATTCGCGACTTATTTTGAACTAAATCAATAATTCTTTTTAATTCTTCAAAAGACCTTCCCACTTCATTTCCTTTTCCAGCCATAGTTTCCAAAGCAATCAAAACATCTAAATCCTCTGTGTTTTTTATCACTTTGTTAAGTCCATCGGCAATCCATTTGATTGCCATATCCAAATCCTTACCCACTGCGCTTCCGGGGTGTAGGACGATCTGTTTAGCATTCATCTTGAAACTTCTTTTTATTTCTTTGGTTAAAAAATCCACTGCAAATGATCTTTTTTCTTCATCCGGATTTGCAAGATTGATAATGTATGGAGCATGAACCACGATGTCGTTTTTTGTGATACCATTTTTATTCATAAGGTCGATAGCTTCATTAATTTTCATTTCGGATAATGGCCTTCTAATGGTATTTTGAGGAGCTCCCGTATACACCATCAAGCAATTAGCTCCATATGATAATGCCTCCATCACTGATCCTAAATACATATTAGGGGCCGATAAGCTAACGTGACTTCCTATTTTTAGCATATTCATCTCTCCTTAACTCTTTTTTTATTTTTTCTATTCTTTTTTTATTTTTCTTTTTATAATTCGGTGCTATCTTAGTTGGCTTCTTAACTCTTTGGATCGCTTCAATAATTTCGCTATTATTCTTTTTTTTACGTTCCATCTTCTTTAATGAAGAACCATCAATTACGTATTCTATAAATTTAATCCCACTTTTTTTGATTGAATCTATTTTGCGGTTATCAGTTTCTTTTTCTAAAACGTATACATTACCACTTTGGTTCATTCTACCAGTACGGCCACTCCGATGATAAAAGAATTCCATATTGCTCGGTAGATCAAAGTGAATAATATCGCTTGCCTTAAAGTCTACGCCTCTTGCCACTAAATCAGAAACAACAACATATTGATATTTGCCCATAACAATATCATCTATCAGTCTTTTTCTAACCTTTATTGGAGTGTTTGAAGAATAATTTAGAACTTGGTATTTTTTTTCTAATAAGTGTTCAAAAATCGGTTTTTGATCTTCCTTTTTACTGACAAATATCAAACATAAATAAGGGTTAATTTCTTCTAATAAAACATCTAAACCTTCAATTTTTGTTCTGCTTCTTAGCTTAATCAAATGATAGTTAATATTCAGTTTAGTTTCCTCGCTTTTATCTATTAATAGATAATTACCGAAATATTTTTTAATAAAAGGTTCCATATTAGGTTTGATCGTTGCACTCATCATAATAAACGTAGCTTTTGATATCCGATCGATAAATAAATCGACTTCTCTCATAAATGACTCATCAAACATCATATCTGCTTCATCAAAACAAACAAATCTTGCTGTGTGAATTTTAAGAGCATTATTATAAACAGAAAATTCTAATATCTTATTTGGTATAGATACTAAAATTTGAGGTTGTCTTTTTGATAGTTTATTAATCTCTTTTTGTTTATCAATTCCGCCAAAATAACTAGCAACATTAAAATCACCATCAACCTCTTGAATCATCTTGGTTACTTGAAATACTAGCTCGTTAGTAGGAACAACTATCATGAATTGAAGCTCATCTTTGTCTTTTTGGATTTTTGCTAATATCGGTAAAAGATAGGCATGAGTTTTACCTGTTCCGGTCTTTGAAATACCCACAATATTTTGCTTATCCTTGAGTTTCAAAAAGAATTCCTTTTGAATTGGGGTTATTTCCTTATATTTAAGTTTTGTTAGTTTTTCATTTATATAGTCCATACTCACATCCTTTGTATATTATATCATTTTTTTGTATAATATATTAAGAGGAAAACTATGAAGGTAATCAAATTAAAGCACCAAAGTTATTGCCAGGGAGTTACTTGCGCCCTAAGTCAACTTAATAGAGCATTAAATGATGATAAAGTCCAAAAACCGATTTATATAGTTGGTCATATTATTCATAACTCCTTTGTAACCAAATATTACCAAGATAATGGTGTTATTAATATTACCTCGAATTTTAAAGGCAATATTTTGGGAGTCAAAAAAGGAACTTTTTTAATATCAGCACATGGAATTGATTTAAACATCTACAAATACATAATAGAAAGCGGTCTTCCATATATTGATACAACTTGCGTCTTTGTTAAAGAAGTTCATAATAAAGTAAAAGAAAAAATTAAAGAAGGTTACACTATTATTTATATTGGCAATGAAGGACACCCAGAAACAGAGGGTGTATTAAGTCTAGATAAAAGAATTTTACTTTCAACATATCAATCTCCAGTTCCAAAGACTGATAATGAGTTAATATATGTTGCTAACCAGACTACCCTTAGTCTATTAGATATCAAAGAGATCGTTGAAAAGCTAAGGAATACTTATCCTGGTTTAATTTTTGACAATGACATTTGTTTAGAATCAACAAAAAGACAAACAGCTATCATGGAACAAGATGGAGTAGATTTATGCTTTGTGGTTGGCGATAAAATGAGTTCCAACACTAATCGTTTAGTTGAAGTAGCAAAAAAAGCCGGAATTAACACTATATTAATTCAGTCAGTCGATGATATAGAGGATGAAATGCTTAAAAATATAGGAGTAGTAAGCATCGCAAGTGGGGCTTCTACTCCTAAGAAAATAATTGAAGAGGTAATTACCTTCTTAGAAAACTATTAATTAGTTTTCTTTTTTTCTAATAAAATCAATATAATTAAATAAATTAATGTCTTTCTCTATTTCAGAATTTAGCATCAGTTCTTTGATGTAAACACCAACTAATCTAAGTGGTTTTCCATCATGATTATTTAAGAATAAGTCTTCAATCACCAAGAATCCTTCATCAAAATTATCAGTATACTCAAATAAGGTTTTACTTCTCGTCACTAACGTAAAATCATCATATTTTAGCTTTATTCCAAATGTTCGAGCTTTCATTTTCTCTTGCAGCATTTTTTTATGTACTTCTTCATATTGCTTGTTTAAAATCGGAACAATTATTTCTACCTCATCTTTTGTCGTAGAAAGTGTTGATTCTGTACTGATCGATTTTGGAATATCATATTTATGCGGATTAATGGTGTCTTCTCCATAGCCTAAAATCTCGTTTAATAAACCCTCATAGTTAACGATTGACATCAAATTTAGTATTTTTTCTTTATTATCTTCTTTAGTAAAATCTCCGATTGTCTTTATACCAAAAGCTTCTAATTTCGGATAAGTCTTTTTTCCAATCCCATATAAATCCTTTATTGATAAAGGAAATATTTTTTTTACAATCTCTTTTCTTCTAATTACCGTTATACCAAGAGGCTTTTTCATGTCGCTTGCCATCTTAGCCAAAAAAATAGTTGGAGCTATTCCAATTGAAACCGGTAGTTGATATTTCTCATTGAGCGTGTTTTGAATTTCACCAGCTATATCAAGTGGACTTCTACTTTTTGACATTTCGGTTAAATCGATATATGCTTCATCAATGGATCCTTTTAATATAATACTTGAATATTTTCCTAAAAAATCGAAGAATATCTTAGATTGCTTCTTATAAAGTGAATAATCACTTGGGACAATTAGTAATTTAGGATATATATCCAACGCCTCTTTGACGCTTATTCCACTTCTAATGCCAAGTTTTCTAGCCTTGTAGCTTGCAGTACTAATAATCCCCCTCTTTGATCCGCTCCCTCTACCAATAGCAAAAATCTTATCTTTTAGATAAGGCTCTTTAATAATCGCACATTGGGCGAAGAAAGCATTTAAATCAATATGAAATATAATTTTTACTTCTTTTTTCATAAAATCCTTTTATAAATCAAAAATTTATTATATAATGTATAAGACATAAGAGGTGAATAAAATGGCGGACAAAAAAGCGGTTCAAAATACTAAAGATAAGAAAGTTCAACCAAAGACAACTACTAAATCAGCAAATACCAATCCAAAAACTAAACCAGTTCCGGTCTTTAAAAATCCAACAGACTCAGTAATTGGCAAAATCGTTATTTGGACATTGATTGTTGGCTTTGTTGGAAGTATTGTTGCCGGAATAATTTTGTTAATAATAGGTTAGTTAATAAAGAGGATTTACCTCTTTATTTTTTTAGCATCAATTTTGCCTGTTCGATTGCATGATTGGTTAATTTTTCATCCGATAACATCAAGGCAATCGACTCAATTCGCTCATCAAAAGATAATTTGGATATAAGGGATGTCATTCTGCCATCCTTTTTTACTTTTGTTATTCCAAAATGATGGTCTGCTCTTGCTGCCACCTGTGGCAAATGGGTAATGACAATAAGCTGCATAGCTGAGGATAACTCCTTCATTTTTTTTGCAACTAAGGATGCTGTTTTTCCGCTAATTCCGATATCTATTTCATCTAAAACTAACATTGATAGCTTATTTTGGGTTGAAAAAATACTCTTTATAGCAAATAAAAACCTCGATCTTTCTCCACCGCTTGCCACCTTTGACAGTGGCTTTTCAATTTCCCCTTCATTAAGTGATATTAAAAAATCAATATCATCGATACCGCTTTCTAATAAGTCGTCTGTTTCTTTAAAATGAATATGAAAAGTCGTCTTTGCCAAGTCTAAATCAGCAAGACTTTTTAAGACATCATCCTCTAGTTTTTTTGCATTTTCTTTTCTAGCTTTTGATAGAATAAGTGCACTATCATATGCACTTTGATAACTATTATCCATGCTCTTTTTTAGATCTTTTAAAAACGAGTCATAATCGGTAATCATGAGATATTCTTCTTTAATATCATTTAAGTACTTAATTAATTCATTAGCACTCTTTTGGTATTTATTTTCGATATTAGCGATTTTTTGAATTCTCTCTTGCATTAAATTGAATTCTTCTTCATTAAAATCAAAATCACTAATTTCTTGGTTAATATTTGAGTTTGTATCAGATAATTCATAATAAATATCGTTCAATCTTGCTGCAAGAATCTCGTATTTTTCATCATAATGAACAACTCTATCCATTGCTTTTTTGGCATTATAGATATTATCTAGATCAAACATTTCATTGTTTAATAACTGATGTGCTTCTAATAGTGATGATCTGATTCGATCAAAGTTTGAGAGCTTATTTGTAAGCTCAATTAGCTCTTCTTTTTCATTTTCTTTTAAAGATAATATTTCAAGTTCGTTAATTTGAAATTCCAAAAAATCCTTTTTTTCGATATTGGAGTTTCTCTTATTCTTTAAGTCGTCAAACTTTTTTTTACTTTCTAAAAACTTACTTCTTTTAATCTGGTAATCATTAAACAACATATCTATTTTTATTTCATTTACCATATCAACAAAATTCAAGTATGTCTCCTTATCAAGTAATGATAAGGTATCTGTTTGACTATGAATCATTCCAATTTCTTTGGTTATTTCTTTTAGTTTTGCCAAAGTTGTAACTTCATCATTGATTTTAATCGTATGCCTGCCAGATTGATCTATTTCTCTTTTGATTGTTAGCTCTCTTGTATTATATTTATCAGATAAATCATCACTTAAGACAAACTCTCCAATAACAATCGCCCTTTTTGCCTGATGCCTTATCATTTCTGCATCAGATCTTTTTCCAAAAAGAAGATTTAACGATTCCAAAATAATGGATTTTCCCGCCCCTGTTTCTCCAGTCAAAACGTTTAGATGTTCAAAAAAAACAATGTCAATGTCATCAATTAAGGCGAAATCTTTAATTTTTAATCTTTTAAGCATTATTAACAACATCCTTTATTAGTTTAGTATCAATCAAATGATTACATACCTTATCAAAAACAATAAAATATTCTTGGTTACCGGCTTTTCCCTTTAGACCTGAAGATATTAAGCCATACACGTTAAACCCGAGCTGATTTATCTTATCAATAATGTCTATCAATACCTTGATATGAATATTCTTATCTTTTATAACACCATTTTTAAATAGTATCTTTCCAGCTTCAAATTGAGGCTTAATTAAGGCAACGAATACACTATTTTCTTCTTTTAAATGTTCAATTATTGGCATAATTGAAGTAAAAGAAACATCAATTAATATAAAATCAGAAGGTTTTATTGAAACATCAAGGATATTTGTATCCTCATGAAGCTCAATTTTAGCATTGTTTCTTAAGGACTCATGGAGTTGTTTATTCCCAATATCAAATGCATATATTTTTTTTGCACCATGCTGCAGAGCACAATCAGTAAATCCTCCTGTGCTAGAACCTACATCAATGATAATCTTATCCGTGAAGTTTAGATTAAAACTATCAATTGCGTTTTTAAGCTTAATTCCTGCTCTTGAAACATATTCTAATTGTTCAATGATTTTTACTTCATTGGATTCATTAACATCAAATCCACTTTTTGTGGCAACCTTATTGTCAACTAATACGAGCTTTCTTTTGATTAAATCGCTTGCCTTACTCCTAGACTCAACTAATTTCCTTTCTACTAAAAAAACATCTAGTCGCATAACAAATCTTTTATTACTTTCCTTATATTAGTTTCATCCATCATGTTTTTCTTTAATAAGTCTTGATAACTACCCTGATTTTCTAGTGGCTTAATAATGCTCATTGATATTATTTTGTTTTGATAGTTATTTTCATTTTTAAATTTTAAGATATCCAAAAACAAAGGGGCATTATATGACTCCTCATAGACAAGTATTGGTTTTCCAGTTTGAAATATTAAATGTAAATCATTAATTGGGATAGGTTTTATAAATCTGGCATTGATAACACTAGCATCTATATTATCCTCATTACATACATCCAAAATAAGATCAAGGCTTCTACCATAACTAATGATATTGAGTAAATTCCCTTTCTTAAGATAAGAATAAGATGGTTTTATTTCAACAAAGTCAGTTTCTTTACCTAAATCGCTCTCAATACATCCTTTAGGATACCTAATTACGAATGGCGATGTTTGTTTATTCATTCCATAATCTAAGAGGCTTGCTGCCTCTTTTGCATCATATGGCATCGTAATGATGATATTGGGCATCAATGAAAACATTGAAACATCATAAATCCCTTGATGGGTTGACCCATCATCAGGGACTAATCCAGAACGATCAATACCTATTACAACGTGAAAATTAGACCGACAAATATCATTGATTATTTGGTCAAAGGCTCTTTGAGCGAAAGTCGAATAATAGGCTAAAAATACTTTTTCTTTCATCGCTAAAGCAGCCGAAAGTGAAGCGGCATGTTCTTCGGCAATACCAACATCAATAAAATAATCCTTATAGGTATTTTCAAACTCCATAAAATGAGAACCAACAGTCATTGCAGGCATCACAACGAAAAATGGATCTTTCTTATGGAGGTCAATTAGAATTTTCGTGATTACTTCTGAAAAGGTAGGCATCTCTTTATGATGAACTTCTCCTGTTTCAAGATCAAATTTAGAAACGCCATGAAAAGAAGTCGGATTTAAAACTGCTGGCTGATATCCATGACCCTTCTCAGTTAATATATGTACAACAGTTGCTCTATTCATTCTTCTTGCTTTTTCTAATACATAAATTAAACCTTTTATATCATGACCATCATATGGTCCAATATAAACATAGCCTAAGTCTTCAAAAATATTAGACATCTGAAAAAGTCCTTTGATCCCTCTTTTTAAACGACCAAAGAAACGGTGCATAAACTTAGGGAAAATAATCTGACTTACTTTTTTAAAACGACGAATGAATTTAGTACCTCTTGACCTTGTAAGCAGATTTGAAAAACCTCCAACAGGCTTTGAAATACTCATTTTATTATCGTTTAGAACAATGATTCCTTTAAAATTGGTATTGCTAAGCAGATTTAATGCCTCAAAACTGGTTCCATTTACAATTGATGAATCTCCAACCACAGCAACAACACTGCCATCATTAGCAGCTTTTTGATTAGCATATAGGATACCTGTAGCAGCAGAAATTGCAGTGCCAGCATGGCCAGACTCCCATTTATCATATTTTGATTCTTGGTAACAAGAAAAACCCGATAGACCATCAGTTTTTCTTAGTGTATCAAAATCTTTTGCTCTTCCAGTTAAAATTTTATGGGTGTATGTTTGATGACCAACATCAAATAAGATTGAATCTTTGATGTCATTAAAAACATAATGTAATGCTATTGTTAGCTCAACTGTCCCAAGATTACTTGCAAGATGCCCACCTGTTTTTGAAACATTTTGAACAATAAAAGTCCTTATTTCTAAGGCCAATTCTTGAAGTTCTTTCATAGAGAGCTCTTTAAGGAATGTAGGGTCCTTAATCTTTTTTAAGTCCAAGATAAGATCCTAAATTATTTGTCTTCTTTAACGATTACTGCTTCTGCTTCACTAAGCATCTTGTAGCATTCTTTTGAAAGTTCTAATCCCTTTTGATACTTTTTGACTGCATCATCTAATGAGATATCTTTATTCTCTAATTCTTTAACGGTAACTTCTAATTCCTTTAATAATTCTTCAAAACTTTTCTTTTCCATTATTTCACCTCTTTTTGATTTACTATTGTTTTAAGTCTTCCATCTTTTAGCTCAATTTCGATCTGATCATTAATATTGATATTAGAAACACTAGTCAATATGTTATTATCTTTTTTAATTAGTGCAAATCCTCGGTCCATAATTGAAAGCGGATTTAATGATTCCATTTTCTCATAACATAGGCTATACCGATAAGTTTTAGTATCGATTACTTTTTGATACTGGCTAATAAGTCTTGATGCTAAATTACTGACTTTTGAATCTAGTCCTTTAATTAAGTCATTTGGATCCTTTATTTTTTCTTTTAGTAGATTAACACCATTTAATCTACCACTTAGGTAAGCCTGATAATTTAAATTTAGGATATTTAAATTGTTCTTTAAAATGTCTCTTTTGGAAACAAGAATCGAACGTGGATCTAATTTTAATAAATTATCCCTTAAGAATGTAAGATCCTTTCTTTTACTTAACAAAATATCGTTTATATTTTTGCTAAGTCTTGAGATAGATACTTCCAAATCCTTTTTATTATTTTCTAGTTGAAGAAGGGGATTTTTATTATCCAATCTCTCATCTAGATGTAATAGTTTAACTCTAATATTTCTAAAATATTCGTTAAGCAAGTAGTAAATTTTCTCTTTATTTTCAGTAATTCCTTTTAAAAGCTCAACTGTATTAGGCGTTGATAATTCAGCTGCCGCTGTTGGTGTTGGAGCTACCTTATCAGCTACATAATCACTAATTGTAACATCCGGCTCATGACCAATTGCCGTGATAATAGGTATTTTCGAATTGAAGATAGCCTCAATAACTACCTCTTCATTAAAACCCCATAGATCTTCAATTGAACCACCGCCACGCCCAACGATAAGCGTATCAACTTCCATTAACTCATTTGCTCTTTTAATTTTAGAAGCGATGCTATTTCCAGATTCAGGGCCTTGAACCAATGCTGGATAAAGGATGATTTCTACTAACCGATATCTTCGATTGATAGTATTCCTGATATCTTCAATGACAGCTCCAGTAGGTGAGGTTACAACCCCAATTTTTTTGGGGAATTTATTTATCTCTTTTTTATGACTTGCATCAAAATAACCTAAGGATTGATATTTGTTCTTTAATTCTTCTAGTTTCTTATATAATTCACCGAGTCCAGTTTGTTGCATCTCGTATACTTGAATACTATATGATCCAGATGGTTCATATAAGCTTATTTTGCCTCTAACAAAAACCTTATCACCATCTTTGGGGATAAAGTTTAATCCAGATGCTAAATTTGAAAACATGATTGATGATATACTTGATGATTCATCCTTTAAAGTGAAATATAAGTGCCCTTTGCTATGCCTTTTAAAATTGGAAATTTCTCCGGTCACATAGATATTTCTTAGTATTTCATCTCCCTCAAGTCTCGCTTTTATATATCTAGTTATCTCTGATACTGTGATAGCTCTATCCATTTCCTATTTTTCCCTTACCTTGGCGATTGAATCTAACAAACTATTGTTGAATTTGTGTTGTTTTTGATCATCTAGATCGGAAAATTTCTTAGTTATTTCTACTGCTTCATTAATAATTACACTGGTAGGAGTGTCGGTAAATAGTAACTCATAAGTGGCAATTCGAAGAATTGATTTATCAACATATGATAAGCGACTAAAAGAGTAATTATATAGATTTTCATTGATACTTTTATCTATTTTTTCTAGATCCTTAATTACGTTTTGAAAAAGACCAATAGACTCAGATGTAGAAAAAACTTGCTCCATTTGAAAATCACAATTTCCATAAATTTCAAAAAGATATAGTCCCTTCATTGTTTCAATTCTAATTTCTCTTTTGGTTGCCATATATTACCTCTTAGTAATTTTATCATATTTCTTTATACTAATAAAGAAAAAAGAAAGATTACTTTTCTCTCTTTTCCATTAGAAATTGGATTATTGATTTACGTGTCACTATTCCAATAAATAAATGTCTATCATCCAAGACCGGGACAAAGTTTTGAATAATTGAAGTTTCGATAATGTCTTCGATGTTTGCGTTTGCATACACAACCTGATTATCTTTATTTCTTTTGACTTCTAAAATACTCACTTTTTCTAATTCCTTTAAGTCAAATGTATGACGTTCTTTAAGAAACCACAAAATATCTCCTTCACTGATGGTGCCGATATATTTTCCGCTTTCATCAATTAATGGGATGGTCGAGTAACGATATGCCTCCATCTTTTCCATCACTTGTCTTATTGACATTTTGTCTTCTACAAAAGCTACTTTTTCCTTTGGAAGTAAGCAAAATAGTACATTCATTTATCTTTTCCTTTCTAAAATTAATTATTGATTAAGTTCTTTTCTTATTTTTTCTTCGATTTTTATGTATCGATAAATTATCTGATGAACGCTCTCTTTAAAATTTCTTGAGATTGCTAAGAAAGTATAATCATGCACATTTTTCATGATGAAAAGACTTAATTCCTCCTCTGTTAGAAATAACCTTAGTTTGAGTATCATTTCATGATATATGAAAGACTCATCTTGAATCTCGTTAATATATTCCTGACAAGACACTGGTTTCCTTTTAATCTTTTTTAGATAATTTAATGCTTTGTTTTTAGCAATACTATAAATCCATGCCTCAAATTTATTAAAATCCTTCAGACTAGAAATATTATTATATGCCGTATATAGACAATCATTTGCTAGTTCTTCTGCCGAATTATTATCTCTTATATATTTATTTATAATATAAAATACAATTTGATAGTATTGATTAAACATCTCTTCAAATGCTTTTTCATCATTATTTTTAAATCTTACTAGTATATTTTCAATCATGTTTTTAATCCTCCAATAAAAAGGACGAAAAAAAACTGATTTTGGTCTAATAAATCTTCATGAATCCAAAATATAATGAGAAAAAAGTCATAAGGGGGACTACACCATATGTCATAAAATGAAGATATGTATCATGATATTGATCCAGGTAAACCAATGTTATTACAATCGAAAAAACAATAGATATTGCCCATACTCCCAATTGATATTTTTGATACTTCTTTTTAAAGCTAGCTTTTTTTAGAGTTAATATATAAAAATATATACTTTGATAAATTGGAAAAATGAGTAAAAGTGATACTGTACTAATCAAGAAAACGATAAATTTATTCAAAAAAAACTCCACATAAAAAGCGTATTTTTCATCTCTTAGCGATGTATCTTCTTCTGGAATACTTAAGTAAGAATTATATGCATTATTTTGTTTACTTATAAATATAATCAAAAAAGTTAACCAAACCAAAAAAAATATTGCCATTGTAACTAGATATGATGTTTTATGAGTGATCTTAATTTTTTTCATAAGAATATATTCATAACTCCTAGTAAGATAAAACATAAAGAAAAACTACTAATTATGCCAGAAATTACCAAAATAGTTTTATTCGTTTTTGTTGGATCTTCGTAAAATCCTTCAATATAATTATAAAAAAAGAGATTCAAAATAGTCGTAATAGCAGCAAAAAATAAGGTTGTGACTAGTGAAACGATAATCATGATTGGAGTTAGTCTTGGATCTAAAACCAACTGGACAATAAAAAATATTAATGCATAGAGTAGAATAGAACCAGAAAAAATCAGGATATTTTTATATCTATTACTTACACGAGTATATATTGACTTAAGTTCACTTTCTTCACTTTTAAGTTGATTTTCGATATATTTTATTGTTCGCATCTGATAAACCAAATAAAAAACCATCGCCGCAAGATAGAATAAAACAAGGGTGATTGCTATAAAATTTATTAGATCAAAGAAAATGATATTAAATAATTGCAATATATTAGCTCCTCCCTATCTCTATTTTAACATATATGTTAATTGCTTGTTGAAGAAAAATAAACTGAAACCTTTTCTGGACGAAGCTTGTTGGAGATGAAATTTATTGCATTTGCAGCCTCTCCTAAAGCAGAGGTGATATTTTTATATTTAGCTTTATAAAAACATGAATCTCCAATTGAAAATATATTTTGATAAGTCGTTTCCTGGTCGATATTGACACTGATTCCATTAGAATCACATGTTACAAGAGATTGAAAGATATCTTCTGCTTGGGTAATACCGTATGCAACGATTATTTCATCTATTGAAACTTCCTTAATCTCATTTGTTGAGGAGTTGCTCAAAATTAAGTTATTTGCCTTCTTGTTCTCGATAATAATGTTATCAACTAAATAAGGAGTAAGAATCTCAACTTCTTTATGAAGCCTAAAGAGCGATTCGTCCTTAGCTCTAAAATCGCACCTTCTGTGGATCAAATACAATTTTCTAACTAGAGATTGAAGCATAATCGCATAATCAACTGCGCTATCACCACCACCTAAAATCGCGACTTCCTTATCTTTAAATTCAAATGGATTATTAAAATGATATCTGATATTTTTAGCTTCATAAGGGATTTTTCTTGGGCTATATTTACCCATCCCATTAGCCAAGACAATTGTCTTAGTAAGGACTTTTTGTCCGTTGTTTAAGTTTAATAAAAAAAGGTCCTCTTGTTTATCTAAGCCTATTACTTCACTATTTAAAAGAATTTCAACTGAAGAGTCATATATAGCGAGTTGCTCCTTTAAATTTGAAATAAAATCTCTAGCGAGAATACTTTTAAAACCTGCAAGGTCAAGAATACTCTTATTTGGGTATTTATTTAATTTTCCTCCCAGCTCAGACGAGCATTCAATAATTAAAGTATCGTGTTTTCGAAGACCAGCACAAATGCCAGCATACATGCCAGCTACTCCTCCACCGATAATTGTGATGTCATATATTTTATTGGACATCAATACCAACTCCCTTGAATAATTTTAGTGTTGAAATATGAGCCTCTTTATCAAAACTGTCAACTAATTTTGAGTCAACAGTAATTCTTGCCTCTGGTAATGCCGCCTTTGCTATTATAGCATTTGATAAAACACAGATATTAGTGACCAAACCGACGATTAAAACATCATCATATCCTTTTTCCTTTAGATAATTCCCTAACTCTAATGAGCCAAATGATGGCTTATTAAAAATTTTATCTTTTTTATTGATTGCTTTGCTGGTCAAACCATATAAAGAGTGACCACTTGTTCCAAATATACAATGCGGCGTTGGTAAGTTTTTTCCTTCTTTTGTATTTAAGTAATTATCATCATGAGTATCAAATGTAAAAATTACATCATCGTTGTTTTGATGATAAAAGTCAATTAGAGCGGCAATCTTTTTATCTAGTTCTTTAGCATCAGGAAATCCCAAAGATCCGTCTACAAAATCATTTTGATAGTCGATGACTAACAATACCTTTTTCATACTTCTTCAACCCTTTCTTCCTCGTTTTTTAGAAAATACGGATTCTTTTTACCCTTAACCATAAATATTATCACTCTTGTTAAAAGTAGCGTACCAGCACCAAACCATGCAATAGGGCTTGCAAGACATACTCCTAAATATTTATCATCTAGTACCTCAACAAGGACCAAGCAGGCAACAATTCTAGCTGTCAATTCTATTATAGCACCAATTGCAGGCGTTATTGGATCCCCAATTGCTTGAATACTGTTCCTAAATGTAAAAATAAGAGCCAGAAAAGGAAAAAACCATGAAACTATCGAAAGATATCGATTTGAAAGAGCCATTATTTCGGCAAATTGCTCTACCCCCACATCCTCTGGATTTAAAAAGAGGTAATTAATATATTTTCCAAATAATTTCACTAAAATCATCGTAAGGATCGAATAAATCATCGTGATTGTCACAGCATATAATAAACCCTTTTTGATTCGATCAAAATTTTTCGCTCCATAGTTTTGCCCACAAAAACTTGCCATCGTCACGCCAACTGCTATTAAAGGTTGGTTTATCAGTTGTTCAAGTCTAATAGAATTACCATAGGCATTAATTTGAAGCTCTCCATTACTTGAAACACCTTCTAAGTTATTTATCGTTCCCTGCAAGACGATTGAACTGATAGAGGTAATCGAAAACATTACTGCCATTGGAAACCCCATCTTCAATTGATTAAGACAGCTACTTAGTGTGATTTTCTTAAAATCAGATATCCGTACCCTTAATATCGGGTACTTTTTAAAACAATATATAAAACTGACAACAGCGGATAATAATTGCGATAAAACGGTCGCTAACCCAGCAGACCAAGTCCCAAAACCTAATCCAAAAATGAAAATCGAATCTAATATTATATTTGTAACTGCGGCAATTCCTAATATTAGTAATGGCATGAATGAATTACCAAGAGCTCTTAATAAAGCCGAAATAAGGTTATAAGACATTGTTGCTATAATGCCAGCATAGATCATCAAAATGTAACCTTGTGCATGTTCCATATGAGAATTTGGAGTATTTATTAAAATAAGTAATTGTTTGGAAAAAGACACTGCTAGTACCGTTAAAATAATTCCAACTATTAAAGACAAAAACAAAGAGGTTGCTATAGCTGTTTTAATTCCCTCTTCATCCTTTGCACCAAATCTTTGAGCAACAATCACTGAAAAACCATTAGCCATCCCTATTGAAAAACCAATCACCAAGAAAGAAAGAGATGACGTCTGCTGAACACCAGCTAAGGCATCGTTTCCTAATTGATGACCGATAATAACTGTATCAACCATGTTATATAGTTGTTGTAATAATCCGCCTATTAATACTGGTATCATAAACCAGATAATTGATTTTAAAATTGGTCCTTCGATTAATCTTCTATCCATAAAAACTCCTATTCATACACAAAAGATATTATACTCCTTTTTTTTAAAAAAAGGATGTTATTAAATATAAAAATGACGAGGCTTATTCCTCGTCATCTATTAACTTTATCATTTGGATATATTCTCTTTCTTCAAATCCATGCTTTTCATATAAAGATTTAGCCTTATAGTTTTCATCAACTACTTCTAATCTTATGGCAGAAACCTCTTCTGGATAAATACTTTCTATATATGACATGAATTCATCACCAATTCCAAGACCTCTATACTCTTTTTTGATAAATAGTTCTTCTATCGTAGCTAACAGTCCACCAAGGTCATTTGAATATGTAAATGACATTAAAGCATATCCGGCAAGTTTATTATCTTTTTCATACACATATATGTCTATATATTCACTATTGTTGATTGCTAAATCAAATGTATAGTCCAATTTTTCATCTTCTATAACAAACGGTTCTGATATCGCGTTTGATTTGAAAAAGGTCTTTGACATATCAATGTATTCTTGCCGATCATCTTTCCTAATCTTTCTAATCATGATATCACTCCTCATAATTAGTTTACCAAAAAAAGACTATTTTTCAAAACTTAAAGACTCTGTTCCACTTCTTTCTTCCTTTTATCAATCCTAAAAGAAACATTAAATAAAGGAACAATCACAGATATAGCAGTGGAGATAACTAAGGAAGCCCCTAAGCCAGCGGTTATTGGAACATCAAACTGAACCGCTAAGTCATTAAACCTAGCAACCAAACTAATAGATACTATTAACAAATAAACAATCCCTATAGTCTTGAATCCAGAAAGAATAAAGTTAAGAAGGCGATGCTTTATTTCATTATAATATGTGTTACTTAAGGAGATAAAAAGTTGAATGATAGTCAAAATCAATATAGCGACTATAACATAAGGAGTTGCCTCAGCAAAACGGAAAATATCTTCTCCTTCAATTGCTACTTCCTTAGAAGTAATAAATGAAACCGTCGAATTGAAATCTTTTAAGACGGCTCTAGCATCCTTTAAAGGAAGTTTATTGATGGCATATATTATTCCTTCATATGAATCCTTAAAACTTAACAGTTCATCAAAACGAGCATTTCGATAGTTTGAAATCTCAAATAGTGTAGATACCCCTTCATCATCATATGCTCCTAAATCCAAAAATGTCTCATCCTCTATTTTATATGAAAAGCTAAATACTGAGCCAACCATACAGGTTACAATAACTATATTTCCAACTAAAACCACTAAGTTTTTAAAAAGAATTCTAGCATTTAATCTACCATAACCTTTTAGTTTCAGTAATTTAAAACAAAATGTCAAAAGAAAACCGATATTTGCAACAACAAAATACATAATCGCTGATCCTGAAAGTTCATACTTTATTAGTTGATTAAAGATAACGACAATAAAGAAATAGAAAAAACCGTATATAACGTTTAATATAACAGTTCTTCTAACCGCACCTCCGTATTTTGGTCTTAAGATATCAAGAATTGAAAACAAAATGAAAGCTATCAGTGAGAAAAAGGCAAAAATTAAGAAAACAGCAATCATGTAAATGAAAAAAACTGTGGATAAAGAAACCTCTCTAATCTCACGAACCTGAAGATAAATCAATGGATTAATCTTATTAAAAGCCTGTTTTAAATCCTTGATCTCACTTTTGTCTAAAGGTTCATCATTATAATACTTTGTTAATGTCTCCGTTTTGACTTCTTTTTCCAATATATGACATATTTCTAAAAAAACTTCACTATCGACCTTATCATCATTAAGATATGTCAGTGCCTCAATACAATCAAAAACTGAAAGTCTAAAAGTGATGTTTTGTTGATAATATGTAGTTTTGTTTACTCTAGAAAATAGTGTTCTTGAACTAGCAACTCCAAGTGGTAAAAATAGTGAGACTAGTGTGAGAAAAAAGAATAGTATTCCAAAGCCGTTTTTAATTAATCTTACTAAGGAAATTCTCTCTTTATCAATTTGTTCTCCACAACTGTTGCAAAAAATACTACCTTCTGGAATTTGTTTATTACATTTTGGACAAATCAATCTATCACCTAAATTCTTTATGATAATATTATAGCATTACTATCTAAATTTTGATATAATTATTTAAACGAGGGAAAGATGAAATCATATCGAAAAGAATTGGTAATCAACACCAACAAGAGACGCGAATATATAAATATTACACCAAGTGTCATTGAGGCTATAAAAGAGAGTAATGTGAAAGAAGGCTTTGTTTTAGTTAACGCGATGAACATTACAGCTTCTGTTTTTATCAACGATGATGAACATGGCCTCCACCAAGATTTTGAGAACTGGTTAGAAACATTAGCTCCTGAAAAACCACATAACAGGTATCATCATAACGGATATGAAGATAATGCCGATGCCCATTTAAAAAGACAAGTTATGGGTCGCGAGGTTGTCGTTGCCATCACTAACGGAAAACTTGATTTTGGAACTTGGGAACAAATATTCTATGGTGAATATGATGGAAAAAGAAACAAAAGAGTTCTTATAAAAATAATAGGGGAATAGCGGAAGATGAAAAAGAGACTGCCCGATAAGCTTGTAAAAATAGTTAGAGTATTATTAATGTTACTGGTATTAATTGCGATAAGTGTTGGAATATACTTTGTTCTTAGAGCACTAGGCTTAAGTGATTTTAATGATATTAAAAAAATCGTCGCTAGCACCGGCGGATGGGGACCAATAGTATTTTTATTACTTCAAATTTTTGTTGGGATAATTTTGTTTGTTATTCCAGGTACTAACATGATGTTTATTGCCGCATCGGTTTTAGTATTTGATACTTGGCTAGCAATTTTACTAAATGTAATTGGTGTTTGGTTATCGAGTATCATCATGTTTATGATAGGAAAAATATTTGGAGAAAAAGCGATCATAAAGCTTATTGGTGAAGAGGACCTAAGAAAAGTTCAAAACCTTATTGACACTAAGTCAAAGATTTTATTACCGATCATGTTTTTATTCCCGTTTTTCCCAGATGATGAATTATGTTTGGCGGCAGGATTAACTAAGATGAAGTATCGTTATTTTATTCCTGTTGTCATGATTTTTAGAACTGTTGGCGTCGTAGTATCCACCTTAATAGCTGCCGGAACGATTGGCGATTATAAAAATATCCTTGATGTTGGAAACTGGCGAGTATTTGATTGGATAGTGGCTGTTAATTTAGTGATTATCGATGGATATTTAGTATGGAAATTTAGCACTTGGCTTGAAAAAAAGATTAAAACCAAAGAAGAAAAAAAGAAGGATGTCATAGAGGAAAATGACAAAACTGAGGCAAAATAGAATATTTCCATTGGTTTTTAGAATTACCTCTATTGGAATAATAATAGCTGGTATCCTTTTAACATGTATTTATGATGGTGCTTTTCACATAAGCGCATTGATGTTTTACACCCTTCAAAGTAATATCTTGGTTTTATTTTTATTCATTCTTTTGGCCTACCAAACGATCTTTGATCTCATCAAAATGGGTAAAAAAGGAATGGCATCATATTATGAAACTTTTGAATTCGTCTGTCTTATTGATATTTTAGTGACTTTTTTCATATATTGGATTATGTTAGCTGAACCAACTGGAGATTCTGGGATTAGTAGTCTCTTCCATTTTTCAAATCTATGTGTTCATGGTATCACTCCGTTATTAGTACTTTTTGATTACTTTTTATTTACACTGCCAAAGAAACCCATGATAAAGAATGTCTTTCTAACCTGGTTGTTCCCGCTTTCTTATGTAGTGTTTTCATCAATCATGGGGGCCTCAGGATACGTATATTTTTATGAAGGAGATTTAAAGATTCATTATCCTTATTTCTTTTTAGACTTTGATAAACTCGGCTCAATGGTGGCCTTATATGTTTCACTGCTTCTTTTGTTTTTTACTGGACTTGGATTTGGCATCTATTTTATCGATAAAAAAAGGCTTAAACAGTTTAATAAGCCTTGGAATAAAAATGCATAGATTACAAATTTTCCTTAATTAAATCAATAACAGAATCATAAACTTTCGTTGAAGCACTTAGTGCTTCTTTTTTTGCGGTATTAATGGCAAACCCATTAAACCTCTTAATCATATCAACGTCATTTTCGGAATCACCAATGACATAAACCATGTTGCAATTCTCATTTTTTAGTATAAAAGATACCGCAGTCGCTTTGTTTGTGGAAAACGATACAATATCTATTAGTCCTCCCTTTTCAACAGGAATTAAAAAGGCATTTACATCTTTAGTATATTTTTTTTGGATATCATTTTTTATTTTATCTATTAAAGCTAAATCATCTGATTTTATTTTCATCTTAAATATTTTGTCCATGTCCGATAGATTCGTACTTTCCATATCCTCGCCAGTATATTCTATTCTTACTTTATTGTGCTCATATTTTTTAGTAAGAAATGACAAAATATCTTTATTCAATTCATAGGACTTAATTAATTTATACTTATCATCAAGTATTAGTGCACCATTGCAAAGAATTAAATAATCAAAAGGTAAATTAATTTTCCCTAAAATATTCTTTAAACTAAACAACGACCTCCCGGTTGCTACTACAAACTTATTCCCTTTTTCTCTAAATTGCTCTATGAATTCTATTGTTTGATTAAGTTCTTTGTAATTTCTAAATAAGGTTAAATCGAAATCCGTTACAATAAGTTTCATTCAACCACCTTGACTAATACTTGACATGGATTCCATTCATCCCACAAATTCTTAAAGACTTCCAGTTTAAGAAAACCCATTTTTTGATAAAACAGATTGGTTTTATCATATTCCTCATATCTACCCTGTTCGACAGTCTTGACTTGTATAAGTTTATATCTATTGTATCTTGCATAATTCAATGCTTCATTAATAAGTGATCTACCATATCCCAGATTTTGGCATTTTTTTAAAATACCCATACAATAAATCTCAATAGTTGAGTCACTAGTCTCCTTCAAAGATAAAAAACCAACTTCCTTTCCCTCATGAAGACAAGCGAAAAAAGGCATATTGACGCTATTTTCAATGTATTCTTTGGTGTATTCCTCTACACCAAACCACTCAGGCAAATCGCTAAGTATTTCTTTTGCAATTTCTTCTTTTTTTATTCTGTCTGTCACATTAATTATCATTATGAATTGCTCCTTTTATATTATGATCTTTTTTACAGTATGGATTGACATGGACCATGCAGTGAATGACTTCATCGAATTTCTCTTCTACTTCCTCGTGGACATTCTCGGCTATATCATGACTTTCTTTTAAACTTAGATTCTCATCAACTGCTATTTCCACATCAACAAATAATCTGGTCATATGCATGCGAACCTTTAAGTCATCGATACACAAAACCCCCTTAATCTTTAAAATAAAATCTCTTATCGGCTCAATTATCTCATCCTTTGGTGCCTGATCTACTAAAAATGAGATGGCTTCTTTAATTATGTCAAATGATGCCTTGAAAATTATAACAGCGATAACTATTGAAGCGATATAGTCAAAGTATATTAAACCAAACTGAGCAATAATCAATCCAATCAAGCCGACTGTAGTCGATGCGGTATCAGTAATATGATCGATAGAAGCTGCCTTTAATGCCACCGAATCATATTTTTTTGAACTCCTTCTATTTACGATGAATAACACCAGTTTAGTCAAAATCGCTGCTAGGGCAACAAATACTGTTACTAATTCTGGACCTTCGGTACTGCCTCCATTTTGGAAAAAATCAACTAAACTCGTGATTGAGGAAATGAAAATATAGACTCCTGTCCCACCAACCACTATTCCAATCACAAAGTGCATTATTCCCTCATATTTTTGATGACCATATGGATGGTCTTTATCAGCCTTTTTATTAGCAACCCGCATTACAATCAATAAAAGAAGACTAGTAAATACATCACCTAAGGAATTTAATCCGTCAGAAACAAGCGTAAACGCATTTCCAAAAATACCTGCCAAGAGTTTTATAATTGTAAGCATTATATTCATCAAAAGCGAGAATGTAATAACCTGATTTACTTTTTTTGCCTTATCTATTTTCATTTTTCTCCTTTAAAATAAAAAACCATGCAAGAAAGATCCCACATGAGTCTCGTTTTTTAAGACAAGCCAGATCCATTTTGATCAGTATGTTGACTTGCCACGTTTATGCGCTAACTACTCCCTCATTACATTTATCTTATCAAACATTTAGCCCGTTAGTCAACGCTAATGAACGCTTATCATTTTTCATCATAAAGATTTTAAACCACTTCCATTGAAATTTTAATTCATCATTTGCTTTTTGGATAATCTGGTCCAATTGATAAAACCATATAAATCATTAACTAAGAAAGCAACAAAACAGATAACCATGGAAATATAGTTAGCTGATTCAATACTCATGTATACCCAAAGAATTATTAATATGATATCGTTAAGAGCATAACCAAGAGCATAAAACCGACTTCTTCTCATTGATAAATATGCCGCGATAAAGCTAGTGAAAACCGAAATGGTACTTATTATCAAATTGTTAGTATTTAATGCATCTAGGATGAAATAAAAGCCTCCTGTGACTAGAATTGCGACTAAAAACATGATAATGTATTCTTTATTCTTTAATTTATTAACCTTGACCTCAGATTTATTTTTATCAGAGGGATTTTTTATCCAAGTAATTATTGATAAAATAGCAATCGGAGTTGTCATTCCAAGATATGTAATCATCTCCCCATAATATCCACAAGAATAGGAAACAATTCCATAAAATACACTAAAAACAACAGTTAGTATTTGGCCAACTGGATTTCCTTTTGAAACAAACAATAAAGCAGTGACACCAATTAGTGAACTAATTAAGTAGAGATATTCACTATTCCTAAATATAAAGAAAAAGAAAACGGAAATAAATAATGATAATGTAAATAACAGTAATTCAAACGTTGTGAAATAACTTTCCTTTTTTTTCATGTTTCACCTCAAAGAAAAAATAAAAAGCCCTCCATTTTACATCTTCAAAGACCTAATGATGTAAAACAAAATGCTTCTTGCATGAATAATACCCGGTGGCATTACTTCAAAAAATATTATAACACATCCATTTTGTTGATTCAAGTATCATATCATTAAACTATCGTTTAATTGTATTAGTATCCTAAACAATAGATTCTTTTTCTATTGTTCATCTTTTTGTCATTTATCGCAACAATATCTTATTTCCTTAGTATTTTATTCAGGCTTTTCCCTTTTGCTAGCTCGTCAATCATTTTGTCAAGAAAACGGATCTTCTGCATGGTTTCGTCTTTAATTTCTTCAACACGAACACCACAGACTACCCCTTTTATCGAGGCAGCATTAGGGTTTATCTGAGGAGCTTCATCAAAGAATGTTTTAATATCCACCCCACAAGCAATCTGTTTTTCCATAGACAATTGATCATATCCTGTAAGCCAATAAATGATACTATCAACATCACTTTTTAGACCGCCCTTTTTTTTTACTTTTGAAACCAAAAGAGGATAAACCTTTGCAAAAGACATAGAAAAAACTTTTGGTTTTTCAATGACTGATTGTTCTATTATCCTCTTATTACTTGGTTTCTTTGAATTAGTTTCGTCCATTTTTGCTCGATAACGCACAATTTCCCTAACCAAATCAAGTGGAAGTGGTTTGGATAAAGGAAACTGAATAGCTCCTTTTGAGGTTTTATAATCGATGAGTCTATCACTAAAAGCCGCTACACCCTCAGGCTGTGGATAAAACCCTATATGCTTAGAAAAAGCGGCAAAGTGAACAAACCACTTTCCATTTAGTTCAAAAGTAGGCATATTCATACAAATACGTTCGGTCACTTGTGGTACTTCCTCATGTATAATAGCACGGATTGCTGCCAACCGGTTTTGTACATCTACTGGAAATGATGTAATATAATTATCAACTTCATTCATGTTTTGACTCCATAAGTACAACTTGATTGACGTTAAACAGGGTTATTATCTATTTTAAACTATTAAGTACTTCGTCAAGGTCAACTAGCAAGTTCATAGTGAATTTTTCAAAAGCTAAAATTAATTCATCATAATTACTAAATACTACATCAATTTCTTTTAACTCATCACTTAAATCTATTCTAAAAGCATCCATTGTTGTCTGGCAATTATTTGCTAATAGCTTATAATCATCCAAAAAGTCGCTATGAGAGACATTTAAATCAATATTCCTTCTTGGTAAATCATGCTCTACAAATAAATCATCTAAATCAGTCATGTCATTCAAATCAAAATCAAATCTATTCTCTATATCTAACCAAAAGCCTATCATTCCTGTATATGAGCCGGTTGGAATAAGTTCCACCCAATCAATAGTAGTGATGACTTCTCCTTCTTCATTTAGAATATCTCTTTGAACATTCTTTGATTCATACTCGTGACTGATGTTAATTGCCAATCCACCACTTGTAGATATGCCATCCTTTGTTAAAATATCTATAAAAAGTGGGTTTGTTGGATATCCATGATCATCCGTTTGAGTCTCAAATTGGATTTTATCAATATTATCTAGATATCTAAGATCAAAATAAAGAAATTCTTGATTGTAAAATTTTTCATATGTCTTAGCTAATCCGTCCTTAATTTGATGAGAAGAATATCGACAATCTGTGGTGTTCGAAAAACTCTGTTTAGTATAGCTATAAGATTCCTCTTCATTTCCCCTAAAAAGTGTTACTGTCCCACTATCTTCATAGACGCCTTCATTAATAAAATTGGCGATAACCCCTGTCTTATATCCATCTACTTCCTCAAACCTAACATATGACATTCTGTTTATCCATCCGGATATCTCAACTGAGTAAAAAATAAATAAATTATCTGAATTGTATGAATAATAATTATTATAATACCCCTCATGCTCTGGTTTTCCCGGAAAATTTTTACTTGGATCCGCTTCCTCTTCATAAATATCACAAATCTCATAAGAATTATTACCGTAGATCGTTACCATCGAATTACTGGCATCACCAATCGAATATAATCTTTCAAATTCATCTGTTTTTTCATGCTTATAGTAATTATAATCTGCTTTTACCCAAACATCTTCCTCTTGAACCTTAAGTCCGTATATTGGTTCATCATCCCAATTTTGAAAGTTTACTCGCATAAACATTCCATATAATACCTCTTCTTTTTTTCGTTCAACTTCTTCTCTATTTCGCTCTATTGACTCTAAAAAGCCTTCCAAGAAGTCTGAGCTGGAACTTGACTTAAGATCTTCAAAATCTATAGATTCCAAGTTAGAGGATTCTAAAGAATTAGAAAAGACGTTATTAGCTGCGTTAGAATTTGACTTACCATTTATCTTTAACATACTCTCTGGAATTATTTCTTCTAACTCTGGGGTATATTTACCATTTATAAAACTCTCTCTTATTTGAACTCCGTAATAATTCTTCTTGCATGATGTAAGCATAAACGCAACTCCACATAATAAAATCGCTAAGACTATTAAACTTGTTTTTTTCATAGTTCCTCCTTATTTTTAATCTATTTTTTAACCTAGAATAATTTTTCTTCGACTAGGACAATCTCATTATGAACGATAAAAGCATCTACAAATGTATCAAAACTTGTAAAAGCCACGCTGATATTTTTTAGTTCATCTGTCAAACTCACCCTAAAATCCCTAAGAGTTTTAGCACTATCATTGGCAAATGCCTTATAATCTTCCCAAAATGTATCAAACTCACCAGCGACTTTTACACCACTGTTTAAAAAGCCGTATTTTTCATATATATCATCTAGGGTATAAGTGCCTATATCAAATCTTGATTCTAGGCTTTCGTCGCCTAAGTAGACCGTTCCACAATAGTCATCAGTCTGGTAAGTATCGATCCAAGGCACGGTGGCTATAACATTACCTTCTTCATCTAGGATGTCTTTTTCTTCCGTTCTAGTTTCACTTTTAAATGAAAGATAAATTGGTAACTCTGCTTCTACTTTTGTCCCATCTTTTAGGAAAATACCTGTAACATCTATACTTTTACGAGATCCATTTGTAACCTCTACAGTGTCAATTTTATCGATGTTTTCTAAATATCTTAGATCAAAAGAAATTCTATCACCTAATTTTACTCCATCTTTTTCTGAACTTCGATAAGTCCTTAAATAGCCATCTTTATAGTAATATGAATCATTTGATGGTCCGCCGCCTCTTGAGTTGGAGAAACTCGTATAAATGCTAGCTTCAAACTCGTCTCCCTCAAAAATAATAAGTCTGCACATCCCTGGTTCTCCCATATCACTATTTAAGTCAAGCATCACTCCGAATTTCTTGCCATCAATTTCCTTAAATTCTACATATGAAATCCTATTTGTAAACCCTTCAATCTCAACAGAGTGAGAAACAAAATAATCATTGGTGTAATATGAGTAGAAACTATGTAGAAAATAATCACCATCTTCTGTTACGATTGTATATGAGTCTTTCTTTGTTCCTATTTCATAATATTCATTTAGCTGATAAGCTCCATTATTATACATCGTGACAGCAGATTTTCTGTTTGGTTCATATTCATAAAGTCTTTCATATTCATCAGCAACCTCATGTTTATAATAACGAGGCCCAAATGAAACCCATTTATTCGCTTCGTTCGCAATAAGTCCGTATATTGGTTCTTCATCACTATTTTGAAAGTTAACTCTTGTGAACATGCTGTTAAGCAAATAATCCTTTGTTCTTTCAATTGTTGTTCTATTTCGGCCTATTGATTCTAACATGTGATCCATTGTAAATGAACCGTCATCTGGTTTTAAATCCTGAAAATTAACTAAACCTAAGTCAAAAGCATCGATATAACTATATCCATTAGCTAAAGACATATTTTTATTTGCTTCTTCTTTTTTTATGCCCATTACACTTTCTGGAAGGACATCAGTAACTTCTGGAGCATACTTTCCATTTAAAAACTTCGCTCTTTGTTCTACTCCGTAGTAATTCTTCTTGCATGATTCAAGAAAAAAAACAGACCCTAACAATAAAATTGCTATTAATAACATACTTGTTTTTTTCATAACTTATCTCCGTTTCAAAAGTGTCCATCATTATTTTGTTAAGTAATAGTATCTCTGTATATATATTATATTATAATTGTTCAAATATTTAAATAGCGTTTTTAATTCATTTTCTAAAATAGCAAAAAAGCTTATCGGCTGTTTTTTTCTCTTTCAAGTGAATCAGTAAATATTTTTCTTATGACCTGAATCCAAATCTAAAACAACAAGCTCATCATCATAAATATGAACAAGAA
>JAJDIT010000001.1 GCA_030266845.1 Acholeplasma sp. OttesenSCG-928-E16 | reverse complement strand
AAATAATATTAAGAATCTAGAATAGTCTTCCTATGTCCATCACAGCAATGAACAAAAACAAGGCCATTAGTGCAATAAACATAACATTATTAATCGTATTCTCAACCTTTGGTGGGATTTTTTTTCTTGTAATGGCTTCATAGATTAAAAATAATAATCTTCCTCCATCTAGTGCAGGAATCGGCAGTAAATTCATTATTCCTATATTAACACTAAGGAAGGCAGTAAATGAGATTACTGCTAAAAAACCATTTCTCATTATTTGACCTATCAAATTAAAGATTCCAATCGGTCCGGATAAATCGCTAACACCGATTTGGCTGTTTGAAAAAAGCATACCAAGCGTTTTGAATATTTGTGTTGAGCTAGTTCCTATTTCTTTAAAAGAATATTCAAAAGCATATAGAAAATCAAATTTGTACTCAGGGTTGATTCCAATAACAGATGCTATCTTAGAAACACCTTGTGATTCTAGGGTCTTATTAACCCAAGCTTTATATTCAACAATTACTGGATCATTTATGTCTTCTCTTTCAACTTTGTATTTAACAGTTGTTTCATCATATTCCTTAAAAAAAGCGACGATGTCTTCCCATGATGATACTTGTTGCCAAGCAGAAACATCAGAGTCTTCTTTTTTTAAATCTTCTTTAATAGCTAGTATCTTATCTCCTGTTATTAAAAACCCTTCAGCATTTCCAGAGGCTTGTCCGATATATGTCTCTGAATAAATTTTTCCTTCCGGATCAAAGTTTGCAATCCCAACCGATCTAATGTCAACAAGCGGCGTTACTTTTATATCTGTTGTTACACCGTTTCTCTCATATGTTATCCTCAAGTTTTCTTTTCCAGCAAAAAAATACAACCATTCCCCAATATCGTCCCAATCATGGACTTCTTTTGAACCAATATGGGTGATTTTATCGCCTGCTTGTAATTTATTAAAGACTGGATACCCCTCAGCTATATTACCAATAACATTTGTGTTCTGAGGTTTACCGGTTGCAAATCCAACTATTAAAAATAATAAAAACGCTAATACAAAGTTCATTGCTGGTCCAGCAACAATTATCAGCATTCTTTGCCATATTTTTTTTGATTCAAAACTCTTTTCTTGAGGAGCAATTTGTAATGTTTTTTTACCGAAAACGTAACTAGCATTTCTTAATACATCAAATCTGATAACTTCCCCATCAACATCTAAATCGATAAAAAGTGGTGAAAAATCCTTCCCAAATAAATCAAAATTAGTCACTCTACCATAAATCGAGCCATCTTTAGCATTATCGATAATAATTTCGGTTATTTTACCCGTTGAGTCAATATTAACGGAGATATATTGATCCTTTTTGATCATAGCGATGTTTGCATCTTCTCCCGCCATACTAACAAAACCACCTATTGGAATAGCTCTTATAGCATAAACCGTTTCTCCTTTTTTGACTTTCAGAAGAGTTGGTCCCATTCCAATGGCGAACTCATGACATAATACCTTGCTTTTTTTGGCTACAATAAAATGTCCCAACTCATGGAGTAGGACGATAATTCCAAGCACCAAAATAAAAACTACTATATTTAATAAAATAAACCAAAAACTCATTTAATACTTCCCTTTCCAAACATTTGATAGACGCTTTCCTTAACATCTTTATCTGCCTTAACTATTTCTTCTAATAAAGGCTTAGGTATGTTTTCCCATCTATTTATTGTATCAAAGATAATAGATTCTATCTCTAAAAAATTGATTTTACCATTTAAAAACATATTTACTGCCGCTTCATTTGCTGCATTAAAAATCGTCGGATATAGTCCCTTTTTTGATAATACATCATATGTGAGTTTAATAAGTGGAAATCGGTCAAAATCCATTTTTTGAAATGACAAATCTTTTAATTCTAGTGATGGGTAGTCATTTTTTCTTCTTTTTGGATATGTTAGTGAATATTGAATAGGAATCCTCATATCAGGTGAGCCAAAACTAGCAGTGACTGTTGAATCACAAAAGTAAACCAATCCATGAACGATACTTTCCTTATGTAAAATAGTTTCTATTTTTTCAAAAGGTAACTTAAAGAGGTGATGTGCCTCAATAATCTCTAAACATTTGTTAGCCATTGTTGCGCTGTCTATCGTTATTTTTGGTCCCATTGACCAATTTGGGTGTTTTAGGGCATCTTCCAGAGTAACATTTAAAAGTTCATCTCTACTTTTATCTCTAAAAGCACCACCACTAGCAGTAATTACTATTTTTTTGACTTCGTTAATTTTTTGGTTATTAATTAACTGAAAAATGGCACTATGTTCACTGTCTATCGGATATAAATTAACATTGTATTTTATCAATAGATCATTAATAATATCCCCTGCCATAACTAAGGACTCTTTGTTGGCTAAGGCGATATCCTTTTTAGCTTTAATCGCTTCTATTGTCGGTAATAATCCAACAGATCCTGATAAAGCATTAACCAAAACTCCTCTTTTTTTGTATTTAGAAATTGCTAGTAATCCTGAATCACCAACAACAAAGTATATATTTTTGTACTTATCTTGGTAGTCTTTTAATTTATCATCATTTCTTAGGCACGCTATCTCAATATTAGGATCTTTTAGAATTTGATGATTTAGAGTATCATCAGTACCTAAGGACACTCCAATCAATTTAAATTCATCTAATTCTCTAATAACTTCTAGGGTTTGTTGTCCAATTGATCCAGTAGCCCCTAAAATATAAATATTTCTCATGCCACAGAAAGCCCATTAAAGAATAGGAATACTCCAACCAAGAAAAGCGCTAAAAACATCAAAGAATCAAAACGATCCAATACTCCTCCGTGTCCTGGAAAAATATTGCCAAAATCTTTGACATCATATGTTCTTTTTATTCTAGAAGCGACTAAATCTCCAATTTGAGAGATGATAGAACCGGCTAAAGTAATAGGAATTATAATTAATGCTTTTGTTCCTTGCGTCATCGGCTCAAAAAATTCAAAGTTATCTAATAACGTCAATTGTCCAGCTGCATTAAAATAAGATCCAAACTGTGTATCTGCTTGAAAGATATTTCCATAGAAAATGGCGAAGCAAGATGCAATTGCAGTTGCCAAAATAGTTCCGCCGATTGCTCCTTCCCAAGATTTCTTTGGGCTTATATTAGGTGACATCTTATGTTTTCCAATTGCACTTCCAACCAAATAAGCAAAAACATCGGTTCCGGCACTAATTAAGAATGAATAAACTACAAACTTGATCCCTAAAAGTCTAAGTATCACAATAGAGGTCATTCCAAAGCCAACATAAAATATGATTGTTAATGCTTTGCTGGCATCCCTTGTGTCATAGTCTTTGCAGAAAACAGTGAGTCCTAGTAAAACTGTAACAGTTGCTAATATCATTGGCAGATAATCGATTTTAATTCCAATCATCGTAAAATCTTCTTGTCCGTCTAGGCTTTGGGCAATATCTTCAAAAACGGCAACGTTTAGGAAGTTCAAAGCTGTAAATATTAATATAGCGATAATCGGAATAAGTCCAATTTTCTTTTCTTTTTCATACATCTTGATCATTTCAAAAGTACCAATGATGGTAAAAATGAGCATCATTGCTTGAAATACATATATCCCGGCAACTCCTGGTATAGATACGACTCCTATCGCTCCAGCAGCGATGACTAAGGAAGTAATCGTTCTAGTTTTAAAAGAACTTTTTCTAAGTCTATCTCTTGCGCTATTTCCATCAGATGTATGTTTATTATCTAGATTTTCTTCTGGTTTAGAAACTTTTCCCTTACTCATTTAGTCCTCCATATCTTCTTTGTCTGTTATTATAGTCCAAAACCGCCTGATTTAAGTCATCTTTGCGAAATGCAGGCCAGTATTTCTTGATAAAATATAACTCTGAATAACAAATCTGCATTAATAAAAAATTAGAAATTCTTTGTTCTCCACCGGTCCTAATTAATAAATCAACCGGCTCATTAACATAAAGGTTAGAAAATATATCTTCAATTGAAATATTGGTTTGATTTTTGACTTTATTGATAGCCTGTAGTAATTCCTCATAAGCTCCATAATCAAGACAAATATTTAGGATTAGACCGTCATTGTCTTTGGTTAACATTTCAATTTTGTCTAATGTCTCTTTTGTTTTTTCTGGTATTCTATCTTTTCTTCCCTTAAAAAGAATTTTTATTTTGCTTTTTCTTAGTTTATTAGTATTTCTCACATTTAAAAACTCGATAGGCAGTTTCATTAAATAGTCAATCTCTTCTTTCGGGCGTTTCCAGTTTTCAGTACTAAATGCATAAACAGTCAGCATCTTGATTCCTATTGAATTAGCATGAAGTGATATTCTTTCGATATTTTTCATTCCTTGAAGATGACCAATGCTTCTTGCAAGACCCTTTTCTTTGGCCCATCTACCATTGCCATCCATGATGATTGCTATATGCTTTAATTGATTATTCATTATACCACCCTTAAAATATTATAATATATTATAACTTATATTTCCTCTTTTTATTAATTTGTGTGATTTTTCTAGGTAATTAGGAGAAAGAAAAAGGAGATTTTTGTGAAATCTCCTTTTCTTATTTTAAATTTTCTTACTTAGCAAAAAGTAAATGTTTGAATAACAATACCCAAACTAAGTCAACCCATCCAAAGACAAGACCGAAAATAGTAACTACGATAGCGATTACTAAAGATAAACCATCTTTGCTCTTTAGGAATTTAGACCATCTTACTAATACTTCAACAACCCAGTTAACACCAGGGATTAGTAAAAGAATAATTTGGACTAAGCGTGATTGAGAATTAAACCAATTAACCATTTCATTTCCTCCATAATATTTATATATTATATTTAACCATAAAACTATTGATAAATCAACTTTTTAGAGAAAACTAATCCCTATTTTTCTTAAATTTTAATTATTTCTTCTGATTTGATCTTTGTTTCTTCTTCAACTTTTTTAATGTATTTATCTGTAAGTGATTGGACATCCTCTAGATATCCTTTTTCATCATCCTCAGTAAGTCCAAGTTTTTTTACTTGTTCATTTACATCACGTCTGATATTTCTTATCGCTACTTTGCCGTTTTCAGCCATTTTTTCAACTTCTTTAATTAATTCTTTTCTTCTTTCTTCTGTTAGTTGAGGCAGTATGAGTCTGATTGCTGTTCCGTCATTTTGCGGATTAAGACCTAAATCAGAAGCGTAGATAGCTTGTTCTATTTGCTTTAGCGTAGACTTATCAAACGGTTTAATCAATAATTGATTTCCTTCTACAACGGCAACTGATGAAATTTGTTTAAGTGGGGTTGAAACTCCATAGTAATCGATAGCTATTCGATCTAAGAGAGTCGGATTTGCACGACCTGTTCTAACTGCTCCATAATCTCTTACAAGAGAATCAATCGATTTTTGCATTCTTTCTTCTACTTCCATGATTAGTAAATCAGCTTGTTCATTCATTATTTACCTCCCATTTTACTAGCGTTCCTATTTTTTTTCCTTCGATTGCTTTTTTCATATTACCTTTAATAGACATATTAAAGACAATTATATCTAGTTTGTTTTCTTCACATAACGAAGCGGCTGTTGAGTCCATAACTTGAAGTTTATTAGTGATTATGTCTTGATGTGATAATGTTTTAAATAACTTCGCGTCCATATTTTTTCTTGGATCTTTATCATAAATACCGTCAACTCCATTTTTAGCCATTAAAACAATGTCTGCATGTAGTTCTGCTCCCCTAAGGGCAGCAGCACTATCGGTTGAAAAATATGGAGAACCAGTTCCTCCTGCAATGATAACCACTCTGCCTTTTTCTAAGTGACGTAAAGCCCTTCTTCTAATGTAAGGCTCAGCTACACTATTGACTGTAAATGCTGTCATGACTCTCGTTGGAACATCAATTGACTCCAAGCCATCTTGGACCGCTAGCCCATTCATAATAGTTCCTAGCATTCCCATATAGTCCGCTTGGGCTCTATCCATTCCAAGTTCTTCTCCTATTTTTCCCCGCCAGAGGTTTCCGGCTCCAATAATGAGAATAATTTGAACTCCAAGATCTGCAATAGTCTTAATTTCGGCGGCAATTTCTTTAACTGTTGTTGGATCAATGCCATATTTACTATTGCCTTTTAGTGCTTCACCACTGAGCTTTAAAACAACACGATTATACATGATTACCACCTCTTATTTTATTATTTACTTGATACTGCAGCTACTTCAGCGGCAAAATCTTCTTCTTTTTTCTCGATGCCTTCCCCAACTTCCAAACGAATGTATGATACTACATTTGATTTATTGCTATTTAAATAATCAGAAACTTTTTGGTTAGGATCTTTGATATAAGCTTGATCAACTAAACATATTTCTTGAAGGAATTTATTTAGTCTGCCTTCAACTATTTTTTCTAAAACATTAGCTGGCTTTGGTTTTACCGCTTCTTTGTTTTCGTTATTAGCTTGTTCAGTTAAGATATGTTTTTCTTTTGCTAAAGTATCAGCGTCAATTTCAGATTTATCTAAAAATCGAGGATTAGATGCTGCAACATGCATCGCAATATCTTTTGCTACTTCATTCTTACCATTAACGACAACTAATGAAGCGATTCTTCCTCCCATATGTTTATAGGCGCCAAAAACTTCTGACTCATTTTTAACAACGCGAGAAACTCTTCTTAATGTAATTTTTTCACCAATAGTTGCAGTAGCTTCTGCTAAAATTAAATCTAATGATTTTCCATCTACTGTTAATGCTAAAGCCGCTTCTGTGTTAGCTGCTTTTGAATTTAATATTGTTTTTCCAACAAGGTCTAATAAATCCAAGAACTGTTGGTTTTTTGCTACGAAATCGGTTTCTGAGTTTAATTCATAAATAACCGCTTCATTTCCGTTAATAACTATATTGCATAATCCTTCTGCGGCAATTCTTGATTGTTTTTTTGCTGCTTTTGCAATACCTTTTTCCCTTAGATAAGTTATCGCTGCTTCAATATCTCCATTAGTTTCTTCTAAAGCGCGTTTACTATCCATCATTCCCGCTCCAGTTCTATCTCTTAATTCCTTGACCATTTGTGCTGTTATTTGCATATTTTCCTCCTATTTATCATAATTATTATACTTTATTTATTCGCATAAATGCAATCTTTTATTACTAAATAAAAGGGGAGTTATCATCCCCTAGTTTTTATTTGCTTAATAAATCTATCAATTCTTGTTTTTTAAGTGATGAATATCCTTTTAATCCCTTTTCCTTAGCTAATGCTTTTAATTCAGTTAAATTTAACCCTTCAAGATTAATTGATGATGCTTCTTCTTTAACTGGATCCGAAACGATTGGTTGTTCTTTTTCTACAGTTTCTTTAACATCGGCATTTTCCTTTTTAGCTTTAGGTGCTGGTTTCTTTGGTTCTTCAGCATGTTGTTCTTCAACCACTACTGCTTCATCATCGAATTTTTCAACTACTCCACCTTGCGCTTCAATTACTGCATTCCCCATAACCCAAGTTACTAACTTAACAGCTTTAATAGCGTCATCATTAGCTGGAATAACATAATCTACGTCTTCTGGGTCACAGTTAGTATCAACGATTCCAAAAATTGGAATATTAAGTCTTCTTGCTTCTTTAACTGCGTTAATTTCTTCTTTTGGATCAACTACAAATATTGCTTCTGGGACTTTTTTCATTTCCTTAATACCACCAAGGAATTTTTCTAAACGTTCTCTTTTGTGTTTTAATTTTAATACTTCTTTTTTAGGAAGTCTCTCAAAGTCGCCATCTTCTTCCATCTTATATAAATCATGTAAGAATTTAATTCTGCGTCTAATTGTCTTAAAGTTAGTAAGTGTTCCTCCAAGCCATCTTTGGTCTACAAAGTAATGTCCTGTTCTGATTGCTTCTTCTTTAACTGCTTCTTGAGCTTGTTTTTTTGTACCAATAAATAGTACTTTTCCACCTTCAGCAACGATGTCAAACAATGCTTTGTATGCAACTTCAATGCATTCTGCTGTCTTATTTAAGTCGATAATATGAATGCCATTACGTTGTGTGAAAATGTATGGAGCCATTTTTGGGTTCCATCTTCTTGTTTGGTGTCCAAAATGCACACCTGATTCAAGTAATTGTTGTCTTGAAACTACTGCCATTTTTAATTCTCCTTTTTCGTTTTTTTCCTCTGTAAGACTGAAACTATCCACCCTTAGGCACTTGAATAGTCAACCATCTCACATGTGTATTTTTGCTTGCGCTATATAAATATATCACATATATCACATAATTGCAAGATTAAATAAAAGGTTATGATATAATTTTTTTGTACTATTGTTTTCGCTTTAGTAGGAAGGAACGTTATGAAAAAAAAATTGGTAATTATTGGCGGCGGAGTTTCTGGTCTGACTGCCGGAATATATGCCCAAAAAAATGGATTTAAGTCGATGGTCATCGAAAAGCATAACATACCAGGAGGAGAATTAACTGGGTGGTATCGAGACGGGAATTATATTGATGGGTGTATTCATTGGTTGATGGGAACAAAAAAAGGAACCGAAATGCGCTCGGTATGGGAAGAAATTGGAGCGATTGATGATGATAATATTATTAAGATGGACTACTTCACCGTTTTTAAATCTCATTTGGGTGACATCACGATTTGGCGTGATACCAAGAAATTTAAAGAGGAGCTTTTACAAAAAGCCCAAGAAGATAAAAAAGCAATCAATGAATTTATTAGATACATTAACGAATCAAAAACCTTAGAAATACCCGCCAAAAAAAGACTATCTGAAAGAAACTTCTTTGAACTAATTTCTTTTGGAATTCCACTTATTCCTGCTGCTGTTGCCCATGGGAAGGCTGGTAAGTATTCACTTTTTGAGTTTTCAAAGAAGTTTAAAAACCCTCTTTTAGTAAATTTCTTTAATTCTATTTTCTCTCCTGATCACAATCTCTATTCATTTTGTGTAGCATTAGGATCCTTTATGGATGGTAATGCGGATATTCCAAAAGGTGGTTCTTTAGATATGGCACAAAGAATAGCAAGAAAATATCAATCATTGGGTGGAAAGCTAGTTTTAAATACAAATGTTGATAAGGCAAATATCAAAGATAATAAGATCGTATCTTTTTTAGCTACTAACTTAAAAACAAAAGAAGAAATTGAAATAGATGATTTTGATTATGCTATCTTTTCTTGTGATGCCGATGTAGCTTACCACAAAATTTTAGATAATAAATATAATGATCCTATTTTTGAAGCCCGTTTTAACGATTCAAAAAGATATCCAATCTTATCCTGCTGCTTAGTTTCCTTTGCTGTTGATACTGATATGTCTAAATATCCTCATAGTGTCATGGTGGAAACAAAACCTTTTATGGTTGGTAAAACAAAGCAACATAAGATATCTTTTAGAAATTACTATTATTATAAAAACAAAAGTGGCAAGACAACTTTAATCTCAATGGTCACTCAAAATGGTGAAAGTTATGATTACTGGAAAAAACTCTATGATGAAGATAATAAAAAATACCACGATGAAAAAATGAAAGTTGCTGATCTTTTTAAAGCAGAATACCTAAAACTATTTCCAGAGTTAGAAGGTAAAATTGAGTTTTTAGATATGACGACTCCCTTAACCTATGAGCATTATCTAAATGCCTTTAAAGGAGGATATATATCATTCAAGAAAACTAAAAATACCAAGTGGAAATCGCATCATGGAGCAATTGATGGCCTTAAAAATGCCTTGATTTCCGGACAATGGACACAAATACCAGGCGGAGCCCCTCCAGCAGCGACATCCGGGAAATTTTCGATCGCAGATCTAAAAAAGATTGTCAAAAAAGATAAATAAGTTTGGGCTTAAAAAAAGACATCATTTCCTTTAAATTAAGGTAAACGATGTCTTTTTGATTATGTTCTTTCAGATAGTCCTGCTTTGTTTCGATAAAAATTCTTAATCCAAACTCCCCATGGTTTCAAATATTCATTAGAAAAATCATGTGGACTGGTGGCATTTGATTTAAAGATTGATGAGTCACTAGGTCCTGTAGATATATTCCAGGCAACATAACTTATCTTACACTCATCTAGTAAGCTGTACCAAGCTGTCCCCGAGGTTAAATTCATCTGTCCATATCCGTCTGATCCCATTAAAGCATGTTCAGTAACGAAGATTGGCAGTTTAGCATCATATGCTTCTTTAACCATTGTCCTATGATAATCCTTATGCGAATCTGCATAAAAATGAAAAGTATACATCAAATTATCATATTTTAGCGGATCATTCATTGGTGAATATAAGTCAGCTGACCATCTTGGTGTTCCAACAATAATAATTGCATCTGGATCGTTAGCTCTAATAACTGGAATTACTTGATTTGCATAACTCTTGATATCTGCCCAAGTGGTTGTACCATTAGGTTCATTACATATCTCATATAATATGTTATCGTTATCTTTATATGTTTTTGATATCTCATCAAAAAATTCTTTAGCGTATGTTACATATGACAAAGGATTCTTATCTGCCACCTCTTCTGCTCCAACTTGGTGCCAATCTACGATCGCATATAAATCTAAATCTGTTGCATATTGAACAGCATCTTTCATCATCTTTAGCAATTTTTCTTGATTTGCACCATTGTTTTGGCAATATCCTCCACTTTCTGAGGTATACATTGCTAATCTTATGATGTTGATACCAAACTCAGCTTGAGCATTTGCAAAGGTCTCATAATTGATGAATCTAGGAAAAAAATTGAATCCGTGGGTAGATAAACCAAATAATTGTACAGGTCTATTATTATAATCTAACAATTGGTTCTGATTCACTGTCAATTTGCCATATCTTCTAAACCCATTATTAACGAAATCAGCAGTTGATAATACTTCTCCACATTTCATACAAGACTTCTCTTTTATCCCTGGCTTTCCTAAATTAGGTTCACTTATAACAACCCATTCTCCTGCACTGTGTCCGCTAGAGCTTTCTGTCATCTCATCCGTATAATCACACCTAGTACATTCTATTAGTATCTCTCCATCTTCATAGCAAGTAGTCTCTTTAATTACAGTTTCTTCAAAATCATGCCCCAAGTATCTAATTCTTTCAGTTTCTATTAGCTTGTCACAAACGATACAACGCTTTTCTTGTTTCCCTGAGTCTGTACATGTTGCTTCCTCTATGACCACCCACTTAAATTCAGTGCACTCATCATGAGAATTGGAAGGTTCAATACAAGCCGCCATTATTAGCATAAAGAAAACTAAAAACAATGCTAAAAAAACACTTTTAAATCTCATCATTAATTATACTTAGTGTAGTTTTTAAATAATTCAATTAAATCACTAACTTCTTCTCGATAAACTTGATATATTACTGATTCAGAGTAATCAGACGATTCATAAGAACTGTTTCCGATTACCCTAACTGATATATTAAATGTTCCATTAGGGAAGTTAATAAAAATCGAGTTGGTTGCTGAATAATAGTCAACTCCATTGACATTTATATAATATCCACTTGCATTAGCAACCTCATTAAAGCTAATATTTCCATTGTCTACTACTATTCTATTTGGAGCGACAAGTTTTGTTCGATTGTCAGAACCAATAATTGAATCAGGCATTGGTGCAGTTTTCCCTCTAACAAAGAACATTCCATTAGCTACTGATCTTACTCTTGAATCAGATGGTGAATTTTGAACTTCATAAGCTCTGTTATTTTCATCATTTCTAATGACAAATGTAGATGAACCGCCGCCATCTAAATTATAGGCTTCAACAGCTCCAAAATATCTCATTAATCCGATTAATTGAGCAAAATTCATTCCATCCATTTGTTTGTGAGATTGCCTTCCATCAACTGAAACAAAGAATACTGTTCCATCCTCTTTGATTCCAACAGCTGATCTAGGGTGAATCTCAGGATTGACGTAGCTTGGTTGATATGTCTGTCCATCAATAATTAGTGGATGCCATAAGCCCATAGCGTGTCTTACATCAGCAAACTCGCCAGTTATTTTATCTTGGACGATAACATAGTCACCACTTTTTAGAATACTTTCATCAAAAGCACCCGTTACTACAAATTCTTCAAATTGTGGAGTGTGCTTTTCAAGAAGTGTTTCTCTTAGTTTTCCTTCACCAAAGTAAACTGAACTAGTTGATTTATCTTGAGCATCAAACTTAATCTCGATCGCATCAAATATTGTTTTTTTCATTTCCGCTGGCAATTCAGTATTGTAATTTGAGAAAAATACCGCTATCTCATCATTACCAGGTAGCTGATTAACTACTACTGGCTTTTGAAATTTCAATTCATTGTCAGAATTATAAACATTAATATGATAACCAGAATAAACGGGATCACCAATAATTACTGATCCATCATCTTTATACCCAACTGCAGTACTGCTGCCGCCATTAATGTGCTTGTTAATTAATCGATAATCTCTAATGTGAATTCCTAATGGTTGACCCGTTGAATTGATTAGGTAAGCATCTCCATTTACTCCCCCAATTACTTCAGTGCTCGGATTATTGGTATTTATTCTAGCGATCATTGATAAAACTGATCCCATTCCCCAACATTCCGCTCCACGATAAGTTGCAACGTTAGTATAGCTTTTAAACATATCGCCTGTCGCTAAACTAAGTTCAGTGTTTTCACTAAGATTAGCTCCAATATAATTGATTTGTTGATTTGTTTGTACGCCATTAAAAACTACTTTCCCAATAATTTTTGTATGGGTCACACCATCAACCATTTGAGTAACTCTACTGTCTGTAATTATTTTAAACTCATCTTCTCCATTTGCCTCAAACTGAAAAGATAATACTGCAACAAAAATAAATAATATACTAAGTAATATTTTTTTCATTTTATAATCCCTCCTACTAAACGGTCGGTAATGTTAAACTAACAGATCCAAAGTTTGAGTATGTCATTTGAACCGGAAAAACTTCATCATTATGAACAATATCAAATAATACCTCGCTAATAACATTACCAGTTACTGATATTTTAAAATTAGCGACTATCGCATTTTCAAATACTGTTTGAACAAATTGTTTTGGTAAGGTTTCATTGCCATTAATTAATAAATAGTGATCAGCAGATTCAACATATTCGAATAAGTCATATGTCATTAAACTTAAAAATTGATATGGATCTGCTTCCTTTTTATCTTCTCTAGTTACGGTTACTTTGTCTCCAACAACACGGTAAACAACCATTCTACTTGCTGTTTCTTCATAATACTCTTCAACCTCATTCATCTTAAAATATGATAATTCTCCATCAAATTTTAAAACCATGTTGAATTCTTCATCTTGATCATCAATTTTAATGTTGATTTGATAATTTGATGCCTCAGATAAAGATTTCAAGGCGTTTCGTAAGCTTTTTTCTCTTGGCCCAAGGTTATCACACGCCGTTAATACGAGCCCGAATAAAACTACAGCCACCATCAAAAATAACTTTTTCATTTCTTTCTCTCCTTAATTTATTTTTTTATTGCTGCTAATATCTCTTCCATAATAATCATATGACCTGTAAAATTAAGATGAATTCTATCATTGGTCATCACATATGAATGAATCTTATTTAAAACTTTATCAAATCTACTTTGTATGTCAACATATCTTAAGTCATATTTAGTAGCTATTTCTTTTAGTATGTTATTGTAGGTATCTAATTTTGCCCGTAGAGGATCTTTTTTGTTTTTATCAACAACAAATGGTGATCCTAGAATAACCCCAATCCCGTTTCCTAGGGCTTTTTGTACAATTAATTCAATGTTTTTCTTATATTCAGAATCAGGAATTAAAAACTCTTTTATTTGCCCAGAATCAAATTGTCTCCAAGCATCGTTTACACCAATCATCATGAACATCCAATTTGGCTTATGGGCAATAACGTCTTGATCTATTCTTTGTAATAAATCAGATGCCCTATTTCCACCAATTCCTTTATTTATTAGTCTAAGGTTAAGTTCTGGATAATGAATTGTAAAATAAGAATTCAATAGTGTTACAAATCCATTACCAAATGGATGATTAGCAGGAGCCCCTTCGCCATCTTCTTTTAACTTTCCCGCCCAAGTAATTGAATCGCCAAAAAAAATAATCTTGTCTTCTTTTTTAAAAATCATATTATCACCATTTCCTTTTCGCTACTATTATTATAAGCCTTTTATTTAAATAAAAGAATAAAATGAAAGCGTTTGTATAATTTGTTTCAAAAAATGAAAAAATAAGCATATAATAAGGGCATATAATTGAAATTACCATATAAAAAGAGTACAATCATATAGAGGTGATCCATTTGAAAAAAATTTTAAAAACAATTTCTATTTCTTTGATTTTAGGTATCGTTTTTTTAATGTTTGGGTGTCAAGATAACAGCGATCCAGAAACTAGAAGTTATTCTGATTATAGTCATATTGAATCATTAGATGATATTATAACAAACAAAAAGACAAAAACACTCTATATGTATACTAACGAGTGCCCATATTGTCTACAAATTAGAAGTTTAGTGTTTGATTACGCGGATAATCATAAGAGCCTATCTTTCATTATTAGAACTCAAGATATCAGAGATGTTTTGTTAGAGGAATTTGGAATAGAGATCGCTTATGTTCCAGCAATATTAGTTTTTAAAGATGGTGTTTTAAATGCGGAAACTGGCTTTATTTGGGGCACAGAAAGCATTAAAGCCTTTCTAAATAAATAAAAAAAGGAGATTTTTATGGAAAACAGAGAAGCACTTAGATTTGGAAATAGAGACAATAATAATGTTTGTATGATGATTAACATCTACTGGGGAACTGAAATAGTTGACAAAATGCTAGCTGTTTTAAGAGAAAAAAATGTTAAAACAACTTTTTTCATTGTTGGCGAGTGGGGTGCAGATAATCATGAAATGCTTAGAAAAATTGTAGCTGAAGGCCATGAATTAGGAAATCATGGGTATCATCATAAGGATCACGATACATTAACTTACCAAGAAAACCAAGAAGAGATTTTATTGTGTCATAATTTAATTAAAGATGTTACTGGTATTGAAATGACTTTATTTGCTCCACCAAGCGGTGCTTATGATGACATTACGTTAAAAGCAGCTGAGGATTTAGGATATTTACCAATTATGTGGACAAAATATAAAGATACTATTGATTGGCGCGATAAGGAAGAACAACTAGCGTTTGATCGTGCAACTCAAAATATACTAGGGGGCGATTTAATTTTAATGCATCCAATGGAACATACTTTGGCAGCTCTTCCAAAAATAATTGATTTTTATCGTAGTGTTAATATTAATCCAACAACAGTAAGTGAAACCGTAAAATAACTAACCTTAATAACCTTTTAAAAAAAGACATCCTCGGATGTCTTTTTAAATATCATTATGATGTTTGGCTTCTCATATATTCCTTATAAAGTGTATCGACAATTATATCATCAGCATCTTCTCCATAACACCAGAACATAATCCCTTGCCCTTTTGTTTTAAGAACATATCGATATTTCTCGCTTATTGCCTTATCACTATCGTATGTTACGAAATAACCATCAGCTTGACTGTAAATATATGTGCCTACAAAGTTTCCACTAGTATTATATTCATGATAAATCTCATATCTTCCGGTTGCAATTAATTCTTGAACTCCTTTTAAAAATAATGTTCCACTAGCATATGACCCCGAAACTCCTGTTATTGATGTTAGTGTTCCGCTCACTCCTAAAAATGGAAGATCTTGATGTTTACTAGGACCAGTTACTTTATAAGCCTTACCATAACCAGAAGCTCCAACTATTATTTTTGAAGGATCAAATCCTTTTTTTGTTAGTGTTGTTACACCATAGTCTCCACCAAATCCAAATCCACCATCATAAGATGAAATGTGTAACGGTGAAACGTGAGTTGTCTTCGCACTTGAATTCATATCATAACTCATCAAGTTAATGTAGTCTAAGTATAGGTTTAACGTTGGAATATCAAATCTATCGGCAACTAATCCCCATCCACTTGAAGGTATTGCAGCTGATAGTAAGTAAGGTGACCCACCTTCTTCCTGTCTTCTAATCATCTCTCCTTTTAGGTCCCTTACTAATAAATTAAGCAAGGATGCGACTACCGGATATCCATCAGCGGTTTCCCAATCGATATCTAAACCATCAAAATTGTGTTCATCAACTAAATCCATTAAATTCTTTACGAATTTGGTCCTTAGGACTCCATCAGAACAGACTTTTGAGAAGTTTTGTGAACCTGTTCCACTAACTCCTTTGATACAAAAAATCGCCCTTACATCATCATTTCTTAAATCAACAACATCGCTAACATAAGCTGCTGTATCCATCTTTACTTCTGCATTGGCATCAAATTCGACAAAGGCATAATTTACGATATCTAGTACTTCTCTAGTATTATCAGAAAAAACTTTTCCTTCATTTTTATATCGCGTACTATTTGATTTGTAAAAAGACATTACCCCAGTGGAAAAGTAAGTAGATACTGGCGTTTCTCGCATTTCTGCAAACACAATCGGTCCTACCACGATGTCTTTTTGAAAAAAGCTTATTGTATTATCTTCATTTTCAATTGTTGCGGAAATAGTTACAGTTTGGCTTTGATGTTTTTGCATTGACTTATTAACTGTTCCCACATTGTCTTTTATTGAATATAAATTTGGATTAGAAGATTGCCATTTCACCGGCTTTTCAAAAACACTACTAACCAGTTGATCCTTTGTCTCTGCGGTAGCAAAATCACTCACTAAATTCAAAACATCCTGTTCTGTAACAAAGTCCACTACTGTTATTTTTCTTTTAGCTTCTGCCTTTTGGTTGTTAGAACCAACAACTGAATACTCCAAGTCATAACTACCTAACTTATTAATGTTGACTTCGCCAGATACTATAATGTTTTCTGTTATGTCTCCTAATTTAGAATCCATCGCCTTAACTCCATCTAGTGGATCAAACTCCATTCCCATCATAACCTCTTTATCAGTAACCCCAGTAAGCTTTATTGATGGTCCACAAGCATATAGTGTAACTCCAATGAGAAACGCTAGAAAAATAAATCTGAAATATTTCATTAAATTACCCTTTCTGATACTTCTTGATTGATTCTCTAACATTATTTTTGTTTTCTTTAAGAATCTTTTCTATTCTATCTAAATCTTCCACTTCTGTTAAAATTGAGAAAACCGCATATTTAACTGAATTAAATTTTTTTAAATATTTAGCTGCTGTTTCTTGGCAAACGCCAGTTACTTCCATCACAATTCTCTCAGCCCTTGATACTAATTTATCATTACTCATTTGAACATCGATCATTAAGTTTTCATAGACTTTTCCAAGTTTTACCATAACGGCAGTTGAAATCATGTTAAGGATTAGTTTCTGAGCTGTCCCTGATTTCATTCTTGTTGAACCAGTAAGTGGCTCTGCTCCTGTTATTGCCTCGATTGGGTATTTAACTATTTTAGAAACGATCGAATCTGAACTAGTTGTTACACATGCGGTCTCGCAATTGATTGAATTTGCGTATTCTAATCCACCAACTACATATGGTGTTCTTCCACTAGCAGCAATTCCTATTAAGAAATCTTTATCGCTTAAGTTATGTCTTTTTAGGTCGTTGATAGCTTCTTCCTTAGAATCTTCAACCCCTTCAACAGCATTTCTAAGTGCATAGTCTCCGCCGGCAATAATCCCTACTATAACACCATCTTCTACACCAAAAGTAGGTGGGCATTCACTAGCATCCAATACGCCAATTCTTCCGCTTGTACCAGCACCAATATATAGAAGTCTTCCCCCGTTTTCTAACTTTTTGGCAACCACATCAACGACTTTGGCGATTTGCGGAATCGCCTTTTCTACTGCATATGGGACTAGTTTATCCTCATCGTTTAATAGCTTAAGTAACTCCTCAGTTACTGCCACATCCATATTGGTTGTTCGAGAATTTCTCTTCTCTGTACTTATGTTATTAATGTTTACCATATTCTCCCCCTATTTGTCTTTTCCTAAATAATATGTTCCAACGACAGGCTCTTCACCATTCGTTTCTAAGGTGTATCCTTTGATATGTTTATCAAGTTCTTTTTTTAGTGCATTTTGTGCAAACTTATTTTTTAAGATAAATCCACCCCTTAATCCAATGATTACTTCTTTATCTTTTGATAAGGACTTATATGCGGTAATTATCTGTTTTGCCAACATTCTTCCCTCTTTTTCTAAAATATTTATTGCCTCTTTAGAACCGTTATCGGCTAAATAAGAAATCTGTTGGGCTAATGCTGCTATGTCGCTTTTTGAGTGGTTATATACAAAGTTTTTGATACCCTCTGCATCGTCTTGATGAATCGTTTTAAGTAAACATTTGTCAAATAGTGTTGACTTGTTTCTTTCATAATTTCTAATTATTTGTCTAAAACTTTCAATCACCGTGTGATATGCAGAACCTTCATCACCCAAGATATGACCATATCCACCAAAAAGTCTAATTTTATCATCATAGCTCATCACAGCACTACCTGTTCCGCCAATTGCTAAGATGAAATTTTTATTCTTAATGTTTTTCTTTAAAGAATAAAGTGCAATTACTGCGTCATTCTCTAAAATAACTTGTGCCTGGTACTTTGCTTCTAAATCACTTATAAATGAACCTTTATTAAGAAACTTAGATGCACCAGCTATCCCCATGACGATTTTGATATTTAAATCCGTATCGTCAATTTTTTCATATAGATAATCAATTATTGTTTTTATGTTTGAAGTGGCTACCATCTCATCAACACTAAAATTGGAAAAACCGTTTTCCATTTTTTCAAGCACTTTACCCTTTTCGTCAAAAAGATATCCTATTGTTTTTGTGCCACCACCATCAATTCCAATAATGTATTTATTCATAAGATATAGGCATTTTTCCTTTCAAAGTAATCTCACCCTTTAAATATCTAATCAATACTCTGATAGAATTTGGTGTATACTCGTATAAACAAACATAATTTGGTATTTCTTTTACATCATATAAATCATATGGATTTCTCATTGAAATCACATGTAGATCTTTATTTAGTTTGACTAATTCTTTCAATAAATCTAACTGTCCTTTAAAGACATTTGAATTGTAAGTTGTAATAATAATTTGCTGAAAACCTTTTGCTTCCTCGATAACCCTTTTTATGTCTTCTTCATTTGGAGCAATTGGCATTAATAAGGTTTTTAATAGCGGTAATTCTTTCTTACATGTTTCTATTATTCCATACTGTCCATCTGAATCATCGGCACCGGTAGTTGCTTTTGGAAGTAATCCAATAAATAAAGCATCCTTTTTTAAAACTAGTTTATTTCCTTTTACTAAAGTTGCTGCTTTTTCGCATACATCATATGCTTTATTAAGATGTTCTTCATTTTCTACTAAATTTTTGACATCTTTATATTCTTTATCAAAATCCGGAAAGCCGAGTTCTTTTTTAAATTTTAATATTCTTGATACTCTTTCATTTATTGTATCAATTGTTAATTCATTATTTTCAACTGCTTTTTTTAATCTTTCCATCGCCGATGATTGTTCATCTTCATAATGACAGATGCAAAATAGATCGGCTCCAGCATTAACAGCCATCAATACACCCTCATTAACTGTGTAGTTATCTTTGATTGCCTTCATTTCCATACCATCAGTTACGATTAATCCCTCAAATCCTAACTCGTTTCTTAGTAGACCAGTTAAACATTTTTTTGATAAGGTAGCTGGTAGATCATTTTCTGTAAGCTCTGGATAAACAATGTGTGTAGTCATGATTGCTTTTACGCCTTCTTTGATTGCATTTTTAAATGGGACCAGCTCAACACTATCGATTCTTTTTCGATCATATTCAACTCTTGGCAAGGCAAGATGGGAATCAACAAATGTATCTCCATGGCCTGGAAAATGCTTTGCTGTAGCAAAAACTCCTTCTTCTTGAAGTCCTTTAATATAAGCTAAACCGAATTCTGATACCTTATTAGGATCATCAGAAAAACTTCTTACTCCAATGACTGGATTCTTAGGATTGTTGTTTACATCAAGACATGGAGCAAAGTCCATATTAACTAATAAATTACTTAGTTCTATTCCTGTGTACTTACCGATTGTATATGAATTATTTGAATCATTAGTTGCGGCAATTGTCATAGCTCCTGGGAAAAATGTCGCGCCACTTTGAATCCTACTTACCATCCCACCTTCTTGGTCTATGGTGATAAATAAAGGCAACCCAATCGTCTCTTTTGCAAGTTTTTGAAGATTCATATTAAGCTTATATAACTGAGCAGGGTTATTAATATTTCTAGAAAATAATAAAATGTTGCCGCCCTTATATTTTTTAATGATATTGATAACATGGTCATTGATCTCTAATCCGTCAAAACCAAAAATAAGCATTTGTCCTAATTTTTCTTCTAATGTTAAATTGTTAATATCAAACTTATCCATATAACATATACTTCCTTCTGATTAATTTGAATTGCTCAGTATCTCTTGTTAATTTTTCGTATATTTCATTAGGCGACAATGACCCTAATCTTATAAAATCATCACCAACTAAATAATCTAACATGTTTTTGCCGCCATCTCTATATGGAGGTAACACTTTAATTTCATCATGAAGTTTCAATGAAACATGACAGATCGTTAAGCCTAGCTTAACCAAATCGATCTTATCAAAATCGGTAATAAATAATTCCACTCCTGCGCAGACTTCTTTACTATGTTTTGATGTATAAGGTATAAAATAAGTCTCCTTATAATCAATTCCCTCAAAATTAAATTCTTTTAAGGCTTTAATCACTTCTTTTGGTTTAAACCAAGGGGCACCAAATACTTTAAATGGAATTGCTGTTCCTCTTCCTTCTGAAACATTCATTCCTTCAAAATAACAGGTAATTAAATAATAAAAACATGTTTCAACAGTTGGAATGTTTGGTGAAGGTAATATCCATCTTCTAGGTGATTCAAGCATGGTTTCATTAGGATTATAACCACTCATCGGAATTACTTTTAAATCACAATTTATGTCATATTCCTCATTAAATAGCTTAGCTAGTTCACCAACTGTTAACCCGTGCCTTTGTAGTATTGGGTAATATCCAACAAACGATCTATATTCTAAGTTTAAAATATTCCCCTCTGCTTTATTAGAAAGCGGATTAGGTCGATCAAATACGATAAACTCTTTATTATATTCAGCACAAGCTTGCATTACATAAGCCATTGTATAAATATAAGTATAATATCTAGCTCCAACATCTTGAATGTCAAAACAAATAATATCAACTTGGTCCATCATTTCTTTTGAAGGCCTTCTAGACTCACCATATAATGAGTAAACATCCAAATTTGTTTCACTGTCCTTATATGAACTTAAGTGATCTCCAGCGCCAACTTCACCTCTAATACCATGTTCTGCAGCAAATAGACATCTTAAATCAGTTTTACTTTTAAGAATATCAATCGAGGAAATAAATGAGTCTGTCATTCCGGTATGATTTGTTATTAGCCCAACTCTCTTGTTTTCGAATAAATGAATAAATTCGTCTATTCTTTCAATGCCTATTTTAAGATTACTCTTCATTTTCTTCTACCCCTACTTCATATATGAAATTTAAAGTTTTCTGTGAAATTTTCGCCTGTAAAAACAAAGGCCCTGATAATCCAATGATCATGAAAATTATAATCGTTGGAATAGTTAAAAACATTAATATTGGAATTATCCAAATAATAATTATTACAATTGTTCTTAAAAAGAACTTTCCTGCTAAGAATAACGACTGCTTTATAAGCGTAAATAACGAAGCAGGCTTATAAACCGTAAGCACAATAAGTGAATATAACATTGTTAAAGCGAATAATAAAACTATCGATAAAACAAATATATATCCTATCCACAAGATAACATCATTATGTTCACGTAATAAGTTTGTGTAATACCATGAACTAACCACCCCGATAGCAATTAGTGCCACAAAAAACAATCCGTAAAGCAGTTTTTTCTTGATATCTTCTTTAAAATATGAGAAGAAACCCTTAAACAATTTTGTTTCTACCTTATTGATATAATCATCAAAAAGTTGGAATGCAGCACTTAAAGCCGGGAAAATTGTTATTATTCCTAAAGAGCAAATAATAACAAGAAAATTAATTACGATAAATCTTAATACCCAATCCGCTACTGATGATGCAATTTTATGGATTGGCTTTTGATCAAAATCGGTCATCTAACCAACAATTCCAGAACGTTCAATAGACTCAACGAATTGTTTTTGAACAAAGAAATAACCAATTAATAGCGGAATCATACATAAGAATGAACATACGTTTGAAATAACCGCAATAAATAATGGATTCTTTCTAATCTCTTCACCGACGATGTTATATACTTGCGCATCTCTAATCGCGGTTGCGATATTATCGTTCATATTCATTAGTTTCATTGTAAGTAATGGGAACTCTGGTGTACTAACCTCAAATATTGAGACAAAATAACTATCATTCCATTGCCATACAAATGAGAATAGTGCAACAGTGATTATCGCTCCTCTAGCGTTTGGCAACATAATGTTCCAAAAGATACGGAATACTGATGCTCCATCAATTTGAGCAGATTCTTCTAGTTCTTTAGGTAATCCTTGGAAGAAAGTTTTAAATACGAAAATAAATATTCCGCTTCTAATACCCATTCCAAGTCCATTCATCAAAAATACTGATGCATAACTACCAACAAGTTTTAAGTCCCGGTAAAACAAATACTGAGACAAAGAGACCGCCTGAGGTGGAATCACAATGGTTGCAACAACAAATATAAATAAAATATTAGAATATTTAAATTTTAACCTACTGAATGCATAACCAGCTAGTCCGGTTGAAAAAAGCTGTAAAAGCATCACGATGAGACAGACGACAATTGTCACTCCAAGAGCTTTCCAGTAATTAAGAATCGCCATCCCTATCTTAAAGTTCGTTATTGACCAAGTTCTTGGAATCCAAATAACAGTTGGGTCATTGATATCCTGTGGTGCCCTAAAAGCCATTAAGACTTGTTGAAGAATCGGGTAGATAATTATAAAACACAACCCAAAAAGAATTACGAATCTAAATATTGAGAAAATAGTTTGTTGAAATATTTTTTTCCTTTTTACTATTTTTCCTCTTCTTAGTGCTTCAAGTCTATTTTGTTCTCTAACAGAAAGTGCGTTATTATTATTCATAGTGGTTTTCTCCAAACTTAAAGATTTTTGCGATTAACGCAAATAAACCTAATATCGCGATCACACAAATCATGTAGACCCACGAAATAGCTGATGTAATACCCCAGTTTTGCTTATTAAGTTCTGTTTGGATAATGTTACTAATTGTTGATGTTGTAAATGTATCAACGATACCAAATACGACAACCGTCATAATAAACGGCTTAACATTAGGCACTGTAATAAGCCAAAACATTTCATAACTATTAGCTCCTTCTATCTTTGCTGCTTCGTATAAGTGTTTAGGAATCGATTGAATACTTGATAAAAATAGCAGAATTGGAACCCCAGATAAAGTGATAATGCTATGAATTCTATCAATCAAACCGGTAATAAAATTAATAAACCCAACCGGTAATCCAGAATTTACTAAATAACCATTAAGGTCAAAAGCACCCGTCATACCACCTTGTTGAAAAATTAGTTCCGCTGCTACTCCGGTTCCACTTAAAACGGCTGTGACAGCTGCTGAGTTAATAATAACCGGAATAAAGAATATACCTCTTACTATTGCTCTTCCTCTAAATTTGGTATTTAACATTGCCGCAATAAATAAACTGAATATTACCATTACCGGAATATTAATTAACAAGTCTTGCATCGCAACACCTAATTCTACGATAAAGGTTGAATTTTTATATACCAATTTAGTAAATGCATTTACATAGTTATCAATACCAATAAATGTTAAATCAAGTCCACCGCCCGCTACAGCTTTAATATCAAAGAAGCTGTAATATAACGATTGAAAGAAGGGATACAAAAAGAATAAGAGTAACCCAATAAACCATGGGGCTAAAAATATGAATGCTAAGATAAGTTTTTGTTTTTGATAACTAACGCCTTTTTTCTTTGGCTTTTGTTGCATATCAATTGAGTTTTCCATATTTTAACCTCCTTTCACTACTAAGTAGTCCATTGAATTAATTGTATTCCCACCATAATTAAAATTATAAATATTGTAGTTAATCACTATTTCTATACCATTTGAATATGTCACTTTATAAACGTCAATTGCCACTTGTTCATGTCCAACTAAATATCCTTCATGAATCTTTAGTGCATTGAGTTCAGCCATATTATTCTTTATATCATCAAGCCAATTAACATAATAAGTCGACATATAATAGTTATGATGAGTGTTGATCAATTCTTGTGAATTATCATATGATAATGTGTACTTTAAATTCGCTCCCATTTCAATAGACTTTAAGAATAAATATTCCTTACTACGTTCTTCTGAGGTGTTGATACTATCATTAGAATAATCAATAAAACCAGATAATACTAATTGTACTAAGGGAATCGAATAATCAATCATTGAATAAAGCGTTGCTTGGCTTGGAAGATCAACAATATAATCAGCATATGAAAATGCGAAACCAAGAGGATTAGATAACATCATTTTTTGTTCTATTTGAGCTAACAAATCTCTTTGAATATCCATGGCATATTGCTTGTAAACTACTGAGCTGCTATCATAAGAACCCGCCAACCTTGCTCCAAGATCGTTAAAAGTAAAACCATCTAACACATTTTTCTTTGATAAATGTTTATATAAGTCTTTATAAAATACTGGGTTAACAACATTTAAATCGCTTGGCCCATTAAAGGATGTCTCAGAATAAGGTAATCCTGATGGCAAATGATATTGATAATCATATGAAAGTGATCCTTGTATTCTCTTTGAACTATAACGATATTGATCAAATAATCTGCCATATTTTGAAGCTGTTAAAAAATCAATTGTTGTATACTCATCAATATTATTTTCTGATGTATACTTTTGATATTTTTTATAACCACTATTACCGCCGATACTATTTTCAATGTTTGTTTTATTAGAAATTGAACTAGTTAATCCACCATTGATTGCCCCTAAATAGTTAGCGTTGATATTAGAAACTCCTAATTCATCTAACTCTTTTAGTATTTGGATAGCTTGATTGTAACTTGTTAATGAACTAACAGAAGTATAAGGGATACCAACAAAATGTTTCTTAGCATCATAGGCGCCAACAAATTCAGTCGTTAAAATTGTCCCTGAAGACTTCAAATTCTTCACAAAATTGAATTGTTCGACTAGATAATTTTGGTAAGCTTTCGCCATACCAACATAATTATTGTCTTCTCCAGTTAAAATATTATATTGGACCGCAAAATCTGTATCTACTATATCCTTAGTCCATAATTGAATACCATATTGGTTCCAACCACCACCCAATTTAACCGCTTCTGTTTCTCGTAAGTTAAAAGAGGCATATACTTTATTATATGAACTACTGTATGTCTCTGTCTTATCAGAAATCTCGGCATTAATTAAGCTCATCGCATCACCTTCAGTGATAATAGCCCCAAAGCCGATGTTTTCTTTTGACATTCCAAAAACTGGAATGCTGATTTTTTGTTGAGATTCGGCCATCTTAATTGGCATTAAAGCTAAGTCTTGTCCATAAACTCTTTTTTCATAGACAGTTCTTCTGCCATTATTAAACTGGATTACAGCACCAGATCCATCAGGAACTACTAAATATCCTGAAGTATCAACTCCAGCTGAAACATCAGAGTATCCTAATCCAAGCATTGGAAGTAAAGAAATTTTTGCAACTTTAGCATTGCTTTCTTCCTTAATAGATTCCTTAATAACCTTAGCTTCAAAACCAGATTTATTTAATGTAATTTGAATAGCAACTTGAAACTGAACCTTTAAAAATGTTTCAGTATATCCCCATTCTTCATTTTCAGCAATTGCTCTATCTCTTGTGTAGCCAAGCCCGCCTTCTCCATAAAAAATCGGATAAATATCAGCTTTAACTTGGTTAGTCATTCTTTCGTAGTTTTCCATCTCATAATAAAACTCATCAATGGTCCCACGGAAAGTATACTTCCTGTTTATCATGTTTTGTTGAGCAGGGGTCATACTTAAATAAAAATCTTGTCCAATATATTTTGGAAAATAAAGGTAATCAATGTCAGAGTTAGCAATGTCATATAAAACTTGGAAACCATTATCGATATATTTAATACTAAATGTTCTTTTTCCCACAGTAGCATCTAAATTATCTAATGAAGGTGGATGATTGATACTAAGTGCATAATTATTAATTGTTGCCGTTGCACCTTTTTTATCATGATATGTTATCTCTAGAGTTGAAAATTGTTTTTCTTGCTGCGCGGTTTGATTTTCATTTAATATTACGTCTTTTTCTGTCGTATTAGAATGAAGCTCATATCCAGTTTTTTTATCCTTAATGTAAAAATATGATTTTGTTTCATCAAGATGTAATTCGTAAGAATCATTTGAGGCAACCAATTTATCAGTGTTACTCAATGTCTCTGAATCGATGAATCCATCAAGTGAAAACTCATCTGAACCAGGGGTTGAAAACCTTGTTGATTTAAGTGATCCAGTAAGAAAATAAATCAAAAGGATTCCCGTCAACAGGATAATTGAAGCTATCAATATGGATAAAACTTTGTGTTTTAAAATAAGATCAAATACTTTTTTCATGTCGCTACCTCCATCATCGCAATCTCAGTTCTTGGAAAATCTGGGCAACGAAGTTAACTATTTGTTGAATGATATCAAAAAATAATAATCCGATGAAAATTATTATCGCCATCGCAACAACGGTTGCTATTATCCCAAGAAGAGATTTACCTAAGCCGTACTCATGAATATTTAAAAGCCCCATGAATAAAACCCATCCTGTTAAAACATAACTTAAAACCATAAATAGGTTATAAAACGCTATTTCACTCTCAGCTAAAAAGTTAGATAAAATAACATTTGGAAAACCAATTATTACGGCAGGCCACAAAGCATAACCAACAACAATTAAGATTTCCTTAAAGCTTCCTTTTCCAGACATAAATGTAGTAATAGAGTAGTTCCCAACGACAAATATCATCACTATTAAGACAACTGAAAAAACTTCACCTAAACTGTTTAAGTCTTGTGGATTATTATTATTGACGAGAGGACCAGCATACTGAAAAGTAACAATCCTTAGTATTGCATATAGGGCAATAAAAATTAATGCTACCGAGAGTTTTCCTTTTTTCTCACGCTTAAGCTCATCAAATCCATCAAAAGGATGTGTTATTAAGCGGCCCGGAAACTTAAAGAAATTAAACCAAAAGAGTTTTAATTTTGCGCTCATAGCTCATCCTCTCTTTCTTTTTTCTTTTTCAAGTAAACTTTTAAGACGATATAACCAACAATTAATACAAAAATAGTAATAACTAAAGGCGCAAAAGCAACACGCATGATTTCATTTCGATATGCTTTAAATGCTTTTGAATAGTAATAGTCGTCATGTCCATATTTGAAAGAATCCATCGCCAATTTATATTCTTTTTGTCTTAAATAATATTTACCTATACCATTATATGCGTTTTCATAATTGGTATTTAACTCTAATATTTGTTCCCAAACAGTAGCTGCTTCATCAAACTCACCGTTTTGGTGATAGTGAGTTGCTAGATTGACCGCCTTACCAAACTCAGTTAATCGATAGACAATAATATTGCTAGTTTCTTTATCTAAAACTAATAAATCATCCCCAAGGTAAGCAATTGCACTTGCTTGTGCAGAAAACTTATCAGCTTGAGCTCCTGATTCCCCATTTATATAAAGAAGGTTTCCTTCGCTATCATAGGTAAATAAACGGCATCTCTTTTGATCTAATACTGTGTAAATACCATCTTCTGTGTATGCAATATCTTTTAAGGTACTTGGTCCATATGTAACTACATAATTATGAGTTGATGGGTTAAATTCAATATCTCCCATTGGAATATGATATCCTTTTCTAGTTAGAACATCGATTCCTTTTGGATTAATTAATTGAATAGATTTTTTAGCATCTCCAGATTCAGTAGGTAGTGCCGTAGCATATAAAAAGTTTCTAGGTGACATCGCAACATTAGTAAATGTCGTTGGTAAATATTTCGCTACTTGTTTTAATTGCTCTTGAGTCATAAATTGTCTTACTAAAATTTCCCATGGAGTTAAAGACACTGGATTAACACCGGTGAATCTATTAAAAGTTCCATCAGAATCTAGTTCAATTATTCCTTCATATACTTCTTTTGCCACAACATACATTCTATCTGATGAGTCAACTGCAATTTTCTCTGGCCTATACACCAATTGTGATCCATCTTCTAGTTCCTCAAAAGTAGCATCATCTGGTGTCCCAGACACTAAGACTACCTCATAATTTCTATTTAATTTAATTATTCTACTGTTTCCAGTATCGCAAACCCAAATGTGGTCATCGCTTACCGTAACGCCGTTTGGTCCATTTAAAGTAAATACTTCAGTGATAGCTGGATCAGCATGCTTAAAAGAAGTAAATGGAACAATACCGGTTCCTTTTCCATCAACAACAACATCTCCTGCGTCGTTTTGGCCATCTATTAGTTCGAAATTAACATCTAATACGATTAAATTATTAGACTTAGAAGTAATGTAAATACGATCATTGTGAACAGCAAAATCATCTGGCGAATCCATCTTAACCCCGATTTGTGTCGCATTAAATGAGGTTACATATGTCATCCCGGCAGATGAGTGAATAACTTCTCCATAATAAGAATAGTTATATCTTGCACCTAAAAGGAAAGGCGTTAAGGTTAACAAACAAAATAATAAAGTAAAAATTCTTTTTCTCGCTCTCATATGTTTTCCTCCTATTTCATTCCAGAATGGCTGAATGTTTCAACGATTCTAGATTGCGATAAGATGAAGAACGCTACTGGAACTATCATCATAATAAATGAAACTGCCGCGATCGTTCCTTGACGTTCAATCGAACCTTGAGCAATCTGTTGCAATGTATAAGATAGTGGTTTCAATTCTTCGCTAAAGATATAGATACCACCACTATTTGTCCATAATCTTTGGAATAGTAAAATAACCAAGGTCAACCAAGCCGGTTTAACTAGTGGCATTACTATTTGAAAGAAAATACGATACTCACTTGCGCCGTCAATCTTAGCGGATTCTATTAACTCCATTGGGATCTGCTCCATGAATTGCTTCATCAGATAAAGCCCAAGACTAGAAGCAAGTACTGGAAGAATGAGTGCCCAAATAGTATCAATCAACCCTAGCCCAGATATAATAATATAGTTAGCAGTTGCGGTAACTTGTGGAGCAAACATTAATGAATAAACAACCAAGTTAAATAAAATCTTGCTTCCTGGAAACTTATATTTAGCTAACGGATAAGCGCACATAGAAGCGATAATTACGTGCCCGACAGTACCCAAAACAGTAATCAAAATTGTGTTAAAGAAATATCTTGAAAACGGAATCCACGAATTACTAATAAGTTCATTTAGATCTCTAAAGTTATCAAAAGTAGGGTTTCTAGGAATCATTGTTGGCGGGAAGACAAACTGTTCATCAAGTGACTTAAAGGCATTTGAAGTAGTCATAATCAAAGGATACGCACTAAAAAAACCAAAAATCAACAAGACTATGAATAATGCAATGTCTCCACCTATTGATCTATTTAATCTCTTTTTCTTCTTTATTTTCCACTTTGGAATTGTATTTGAATTAGCCGCTGGCGTCATTTTAGCTGTTGCCATAATTATTCACCAACCCTTCTTAAAACTTTTCTAACTAATATATTCGCCCCCATCATGATCATGAAAAGAATAGTTGCAATCGCTGATGCATATCCTAGCTCCATCTGAATGGAGCCATAATCAATTAAATGGGTGACGATCGTGTGTCCTTCATACTGAACGGACGGGAAGCCCAAGAGCTGCATCGAAACCTCGGCTATCGAGAAACTACTCGTTATCTGCATAACAGCACCAAATAATAATTGAGGCTTCATTGATGGAAGAGTAATGTACCATAATTCTTGCCATCTATTTCTAACACCATCAATCGCTCCTGCTTCATATAAAGTCTTATCAACACTTTGTAACCCGGCAATAAATGCAAGGAAACTTACCCCTAAGCTAAGCCATAACTGAACTAAAATCAACACTGGCATCATATAAGTAGGGTCTTTTAAGAATTTGATTGTGTCATTAATAAAACCCATTCTTAATAAGAAAGCATTTAAATAACCATTTGCATCCCCAGAAAATATCAATAACCACATTAAAAATGCGTTACCAGAAATGGAAGGTGCATAGAATATAAGGGTCATAAAGGCTCTTAATTTTGGTCTAAGTTCGTTAATCAACCACGCAAAAATGAAGGCTAACAAATAACTTACTGGACCAGTGACTATCGCCAATATAAATGTATTCTTTAATGATAAAATGAATATATCATCTTCTAAAAACAACCTAATGTAGTTTGTAAACCCTAAGAATTTTGGTGCTTCCAACATATTAAATGAAGTAAAGCTTAGGGCAATTGACATCACTACCGGTATGATAGTAAAGATTAGAAATAAAATCATGTAAGGAGCCATCATAACATAACTGTGCTTATATTTTTTCATCTCCTTGATTGTGTTTTCTCTTCTTTTTCTTCTTTTTTCTTTTCTTAATTGTTTTTGAGCTTCTTTTTCTAGAGCAAGAGAAGCATTATTTAAGTTTGTATTTTCCATTTATACTTCTCCTTCCTATTCCAGCCCAAATTCATTCCGCTTAGCGGCGAGTCCGGCATTTATTTGTTCAACATAGTCTAATATCGTTTCTCTTGGATTTGCTCTTTCGTTATAAACTAATCTAAAAGCATTATCTAAGTGTCTACCAGTTAAATAGCCTCCTGGGACTTCTGGAATTCCTCTAACCCATTTCCATTGTTCCTCTAAAATAGCCAATTCCTTAACTGTCCATGGAAGTTGCGCCATCGCCTCAACGTTAGCAGTTGGATATCTTGCAGCAGCTCCTAAAATACCTTCCATCTCTCTACCAAACTTAACTTGAGTTTCGGTTGATGTCCACCATTTCAAGAATTCCCATGACTCTTCTGGATAATCTGTCTCACTTAGTATCATTGCTCCTGTTGTACTTGCAACAGTATCTCTTCTGATTGTTTCCACTCCATTTTCGTCAGTAACTTTAGTTCCTGGCACTAAACAGAAATCCCATTTACCTCTAATTTCTGGCGCGAAAACACTTAATGTATTATAGGTATTGTAATATGAAATACCAATAGGCATTTGCCCACTTCTAAATCTGTTGATAAAGCTTGCGTCTACTGAGAATGAATAATCGGTATAAAACTGAGTCCATTCTTTAAACACTTCTGGTCCTGTTCCTTCAGAGAAACCACTCTCCCAGTCACCATTCACATAGAACTCTCCACCTCTTTGATAAAACATAGAGGAGAAAATAGGGTTTGGTGCTAAAGCAGTTGTTGAACCTTCTGAAGAAGGAACCGGTAAATAAAATTCAAGGTTTCTTTCTTGGAGAGTTGGCACAATCTTAATGATATCATCCCATGTTTCTGGAGGAGTTAAACCAATCTCATTAAAAATATCAGTTCGATAAAACATCATCAAGAATGTTTGTTGTTCTGGTAGTGCATATACACCAGATTCGGTAGATGACTTATTATAAGTAAAAGGTACTAAAGCACTTTCTTTAAATCTTTTGGTTATAGTATCGAAATCATCAAATTGTGAAAGATCATAAGCGGCATTTCTCATCGCATAGTTAACAGGTGTTGATCCACCAGTCCAAAGAGAAACATCCGGACCTTTCCCAGCTAGAGTCGCTGGCAACAATGCCGCTCCACTAACCAGTTTCAAGTCAACTTGAATGCCATGTTTATCTTGTGGTGAAAATGACTCATCGATTAACTTTCTTAAAATATTAGCTTGATCCTTACCGGTAGATAACCAAACTTCAATGGTAGCATTAGATGCCCCAGTATCTTCTCTTCCGATTGCAGTATAGTCAATATAAAATGTTGCTATAAAAGCTCTAAATCCAAATACAAAGCTTTCAAATGAATTTGCTTTAGCAACTGGTAATGAACTTTCTGGATTGTGAACTACAAAGTAGTCTAGTTCAATAGGTTGTTCTTTTAATAAAATAATTAAGGTACCTAAAGAAGAAATATTCGTATTAAAACTACTTAGTTTCTTATGTATCTCATTTGGTTTTTTCAAGAAATCTTTTAGTTGTAAGGTTACTTGGTCAATAATTCCAGTCTTCTCACTCTTTGATCCTAATTTAACAATATCATTTCTTATTCTAGTTAAATTATCTCTTTCAGTCTCAAGGATTTCTAGTAAATCCTTAATCCGATCTAATAGGTCATAATCACGATATTGATCCGGTTGAGGACCTGTATAAATTATTATTCTTCGATATAATTTATTAAGTGCATCCATTGAATTTTGAAGTTGTGCTACTAGTGGTCCATATTGACCAAGAGTCACTTCCATAGCTATCTCATGGGTACCTACTTCAAAATAGAATAAGAATGGATCATCCTTGGTTCCTAATGTTTGCATCCTCCATGAGTTATTGTTAACAAAACAATATCCTTGTAATTCCTCAAAAGGAATTTCTCCATCAATATAGATATCCCTACTAACTACCATTCCACTTGCAATATTTTGCTTTAAACGCATGCTAATGGCATATAATCCGCTTTCTGGAACTGTAAAAGACCAGTGAACTAAATCACCAGCTGTTCTCCAGTTAGTACCACCTATCGAATTTAACTTGATCTTAGTTGGATCGTTTGGATATGTTTTTGCGCTTGTTCTATCATTAATTGGATATAAGGTAGGTGATGTTGTATAATCTGAATCTTCTGCTTGTTCAATTTGAATTGGTTGATTTACAACTTGATACCCTAAAATATCATATTGAGCTTTAAGTTCTTCGTACTTTGGTAATGACCTAACTGAGCGTATTTCAACTGACTCAATTAGTATTGGTTCACGAACCGACTCAAAAGTAATGGTGTTTTTCCCACTCTCAAGGTAAAACATATATGGATCGGCAACATAACCTACCGAATCCTTAATATATTGTCCGGTCCAAAAAGGAGTCTCAATTTGGCTTGGTCTAATATCGTTTCCGCCAACGTCCTGTTTAATCTCTCCATCATTTTCTCCGCCCCATATTCTTTTAAAAGTTACTGTCTTCGCGCCTTCAAATGGAATTTGCCCATTTATATATATGATTCTTTCGATATCTACACTTTTTCCAAGAATTGGATAGTAATTCAAATAAACTTGATAGAATCCGGCTTCATTTACCTGAAATTCATATTCGACGGTCCCCTCTTCGCCCACTTGTAGAACGTTTTGTTTTCCTTCGTATTCTGCTATTTCAAGATAATCAGTGGCAAAGACCATTTCATCTCCGCCTATGCTAACAGTAACTCCTTGTGGGAAGTTTTGTTCCTTACTTTCTAAATAATCATAATAATCCGCCGTATTTTGAGTTGCATACTCCGCTGGGCTTCCTACTATGATCTTATCAATATTATATTTTAAGCTATCACGACTAAATTGAATGACTAGCGCATCTATTCCAGCATATAAAAATATAGCTAATAGTATCGCGCCAAGTATTATGATCACTTTTTTCTTAACTGACATCAAAATCCTCCTCTTATAGTTATTAAGTCCCTCCCTTGTCGGGAGGGACCTAACAAATTAAATATTTATAATATTATGCTTCTCCTAAGTAGGTCTTTAGAGCCAGTTCATAGGCTGGTTTTATTTCATCCATCTTAGTTCTTGCTATACCTTCTCTAATTCCGGCAATGATATTAACTGTCCATCCATTACTTTCATAAGCACTAATACCAAGAGCGTTCATAACGTCTAGATAAATCTTATCGTATACACTTAAGAAAGCAGTGATACTTGTTTGTTCATTAAATCTTGCTTTTAAGACATCAGTGAATTCTTCTAATCCATCTTCTGCACTCTTCCATAATTGTAATGCGTTCCAAACTTTGAAAGCTAATTCAGCTTTTCCTTCTGGTAACCCACTAGCAACAGTATAAGTAGAAACTCCACTTACTGGAGAAATATGTTCTCCACCACCTGCTTTGTAAGTATCACTAATTGGATAAGGGACATATTCAACTTGGAAAGGTAATTGACCCCATCTATCAGGAGCTGTAACGAACCACAATCTACCTGGATGCATTACTACATTTCCTGCTTGCCATGCAGCAGAACCTGAATCGAATGTTCCACTAGGTTCAAATAAACCAGCATCTTTTAATCCAGTAATATAATCATAAGCATCAAGTGCTGCTTGTTGTGCGAAAGCAACTCTCTTAGCTTCTAATGAAACTAATCTACCACCATTTAGTGGAACTAAAGCTTCTGCCCATGCTGAATATGCTCCACCAAGTGCATATTGTTCTTCACCAAGAGCTGATTTAACTGATTTTGCCCAACTTTCGAATGTTGACCAAGTCCAGTTTCCATCTAAATACATTTGTGTTGGATTAGAAACACCTAATGTTTTAACTAACGCTGCATTGTAATATAGACCAATTTCAGCATATGGTGCACCAGTTTCAAATGCATACATTTGATCTTGGTATCCACCAATTTTTTCAAAAATTTCATTAATGTTTGAACCATGAGTTGACATCCAATCATCAACTGGAACAACAGCTTGACCTTTTACAAGTTTTCCAATCCAGTCGCTTGATACCCAATAAATGTCAGCCATCGGTGTTCCGTTAATTGAAGCATTAACGATTGCAGTTGTTCTTGGTTCTCCCCAAGATGCACTTTGATCGTATGGCTTGTAAACAACCTTAACATTATAAAGTGCTTCTACTTCACGTTGTTTAAGTTGTTTTTCTCTTGCATTTTTACCAGAGTAACTTGCATGGAATGGGTCAACTTCTTGAACCGCACCGTGCATGATAGTGATTGTTGTTGCATTTCCTGAAGAACCCTCAGCAACTGAGATAGTTCTTTCTTTTTTATATTCTTTAGAGTCACTACCAGTAACTTTATATGTTAATTTGTAATCGCCTTTAGCATTTGCATTAACATATCCATCAACAGTGATTCTATCTGAAATATCACCATCAACTTTGTCTTCTGCTTTAACTCCTGCTTTTGCATCGAATGTATCGCCAACATTGATGGTCTTGTTTTCAACGCCACTCCAAGTGACAACATCTCCACCGCAGGCAAACATCAAAAGACAGCTTAAAGCAATTAGTGAAAAACTTAATAATTTCTTCATTGTTAATTTAACCTCCTAATTTTAAATGATTTATTATTTCATAATAATTATACTATATTTTATTTTTATATACATACCAAGATTCGCTTTTTTTAAATAAAGAATATTTTTTTCAAAGCGCTTTCAGTTACATTAAAAGAAAGAGGCACATTCATGCCTTTTTAAATTAGTATGCCTCTTTCAATTTATTAATTTATTATCCTCTTTTTCTTAAAACTAACCAAGCAGCACCGAATGCTAATGCAGCAGCACCAACAGAGATAACGATTGATGCCCAAACTGGTAAACTAGCAGGAAGAGCTTCTAAATCTTTGATCTTATCATTTGCATTCTTTAATGCATCGTTTAGATCATCAATTTGTTCTTCAAGTTGTGCTTTTTCTTCTTCTAATTCGCCAGCAGAAGCGTTTGGAGCTTTAATTTCAACTGTGAAAGTTACTTTAGTAGCTAAACCAGCAGCATCTTCAACAGTTACTTCAACACCTTGGTATACACCTGGGTTGTTTAATGACATTCCAGAAGGTTTGTTAGAAATGTAGATTGCTAATTCTTCATCTGAATTATCAATTGCAAACACGTTAGCTTTGATTGCATCGTCTAAGTTAGTTACATCATTTGAGTAGATAACTAGTCTGTTTGTTCCAACAACTACAGTTGGAGCAGTCTTATCATCAACAGTAAGTTTGAATGATGTTTCTGTAGTAACATATTTAGCTTCATAAGGAAGACCGATTAATTCAACCTTGTCACCATAGTTTAAGCCAGCAATTGAACATTCTTCATAAACTGCATAATTTGGAGCACCGTCTGTATTTAGGTCTCTACCAACTACGATAAATTCGCCAGCCGCAAGAGTAATTGCAGCCAAATTCGATGTTAATGTAGATGATGCAGCCCATCCACCAGTAGGTTTGTCAGCTGTAATCCAAGAACTTCTTGCAACACCAGTCTTAACTTTTCCATCAGTTCCTATTACTAGGATATGGAATCTATTACCAGACCATGCAAAGTGGAAACCTGATGCAAGTTGAGCTTGCCAATCTTCGTTATTATCGATAACTAATAGTTTCTTAGTACCAAATGAACTAGTGTAAATTGTATTATAGTCAGCAGGATCCCAATCAGTAACTAATACATCTTTAATCTTCATATCAGTTAATGTTGCAGGATATTCAACTTTCTTAGTAATTGATAATTCAATAATCCATACTCCTGGTTTTGGAGCATATGGGTTAAATCCATCTGGGTAAGTAACTACGATATCACTAGTTAAATCAGCAACACCTGCTTTAACTTCGCCATCATCAGCAGTAATACCATCTAATACATCAATATTAAAATCGTATTCTGAATAAATCTTGTTTTCTACTCCGTGGAATCTTGGAGGAAGAGTACCAACAATGTAATTAACTACTACTTCTTTTGAAGCTGGTCTTTCATAAGATTCTGGTAGATCAGCAGAATAAGTAACAGTATAAGCCTTGTTGAATTCCATAGTATCAACTATAGTTACTTCACCAGTCTTAACATATGCATCAGCAGCTGAGTCATAAGCAAAGGTTAGTGTATCGCTATTTGTTCCATCAGATACAACAACTTTATAGTCTAATTTGTCAGTCTTTGTAGATACAAATCCAGTGTCTGGATCAACAACTTTATATGTCCAACTTGCAGTTGGTTCAACTAATGAGAATGAACCTCTATAATCAATAATACCTTGAATACCTTTAGCTTCAGCATCAACATCGATTGCTGATAATAAGCTAAATGAAGCTGGTCTTGCTAGATAATCAATCCAAGCAACCTTGTCAGAACCTACTGTATAAGCTAAGTTATTAACCCAAGGAATTGATGATTGTTCTGGAGCATAACCATAAGCTCTATCACGAGTACCAAATGATATAACATTCCATCCAGCAGGGATTTCAATGTTATTTACATCAGCAGCAGTCTTATCAGGGAATAAGATTGATGCTTTTGTAGTTGCATCTTCAGGATTATAACCAGTATAAGTCCATTTAGTGAAAGTAATTGGTTCTACTTTATAACCTCTTTCATTATCACTTCTGATAATTCTAATAGTTGAATTAACCATTCCATCAGGTAATACAGCGCTTTCTCCTTCAGCTGGTGTAGGAATAGCAGCGATTTCTTCTGCAGTTGAGAATCTATAATCTGGAGCAGCTTCTGTTCCTTCATTAGTTAAGTAGAAAGTTTGAACGTTATATTCAGCCATTTGTAAAACGCCATTTTCATCAAAGTAAACATAAACAGCATGTCTTACAGCAGTCATTTTAGTACGGTCATCATCAATTTGGACAATTACGTCAACACCTGAGTCATTGTGATAAAGAGTTGCAAACGCATTAAATCCAGAAGATCCACCGATTTCAGTAGCAGTCACTAAACCGTTTTTACTGTTGATTGCTTCTGCATATTGGCTTAACATACGAGAATGTAAACCAGCAAGGAAATGGTATCGTCCTCCATCATACTCTAATACCCAATTTGAAGCAGTTAGCCCACTAGCATTACATGCTGGAGCACCTTCTTCAGCTAATCCAACGCACGCTGCGTTTTCATATGGATAAAAATCTTTTAAATCACCTTCTGCAGCTTGATATTGAGCGTTCGGACCAATAAAGGCTACCGCTAATAAAGCCATCAATAATAATGAAACTATTTTTTTCTTCATTCTTCTCCTCCTATTCTTGTAAGAATATTATATTAAAATTATATCGTTTAGTGAAAGCGCTGTCAATCCAAACTAGGAAATAAGCGCTTTTTTTCAATCCTTGATTTTTTTTTTCAGTTATTAGGCTATTGTTCCAGGCAAATAAATTGCAAAGTCTCTAGTCTCTGTTTGACTATTATTGGTAACTGAAACAGTGTATGTCACTGTCATTGCCTTTTCTGGAAGCTTAATTATTCTACCTGAGTTTGCAAGATAATCTGTGTTGTTTGAAGTTAAAGTGATCACTGCATCAGGATATTTACTTCTTATGTTGTATTCAACTTCCTTTAATATTTCAAAATATGGGATCATCTTCGCATCACGCATTGCAGCCGGACAGTTTTTACCACTAAAATCATTATGATACTTCGCATGATTTAATGGTAAATTGTTTCTAACTAAAATGTCAGCAACTAATTTAGCTGTATTTTGCCAAACCTTAAATAAGTCATCTCCCTTACGGACTGATGTTTCAATTCCAATACCATTTCTATTTCCACCACCTAAATAACCACCATTATTGCCTGGGCTAGATGAACCATCTCCTGCATGATATGCTCTTTCATTTTCTGGTAAATGTTGATAAGTTTCTTTATCATCAACTGTGTAGTGCCATGATGTTGAATCTCCACCACCTGATAACCATTGCGCATGCCCGGCAGCTCCTGAACCTGCATTAGCAGTATCATGTACCACTACCCAATAAATGTTATCCCCATTAAATGGAGTGACATTAGAAGGTAATGCCGTCATCAATCCTGGTCTAATTGCTGGATTAGTGATAATCGCTTGATGAATAATAACTTCATCGTATAAGAACATTGAAGCGGAAAGAATTCCATAATATGTATATGTACCATTAAATCCATTAACGAAAACATTTTTTGTTTGCGCATAGGTATTGTGATACATAGTAAGATAGTCTAAGATATTGTTTCCATCCAATTCTGCATAGAATGAAGATGTATATGTTGTTTCAACCGTTTCCAAAAGGACCCCTTGTTCATCTTTAACATCAACTTCTGCTTTGAAAGTTACTGTTCCCGCTTTTAGTGATGTAACTTTTCCAGTAGCGTCGATAGTTGCAACACTTGCATCTGAAGAACTAAATCTTATTGGGTTGTTTTCGATTGTATAAGGGAAAACCTTAGTTTCAAACGATAAAGCCTCACCAACAATTAATCCAGCATCCATATTAGAAGGTTTCATTTCTACTCCTGGATCAGTTAATACAGAAACTATCATCATATTTTCTAAGTTTGTAAAGACAGTTGATCTAACTCCTAGATGAACTAACCCTGATTTAACAATGTTTAAAACACCGGTTAATCCAAAATAAGCAACTGATGCATCAGTAGTTACAAATCTGACGTTTGAACTCCTATGTTGATAATCATAAGGTAAGTATGAAACTTCAATTTGGTAGCTATCACCAATTTTTAAATCCTCAATTGGGTTATTAATAATCATCATAGCTGGAACTCTTGGGTCTTCATATTTTTCTAAAAGAATGTCGTCTGCAGATTCATATGTTCCTGCTAAGAAGTGTTCTGCAACATTATCAAACTTAGAAATATCAACAGTCTTACTTCCCCAATAGTTTAATGAAAAATCCATTGCATTTTCGCTGTTTGCAACAACAGCCTTGCTTCCAAAACCACTTATTTGGTTATATCTTGCGTAAGATGAACTTGAATTTAGTGTATTAACATCAAGTGGTAGATTAGCGTTTGAAATAACATTTCTAACAATATGCAACTGTGTGGTACTTGTAGCAGAACCTAAAAAGGCTGCCTTTATTGCTGTTTGTCCACCAGTAATTGTATTATTTCTTATTAATGCTTCATTTGCACTAATGTTTGAAAGCACTATTCCATTGATTGAAGGTAAGGTTATATTATTACCTTTAATAACTAACCCATTAACTCCAGCAAGAGAAATTAAATCAGATGTTCCAGTAATATTATTAAATGAGTTATTTACTAATTGAAGATTTTCAACTGCCTCAGTACTTACAATTCTTGCAGCACCTTCGAATCTAACTCCTTCAATTGATATATTTTTTCCTTTAATTGTAACAGTATTTTTGATTACAGCACCATTACCAACACCTAATAATGAAACAAAATCTTTATTAATGTTTATTGCGTCACTGAATTCTCCATCAAAAAGATAAATAATCGTTCCATCAATCGCTTTTTCGGATGCTTCTTTTAAACTTGAGTATAATCCCTTTCCGTGTTCTAAGGTAATACCATTGATGGTCAATGTATCGCCAGCCCCCTTAGAAGCAGAAACGAATAATATACTTTTTACTTCTACTTCAAAAGAATTTTTAACTGTTGAGTCCTTTTTATGAGTCGCACTAACAGTGACCGTTCCGGCAGTAACTCCTGATAAAACACCAGATTCATTGATAGTAGCTATCGATTCATCGCTTACTTCCCATTCCACATTCTTACTAGAACCAGCAGGGGTTGCCGTAATCTTGTATTCCCCGGTCCCACCAACAGTTATCACTGTAGGACCAGAAATAACAATTTTTGAAGCTAGTGGAACGACATTAACTTTTACAACTTTTGATACGCTAGCATCGGTTTTTAAAGAAATGGTAATATCAACTGTTCCAGCTGCAATCGAAACAATAATGCCGCTTGTATTTACAGCAGCGATATTAGTGTCGCTCGATGTAAAATTAACAGCTCCAGATGCATCATAAACTAAAGTGTGTTCATCACCTAAGTCTAGATCTATCTCTGTTGTTGTAACATTGACATAGTCTTTCTTTTCTACTTTGATATCAATAGTTATTGACACTTTTGGATCACTTTTTGAAGATACTTTAATCTTCGCTTGTCCAACAGCAACAGCACTTACTAATCCTGAGTCATTGACTGTAGCTACATCTTTGTTTTCAGATTCATAGTTTAGTCCCTTATCATCATTAGTAGTTGCCTCTATCTGATATGTCTCGAAAGATCCAATTGTCGCGCTTCTTTCACTACATTCAATAGTGATTTTAGATCCACATCCTACTAAAAGTGATGTTACTAAGACCGCGATTGCTAAAAAAACTTTTCTTTTCATTTTTATCCCTCAACTCCTTTTTTAATAATTTCGCTTCCAATCCTATATCGATAAGAAAATATATGGTTCATTGCTCTTTTATAGTGTACCGCATTGCTTAACATAACAAACCCTATTTTTCTTTTTCTATCTATAAACATATTACACCCAGTAAACCCTGTATGACAAATCGTGTTTATAAAATCAAAATTATCACCAACTTGTCCGCCTTTTTGTGGTTTATCCCATCCAAGAGCCCTTGTTGTTTCATTGTTAGATTTTAATGGTCGGTGCTTAAATAGTTCATCCACTGTTTCTTTTTTTAAAACAAATTTATCTTCTAAGATTGCCTTGATGAATAAGGAAATATCATATACGTTAGAAAATAAACCTGCGTGTCCTGCTTCGCCTTTCATTGCGAAACTCTTCTCATCATGAACCATTCCCCTTAGAAGACCATTATAAACATCATCTTCTCTTAGTTCGGTTGGGGCAGCAAATCTTTTATCCGGATAATATGAACTGCTTATCATGTTTAGCGGTTTGAAAATCATTTCAAATGCATTTTCACTTATTTTTTTATTAGTTATTTTTTCAATAATTTCTCCTAATAAAATAAATCCGATATCCGAATAAACACAACTAGTCTCTAAATCATTAATTAATGAGACATCATATATATAATCCATAACCTCTTCTTTTGATTTTAAGGTATTTGATCTTTTTACATCTGCCGGTAATCCAGAAGAATGGGTTAAAAGATGGTATATAGTAATGTTTTTATGCTTAAATCTTGGTAGAAAATCACTAACAAAGTCATCTAAACGTAATTTTTTATCCTCTATCAATTTCATGATAATCGTGGTTGTTGAAATAACCTTAGTGAGTGAGGCACAATCATAAACTTCATTGCCTCTATTTTTTATTTTTCTTTTATATATTTGTTTGTATCCAACGTATCCTGTTTCAATTATACCATTTTTTACTAATGCAAATGAAGCACCAGGAATATCTTTTTTATTAACCGCCTCAGCCGCTATTGCTTGGATTTTCTGGATCATCGCTTCTTTCCCCTTTTCTTTTTCTAACAATAAACGTGAATAAGGCTGCTAATGCTGCTCCTCCTATAATGCTCGAGCCGATAATAACTAAGGTAAAATCAAATGGTTTATCTACTTCAAATATAGCTTCGATAGTTGTATTGCCAGTAACTTTAAAAGTAATTGTTCTTGATTTTAAATTATCTACTGTTGAACCTTCAATAACCCAATTTTTAAATTTGTAGCCGGTTTGTGGAATAGCTTCTATCGTTATTTCTTCTCCATAAAGGTAAGCATCTTTATCAAGACCACCAATCATTCCTTGATCTATATTTGAAGTCCCAGTAACAGTATATCTAAGATCACTAATATCTGATGGCCAAGGAAACATTGGTTGTTCGGTCCAGTAATAATCATTTAATCTTTTTACTGCTTGTAAAACATTTTGAGATTGATTGATTATCGTTTTATATGAAAATAATGAAAATCCTTTTACTGATTCATATGTGCTTGCATATCTTATTTGTTCTAATAGCTCGTTTGCATTAGTCCAATCACTTTGTGTTTCCACTGAACGATAAAATCCTTGACCAATAATTAAATCTACATTGCTTCTTTCGCATAGTTCTGCCCACCATTTCACTAGGTCAGCAAATGGCGCAGAAGAATGGGAAAAGCCCCAGTATAATTGTGGGCAAATATAATCTAACCATCCCTCTTCAACCCATTTTTTAGAATCCGCATATTGAGCACTATAGCTTTGCATTGTATTTCCGACATTTGCTCCATCAGGCATCCCAGAACTTGAATTTTTCGAACTCCAAACTCCAAATGGACTAATCCCAAACTTTATATGAACATTTTTTTCTTGATTATGAGCATCGATTAGTTCTGATAATCCTTTGATTAGATCATCGATGTTTTTACGTCTCCAGTCAGCTCTTGATAACTTACTTGGATTATTATTTGTAAATGCGCTTTGATCTTCTTGGGTTGGAGTCCCAGAATAACTATAAAAATAATCATCAAAATGGATTCCATCAACCTTATATTTTGTAATAAGCTCATCTACTACATTACTGATATATTCGACAACCTCTGGTTCACCAGGGTTTAATATTAGTTTTCCATCATTATCTTCCATTACTAAACTAGGATTCATTCTCGCAAAATTATTATTAGCTAAAGAAGATAGCTGGGTTTCCTTAGGAACACCAGTTGTGGATGAGACTCGGTAAGGATTTAGCCATGCATGAAATTCTATTCCTCTTCGGTGAGCTTCATCTATTATGTATTCTAAAACATCCCAACCTGGCGAAACACCCTCTGCACCAGTTAAATATCGACTAAATGGTGCATAGTCTGACTCATAAAAAGCATCATTCATCGGCCTTACTTGAAAGAATATTGCGTTTAAATTATTATTTTTTACATTATCTAAGATGGTATTAATAACACCTTTATATTGTTCCTCTGAGGAATGTTTCACGATATCAATATTTGAAACTGTTGAAACCCAAACTGCCCTTAGCTCATTGCTTTTTTCACTATAGGAGGTTGGTAGTTTAACTGGGGTACTCGTTTTATAATAATTGACATAGCTCCCATTTCTTTCTACATACTCATTATCCTCAGTAGAAATTAAGATGATATCAATAGTAATAGATCCTTTAGTTGATTGATTTAAAAGAGAGTCTTGTCCATAATAACTTATTAAATGTCTTCCATTTGTAGTTAGGTTGATTGAATTATTAAACTTGACATATCCATGAGTAAAATTTCCGTTTGTAAAACGATCATAATAGATATCTATTCCATCTACTTTTTCAAATGTAACTACAACTTTTGATGTGTATTTTCCGTTTTCATTTACATCGCCAGTTACAATGATCTTTGGAACTGAAATCTCGTTATCGGCGTGATAACTACCAAAAAAGGGGAACACTGATAAAAACAATAAAAGAATCATTATAATGTTTTTATGTATCGATTTCATTTTCACTTTTTGCCTCCTTGTTTGCGCTAACCATTAATTAATCAATCTTAGGAGGGCCAAAGGATTGGCCCTCACTAGATTATTTTACTTTTTTCTTTTTCCTAACCAAAATAACAGTAACTAACCCACCTACTAAAACGACGCCTGAAGCTATCGAGATTACAATTATTAGAGTTTTATCATTTGGTGTATTTCCATTATTAGAAACTAAATCAAATATTGCTTCTACGCTGATATCGTTAGTAACTTTAAAGCTTATTGTTTCTTCACTACCAGCTGATATTCCATTAATACGCCATTCAACAAATTTATACTTATCTTTTGGTGTTGCTGTTAAACTAACAGTATCACCGTAAGCAAATTTGTCTTTACTTAAGCTTGATACAGAGCCTTTTGTTTGATCAACATTTAGGGTAATTTCATATTGGTCGATAGTAACATCAGATCCCCAAGGGAAAGTTGCTCTTTTTGTCCAATAACTATTTACTAGCCTTGTTAATGCTGCTTTTGTTGCCGTTGTTGTTCCAAGTAAATTCTTATATGAGAATATCGAATAACCTATGACACAATCATATTGATTTGCATAACGAATTTGTTCTACTAATTCACTTTGATCTTTCCAATCTGGAACAGACGAATCTACTGATCGATGCATCCCTTGACCAATCATTAGGTCAACACCTGCATTCTTACATACGTTTGCCCACCAGTCTACCATATCAGCATATTGCATTGGTTTATAGTCAAATCCACCATAGATTTGAGGACAAATATAGTCTAGCCATTTTTCGTCTACCCATTTTTTAGAATCAGCGAATTGATCTTTATAACTTTGTAGATTAGTTACAGGAGTGTTAGATCCCTCAGGCACACCTTCTTGTTTTGATCTCCATATCGCAAATGGACTAATTCCAAATTTAACATTTTTGTCTTTTTGTTCTTCGTATTCATTAATAGTCTCAGAAATTAATTTAATAAGATCATCAACATTTTTGCGACGCCAATCTTCCCTTGATAACCCATTGCCATATCTATTAAAAGCATCTTGGTCTTGTTGGTTATCAGTACCTCCATAACTATAAAAATAATCATCAAAATGGATTCCATCAATATCATATAAACCCAATATTTCGGATACGACATTTTTAAGATAGTTTTGAACTCTTGGTTCACCTGGGTTTAATATTAATTGCCCACTTCGATCTGCAAGCACTAATGATGGATTCATTTTTGCAAAATTGCCATCAGCTAGGGCTGCTAATTGAGTATCTTTTGGAGCTGTATCAGAAGACACCCGATATGGATTCATCCATGCATGGAATTCCATACCTCTTTTATGGGTTTCTTCAATAACAAATCCTAAGGCATCAAATCCAGGATCAACTCCTTGAGCACCAGCTAAGAACCTTGAATAAGGAGCATAATCAGACTTATAATAGGCGTCATTCATTGATCTTACTTGGAAGAATATAGTATTCATGTTTAATGATAATAAAGTATCTAACATTGTAATGATTTTTGCTTTATATTCTTCTTCTGTTGTAACCATTGGAACGTCAATATTCCAAACAGTTGATAACCAAGAAGCCCTAACTTCAGCTTCTCTTTCTGAGTAAGTAGGTAACTTAATTGGAGTTGATGTTTCATAGTAGGTTACTTCTTTGCCATTTCTAATAACATATTCGTTATCTTCAGCAATTTCAATAACAACATCTATTGTGATTGTCTTTTGTTTAGATGCGTTTCCGGCTTGGTCAACAGCTCGGTAATAAATAACATATCTACCGTTTGCCTTTAGGGAAACTTCTGCTTTGAACTCTGTCCAAGTTGCTACATAACTGTTGCCACTAAGGTCAATTTTGTAATAGATTGTTCCATCAGTAATTTCATCAAATGAGAATGAAACATTTTTTACGTATTTTCCAGCATCATTTTTCTGTCCATTAACTATGATAGCTGGTTCTTCAGGAGCAACATTATCAATGGTAATGAATTTACTATTTTCAGTAGCTCCAGCGAAATCTAATTTATAGTAAATAGTATATTCACCATCAGCATCTAATGTTATTTTAGAAGAACTTGAATAAGTTTGCCATGACCCGCTATTTATTTTATATAAGATATCATAAGAGGTTGTTGTACTAAGCGTAATAGTTGCCTCTTGATAAAAACCATCTGAGCCAGTTCCGGTTACTTCAATACTTGGCGTATCAGAAGTTATTGTATGGGTATATGTAACTGAATTAGAAGAAACACTATCACTATACATAGCATCATTGCTAACTGCTTTTACTGTCACCACATAATTGCCAGCAGTTGCTGCGTTGATGGTATAACTACTTCTAGTCTGTGGATCGCTAGCCACTCCATTTACAGTAACAACATAACCACTAGCATTATCAACTCTACTCCATGAGACTATATTATTATTTAATGTTATCACTGGAGCAGCTAACGCTTTAGAAATAATTAAATCATATTTACTTGAAACGGTGCTGTTTTCATAACTGCTGCTATTTGAGTATGCCATAATCGATATTTCATAAACACCCGGAGTCGTATTAGAAAATGCATATGAATTAGTAGTAGAATCAAATCCATTTGACCAATCTAATGATATTTTATCTCCTACAACTAATGGGTTTTCATTCGGATTCCAAGTACTAACTGATGATCCACCAAAAACAGAAGCTCCACCATAAGAAGTCATTAATACTTCGCCTTTTTTTAAACCAGAATTTTTTAGATTATTTAAAAGGGTCTCAAAGTTGGAACCATATGCTCTTTCTAAAATAGTTCCATCAGCTCCAACATGAACTAAAACTGTTGCCGATAAGGCCGATGAATCGTAAGTAACCTTATTAGGATCATCAAATACTAAAACGATTTGGTCCCTTCTTCCATGGTCATCATTCACATTCACTAAAAGATCGTTTCTATTCCAAAGCATAGAACTATCAGAAAGGCTAAAATATAAATTATCCGAACTATATGTTGTTGTATTTTTAGTTGCTTCAAAAGAATCTAATTTTGTTTCGGTTTCTCCACCAATATATAGAGTATAACCATCTGCATTGTTTACTGAATCCCATGAGATAGTACCGTTACTAAAAGATATATTAGAAGGTGTATTTAGTTTTTTTCCATAAGTGAATGTTTCTTCTGTACTGCTGTTTTCAAATAGACTAACATCATTAGAAACAGCTTCTACTGATATTGTATATTCTACTCCATTAGTAGGAGATGGCATGGTAAATGATGTTCCTGTTTGCTTAGCATTTTTAGTACCGTTTAAAGTTACAATATAGCCATCAGCGTTTTCAATCTCATCCCAAGTGATGACGTTATCTTTAATATTTATTGTCGGATTTGATAATTTAGTTGTCTTGACATCCCAAATCTTTGTTGGCATTTTAGTCCAATAATTAGCGGTTAAAGTGTTAAGTTGAGATTTAATAGTTGTATTAGAACTATTTAGATAGTTGTAGCTAAAAATAGAGAATCCAGCTACTGCATCATGCTTACTTGCATAGTTAATTTGGTCAATCAACTCATTAGGGTTTTTGCTCCAACCATCATTAGTTTCAGTAACTCGGTACAAACCTAATCCTAAAATTAAATCGACTCCATATGTTTCGCATACTAAAGCCCACCAATCTACTAAGTCGGCAAATGGTGCAGCGGCTAATTTAAAGCCCCAATATGTTTGTGGACAAATATAATCTAGCCATCCTTCTTCTACCCATTTTTTTGAATCTGCAAACTGAGCAGCATAGCTATTGTTTCCAGCCGTATTTGATCCGCCTGTAATTGTTCCATTACCATTTTTCCAAATTCCAAATGGAGATATCCCAAATCTAATAGTAGTATTATTGTTTGCATTATGATTTTTAATACAATTTGAGACTCCTTCAACAAGTAAATTAACATTATTTCTACGCCAATCAGCTCTACTTAAACCATTAGGATTATAATTATCAAAAGCAGATTGGTCTAATGTATCAGTGGTACCACTATAGCTATAAAAATAATCATCAAAATGGATTCCATCAATATCATATTTTTGCATTAGCTCATCAACCACATTAAATAAGTAATCACGAACTGCCGGCTCGCCTGGATTTAATATTAATCTTTCATCACTACCCTGAATAACTAAATTTGGATTTTGTTTTGCAAAGTTATCATCATGAAGGGTCGCTAATTGAGCTTCCTTAGTTCCTGTTCCTGTAGAAACACGATATGGATTTAACCATGCATGGAATTCAATTCCTCTGCTGTGGCATTCATCAATAACATATTTTAAGATATCCATTCCTGGATCTTTTCCTTCATTAGTGACGCTAGTACCGTATAAAAAGCGACTAAATGGTGCATATTCAGACTCATACATCGCATCGTTCATCGGCCTAACTTGAAAGAAAATCGTGTTTAGCTTTAAAGCAACCATCCGATTAAGGACCGCTGTAATATCTTGTTTATATTTTGCTTCTGTCGAAAATTTTGGTCCATCACTAGTAACATACGCTAACCAAACAGCTCTAACTTCCGTGTTTTTTTCGGTATAATTTTTAGGTGTCATTACCGGATTAGATGTTCCTCTATGAGTTACAGTATCTCCATTAATAACCAATTCTTCTAAATCTGTAGTTGCCGCATCATAAATATCTAGATCATTGTTATAGTTGTTTGTTGAAAGTAATGCAAAAACTGACATCACCAACACTATTCCAATAATTAATTTGTTAAAAATTTTCATTACTATTATTTCCCTTTTAATGTTTTTTTCAATTCTTTCATACCATCTTCTATTTTTCCTTTATCGATAAATGAGTGGTATGTAAAGAAAACATTTCCTTTCACAGTTTCATATTGATTTGCATATTTCAGCTGATTAACTACTTCATCTTTGTCTTGGTACTGTCCATCACTACCAAGACGGTATGCACCGTGCCCAATATAAAGATCGACATTTGAACCCTTACATAAATTTGCCCACCAGTCACATAAATCAGCAAACGGGGCGATTGGATGACCTAAATCCCAATATAGTTGTGGGACAATATAGTCAATGATTTCTTCTTTTACCCATGCGTATGTATCCGCATATTGATTATCAAAGCTTTGGCTACATTTTGGATCGGTATTTGATCCTCTCTCATCATTTGCTTTATTCATCCAAATACCAAATGGAGAAACACCAAATCTTTGATTTTTATTAACTTGTTTTATTCCTTTATGAAGCCTTTTTATAACATCAGTAATATGGAATCTTCTAAATTCATCAAGGCTCATACTCTTATCGATTCTATTTGCAAATTCTTTAGAGTCATCAAACCCTTCTTTTAGTCCCTCATATGGATAGAAATAATCATCAATATGAACTCCTGCAACATCATATTTCGATGCAATTTCTACTAATGAATCTACCACAAATTGTTTTACATCTTCTCTAGCTGGGTTTAAGATAAATTTTGATCCCTTAGCTACTTCGCATAATGCATCCGGGTGTTTCTTTGCAAAGTTTAGATCATCACATGTAGCTAAATATTCATCTAGTGTCATCTCCGCGCATGAGACACGGTAAGGATTACACCAAGCATGGACTTCGATATTTGCACTTTTAGCTAATTCTAAAAACCATTTAAAAACGTCATATGGTGGTTTTTCTCCTTCTTTTCCAGTTAAAAATCTGCTATAAGGATTTAAATCTGATTGATAAAATGCATCATTAGAAGTCCTGACTTGAAAAAATAATGTGTTAATATTATATTCCTTACATGTCTTAATAATCTCGTGGCATTTATCTTCGTATTTCTTTAAATCTTTAGTCGTTGGCATGTCTATATTTAAGACATTAGATACCCAGATACCCCTTAATTCTTTTTCCTTATATTCATCAGGTATGATTACTTGTTTATCCGTATTATAATAACAAACTGGTTTTTCTTTGTCTTTAAAATAAAATAGTTTCATTTTTACGCTCCTTATTATTTAAAGTAATATGTTAAATATTTCCTATGCGCTTCTACTAATTCATTAAATACCTTTTCAGCAGTATAAACATTGGTTGTAAATGGGTGAATTTGGAAAGCCAATAACGCTTTTTTTAAGTCTTTCTCATAAATCGCCTCAACTAATAACTCTTCATAGGCTTTTAAATCTAAAACGGTTCCTTTAATTTGGATTGGAAGTTCCCCAATATGGATTGGAATTGGTCCGTCTTTTGTTATCTTACAAGTAACTTCAACAGCCGATCTTTCATTAATACCAACTATGCAATCCTTATTCATCGTATTTACACCGTGGTAATCACCTCTATCATTATATATAGAGCTTATTACACTACAGGCTACATCGCTATATAATGCTCCACCTCTTTTTTCTAATTCTTTTGGTTTTTCATAAAGAGATGTATCTTTATACTTTTCAAATAGATTTTTTTCTACCTCTTTTACTAGCTCAGCTCTTGTCCTATTAGAGTTAAATTGTTCCATATAATGGTCAAACATTACATCATATAAATAAAAGTATTTATGATATGGGTTAGGATAGACTCCTAATTGTTTAATGAAATCATATTTCCACTCTCCGGCATCAATATTAGCCATCGTCATCTGTTTTTCTTTGATTTTTTCGATAATGAGTGGAAGTTTATCATCTTTATGTCCTTTTTGATAAACATGTAAAACATATGACATATGATTTAAACCAGCAAAATAAGGCAAGACATCGTCTTTGTTACAGCCTAGAACTCTTGAAAAATGAAGTTGTTGATTGATTGGAACATTACATACTCCAATAAACTTTTCAAATTTAGTATATTTAAAAACTGCTTCGGTTACCACACCGGCTGGGTTAGTAAAGTTAATAATCCAGGCATTTGGGCATAGCTCCTCAACATCTTTAATGATATCAAAAATAACGGGTACCGTTCTTAATGCTTTAAACACTCCACCAGCACCATTGGTTTCTTGACCTAACATTCCATATTTTCCTGGAATTCTCTCATCAAGGATTCTAGCATCTAATTGCCCGACTCTAAATTGGGTAGTCACAAAATCAGCATCCTTTAATGCTTTCCTTCGGTCTAGTGATAAATGAACCTTCATTGGTAAACCAGCATGTTCAACCATTCTTTTAGCTAAATTACCAACTATCTCTAGTTTTTCTTTACCTTCCTCAATATCGACCAACCAAAGTTCTTTTATTGGTAACTCATCGTATCTTTTGATAAAACCTTCAATTAATTCTGGCGTATAAGAAGAACCACCACCGATTGTAACAATCTTAACTTTCTTTGACATTTTTTTCACAACTTTCTAATATATTTTTTTCAATTTCATCCGTTTGATTAATATTTAATTCATCTAGTGCTGAGAAATAAGCACCAATTACCGGTTTAAACATTGGTTTAACAATCTTTGCTTTTGGTACTCTTTTATAGAGCGCTTCTTTAAATGCATTTATAAACGCATCAGATTTTGAGGAAAACACTCTTCCTCCAACAACTACATTGATTGCTTCATCCTGAATTTTTACCCTCTCAATTACTCCTGCCGTTTGCATCCCTACTGCAGTCCCCGCTTTACTTAGGGCAAAAATTGATGCCTTGTCTCCCTTTAAAGCTAATTCGTTTACTAATGCCGTAATAGCCCCTAATTCTTTTTTGGTCGTTTTATTGATTGGATAGAAAAAATCCACTACCTCTTTTAAATCATTTACCCCATAAATCTTTGGTATTTCATCATAAAGCATTGTATATTGATATGTTCCTTCTTCATAACCAAAGGCTTGATGCAAAGCTTCTCTTGCGATATCTAATCCACCACCATAGGTGCCAAGAACATAACTTAGAGATCTTAAAATTGCTCTTTCTTTGTTTTTGTTAATAGCGGCGGAATTAGTTCCTGTTCCACAGATAGCTACTGCTCCGTATGGTTGTTTTAAGCCGCTTCTCATTATAATCCATGCATCATTAACAACTTTAAATGGTGTATCCTTAAATATTTCTTTACATCCTTTATTAAGTTTTATAAAATCAGACTCTAAATCCGCTCCGCTTAATCCTAAATAAATAAAACTAATGTCTTCTTTTTTTAGGTTAGTATTTAAAAGCGCATTTAAATATAGTGTTTGTAGTGTATTTTGAAAATGACGACCATCGTGTGATGCATGATTGCATCCTGGTCCTGTTTCAAAATACAAAACATTTCCGTTAATATCAATTAATGCTATATCAGTTTTAGTTCCACCACCATCAAAGGCGACTATATATTTATTCATATCCCTCACTTAATTACTTCGTTGATTTGACCTTGAATTACTCTTTTTTTAGCTCCAGTAGTTGCCATGCAATTAGATGGCCTCTTGTGAATCGTAAGATATCCTAAAATTATAAAGGCAATTGCTTCTTTAAATGAACTATCATACCCATAATCATCTAATAAGCTAATTTTTATTTTTGGTAATTCTTTTTGAATAAGTTTTATTAAATATTTATTATAAGCCCCACCGCCACAAAATATGATTTCTTTTAAATCGTGGTCGCTGATAATAAAATCCAAATAGGCATTACTAATCGTTTTCGCAGTAAAAAGAGTAAGTGTCTTAATAATGTCTTCTTTTTTTTCTAACTTGTATTTATTGATGATATACTCGGTATACTCATCACCAAACATTTCTCTTCCGGTTGATTTAGGGGGCACCATTTTAAAATAATCATTATCTAGGAGTTCATCTAGCATTTTATTTATTACGTTCCCTTTAGAGGCGATTAGTCCATCTTTATCATATTCTAGATTATAAAATTTCTTGGTAGCATAATTAATCATCATATTACCAGGTCCGGTATCAAACCCAATTACATCGTCTATATTAAAATTTTTATCTAATAGAGTAAGGTTTGATATTCCCCCAATGTTATGAATAGCCCTTGTTTTATTATCATCATGAAATAAAACATAGTCAGCATAAGGAACTAGTGGTGCGCCGGTACCATAAACTGCTATATCCGCACACCTAAAGTTTGAAATGGTTGTAATGTTTAATGTATTAGCGATAACTGCTCCTTCACCAATTTGTAGGCTAGAAAAGAAATAACCGTTTGATTCATCGACATTATGATAAATAGTATGACCATGTGAGGCAATAAAGTCTATTTCGCTTGATTTTATGTTTGCCTCATCTAACAGTTTTTGAATACAATTTGCAAAAACATATCCTAATTCAAAATTCAAACTACAAATTAGTTTTGAAGATGATTTATCCAAGCTCATCGCATCCAAAATTTTTAAAATAACTTCTTTTTCATAAGGATAGGTCTTCTTAGCTATTTCTTCAATTTTAATTTTTCCGTTTTCCTCTTTAATGTTAGCGATTACACAATCTATTCCATCTAAAGAGGTTCCACTCATCAAACCGACAGCTTTCATCTTTTATTGACCTTTCGCGACTTATGTATATTATAATATACAACACTGTTTAACTCTGTAAAGTTTCCTATTTAGTTTTTTTTTTTCAAAAAAAAGCAGAACTATCGTTCTGCCTTACATTTTATCCTTCATCTTTTTGAATGTTTCATACGTCATCTCAAGCATTCTGACAGAACGTTCAATATCTCTTTGAGCACATTTAGCAAACAATGCATCAACAACACACATCTGTGAAATCCTCGAAGTCATCGCTGCACTTCTAAACTCTCCTTCTAGTGCCGTGGTATATAACACAACATCAGATAATTCTTCTAAAAGGGATGTTCCAAATTTGACGATACTAACAATTTTGGTTTTGTTTGCTTTTGCCACCATAGCAGCATTGATTATTTCTCTTGTTTTCCCAGAATTAGATACAAAGATGATCACGTCTTTCTCATTAATGAACGTTGCATCAACTAATTGATCGTGCGATTCACCTTGCGCAATACAAAATTTATTAATTCTTCTTAGCTTCATTTCTAAATCCTTACAAGCTAAATATGATGAACCTTTACCAAAAATTAAGATTTTCCTTGAACTCATAACCATATCAGCGGCTTTTAAATATTCGTCCTCATCATAAAGTTTTAAGGTTTCTTCTAATGCTGTTATGTTATTTTCAATAGCGGCAATACCACATCTTTCATCTTTAGTTAGAATGACATCAGCGTATTCTCTTTCTTCTGGAATTTCTACTTTTGAGTTTGAAAGAATAAAATCAATCTTAAAATCCTTAAATCCCTTATACCCTAATTTTTTGCACATCCTAACCACTGAAGCTGGTGAGGTATAAGCGGCTTCGGCAATTCTATTAACACTAAAATCTTTTAAATTTTCTTTATTTTCGATTAAGTAATCTAAAACAACTTTTTCAGCGACACTAAGAAGTTCTTTATTCTTAATCATTTTTAGCATTACACTCATATTTTTAAACTCTCCTTAAAGATCGATCGTGCCTGTTTTTATAAGTTCCCTTATATATTATATCATTATAAAAAAGTCTTTCCATTTTTTTTGATAAATTACACATTTTAATATATATTAAAAGGCTTATATTTTATCAATAGTCGATAAAGATCCTGGAATTATAATTGGAAAGAGTTCTTTTAGTAATGGATTATCGTACTTTTTATCATTTATGCCAAAAGAAAATAAAATCTCATAAAATTCAAATAATGATATTATGGTTCCTTTTTTATTTGTTTTTTTGATTGTGATTTGGTCTTCAACTAAAAATTCATAATTAGTGTCTTCTATTGAAAAAATGATACTTCCTTTTAATGTTGTTTTTTTATTTTTTACCATCTTGTTTAGGGTTCCTACAAAATCATTTATTTTTAGATTCGCAACTCCAATAATCATGACATTATCATAAACTCTCTTTAGCAATTGGTTTTGATGACTATCAAAATCTAGTTCAATGGATAACGAAATCTGATGATCCTTTAGGTTTGATATTTCTAATAGTGCCCCATAAAATAAATCATCACTTATCATTATCTCAAACACTTGTTGTCTTTCATTGTTATATAAAAGATAGCCCACAAGGAGATCTTTACTATATACAAGATATGCTTCTGTGTTTCTGGCAGTAACTGTATCGTAAAAGAGATCTTTTCTTCTAATTACTTTATTGTTACTTTCTTGGTAAAAATCATATAAAATATCATTATCTTTTGGTTTAGCCAATTCCAATTTGATTTTATCGTTTGATGGAAGATTCTTTTTTAGTATTGAATACCTTTTTTTAAGTCCCGTTTTATAAAAGCCATACCTTTGATATCTTACGTTTTCACCTAATAAAAAAGTAAAATCATAATTAATTGAAAGAAATTTATCTATATAATCAAACATAAATTTCAAGCATCCTTGATTGCGATATTTAGGATTTATCGTAACCGTCCCAATACATAAAAGATTAAGATCATCATAACTAATTGGATAAGCTGAAAATAGTCCCACTAAGTCATTTTCATCAGTTTTAAGAAAATAAGTATAAAGGTAATAATCTGCTGTTTTTTTATAGAGTTTTGGGTGTATCTTTAAAAAATCAAAACTCTTCTCATGCTGAAAAGAAAACCATTCATTCGCACATTTAATCATCAGCTCATATTCATTTTTCTTAACTAGTTCTACTCTCATATTTTCCTCATATAATAGTATACCATTAAAAAAAGTATAATGCATTTTAATATCACTATACTTTTAGTAATTATTATCTTGTTAGTTTCTTATACTACTTTATTTGGATTTAAGATTCCTTTTGGATCAAATACCTTTTTGATTGACTTCATTAATTCAAGGTGTGGTTTTTCAGTCATTTTTTCTAGGTATTCTCTTTTGGCATATCCAATTCCGTGTTCCCCAGAAACTAATCCGCCTAACTCATAAGCTTTCTTATACAATAAATCAAAACCTTTTTGTTTTAACTCATCATATTTTTTTTGCTCAATATCGTCTTTACATAAATAGATATGGAGATTTCCATCGCCGATGTGTCCAAAATAAGGAATTCTCATTTTAAGGTTTTTGCTAACCTCTTTTGTATAATTTAAGAACTCTAAAATGTTAGATCTTGGTAATACTACATCACATTCATCCATCTCCGTTGTAGACGCTTTAATAGCTTCTAAGAAACCACCTCTTACTGTCCAAATATTGCCTTTTCTTTCTTCGGTGTCAACCAAGAAAGCATCGATAGCTCCATATTTTTCTACACAAAGCTTACTAGCAATTTCAATATCTTCTTCTAGTGCTTGATCATTACTTCCATCATAGCTTAATAAAAGATATGCTTCATAATTACCATTTGGAATTTTCTTTCCTAAAAACTCCTCACTACTTTTAATCGAAGTTTTCTCAAATATTTCTAATCCTGTTGGAATAACATGATCAACCATTAATTTAGGAGCTACTTCTATTGCTTGTTCTAACGTTTCAAAAGGAACTAAAAGACTTGTAAGTCTCTTTGGTTTAGGAATCAATTTTAAGGTTGCACTAACAACAATCGCTAACGTTCCTTCAGAACCGATAATTAAATCTTTTAAATCATATCCAGTGCTGTTTTTGACTACTTTGCCTCCTAAATGGATTAAATCACCATTTGCTAAAACAACTTCTAATCCTCTTACCCAGTCTCTTGTAACACCGTATTTTACAGCTCTCATTCCACCTGCGTTACACGCGATATTGCCACCGATAGTCGCTGTCTTTTCTCCTGGGTCTGGAGCATAAAATAATCCCTCTTTTTCAACGTATTCATAAATATCTAGTAATAAAACACCAGGCTCAACTGTTAATGTTAAGTTTTCTTTATCTAGTTCGATAAATTGGGTCATCTTAGATAAATCTAAAAGAATACCCCCTGATACAGGAACACATGCTCCAACTAAACCAGTTCCAGCTCCTCTAACAGTGACTGGAATTACTTCCTTATGAGCATATTTCATAATTTCTATTACTTCTTCTTTGTTAATCACCTTAACATGAACTTCTGGAATTGCCTTGACTGTTCCTAACTCATCGTGAGTATAATCTGATTCTATTTCATCTTTTGAAAAAACACGATCTTGGCTTGTTATTTTTCTTAAGTACTCAAGGTCTTTTTCATTAATTTTTTTATACATTTTTTTCACCTTCCAATAAAGAATCAATCAATTCATTCAGTTCTGGTAATACATCATAGATATCACCTAAAATCGAATAATGACTTATTGAAAATAACTTGTTATTAGGGTCATTATTAACACTAATAATCAGTTCTGATTCTTTCATACCTTCAATAAAATGAACTGCTCCACTTATTCCTAGATTGATGATTAACTTAGGTTTAACTGTACGGCCTGATAATCCGATTTGTTGTCTAATATCACACCATCCGTTTTCAATTAAAGGTCTAGTACAACCAATTGAGGCATTGAGTTTTTTTCTTAATGGCTCAATTAAGGCTAAATCTTGTTCTTTCTTAAAAGCTCTTCCAACTGCGATAATAACCTCAGCATCAGAAATATCATCTACAATCGGCTTATTATCAATCTTTAAAAGATTAATTCTTGAATCTTTATTGATTTGGTCGGTTTCCTCTTTAATGATTACTCCAAATGGCTCTACTATCTCTGGTTTATTAAACATTTTATATCTGATAGTAGCCATTTGAGGTCGGTGGTTTGGCGTATGGATTTTTGCCATAATATTGCCACCAAAAGCTGGTCTTATTTGTAATAAGTCATTATTTTTTGTTAAATCTAACATTGTACAGTCAGCGGTTAACCCGGTTTTTAATCTTGCTGCAATTCTTGGTGCGAAACTTCTACCTAGTGGCGTACTCCCCATTAGAATAATATTGTTTTGGTATTTATTAAAAAAGCTTTCAAAAACGTTAGTATATACCTCAACATTAAAATCATTAAATTGAGGGTCATCATATAGGAAGACCTTATCAACACCATATGTTAATGCTTCTTTTGCGACATGCATAACATCATGCCCAATAACAACTGCATATACTTCGTCTTTCGTTATCTTCGCTATTTCTTGAGCTTTGCCAATTAATTCATAAGAAACTGGATGTGCTTTTTTATTATGCATTTCAACAAAAACAGCGATCCCTTTATACTTTGTTTTATCAATTAAAACTTTTTTATCTTCAATAAACTCACAAACCCCTGCTGGACCTTTTTTTATACAAGCCCGACACATCTTACAGCCGGCATTGATTGATAAAACTCCATCTTGATAGTCAAAAGCTCCAAACGGACATAGTTGTTGAAGTTCTTTGGCTATTTCTTTAGTTACTTTTTCTTGATTTATTTTAATATATGACATAATATCCACCTATAAATATTTATTACTTAATAAAACATCGAATAATTCTTTAGCTATTTCTTTTTTAGAACCTTTGATTAATTTTGAATCAACGCTTTTATTAGGCGGAAAAATCTCATCAACTTGAGTCGGTGAACCAGTTAGCCCATAATGTGCTGGGTTTTGATCTTCTAGATCACCAAGAGAAACAACTTTTATTTTATAGTCTAATACTTCTTGTTTTCTTTTATAAGAAGGAAGCCTTGGAACATTAGAATCTTTTTCAACTGTAATTAAACAAGGGTAAGAAACTTCAACTTCTTCATCGTAGTCGTCATACGCACTTCTTAATGTTATCGATTTATCGGTAACTTTTATAATATTTGTAACATAAGGAACATGCGGAATCCCAAGAAATTCGGCCATTTCTGGTCCGACTTGTGCAGTATCTCCATCGGTAGTTTGTTTACCACATATAACTATATCAAACGGTTTTAAAAATTTCACTAATTGTGAAATAGTATAAGCGGTTGCTAAAACATCCGCTCCTCCCATTCTTCGATCGCTTATTAATGTAGCTTCATCGGCTCCCATATATAAAGACTCATTTAAAACCCCTAATGCGGCTAGTGGTCCCATTGAAATAGCGTGAACACTTGAATCTTTAATCTTTTCTTTAATTTCAAATGCCATTTCTAAACCATATAGATCAAACGGGTTCATTTTTACATTATTTGCGTCACGCACTAAATTACCAGTTTGTGGATCTATTTCAACCTCCGTAGTGGCTGGAACCTGTTTAACACAAGTTATTATTTTCATGTTATTATCCTCCTACATAAATAAACAAAATGTTTTAGATTTATACATAGTATAAAAGAAGCACCATAAAGGTGCAACTTTTTTTCTTATTTTTATCTTATTTTTCAAGTTTTGGTTATTTTTATCTCTATTTAACTAATACTTTTTCCATCATTGCGAATGATTGAGCAATGTTAAATCCAGCACCTAAATAAATATAACGAGCATGATTTGTTAATCCGGTATAAAAAGTCATAAAACTTGCTCCATTTTTCTTAGATTCATATGCTAACATTGAAAATAAAGCCTTACCAAGTCCTCTTCCTCTGATTTCTGGTGAAATAGTAATTCCATCAAAATGGCCTCTTCCGCTTTCTTCATTCCAAATGGCTCCAGTCCATCCTAATACATTATTTTCTTTATCAGAAACGACTAAGAATGGTCTTGGATTTTCTAAACCTAGATTATATCTAATTGAATGTTCAAATCCAGGATTTTGGATAGCTTGATAAAATTCTTCAAATCCCTTATGTCTTTTGGCATCATATAGTTCGATTACATAACCATCTTTTTTGTTTTCTTCTAAAATATTTTGAATAGAATCACTCATCTCATAATTTTTTAGTTCTAAATGAAATGCATCTTGATGTCCAATTACGTTGTATCCATTTCTTAAAAAGAAAAAGTATTGATTAGAGTTATATCTAATCCCTGGAGAATTCGGGTGATCATGCATCTCATATCCAGGAATCAACCAGGTGTAATAAGATGTAACTCTTATTTTTTTGGCTCCGTTTTGTTTAAAATAGTTTTCTAATTCTTTTAGTATTAATGATCCAACACCTTTATTTTGGAATGCTTTTTTTACGACGATTGAATCAATATGTCCTGTAATGTCACTGACATAGCCCATTCCATAACCGATAACTTCATCATTTTCTACACAATAAATAATTCCATCATCTAAGATGTTTTTGTTGTTGACTCTACCCCTAAATTGGTCCTCGCTCATCGGCTTAAAGTAATACTCTGCCTTAGTTGCATCATCAAAAACTGCCTTTAAATCTAATATTCGATCTCTTCCTCTTCTTAGTTCCATATTTTTATCCCTCACTATTTATTTATTTTTGATGCCGCAGCTCGATCGATAAACACATAACAATCACTGTGTGTTTGCAAGATTGAAGCTGGACATTCAGTTGAAACCTTACCATAAATCATTTCATAGATAGCGTCAGCTTTATTTTCTCCAACTGCTAATAAAATTAAAGTCTTAGCTTTCATGATGGAAGCAATCCCCATGGTTATTGCTTCTTTTGGCACTTCATCTAGTGAATTAAAGAATCTTGCGTTATCCTCTCTGGTTTTATTTGCCAAAGTAACGATGTGTGTCTTTGAATCAAATGGAGTTAAGGGTTCATTAAACCCAATATGTCCATTAGCTCCTAATCCTAGTAATTGAATTTCAATTTGATTATTGCTAATTAGATTTTCATATTCTAAACATGATTGTTCCTTTTTATTTGGATCTCCATTTGGGACATATGTTTCTTTAATGTTAATATATTTAAATAAGTTTTCGTTCATGAAATTATAGTATGTTTCTTTATGATCCTTTGGTAATCCGATATATTCATCAAGATTAAAAGATTTAACTTTACTATAATCGGTTTTGTTTTCTTTATGGTCAAGAATTAAGTTTTGATATAAGGGAATCGGTGTTGCTCCGGTAGCTAATCCTAAAATAGCATTAGGGTTTTCTTTAACATGGTCAATAAAAAAATTAGCCGCTTCTCTATACAGTTCTTCTTTATCATTGAAAATTCTGATGTTCATATTATTTATCTCCTTTTTTAGGCATATATAATATATTATAGACCATTAATTTTTTTATTTAATGTTTTATCAAGTTTTTTCGGTTTTTAATTATTATTTTCAAATAAAACTTTGCCAGCTACAATCGTTTTAACAACCTTCAAATTTTGGTCTAAAATTACTAGGTCAGCGTCCTTATTAACTGCAATGCTACCCTTATTTTCATATACTCCAATATTTTTAGCCGGATTAGTTGAAGCCATTCTAATCGCTTCAACTAATGATACGTTTGTAAATTTAATAATGTTTTTTATTCCATCTATCATTTTTAAAATACTGCCAGCTAAAGTTCCATCTTCTAATCTAGCAGAATTGTCTTTAATATAAACTGCTTGTCCACCTAATTCTGAAATGGTTTCATCAATATCTTTTGCTCTCATGGCATCAGTTATTAAGAAAATATTTGATATCCCTTTATTTTTAAGCAACAATTGAATAGCTTCTTTTGAAACATGAATTCCATCACAAATTAATTCAGCTTTTAGTTCATCATACAATAACATTGCTCCGACTACCCCGATTTGTCGGTGGGTAAATGGACTCATTGCATTGTAAGCGTGGGTAACTTGGGTAGCTCCTGCCTTAATTGCTTCTAAAACCTCATTTGCGGTTGCTGCAGTGTGCCCAATTGATGCTACTATATTATTATCTTTTAAATACCTAATTACTTCTAATGCTCCTTTTGTTTCTGGAGCAATCGTTACTATTTTAATTTGGTTACCAACATTAACTCTTTTAATAAAATCAATCGATGGAACTTTAATATTCTCTTCTTTTTGAGCTCCTTTTTTTTCTTTATTAATGAAAGGTCCCTCAAAATGAACGCCTAAAATGTTAGCTCCTCTATCGGATTTATAATCATTTACCGCTTGAATCGCTTTTTTAATTTTATCTTCTTCCATTGTCATTGTGGTTGCTAAAAAAGAAGTGGTTCCCTCTTTTAGTAAAGATATCGCTATTTCTTCTAAGTTTTCTATCGTTCCATCCATCGCATCACTGCCATGAGCCCCATGCGTATGTTGATCAATAAATCCTGGTGCCAAATAATAATTACTATAATCGATACCATCTTCCACAAATCCGATTTTTTGGATTTTACCATCTTTAATTTCAATGCCTGATTCAATTATTTTGTCTTCTAAGATAATCTTAATGTTCTTTATTTTCATGTTTAATACTCCTTATCAATATTATCATATCATTTTTTTATATTTAACAAGCTGTTTATACAATAAAAAACTTGATAATAATAGTTACTCCTTGACTCTAAATGGTATTTAAGATACTCTTTTTATAGAGGTATTATGAAAGATTTATTAATCATTAACCCCGTGTATAAAGAATTGATTTGGGGTGGAAAAAAACTTAGGACTTTTTTTGGATTTGATATCCCATCTGATAAAACAGGTGAGTGTTGGGCAATATCAGGTCATAAAAACGGAGATTGTACTATTTTAAACGGCATCTATCAAGGAAAAACCTTAAGTAGTGTCTTTTTTTCTAATAGGAATTTATTTAATAATTCTAGTTCTCTTGATTTTCCATTATTAATAAAAATAATCGATTCTAATAAAGAAACATCGGTTCAAGTCCATCCAAATGACTCATTAGCGATAAAATCAAATGATTTAGGAAAAACTGAGTGTTGGTATATCCTTGATGCCGCTATTGATTCATACATTATCTTTGGCCATAATGCATTATCTAAAAGTCAATTTGAGATGATGATTAATGAGAATAGATGGAATGATCTTTTAATAAAAAAAAGAGTGAAAAAAGGTGATTTTATTTATGTTCCTGCTGGGACACTACATGCCATGGGAGCTGGCATTTTAGTTTTAGAAACACAAACTTCTTCTAATATCACATACCGTCTATACGATTATGACCGAGTTGATGAAAACGGCTTAAAAAGAACTCTCCATTTGAACGATGCAATTGAGGCGTGCATTATTCCTCATAAAGAACCTATATTAGATAACTTGGTTGAAAATTACCAAAATGCCACTATAAAAACGTTTATTAGTAATAATTTTTTTACAGTTAGAAAAATAGACATTAGTGGGGATTTTAATTTAGCAGTTGATACTTATTTATTAGTTACTATCTTAGAAGGAACAGGAAAAATTCTTAATTATAGTTTAAAAAAAGGTATGAGTTTCATCATACCTTCCACTTTTGATAATATTTTGATATCCGGAAACCTAACATTAATGATCTCTAGCGTTTAATTAATTATTTACCGCTACTACCAAAACCGCCGCTTCTTAAATTGTCTTTTGGTATATCATCGATAGTTTTTAGATATTTAGAAAAAATTCCTTGGGCGATCCTTTCGCCTTTTTTTATTTCTTGCGGAGTATCTCCAAAATTATAAAGTAAAACCGAAATAGCCCCCTCATTCTCCTCGTTATTGTAATAATCAGCATCAATAACTCCTACTCCATTAGGTAACATTAAGTTTCTTTTTGCCCCCATTGATGAGCGGTTGTAGATAAATAGCACTTCATCATCTGCTAACTTAACTTTAAGGCCAGTTGGAACCATACATATTTCTTTTGGATTAATGGTAATATCCTCAGCACTTTCAATATCGTACCCAGCACTATACTTTGTTGACCTTTTAGGTAGATTAATATTTTTCTCTTGATATTTACTAATTACTTCAAATGCTCTCATTTTTCCCCCTTTTTAATAATTTATTTAAGACGATAAGTTCCCTTATCATCACTGTTCTTATTCCTTTTTTACTATGGATTTGATTATCCTTAATTTTTTCTAGATGTTTAATTGCCTCTTCTATTTTAATCCAAATAGGTTTAACACCATAAATTGTTTCAACATACTCTAAGTTTTGATTTCCAAACTCTAATATATCACAAATGTAATAGTATGAAGTTTGTATTATTTTTAAATGATCGCTTTTTGAACTATATCTTTTTTCCTTAATATAGCCAAAAGGCTTTTTAATTTTAATCTTTAAGGCTCCTAGTTCCTCTTTTAGCTCCCTAGCTAAAGCATTTTTTTTACTTTCCTTTTTCTTAATCCCACCACCTGGAAACATATAATCATCAAACATTTTTGAATAAACTAATAAACAAGAATCATCTTTTATGATAATACCCCTAACTGTTTTTCTTTTATTCCACTTGCCTTTTTTTATATTTTGTTCAGCTATTACTTTACTTATCTTTTTCATTTTTATTTCTTGGATGTGCCTCATTATATTTTTTTCTTAAAATTTCTTTTGACACACTAGTATAAACTTGAGTTGACTTTAGGTGATCATGGCCTAGAAGTTCTTGAATCACTCTTAAATCGGCACCATGGTTTAAAAGAGTTGTTGCAAAGGCATGCCTTAACATATGTGGGTGCACTTTAAATGTTTCTCCACTATCTTCAATAATTTTATTTAAAATTACTCTTAGTCCTCTTACCGTTAAGGTCGTTCCTTTATAGTTAATGAATAGTAGCTCATTCTCTAAAGTTGGACCCTTTGAAAGCAATACTGGTCTTGTATAGGTAAGATAATCTTGAATCTCTTCTACTAATCTAAAATGAAGTGGAACATAGCGATCTTTTGAGCCTTTCCCGTGAATTAAGATTTGATTTGATGATAATCTAATATCCTTTATATTTATATTGACTAATTCGCTCGCTCTTAGTCCTAAACTAAAAAGCATTTCTAAAATTAAATAATTTCTTTTTCCAAGAGCTGAGTTAGTATCAATCGATTCAAAAAGCATATTAATTTCTTCATCATTCAAAAATTTAGGCAAGGACTTTCCGATTTTTGGGGCTTTTATTGTTTCAAAAACATTAACCTCTATTAACCTTAATTGTTTTAAGTAAGAATAGAATTTGTTTAATGCTGATATTCTTCTTGCTATTGTTTTGTTAGAAAATTTCAAATCCTCTAAATAAGATATATAGTTTCTAGCAATTCTATCTCTTGTAACATCTAATAAAGAATCGGCAAATCCTTCTTTATGAATAAAATTATAAAAGTCAATAATATCCGTTTCATAACTAATGACTGTATTTTTTGAGTAATTCTTTTCTGAATATAAGTAATCCTTAAAAGCTTCTAATTCTTTCATAACAAGGCCTCCTTATATTCATTTAGTTTTTTTAATGCTCTCTTTGAATATAGTTCTTTTCTTTCTTTTTTCTTATGTTTGAATGATAACTCTGGAATTAATCCGAAGTTAGCATTCATTGGAACAAAGTTGTTATTTGGTGTTCCAATAAAATTAGCCATTGCCCCAAGCATTGTTTCTTTGGGTAGGGGCTTAATAAAGCCTTTTTTCTGATATTCATACATATTAATAGCGGCAACTAATCCACTGCCGGTTGATTCAATGTATCCTTCTACTCCGCTTAATTGACCAGCAACAAAAATCTTTGGATACTTAATTACTTGATACCCGTTATTTAATAACTTTGGACTTTCAATATATGAGTTTCGATGCATTACTCCATACCTGATTATCTTAGCGTTTTCTAACCCTGGAATTAATCTAATTACTCTTAACTGTTCTTTAAAAGTTAAATGAGTCTGAAAGCCTACAATATTATACATTGAAGCACTAAAATCATCTTGTCTTAATTGGACGATAGCATATGGCTTATTATCATCTATTTCTAAGCCAACTGGTTTTAAGGGTCCATATGTTAGAGTCTCAAAACCTCTTTTTGCCATTACTTCAACCGGCATGCATCCTTCAAATATGTTATTTTCAAAATCCTTTTGTTTCACTACCTTTGCGTTAATAAGTTCATTATAGAAGATCGTATATTCTTCCTTAGTCATCGGACAGTTTAAATAGGCGGCTTCTCCCTTATCATACCTTGATTTTAAATAGGCAATTTGATAATTAATCGATGATGCATCAACTATCGGGGCAACAGCATCAAAAAAATGTAAATAGTCCATTCCAAATAGTTCTTTAATACTAATAAATAATTCATCGCTAACTAAAGGACCTGCCGCAATTATTGTATATTCATCAGTATCAATTTTTGTAACCTCATCGTTAATAAATTCAATGTTAGGATGATTCTTAATTTTATTTGTGATATATTTTGAAAAACCGTTTCGATCAACAGCTAAACTAGAACCCGCTTTTACTCTATTTAAATAAGCCGCTTCCATTATTAATGAATTAAACATTTTTAATTCTTCTTTTATTAATCCGGCAGCATTATTGATATCCTCACTTCTTAAGGAATTTGAACATACCAACTCTGCAAAATCACCCGTTTGATGTGCAGGGGTGTTTTTTTTGGTCCGCATTTCATATAATTTGATTTTTATTCCCTTGTTAGCTAAATACCATGCCGCTTCACAACCAGCAAGGCCAGCGCCTATAATTTTTACCATCTTTTCACCAAGCTAATTATATCACAGTACCTAAAAAACCCATCTAATATTTAGCCTCTAGGACTAAGGGATCAATAACTCTTTTAATACAAACTTTTAAGATAATAATATCAATTGGCATTTTAATAATCATAATTGGTAAAGCAAGCGAAAGTCTTGCAGCCCAAAATGACCAGCTTAGATTATGTACAAAAAGCGAACCTATTAAAAATGAATTAATAATTGTAACTAAGACATGAGTAAGAACTTCTACTATTACTAAATGCCTAATATCTCTAATATTGATGAAATACTTAAAAATACCTGGTATTAAACCCCATAAAGAAGCGGGAATCATAAAAAAGGGATTCCACCTTGGTTCATATATGATAGCAGAAACATCAGCGATTAATGCCGCACCAAGACCACCTGCTGGACCAAAGATAAAGCCAGCAAGCATTATTGGAATATTGTAAATTACAATTCTTGAAGTATCGCCCATCACATAAAATGTAAATATCCTAAAAACAACCGCTAAGGCTGAAAAGGTTGAAAGAAGAACCAGTTTTCTCATTTTAAATCGATTTTTTAAGATATTGTTCATATTTTTTTCCTTCTTAGTATAGAAAAAAGACCTTTTGGGTCTCTTATAACAAGCGACCAGCTAGAAAACCGCCACATGGTGTTCGTTCTAATTTTTTCGCTAAAAATCAGACACTTAACGCTTTCTAACTTAAAATCATTATAGCATATTATAAACTAAAATCTATTGGTTTAATATTATTCTTAATTAAAAATTCGTTTGTCTTTGAAAAGGGCTTTGATTTAAAAAAACCATTATGAGCAGAAAGTGGTGAAGGATGAACACTTTCAATAACTAAATGCTTATTAGTATCAATATATTTTTTATAACTTCTTGCATTTGCTCCCCATAAAATATAAACTATTTTGCCTTCTTTTTTGTTTAAGGCTAGGATTACTGATTTAGTCAATTCCTCCCACCCTCTATCTTTATGTGATAAAGGCTTATGTATTTCAACAGTTAGTATCGTATTTAATAATAAGACCCCTTCTTTTGCCCATTTAGTTAAATCACCAGTGCTTGGATAAGAAATATCTAAATCGTCAGTTAACTCTTTAAAAATATTAAGCAAACTCTTCGGGTAATCCTTAGTTAAAACACTAAAAGAAAGCCCGTGAGCTTGATTTAGGTTATGATATGGATCTTGACCCAAAATAACCACCTTCACATCTTCAAAAGGCGTTAATTTGAAAGCATTTAGTCGGTTTTCTTTTGATGGTAAGATTATCTTATTTTTATCTTCTTCAAGAAGAAAGTCTCTTAATTTAAAATAGTATTCCTTTTTTCGTTCTTCTTTGAATATATCTTCCCATGTCATTATACTAAAGACCTAATAGCCTCTTCTAATTCTTTATCAAGTTTTATCTTTTTAAGTTCTTTTATAAAATCCGCTTTATCAAGTTTTAATAATCCGCTAGACCCTTCATTATTATAATAACCAATAAGCTCTTTGATCTCTGTTTTATAGTTAGTATTTAATAATAAGTCTTTGATTTCTGCTTGATATGGTTTATTTTTTGCAGGTTTAATTCCATTAATAATTATTTTAATATCTTCTTTAACCTCATGAACAACCCTAATAATAAAAGTATTATTATCCTTATTGTATTGCTCGCTAATCAAATTCATCGAATCTACCTTAAAACGTCCTTCAACACTTCTTAAATGGATGTTATATACTCTAAACTCTGAGATTAAATTAAGATCTCCCTTACTAGAAAAAGAGATTTCTAGATTATTGTTACTGTTATGAGATACATTAATTTTGGTTTCAACAAATGAGTTTTTTTGATAATTCATTGTGGTACCATCATCTTCATATAATAAAAACTCATTATCTTTATTTGGAAAGATGTGAACATCAAATTCTTTAGCATTATCGGTTTGGTTTATTTTAGATAAGACCGCAAGAGGGATAATCGCCCCTTCTTTGGCAAAGATAGGGATATCTCTTAAGGTCGAATAATAATTGAATCTTTTTTTGCCTTGATATTGCTTACCACTATTAAAATCATACCAGTTTCCTTCTGGTAAATAGATATTAGATTTTGCCTGATTAAGGTTTGGAATAATCTTAGATGTAACAGGAGCGATTATTAGTTCATCGCCAAAGAAATATTCATTTTCCACTTTAGCTAAATTTTGATCATCTGGAAAATTAAAATAAAGTGGATATACAATTGGTCTGCCCAAAATTGAATAATTTCTGCTTTTTGTATAAATATATGGAATTAAACGATGTCTTAACCGTAAATAATGACTTAAAATATAGTCAGTTTCTGCATCATATAACCAAGGCTCCCTATTTTGATATAAGCTATTTCCACTACAAAGCCTTAGAATCGGACTAAATACTCCAAACTGAACCCATCTAGCAAGCAGCTCTTTATCTTCAATTCCTTTTACGCTTCCGCCAATATCAAAACTTATATATGATAATCCCATATTAGAAAAAGCTAACATATCTTTAATTTGTTTTAAAAGTGATTCATAAGAAACAACTGAATCATTAATTTCCTTAATGGCGTATCTTTGAGAACCTAAAAAAGTACTTGGAGCTAACAAGATTCCTCTTTTGTTATCTTTAATACTATATAGATAATGTAAATGTTCTAATGCAAATAGGGTATCCAGATTTTTCATTTTAGTTTTTTTAGCTGTATCGTTACTTAAAAGTAAACAATCGATTCCACTTTTTTCTAATTTTTTTATTATTAATGAAAAATAAGCGGCAACCATCTTCGGATCATCAACATCAAAATCGTATGAATCCCCTTTATGGTCCATCATCGCTTTAAACTCATCATAAAAGCTTAATGAACTATTAATGTTGTCTTGTGGTTTAATTCTTTGCGCTATTTTGATGTTTTGTTTGTGAATTTCATCAAGAAGTTTAACTGGCTTTTTTATTTTAGACAAGTCCATTTCAAAGCCTTGATGATCTAATCGTTCATTTAACATAAAAACAGAAAGCGGAATCTTATTATTAGCGAAATCATCAATATATTTTCTTATTTCTTGATCGCTATAATCCGTTTTTTTACTCCACCAATTGCCAAAGGCATACCTTGGAAGTAATGGTGCATTTCCAGATAATAAATAAAAGTCTTTTAATCCGTTTAAATAATCTTTTTGATATCCAAAAAAATAAACGTCTGTTGTCTTATTGTTTTTTGCAGAAAACCAAGAATCACTATTAAAAACCGCGCTATCACTATCATCTATGATTACATAACCTTCTGATGAAAACAATGAATCATTAGCGCTCTGACTATTAAAGTTCCAGATAATTGATTGATCAGTACTTTCAATTTTTAATGATTCTTCATTATATTTTTCATCTAATTTATAATAAATGGTCCAATAACTTGTTTTTATTATTAATGTTCCGTCTGCTTCTTTTTTAGAAAACTCGAACTCTTTAATGTTTCTATTATAAACAGTTTTAGTAATCGAATTATAAAAAACACCAGATTCACTATATTCAAATCTAAAAATACGCTCACTTATCAAAGAAATTCGATATTTTTTACCTTTAAATACATATTTCTTATTAGCAATTTCGTTTTGGTTAAGTTTAAACTCCGGCAAAACATATTTATCATTAATCATTATCATGCACCTCTTATCTTATTATAAAGAAAAAGAGACTGCTTCGCAATCTCTTTTAGTTTTTAAGATTGTAATCTTACTTGATTAAACTTGCCATCTTTGTGACAGTTCTAACCATTTGAGCAGTATAACTCATTTCATTATCATACCATGCCATAACTTTTACAAATTTAGGATCTTCCTTTAAAACTTGAGTAGTATGAGCATCATATAATGAACCATAATGAGAACCAATAACATCAGATGAAACGATTGGATCAAAACAATAAGCTAATGTTTCATTAGCAGCCGCTTTAAATGCAGCATCAATTTCTTCTAAAGTAACTTCTCTTTTTAACTCAACTGTTAAGTCAACGATTGATCCAGTGATTGTTGGAACTCTTAAAGCTGTACCATCTAACTTACCTTTTAATTGTGGTAAAACTAAACCGATTGCCTTAGCAGCTCCAGTTGATGAAGGAATAATTGAATGTGCAGCAGCTCTTCCTCTTCTTGAGAAAATACCTTTTTTGTGTGGTTGATCCATTAATGATTGGTCATTAGTATAAGCATGTACTGTTGTCATAAAGCCTTTAACGATACCAAAGTTATCGTCTAATACTTTACAAATTGGAGCTAAACAGTTAGTTGTACATGAAGCACCTGATACGATTGATTCGCTACCATCTAAGATATCATCATTTACACCGTAAACGATAGTTTTAACACCATCACCAGTAGCTGGAGCAGAAACTACTACTTTTTTTGCACCTGCTTCTAAATGAAATCCTGCTTTTTCAACACTAGTAAAAATACCAGTACATTCTAAAACTACATCTACCCCTAATTTACCCCAAGGTAATGCTTTAGGATCTTTTTCAGCATATACAGGAATTTTTCTTCCAGATACTACAAGATCAGAACCTACCGCTTCAACTTCATTAATTTTATAATTTCCTTGAGCAGTATCATATTTCAATAAATAAGCTAGAGTTTCAGCATCCGTTAAATCGTTAATCGCAACGATGTCAAACTCTTTTTTTCCGTCCATTAATCTGAACGCTAAGCGGCCGATACGACCAAAACCGTTAATTGCTACTTTAATAGCCATTTTTTAGTTCCTCCTTTATTATATAATCAGTTTTTTTAACCATATATATGATACTCTCTTTTATTTTTTTTATCAACCAAAAATCTCTGTTTATGAAATAAAAGCGTTTTTATGTTTTATTCTTGATAAACTTTTAAAAAAGTTAGATAATTGACTTGAGGTGGTAGTATGAGGACAAACATAGAAATCGAGTTCAAATGTAAAATCGATGAGAAAACATACAATAGACTTATTGATGCCTTCAACTTAAGAGATGCTATTTTCTTACAAACTAACTACTATTTTGATGATGAAAAGCTTAGTTTATTGAGTAGAAGATTAGTATTAAGAATTAGAAAAAAAAGTGATACCTATTATAAGGTGACACTAAAAAGTCAACACCACGAGGAAACATTTGAAAAACATATCCTACTCACTAAAGAACAGGCTCTTGACATGTTAGAAAATGGATTTAATGTGAATGAATTCTTTGATTTTGATTGTTTTGTAAAGCACAGAGCAACTTTAGATAATTACCGAGTTAGTGTCGTGTATGAAAACGGAAAGTTATTTTTTGATAAGTGTGTGTATAATGATAATGTCGATTATGAAATAGAATACGAAGCCCTTGATTATCAAAAAGGGTTAGAAACATTCAATAATTTCTTAAAAGCAGAAAAAATTCCATTTATGACTTCTAAGAAAAAAAGTGAACGTGCTTTTGGCAAATAAAAAGACCGCTAAGGTCTTTTTTTATTCAACTATTATGATGTTGTTAAATTCCTTCTTAAACCATCAATTTGCTTTTCAACTTCTGACTGATAGTCACAATCACTTTGAGCACAAGAACAGTCGATTAATTCTCTTAGCCTACGTGGAATAAATATTCTAATTTCATCATCGTTATAGCCAACTTGCATCTTCTCATCTTGAATCATAATCGGTCTTTTTAAAACACTTGGATTTTTTATAATAAACCTTTTTAATTCATTGGTTCTCATACTATCAATATCTAGGTTTTCTTCTTTAAATATCTTAGATCTAGTTGAAATGATGTCGTCAAATCCATTTTCGGCATTCTCTAACATCATGTCAATATCACTTTCCGTGATTCGAGAGTTGAAAAGATTTTTTTCTTGATATGGAATTTTATAATCTTCTAGCCATTTTTTTGCCTTCCGACATGAGGAGCAGCTTGGCGTAGTATATATAGTTAACATAAAAATCAACCCCTTCACCCTTATTATACTACCTTTATTTTTCTTTACAATAATTTTTGCCCAAAAGGAGAACGTTTTTACGTTTTTTCTTGTTTCAAAAATGAAACTATTGTAAACTTAGATAAAGAGATAAGTTGAGGTGTATTATGAAAAACTGGAATCTAGATGTTTTATATCAAAAAAAAGAAGATTTTGAAGATGATTTAAAAAAATTAGAAACACTAATTGATCCTTTTGAAAATTTTAAAGGAAAACTACATAAACTTGACAAATTAAAAGAGTTTTACGAAAACTATGAAGCCTTTAATAAACTTCTTTTTAGACTGTGGTCTTACGCTAGTTTAAAAGGAGACACTAATCTAAAGGATACCAATAATGCATCAAATTTCCAAAGAGTTCGAAATTTAATGATGAAATTTATGCAAGTTATTTCATATGTTGATCCAGAGCTAATTAGTATTGGCGAGAAAAAGATTAATAAGTTTTTATCCAGGGATCCATTTTTAAAGCAATACTCTTTTTCGATGCAACAATTATTTTACAATCAAAAACACATCTTATCGGAAAAAGAAGAAAAAATCATGGCTAACTATGGAGGAATAAGAAGTGTCGCCTCTAACATTTATCAATCATTATCGATTGTTGATGCTAAAGATACAAAGGTTGCTTTATCAGATGGTAGTGAAGTAACGGTTACTTTATCAAACTACCGCTCATTAATTCCAACTGCTTTAAATGCTGATGATCGAAAATTAATTTTTGAAGCAGCGTTTAAAAGGTTTTCTTTAAATAAGACGTCGTATGCCAATGTCTATAACCTTATATTACAAAACCTCAAGGCATCATATATTTCAAGAGGTTATTCTTCTGCTTTAGAAGCCGCTTTGGACTCTAATAATATTCCCGTTTCTGTTTATCTAAATTTAAAAGATGTCGCGTATGAGAACACTGACCCCGTTAAAAGATATTTAAATTTACGTAAACAATATCTAAACTTAGAAGAATACCATACATATGATAGATTTTTAAGATTAGTTAGTGATGATAAAAAGTATCCTTATGAAGAAGCTAAGAAAATGTTCTTTGAAAGTTTATCTGCATTTAGCGATGAATTCGTTCTTCATGAGAAACAAGCCTTAGAAGATGGTTATGTTGATGTTGATCCAAAAGATGGAAAAAGAACCGGAGCCTATTCAAGTGGTTTTTATGGGCAACATCCATTTATTTTATTAAACCATGATGAAACCCTAGACTCTGTCTTTACTGTTGCCCATGAAGCTGGCCATAGTGCTCATACGATTTTTTCTAATGAGAATCAACCAATGGCTACTGCAGATTATACTATCTTCGTAGCTGAAATAGCTTCTACTTTCAATGAACATTTATTACTAGATTATCTTTTATCTAAGGCAAAAACAAGAAACGAGAAAATCAATTTATTAGAATCAGCAATTGATACAATAATGGGAACCTTCTATCGTCAAACTTTATTTGCAACATATGAATATGAAGCAAATAAACTAGTTGAAAATAATGTTCCTATTACGGCTGATAACCTTTCTAAAATAATGATAGATTTATACAAGCATTACTATGATCTAGATATTACCAAAGAAGATGGAAAACAATATGTATGGGCATATATTCCACATTTATTTGGGACTCCATTTTATGTATATCAATACGCAACATCTTATAGTGCCTCTTTAAAGTTTTATGAAAACGTCAAAAAGAAAGAGCCTAATGCGATGAAAAACTATTTAGATCTGTTAAAATCTGGCGGCAGTGATTTCCCAATTAATTTGGTAGCGAAGGCTGGTGTTGATTTAACCAATAAAGATTCATTTTTAGCAGTAGTTAATAGATTTAATGAATTATTAGATCAATTAGAGGATGTATTAAAAGAAAAATAATGATATAATAAATATGCAATGAAGAGGAATAGTACTACAAAAAAGGGTATAAAGCGAATTGGGATAGTGAGAGCCAACTACTACTTATTGTAAGAATGGGCCTTGGAGCAATTATTCTTTGAGCGCTAGAATTTATTCTAGAACTAAGGTGGCACCGCGGATTTATATTCGTCCTTAGATTTTAAGGACGAATTTTTATTTATAGGAGGAATTATGAAAAGATTAATATCTGGTATTCAACCAAGTGGAGTAGTTACTCTTGGTAATTACATTGGGGCAATCAAACAGTTTGTTAAACTTCAAAACGAATTAAGTGAGGCAGATATCTTAGTTTTTATTGCTGATTTGCATGCAATAACTGTCCCTCAAGTAAAAGAAAAGCTAAGAAAAAATATTAAAGAGTTAGCTGCTCTTTATATCGCATGCGGATTAGACCCAAGTAAGGTCCATCTTTTCATCCAATCAGAGGTCCATGAACATAATCAATTAGCTTATATCATGGAATGCACCGCTCATATTGGAGAATTAGAAAGGATGACTCAATATAAAGATAAAAAAGTAAAACAAGTTTTAGGAGTTAAGTCATCTTTACTTACTTATCCAGCATTAATGGCGGCTGATATATTATTATATGATGCTGATTTAGTGCCAATTGGTGATGACCAAAAACAACATCTTGAACTAACTAGAGATTTAGCTATTAGGTTTAATAATACTTATGGAGATACTTTTATAGTCCCAGATGGTTATTTTACAAAAAATGGTAGCCGTATTATGTCACTTACTAATCCAACTAAGAAAATGTCAAAGTCTGACGAAAACCCTAAATCATATATTTTATTACTAGATGATATCAATACAGCCAAAAATAAGATTAAATCAGCCGTCACAGATTCCGATGGTATCATAAAATATGATAAAAAAAATAAGCCTGGCATTAGTAATCTCTTATCAATATACGCTAGCTTAACAGCCTATTCGGTAAAGGACCTAGAAATAAAATATAAAGACTCTAATTATGCTACTTTTAAAAAAGATCTAGCAGATGTCATCGAAGAAACACTGCTTCCAATTCAAAGAAAGTTTAATGAGATCATTAACAGTAAAGAACTAGATGAAATTCTAGACGATGGAAAAAATTATGCCAAGAAATTGGCATCAAGAAAAATAAGTAAAGTTTACAATAAAATTGGTTTAGGAAGAAAAATATAACAAAAAAAGGTCTAAAAAAGTGATAATCTCATTTTTAGACCTTTTTTATCTTTTACTCCTTATTTTTGAAATGGCTTAACATCAATCTTAGTTACTGGATATTCAACCTCACCATCCATTTGAAGATAAGAATCTCGATCAAATTCTATTTTAATGTTCTTTTTTATTCTTATTACTTTGACAAATCCTTTAAAAATAACGTGCCACCCTAGATAGATGGAGGGTAACAATAATGGTAATAACCATTTAGGCACACTTTTTATCGTAACTAAATATAGATCACTATTATTTCTATTAGCCTTAGGAGCGAATTTCATTCCTCCGCCCATATATTTATCATTTAATACTGAACAAAACCAAACATTTTTAAATTCAATATCGTTTCCATCTATATTGACTTTCACTTTTTTAATTTTTTTGGTTTTAAAGAAAGCTCTAACGGTATTTTTAAAGTAGTTGATCGCGTTTTTTTCCTCTTTTGATGTATTAACCATATAACATATTAAACCATCTATACCAATTCCAACACCATTTAGGAAATAATGTTTATTTCCATTAATAGTAACTTCTGGTAATTTCTTAAGATATTCGGTTGCATCAACTAAATACTCTTTTTTCTTTTTCAAACTTCTTAAAAAATCATTTCCAGTTCCTGCTTTATATACAAAAAGTTTATTTTTAATATTTTTATCATAAATTGCATTCGCTAATCTATGCAATGTTCCATCTCCACCGACAAAAATAAGACGATCAGTTGGATCAATCGTCTTTAAGAAATCATCTATGTTCTCTATTTCTAACAAACTATAAATACTAATCTTTTCCCTTTTAACATTAAGCTTTCTTATAAGCTCGTTAACAGTATCTAAAGTCTTTCCGTTTTTTGATAAGGGATTATAAAATATAATATCCATTAATTAGCTATCCTTTAATCTTCCCAGGTATATACCTCTATTTTCGAAACTGGAAATTCTACTTCACCATCCATTTGAAGATAATTATCACCGCTAAATTCTATTTTTACTGATTCTGTTACCTTAAATATTTTAACTAAACCTAATAGTAATTTATGTAATCCAATATATACAGAAGGTAATATTAATACCAATAACCATTTAGGTACTCTTTTTATAACCACTAAATATAAATCTTTATCAGTTCTTCTGGCTTTTGGGGCTAATTTCATGCCGCCACCTAAATACTGTGAATTCATGGTCGCACAAAGCCAAACCTTTTTTTGGATGATGTCTTTACCATCAATATTGATTTTAGCCTCTTTGATTTTTTTGGACTCTTTAAAGGCTCTTAGTGTGTTTTTAAAATAATTCCATGAATTTTTGGCTTCTGTTGAGGTATTAACCTTGTAGCAAATTAATCCATCAATTCCAATCCCCGTTCCATTTATAAAGCGTTCCTTTTTTCCATCAATGATCGTATAAGGCAGTTTATCAAAAACGCCAGTTATTTCAATAAGCTTTTCTTTTGATTTTAAACTCCTAATAAAATCATTTCCAGTACCAGCTCCAAAAATAAACATTCTATTTGGAATAGTAAGGCCATAAATCTTATTAGCAAGGCGATGCATTGTGCCATCGCCTCCCACAAATATGAGTTTATCTTCTTTATCAATAGTCTTTAAAAAAGCCTCAATATCATCGACTTCCAAGATACTGTGGATAGCTACTTCCGTTTCATTTTTTCCTAATACTTTTAATAACTTACTAATAGAATTATTAGAATCCCCATTTTTTGATAACGGATTATAAAAAATTATGTCCATAAATTGCCCCAATTAAATTGATAAAATAGCGTATTTCTTTTTACCTCTTCTGATTACTATATATTTGTCAAAATAACTATCTTCCTTGTTTATTATATAATTTATATCATCTATTTTCAAATCGTTTATCAAAATTGCCCCATTAAGGACAAATTCCCTGGCTTCTCTTTTTGAACTAGCCAATTTAGAGGCAACTAAGCAATCTAAGATATTATCACCTAAATTAACCTTTATCTCATCCATTCCTTTTGTTAAAGTAGCAAAAGCTTTTTGATTTAACAGACTAAAATTACCACTAAATAATGCTTCACTAATCATGGTAGCTTCTTCTAATCCTTCTTTTTTATGGACGAATAAAGTAACCTCTCTAGCAAGAGCTCTTTGCGCCTCTCTTAATTCTGGATTTGATATCATACTTTTTTCTAAGTTTATTATTTCTTCTTTTTTTAGAAGTGTTAGTGTTTTTAAATATGTAACTACATCACTATCTGGTGTGTTTAAAAAATATTGATATAGTTCGTAAGGACTAGTTAGGTTCTCATCTAGCCAAATTGTGCCAGATTCAGACTTGCCAAATTTATTGCCATCTGATTTTAACAATAGTGGTGAAGATAACCCAACAGCGTCATTTTCTCCTTCTAGTTTTTTAATTAGTTCTAGACCGGTTGTAATATTACCCCATTGGTCAGAACCACCAAATTGCATCGATACTCCTTCTTTTTTATACAAATGCCAAAAATCGATGGCTTGTAATAACATATAAGAAAATTCGGTATATGAAATACCAGTTTCTAATCTCTTAGCTACTGTATCTTTAGCTAACATATAATTAATCGTAAAGTTTTTACCAAAATCCCTTAAAAAAGTTATCATATCGATATCTTTGATCCAATCATAGTTATTAACATACATCGTATTCTTAGGATCTAAAAACTTAGAAATTTGAACTTTGATTAAGTTAGCATTTTCTAATGATTCATTGAGTGTTAATAGTTGTCTTTCGGTTGTTGGACGTGGGTCACCAATCAATCCTGTTGCACCTCCTACTAAAACAACCGGCATATGACCATATGATTGGATTAGTTTCATTCTTACTATCTGGACTAAATGCCCAACCGTTAATGATTTACCTGTTGGATCATATCCAACATAAAACTTCATTGGACTTCCGTCAAACTTCTTTTTAGCTAATGCTTCATCAGAAACATCTTTGATTAGGCCTCTCCATTTTAACTCTTCAAATAAACTCATATTATTTATACCTCCATTATTTCATTTTTAAATAAAAAATCGCCCTTAAAAAGCTAAGGACGAAATATTTTTCCGCGGTACCACCTTAGTTCTAGAATAAATTCTAGCACTTAATGTTTTAAAATCTCCATAAGTGTAATTTCATCTATTAATATCCATCTGTTTCCACCATCCACAGACTCTCTATCGGACTCTTAATAACTACTATTCTTATCTCATCGATTTATTAATTTGTTGAATTTCTTTTTATGATATGATGCGGTAATACAATACTTTGACTATCAACTTCTTCTTGATTCATTAGTTTCGTTAATAATCGCATAGAAACCGCTCCTATATCATACACTGGAATATCCAAGGATGTCAAGTTAGGTCTCGAAAGAACCGAGTATTTAGTATTTTGGAAACCAGCAACCGCTAAGTCTCTTGGAATTGATAACCCATTTTCTTGGGCAATGTTCATAAATGAAATAGCAATTGAATCCCTAACACCGATAGCTCCATCAATCTTCTTATCTTTAAAGAATTCTTCAAAATGGGCCATATTAATACTAACATCACCGCTAGTTCTAAAGATTTTAGCTTCTAGTCTTGCCTCTTTCATCGCTTTAGTATAACCAGCTTCTTTTTGATCATTAACCATATATTTTCTAGCAGTTGATAATAAATAGATGTTTTTTCTATTGTCTTTTATCATCGCCTTAGTTAATTCATATGCTGCTCTCTCATAGTCTACTGTAACAAGTGGTATTTCCGGATTACTAGAATATACATTACCAAAAACAAAAGGAATATTATTGGACTCTAATGTTCTTTTAACATCATCCATCTGTTTAGTTGATAGTTCATCATCTAAACACAAAACCCCATCAACTTGTTCAGCAACGATATTATATAATGCATCCATGACGTCTTCTTCTTCATCAAACGGGAAAATTTTGATTGAGTAATTGTATTTTTTAGCGATATCCAAAATACCACCAAGCATTTCAGCAACAGAAGCTCTTGTAATATCAGAAATAACAACCCCAACTGTCGTTGTTTTTCTAGATGCTAATCCTCTAGCAATAACATTTGGTCTATAACCTAATTCTTTAATTACTTTTAATACTCTTTCTCTTGTTTCCGTTTTTACTTTTTCTGGGTTATTTAAAACTCTAGAAACGGTTGCTAGTGATACGCCGGCAACTCCAGCAACATCATAAATTGTAGCATTTCTCATATAAAAACCCCCTTTTACTACGCTTAAAATCATTATAACACATTATGAAAAGGCTTTCAATGAGAAAATGTAATTTTTTATGAAAATTTTCATCGCTTTGTTTCATAAAGATATTATAGCATATATTTTACTTTCTATATGGTATTTTTATTTAGCTGAATAAAGAAAAAAGACGCAAATCAATTTGCGTCTTTAAACCTCTGTTAAAGTTATCTCTTTTCCTTAATTCTTGATGCCTTAGCTGATAGATTACGAATGTAATGTAATCTAGCACGTCTAACTTTACCTCTACGAGTCACTTCAATCTTTTCGATGATTGGAGAATGAACAGGGAATGTTCTTTCTACTCCAACACTGTATGAAACTTTTCTAACTGTAAAAGTTTCTGCAATGCCGGCACCTTGGCGTTTGATAACTAGCCCTTCAAAGATTTGGATTCTTTCTCTGTTTCCTTCTTTGATCTTTACGTGGACTTTAACATTGTCTCCCGCTTGAAATGCTGGTGCATCTTTCATGTAAGGTTTGGTAATTTCGGCAAATAATGCTTGCCCTTTCAATTTAGACATTTCTTTCCTCCTAACCAATGTTCATGATTATAAGATAATCAGCGGACCACGGTGCTTTACCTAACACGGCCTTTTAATTATAACAAAAATTAAGATTAGTTTCAACTATTATTTTTAATAATATATTACTTGTGGTCTCTTCTTGGTTTATAGTTTCTTTTTTCGGTTTTGTTTTTTCTTGGTGGTCTTTTTGATTTATCTTGCTTAGTCGATAATTCGACATTAATGATTCGGCCTTTATAAACCTTTCCTCCTAAACCTTCAACCTTAGACATTGCTTCTTTTCTTACTCTAATAAGCGAATACATGTCTGTAACAAAGACTTCTTTGATGTCATCTTTTTTGAGGTTAACTTCTTTTATTAAGTACTCTTTTAAAGCTTTTTCGGTAAACTTTTCTCTTTTACCGACATTAATAAAATATTTAACTATTTTTAATTCTTCCTTCGAATCCTCATCATCATTTTTGATATCTTTGGAAACAAAATCAGGAACCGTTTGTTTCATTAAAAGACTTGCCGCTATATCTAAAACCGACATTTTATCACTAACCTTATTTTCAATAAACTCTTTATAAGGCGTTAAATCGGTATTTGATGCTATTTGGATTGTTTTATTAAAATCAAATTCATCAATTTGGTTAAAATCATATTTTTTATATTCAGTTCGTTCTATTTTTGCATTAGTTATTTTTTCTAACATCGGTAAGACCTTTTTGGTCCTCGTGGTCATAAATGAATATGAGATGCCTGATTTTTTGGCTCTAGCAGTTCTTCCAATCCGATGAACATAATATTCGTTTTCCTGTGGGACATCATAATTAAAAACTGCCTCGATATTTGAAACATCAATTCCCCTTGCCGCAACATCGGTTGCAATCAATACCTCAGTTTTGTTGTTTCTAAAATCATTCATCGCCTTATCTCTTTGGTTTTGATTTAAATCACCGTGTAAAACATCAGATGACATTCCCATCTTGGCTAAGTCTTTATTTAGGTCATCGACTTTTTTCTTGGTATTACAAAATACTAACACTAATTTAAAGTTATGTTCTTTTATTAATGAAATTAAGGCAATCACTTTTTCTGATTCTCTTAATAATAAATAATATTGTTTAATATTAGGTAGTTCGCTTACCTCATTTTTAACTTTTAGTTGAACAGGATTTTTTTGATAAGTTTTGCTTAAGTTTTCGATTTCTTTTGGTATCGTAGCTGAGAAAAATAATTTTTGGATTTTAGCGGATTTTGCATTATTTAAAATAGTATCAATATCTTCTTTAAATCCCATATTAAGCATTTCATCCGCTTCATCTAAGATTAATGTTGTTAACCCATCAAGTTTTATGGTGTTTCGATTGATATGATCTAGTATTCTACCGGTCGTTCCAATTACAATAGCCGGATTACTTTTTAGTTTTTTAAACTGTGTATCATATCTTTGACCGCCATATATTAAAGCCATTTTAAGTTCTTTATAATACTTAGTTAGTTTATATGCTTCATTTTCTATTTGGATAGCTAACTCTCTTGTCGGGCATAATATTAAAGCTTCAATTTTGCCACTGAATGTTAGTTTTTCTAGTATCGGAATCAAAAATGCTAGTGTCTTACCCGTTCCGGTTGGTGCTAAGGCTAAAATATCAACCCCTTTAATCGCTTCTGGAATGGTTAACTCTTGAATTCTTGTTGGATACAAAAAGCCCTTTTCTTCTAGGGCTTTCTTTGTTAAATCATTTATTTGATAATCATTAAATTTCATAAATACCTTCTTCTATTTTTTAAACCTTACTTAGTATACCATATAATTATTTTTAAAGAAGAAAAATATTTAGGTGTATTTTAAATAGTTCATTTTTTTAATTCTTCTAAAATCTTCTTTAAGGAATTGTTTAACTCCTTGCCTTCTAATAAATCTGGTCTTTTATTTAGTGTTTGACTAACACTCATATACTCTCGCCATTTAGCTATATTTTGGTGATGACCTGATAATAATACTTCTGGGACCTTATACCCCATATATTCTTCTGGTTTAGTATATTGGGGGTATTTTAATAACCCATTATAAAGCGAGTCGGTTGTCACTGATTCTTCTTCAATGACACCTGGCAATAACCGAACTATCGAATCAGTGACTACCATTGCCGCTAGTTCTCCACCCGTTAAGACATAGTCTCCAATTGATATTTCATAATCAACAAACTGTAAAACTCTTTCATCAATCCCCTCATAATGCCCACAAATAAATATTAAGTGTTGATAACTTGCTAACTCTATGGCAATACCTTGAGAATGTAGTTTTCCTTGTGGGGATAGATAGATAACCTTCGTATTATCTTTTTTTAAATCCATAATGGCATCATAAATTGGTGGAAACTGCATGAGCATGCCTGCTCCACCACCATATGGTGTATCATCGACCTTATTATGCTTGTTTTTACTGTAGTCTCTTAAATTAATGATATTGATCTTTACCTTATCTTTAATTAATGCACTCTTGATAATCGAATTATCTAAGAAGCGGTCAAAGAATTCCGGAAAGATTGAAATAATGTCTATTTTCACAATAAGCCTTCAATCGGTTTTATGATGATTTTCTTCTCATCAATTTCTTTAACAAATTCATTTACAAAAGGAATTAAAGTCTTCTTATCATTATTAAATATTTCTAATATATGTCCTTGGGGAACCTCTAAGACTGATTTAACAATACCTATTAATACATTATCTGTTGTATAACATGATAGCCCTATAAGATCAGCATAATAATAAGAATCTTTATTATCTATTACTTTATCATAAACAAATACATCTAATCCTTTCAAAAATAAAACATCATTTATATTATCATAACCTTTTAGTTTAACGATTAGTTGTCCCTTATGACTCCTTAGATTTTCTATTTCTAATTCCTTATCCTCTTTATTAAAATGATAGTATATTTTACTACCAATAGAAAAACGGTCAAAATCACTCATATTAATGATTTTAACCTCTCCCCTAATTCCATGAGTATTAACTATTTTACCTACGATATACATATCTTAGAATGCGTCTATATCAATGTGAACGCGTTTTCCTTCTTTAGTTGCACCGGCATAGCAAATTGTTCTAATAGCACCAGCAAGTTTTCCACCCTTGCCGATTACGCGTCCTAAATCATCACTGTGCACTAAAAGTTGAATTGTAATAACATTATCATCTTCTGATAAAGTTTTAACTAATACATCGTCAGGGTTCATAACCAATGGCTCAACAATATTTTTTAATAGTTTTTCAAAATCTATCGCCATATTATACCCCCTTTAATTATTTTAATACGCTGTGTTTTCTAAACAAACTTTTAACAGTATCAGTTGGTTGTGCACCATTACCAATCCATTTGTTAGCTTTTTCACTATCAACTTTTACTTCTCCATCTAGTGGATTATAAGTTCCAATAATTTCTAAAAAGCGTCCATCTCTTGGATTGCTTGATTCAGTAGCAACTATTCTATAAAAAGGTCTTTTATGCGTACCAAATCTTTGTAATCTAATTCTTACTGCCATAATTCTCAACTCCATTTCTATTTATTCCTTTATCATTATAAATAAAAGATAAGGCCTTGTCAAGTATTTTTACATAACAGAGATATTTTCACGCAAAAAAATAAACTGAAGTCTTTCATATAGCTAATATGCTAAAAACTTTCAGTTTATTATTATAACTTGTATATTTTTTTATTGGTTAATTTGCCTCAATTTCTTCACTTTTTTGATTTTCATCAAAATCATACTCATCAATTGATAATAACGATGGCGATAAATGTCTAAATCCTTTAGTATTGTTTAGGATTTTCTTTATTTTTGATTCATTGCCCGCATCAATATAAAAAACAGAATAATGCTGTTTTTTTGATGTATATACGACGTGTACATCTAATTCATTTAATTTATCTAAAACCTTTTTTCCTTGATAATGGACGATAAGTCCGCTTCTTTTAACCATGTTTTTTCACCTTTACATTAAACCCTATTTCGTTTGGAGTAATTATTTCTTCTGAAACAATGCTTCCTATTTCTCTTGAAATGCTATCTAACTCTCTTTGAATAAAGTTTTCTAATTCCTTATATCTTTTAACCTCGCTCATTAAGTAGAGTTTTTCCTTAGCTTTAATAAAAGCATCTCTTTTAATTTTTAAATCCGGATGATGATCACCATATTTTAAAACTTCATTATACTCATTATTAGTTTTATTAAATTCAGTAATCTCATTTTTGTATTTACTTAGAATTGTTTTTTCTAATTTTTTATATTCAATATATTCAATTGACTCTTTAATCTCTAATGCTACTTTATTAGCTTGTTTTAACAGTTCATTCATTTAATCACCAAGAAGATTGTAGCATAAAACCCAAAAAAAGAAAATTATCATCTTCTATGATATAATTATATTCGCAAGAGGTGAAATTATGATTACTATGAAAGATATTATCCGTGAAGGCCACAAAAACTTATTAAAAGTTGCTGCTCCTGTTAAGTTGCCTTTATCTGATAAAGATAAAAAAACATTAAATCAAATGATGGAATTCATTTTGAATTCACAAGATAAAGAGATCGCTGAAAAATATCAATTAAGAGGAGCAGTTGGTTTAGCAGCTCCCCAAATAAATGTCTTAAAAAGGATGTTAGCGGTTGATTTTGTTGATGTTGATAGTGTGCACTATCAACTAGCTCTAATCAACCCGCTAATAACAAGCCACAGTGAAGAATTAATCTACCTTCCTGGTGGTGAAGGGTGCTTATCTGTAGATAGAGATACTAAACTCTTATTAACACCTAGATATGAAAGCATCAAGATAGAGTCTTTCATGTTAGACATTCCAACTCAAAACGTTTATAAGGTCGAAATAAATTTATCCGGCTATGCCGCTATCGTCTTACAACATGAAATAGACCATCTAGATGGAATATTATATACTTCTAAGATGTATGAATCAATTGATAATGCTAAGCCAGCATTTGAATTAGAAGAAGATCCTCAGGAACCTATTACTTAAAAATCTTTTTTAATACTTGCACTTGATTTAATATCGCATCAGTTGATGTAATCAAAGCGTCTTCTTTAGCTAGAAGGCGCTTTTTAAATAAGAAGTATTTTTCGTTTTTCTTATTTACTCTTGCTCCACTACCAAATATAAGTTTTTTTAATCCTTTGGCTTCTTTTTGAGTCGTTTCTTGATTTACTTTTAAAACAATGTCATTAAAATCAACGTCAATTGTTAGATATCCTTTATATTCATCATTAATCATTCTTTTAAATAATTCTAATACTTCGGCTTTTCCATATCCAATAAGTTGTGGGTTATCTTCTTCGTCTACATCGATTGTAACTACTGATTGAATATAATTTTTTAAAACACGATAGTTAGTTGTTACCGACTCGTTTTTTAAGGCAACCACACAAGGATCAAAAGAAAGTCCAACATATTTTGATTTTATACCATTGATGATATGGGTAATTGAAGTTCCTAAATCATCATGTTTTCTTCTAAGTAATAATTTCTTTTTAGCTCTATCAGTAATCAATGAATAGGCATTAACCAATTTAATTACTTGGTCGTATTCTTCGACCTTAGTTCCATATATTGGTAAATAAGCAACTATATTTAAAACACCTAATTCACTAGCAATCTTAGCAATTTTATCAAGTTTTAATAAGGCTTCTTTATGTCCTTTGCTGTCGCTACAGTTGTAAGTATTTAAGCATGCATCTATTTCCATAATTTTAATTTTAGATTTTTTTAATGTTTCTTTTAGTTTTAATATTTCATTTTGATCTATTTCGTGGACTTTTAGTCCATCAATAGTTCTTAATGAAATATAATTTAGTCCTAACTCTTTGGCTTTTTTTAATTGTCCTTCAAATGAACCATCAAGTGATTCTAAGTATGCTGTAATTGCTAATTTCATTGTCCCCTCCATAAATGCATAAGAATAGCTCCTGCTGCAGCAACATTTAAACTCTCAACATTCTTTGTTTCTATTGTATAAGAATAATGACACATTTCTTTTATTTTATTGCTAACCCCTTGTCCTTCATTGCCTAAGACTAATGCGAGTTTTTGATCTCTATCAATATTAACTTCACTACTTTCATGTGCCTCAGCACAAACAATCATAAAATCACTATTTTTAAGTATATCAATTTGCTTTATTAAATCCACCCTTTTAACATCAACATCAAATATTGCGCCTTTTGATGATCTTATTGTTTTTTCATGATATAGGTCACATGATTTCTTACTAATATAGACATTCATAAAAGAAAATGCTGCTGCACTTCTTAATAGAGTACCTAAATTAGTTGGGTCCTGAATGTCATCTAATATTAAAACTCTATTAGATGAAAAATCTTTTTCTACTTTCTTACATACTGCAAAAGAATCAAAAGTCGTATTTTCTTGAATTAGTTTCATCAATTCATCTGAAATTAAAACACCTTCCTTGTCTTTATTATTAGTAACTATTTCTAAGATTGCATCATATTCTCTGGCCTTTTCTATTAGATCATCACCAAATACTAAAAAAAGATTATAAATATCCCGGTACTTTTTAGTCTTTAGTTTCATCCATGTTTTAAAGGACTGATTTTGTTTTGATGAGATCACTTTTTATTTTCTCCAAAAAAATTATTTATTGCTTCTGATACTTCAAAACCATGTTCATATATTTTAAAATCTAAGTCGACAGTAACATTTATAGTAATCGTTTTTGATATAGCCTCTTCAATTAATTCATTATAATTGAACTTTTCCTCATACTCTTTAGCTAAAAAAACCTTAGGATGAGTTACCGGGTGTTTTGGAACATAAATGCTACAACAATCATTAAACGGTCTAATTGAAATATCATATGTTTCTATTTTCCTAGATATTTTAATAATATCATTTTTATCATAGGTAATTAAAGGTCTTAAAATTGGAATATTAGTAACATTTTCAACAACATTAATGCTATCTAAGGTTTGGCTCGCTACTTGTCCTAAGGATTCACCATTAGCTAATGCCTTAGCCTTTCTAATAGCAGAAAATCTTTCAGCAAAGCGATACATGTGTCTTCTTAATATTGTAATTACATATGAATCGTTAACGTTTTTTAAGATGTTTTGATGAATATTTAAAAATGGAACTAGGTGGAGTTTTATCTGATTTTTTGGTTGATAATTAGCTAGTATCTTTGCCAAATCTAACACCTTTTGAACAGATTCTAAAGGTGTCAAAGGAGTTGATTCAAAATGCAACAATTCTAATTCAATTCCTTGTTTCATCATTAGATAGGCAGCAACCGGTGAATCAATACCACCGCTCATCATCAGTAGTGCTTTTCCGCCTGTTCCCATTGGAAACCCACCCATTGCCTTAATATCGCTAGTAAATAGATAAGCTCCATCATTTCTAAGTTCAATCGTTAGGGTTAGTTTTGGATTTTTAACATCCACTTTTAACAAGTCTCCTACTTCTTTTAAAATAAGCGGCGCAATCGCTTTTGAAAAGTCTTGACTTGTTAGGTAATAGTTCTTGTTGGCTCTTTTAGTTTCTACTTTAAAGGTGATTGGTTCTTTTACTTCCTCTTTTAGCATCTTTATTGCTAAGTTTGCGACATCCTCGAGATTATCACTTGACTTATATACAAAACTAAAAGAGTAAAGACCAGAAACAAATGATAGTTTCTTTAAAACCATCTCTTCTATTTTTTCATCAAATTCTAAAAAAACACGGTCATGTTGTCTATTGATTACAACATCAAGACCTTCTAATTTTTCTTTAATTGAACTATTAACTTTGTCTAAAAACATTTTTCTGTTATCGCCCTTTAGCATTAAATCGCCAAAGCGTACTAATAATAATTTATTCATAATGCCACCACATAGATTTTACCATAAGGTTTATTTTTTTGGGCGATAAAATAGTAAAACTCAACTAATTTATGTTTAGTTGAGTTTTAGATATCTTTTTATACTCCTTGAGCTAACATTGCTTCTGAAATTTTCTTAAATGCGGCGACATTAGCACCAACTACTAAATCTAATTCATTGCCCATCTCTTTTGCAGCATTTAATGAATTATTAAAGATTTCTTTCATAATGTCTTTTAACATATTATCAACCTGATCAAAACTAAATGATTGTCGCATCGAGTTTTGCATCATCTCTATTCCAGAAGTCGCTACACCGCCAGCATTAGCCGCTTTAGCCGGTCCATAAAAAATCTTGTTTTCTAAAAAATAATTGACTGCTTCTATTGTTGATGGCATGTTAGCACCCTCACAAACGGCGATACAGCCATTTTTAATTAGCGCTTGAGCTGATTTTAAGTCTAACTCATTTTGAGTCGCACAAGGCAGCGCAATGTCACAAGGATTTTGCCATATATCAAAACATGAGTCATTAAATATTGTTTTAGGGTATTTGTTTAAATATTCTTTAATTCTTCCCTTATTATTTTCCTTAATTTCAACTATATGGTTGATGTCTAGCCCTTTAGGTTCATATATATACCCATTTGAATCTGACATCGCAACTACTATTCCACCTAGTTCTACTACCTTTAACGCTGTATAAATAGCAACATTACCAGAACCAGATACAATAACCTTTTTGCCATTAAAATCTTCATTAAAGTAGTATTTTAAACCCTCTAATGTGAAATAACATAATCCATAGCCGGTTGCTTCTTTTCTTACTAATGATCCGCCATACGATAATCCCTTACCAGTTAATACTCCAGTTACTTCGTTAGTAATTTTCTTATATGTTCCATATAAATATCCTATTTCTTTAGCTGTAACCCCAATATCACCAGCTGGTATATCAACATTATGCCCAATATGACGATATAACTCCATCATAAAACTTTGACAAAATCTATATATTTCTTGATCAGACTTATTTTTAGGATCAAAATCACTTCCGCCTTTGGCTCCCCCTAATGCTAATCCAGTTAAGGAGTTTTTAAATGTCTGCTCAAATCCTAAAAACTTCATTATAGATTGATTAACAGATGGATGAAATCTTAGTCCACCTTTATATGGACCAATCGCATTATTAAATTGAACACGATACCCTGTGTTAACACAAACCTTACCAAAATCATCTACCCAAGGAACTTGAAAAGTAATTATTCGGTTAGGAGCAACCAATCTTTCGATAATGCCTTGTTTTTCTATTTCATTATTTTTTAGTAGATATTTTTCTATTCCATAAAAAAATTCCTTTACTGCCTGTAAGAATTCCACTTCATGACCATTTTTTAACTCTAATTCTTGATATATCTTATTTAAGTATTGGTTATTCATCAGAAAACCCTCCTATATTGTTAATAATATAATACCATAAAAAAAGATGAGAAATCTCATCTTATAAAGCTTTTTTCTCATCTATTTGGGGTTTAACTAAGTTTTTAGCATAATCATCCTTATTTATTTGTCTAGATCTAGCAATTGTTAGGGCTCCTGCCGGAATATCCTCAGTAACTGTACTACCCGCAGCGATGAAGACATTATCAGATATATTAATAGGGGCTACCATATTAACATTGCATCCAATAAAAACATCACTTCCAATAATTGTTTTATGTTTATTAACTCCATCATAGTTTACCGTAACACTTCCACAACCAAAGTTCACTCTATCTCCAACTTCAGCATCACCAATATATGATAAATGTGAGGCTTTAGTTTTACTGCCTATTTTAGAGTTTTTTACTTCAACAAAGTTTCCAATTCTATTATGATCACCAATAACTGCATGATTTCTCAAATGAGCAAATGGTCCAACGGTTGAAAATTCACCGACTTCGCTATCATAAACCAAACTATGTTTAACCTGAGCATTCTTTTTAATTGTTGATTCATGTATCTCAGTGTTTGGCCCAATGATTGTATCAGCTTCAATCACCGAATTACCTGTAATGGTTGTATTAGGGTTAATTACAGCTCCAGGATGAATTTCTACGTCATGTCCTATTGTTACAGTCTCTGGGTTTATGATTGATACTCCGTTTAGCATATGCCATTTATTGATTTCAACTCTAAGATGTTTTTCAGCAATGCTTATTTGGTATAAATCGTTAATACCCATCATTAAAATACTGTTTCTAACAAGGAATAATCCTATTTTAAATCTTCGTTTCATTACACTAACGATATCAGTTAAGTAATATTCGCCTTTTTTCTCATTTATTTTTATCTCTTTTAAACAATCAAAAAGAATATCATTATTAATGACGTAAACACCGGTGTTTACTTCCTTAATTTGTTTTTGTGTGTCTGTTAAATCGGCATCTTCAACGATGCTACAAACATTACCATATTTATCTCTTGAAATTCTACCATATCCCTTTGGATTATCATATAAAGTTGAAACTAAGGTTAAATCATTGCCCATATCATCATGAGCATTTAGGATTTTATTTATTAGTTTTGTCTCAATTAATGGCATATCTCCTGGTAAAATAATAGTCTTGCCAGGTTTATTCTTAAGTAAGTCTTCAGCACATAGTACCGCATGACCGGTTCCTAATTGTTCTTCTTGAACAACATATTGAACTCGATCACCTAAAAGATCCATTAACACTTCCCTTTTATGACCAACAACAACACAGATCTCATCAACTAGACTATTTTCTAATCTTTCAATGCTATATTCGATCATTGGTTTTTTCAGAATTGGATATGCACATTTAGGCATATCAGTTCTCATTCTTGTCCCTTTACCAGCAGCTAATAATAAAGCATACGTCTTCATATTTATCTCTCCTAAATTTTAGAATATTTTTACTAATAAAACTCATTTATAAGTTTATTTTATCACTATTTATAATGATTGTCTCTATATATTTTTAATAGTATTTACAATTTTACTTACTATTTCATCTACCAATTTTTCATCAGCATGAGAAAATAATTATAAAAAAGAAAAGCCTAAGATTAGGCTTTATCATTATTCATTGGTTGTTCTAGCGCTAATTTGATTTCTTTATCTTTTTTAAAGCCATACCTTATATATACTACAACAAGCGAAATTGCAATAGCACCAATTCCTGCAATAAGTAGAGCAATTATTGATGATACCGGCTTTAATATTTCAACAGGCCCATTTTCGCCAATATAATTATAAGTTTGATTTTGAGATAAAATAAACGAATAATTAGTTGCATATTCACTAGACAAATCAGACAACAAATCATAATAGTACTTTATTTCATCACGAAAGTCTTTTGGTGCACTTATTCCATTTAACATTGCATTCAATTGTATTAATTCGTTATTAATATTGTTCAGAGTGATTTTTAAAGAGGCAATATTGGCAATTAAATCATCTGCAGTAAAAATTGATGTTGGTAGATCTGCGAGTGTTGTTTCCAAGTCTGCAATATTTAATAATACCAACTCCTTTTGTCTGTTTAAAGAATCTATTTGTGCTTTAATTATTCTATCGGAAGATTCAATATTCCTTAGATATTTATTAGTAATGACTTCATTAGTTAAAATATTGAAAATTGAGCCTCCTAAAAATTGAGCTTTTATATCCTCAATCTTATTTTTAATAATCACTCCGTCTGTTGTTATTGTAGTTCCATTAGATGAAACGATTGAGTTATATCCAGATATTATTGCATTATATTGATTACTCATCGCGTTAATATAATTTTGATATTCAAATTCAGAATTTTCTAAAGGACTAATGTAGTCCACTAAATTTGAATTGCTTCTTTTACTAACTTCATCAAGTTGTAAATTAATTAAATCATCAATAAAAGCTTGTGCTAATTCTTTATCAGTAAAGTAACTAAAACCTATCTTAATAACATATGTATTGCCTATTGTTGAAAAATCAATTGCGTTTTCTTCTGTATAGATTATTCTTTTAATACTGATTGCGTTTTCTTCGAATATTTTTTCGACATCAATACTATTATATTTTTGATCGCTAGCTTTTACTGCGTCCACCCTTTCTTTTGAAACCATTGTATTATAGTCAAAGAGTGTTCCATCTGGATATGTATTACTAGATGCTCCTACAAAAGTCATCGTAAATTCTGATTTTGCTGTTGCGGTCATTCTCCCATATATAAATAAAGCTAAGAAGATAATTAATCCTGATGCAACCAAGACTATTAGAGCAGTTATTTTTTGTTTCCAAATTTCTTTTAATCCATCTATAAATGTAAAGCGTTGTTCTTGTTCCATTGTTTTCCTCCATAATTGTACAATTTATTATATCATATGCAGTTTAATTTAATTAATATTTTTTTATCCTCTTCTTTGGACCTATCTAGATTGTAAACCAAATATCCTCGTTAATTGTTTTTTATAGCATCTACTAAAAAAGTTATTACGTCATTCATAAGTTTTTCTGACTCATGTGAAACAGTAACCCGAATCAATGGTTCTGTTCCGCTAGGTCTAACTAATAGTAATGAATTATCTCCGAGTTTTGTTTTTGCTTCTTCTAAGGCTAGCTTAACAGATTCTTTATTTAAAACTGATTTATCAATCCCTTTGATATTAACCGTTTTTTGTGGGTAGAGTTCTAATTCGCTTGTAAGTTGAGCTAATGATTGATTTGCATCTTTTAAAATTTGAAGTAATCTTATCGCAACCAATAGTCCATCGCCGGTGTGTAATAAGTCTTTCATAATGATATGACCGCTGTTTTCGCCTCCAAGAATAAAGTCGCCTCTTTCCAATTCAGCAAAAACATTTTTATCACCAACATCCACTAATGATACATTAATATTAATATTATTTAGTGCTTTTATTATACTTGGATTGCTCATTTTTGTTAATACTACAGTATTATTTGTTAATTTGTTTTGTTGTTTTAGATATTTAGCAATGATATATATCAATACATCTCCATCATATAATTTTCCGCTTCCATCAACAACTAATAATCTGTCTCCATCTCCATCAAAACTAAAACCTATATCTAGAGAATTTGCTCTTACAAAATCAGTGATTGCATTCGTATGAGTTGATCCACAATTTTCGTTGATATTTTTTCCGTTTGGCGCATTGTTGATTTGAAAGGCTTCTAAGAAGAACTTATGAAATACTATATTGGATATTTTGTAGTTTGCTCCATTTGCAGAATCATATCCTATTCTCAGCATTGTGTTACTTAGGTCAAATTGATTGTATAGTTTCAAATAATCACAAAACGGATTATCTTCTAAAGTGAAAGACCCTAATTTTTCTTCATAATAGAGAGTCCCATGGTCTACAAAGTCTTCTATTTTTAACTCTACTTCTTCACATGATTTGTATCCATTTATAAATAGTTTAATTCCGTTATCATAATACGGATTATGTGAAGCAGTAATCATTATTCCCGGAATATTATTATCCTTCGAATACTTGGAAACTATCGGTGTAGAAACAATGCCTAAGAAAATTATATTAACGCCTGAATTTATCAAGCCTAATGCGACACTATAAGAAAGTAAATTGGATGATTCTCTTGTATCGCATCCTATAACTATTCTATTAGGCTTGACATGAAATCCAATTGCTTGGCCAACTCTATAAGCTAGATTACTATTAAGTTTTTTAAAGGCAATGCCTCTAATTCCATCTGTGCCAAAATATTTCATTTTTCCTCATTTTTATTGCATTCATTAATTAATCTCTATTATACAGATCTCTCGTGTATACCTTGCTGCTCACATCATTTAGATCCGAACACATTCTATTCGAAATAATAACATCGCACATAGACTTAAAATCGTCAAGATTTTCAATAACTCTACTATTAAAAAAATCTTTTTCCTTGAGTGTAGGTTCATAAATAACGACCTCAACTCCTTTCGCTTTCAATCTCTTCATTATTCCTTGAATACTAGATGATCGAAAATTATCTGAATCAGACTTCATTGTCAATCGATAGACACCAATAATCGGATTCTTTTTATTGGGAAAATTTGCTTTTTCTAATACTCTTTCTGCAATAAAGTCTTTTCTTGTTCTATTTGAATCAACAATTGCACGTATTAAGTTTTCGGGAACTTCCTCATAATTTGCAAGTAATTGTTTTGTATCTTTTGGTAAACAATATCCGCCATATCCAAATGATGGATTATTATAATGATTTCCTATCCTTGGATCCATGCATACACCATCAATTATCTCCTTAGTGTTTAATCCACGAAACTCTGCATAACTGTCTAATTCATTAAAGTATGCTACACGAAGGGCAAGATATGTGTTAGCAAATAATTTTACAGCTTCGGATTCTTGAGTATGAATGATTAATTTCTCAATATCTTTTTTTATGGCTCCTTCAGCTAACAAATCAGCAAATAGTTCTGCCCTTTTTTTTAATTCACTGTTTTCTACATCAACGCCAACTATTATCCTTGACGGATAAAGATTATCATGCAGGGCTTTCCCTTCTCTCAAAAACTCGGGAGAAAAAAGAATTTTATCATAACCTAGTTTGCTTTTCATATCATCAGTAAAGCCGACTGGAATTGTTGATTTAATGACAATAGTTGCATCATCATTCACTTTTAAAATTTGCTTAATAACGTTTTCTACAGATGAAGTATTGAAATAATTTTTTTTAGGATCATAGTCAGTCGGAGTCGCTACAATAACATACTCAGCATTTTTGTATGCTGATTCTCCATCTGTTGTTGCAAAGAAATCAAGTTCTTTTGTTAAGAGATACTCTTGGATTTCCTTATCAACTATTGGGGAAATTTTATTATTTAGTAAATCAACCTTTTTCTGAATTATATCAACCGCAACTACACTGTTATGTTGAGCAAGCAGTATCGCGTTAGAGATTCCTACATATCCAGTTCCAACTACAACGATTTTCATATCCACCCTCCAAAATACAAGTTTTTCTTGTATTATAGCACAAACACAGTAATAAGTATATGATTCCTATCACATGATTACTATGTTTTTATTTTTGACTTAGTCGATTTTATTATCGTTTATCACTATTTTAAAAAATTTGAAATACTCTTTTTGTCAACGGTATGATTCGTCTATTTCCTTTAACTCAGAATACGTATCAATTTCTTTGATGTCAGAAAAGGAACATTCCCTAACTCCAACTTTATAGTTTTTTATACAGTATTCTAGAGGAACTTGATCCCAAAATCTTTCTTTGCCACCAGGAGAACTGAATACAAATTTTGCATCATGAGATATTTTTTTTCCATCCTCTTGTGTCCAATATGATATACCAACCATTTGAAAACATTTTTCTCCACCAATTGACATTTTTTCTATAATACCACCCGTCACATAAAAACACCAGTCGTCAGTTCTATCAACTGGTATTCCCAAATAATTAGAACTATATTGATACTTCTTGATTATTTTTTTATTAAATAACAATAAATCCGCCTCCAAAACATAAGCATTTTGTAGAAGATCTCCTGCACAAACAATAGATAAGAGGTTATTAGCTTCGTTATACATTGGATTTTCTATAAATTTAATATTTGGATACTTGTATAATAATTGATCAAACTGTTCTGAAAGATATCCTCTGACAATATATATTTCTTCAATCCCAGCTTCTATTAATGCATCTAGGCTAGAGTCAATAATACGTTGTCCTTTTACGCGAACTAACGGTTTTGGCGTATTTAAAGTTATCGGAACTAATCTAGAACCAAAGCCGGCAGCAATAAAGATCGCACGTTTGACACGATAATTCTGCATCTGTTCTATTCCTTTTTCTGTAATTTCATTATTTTGTACAAGGTGAAGCTCTGATAATTCATTTAAAATTTTATTGACACCACCAAGGGATATAGATGATTTTTGTGAAATTTCTCTTTGAGATAATATTTTGTTTGATTCGATAATTACATCTAAAACATCAAATTGCTTTTTTGTTAACATTTTGTTTTTCTCCTATTTTTTTTATTCCATAAATAACTACTTTAATCATGATATTTACAGTCAAAATCATTAGTGCGACTACTGCAGCGCATTCCATCATATTATAAGTTTCAAATTGGTTTATCAATAATGCCAAAGGCTTATTTTGTGAAGTTGATAAAAAAGCCACTGCAGAGATTGTCATCATACTATTAACAAAGAAATATGAGAACATTTCTAATAATGTTCCTTTACTCAAAGGTATAACCACATCTTTAATCATATGCATTCTATTAATACCTAAAATATGACCAACATCTTCTAAATTTTCATTCATTTTATTCATTGCATTATACATCATAAGATATGGGGAGGCAAAGAAATGAACCATATTTACCATAATTAATATAACTATAGTACCATAAATAAACGACCCTTTAAATAAAATTACGTATGACAAGCCAAGCACTAAACCAGGTACTGCCATAGAGGTGATTGCCATTAAGTGCAAAAATCTTGATGTTCTGTTTTTCATTCTTGCAGATAAATACGCTGTCAAGAAAGCTATACCTGTTCCAATAATCGCTGTCAAAAAAGCTATAATGATAGAATTAACGAGATATTTACCACCATTTTTTTGAAAGGTTTTCTGAATGTTGTCAAAAGTAACTGACATATCAAAAGGATAACTTCTTGCAAACGCTTGAACACAAAAAGACACAATAACCATTAAAACAAACATTGATACAAGGGTACAGAAAATATATGATACCACATCCCTAACAGTGTTTTTATTTTCAATATACCTGGTTGCCACATAAGTGGAATTTCCCTTATCTTTATTTAAAAAATCGATTAAAAAGGCAGCAATTGCAGGAATTAACAATACAAGACCGATTACACTACCGCTGGAATAATCGAGTTGCCCAGCAGCGTTTTCATAGAGCATCACAGGAAGTGTTTTAAATTGTCCTCCAACGGATAGTGGAACACCATAGTCTGTTATTATCATCGTAAAAGTCGCAAAAATGATGGAAATCAATGGTTTTTTTAAGTACGGAAATGATATTGCAGTAAAATGCCTAATTTTGGAAAAACCTAGAACTTTTGCCATTTCATGTTGCGTATTATCTTCATAATTAAGCACATCGGTGAACATCAAAAAAGCAACAGGAAACGAGTATAAAATAGAACCTAATAATATTCCAGTAAATCCATAGATAGATGATTTGATTCCAAGGAAATTTGTTAATAATCCATTATTTCCAAATAGAACTATTAACCCCATTCCATGTGATATTGATGGAATAAGCATCGGCAATATTAAAACGATATTAAAAATTCCTTTAAATTTTATTGATGTTCTCTTTAAGCAAAGAGCTAGTAAATAAGCAATGACTACAGAACATATGGTTGCAGCAATTGTTGATGCCAGCGAGTTTAATAAAGCAGTATAAAATTCACCAGATGTAAAAATCTTTTCAAAAGACTCTACCTTAATATATAATAGCATCCTTACAATAGGAATAATTATTACTACAAATAGAATAAGTCCAATACATACCCTACTTAGTGTGGCTCTATTAATTTTAATCTTCATTTTTACTTCCCATGAACCGTTTTAAGGAGTCTATTTTTATTTGTAAATTTTTTATGACAAATGTTTTGACATACTCGTTTGCTGGATTTGCAATTATTTCTTCAGGTGTTCCAATTTGGCTTGTTACTGCTTTTTCCATAACCATAATTCTGTCGGACATGGCAAAGGCTTCTTCTTGATCGTGTGTGATGTAAATCATTGTTGTCTTAAATTCGTTTTGAATTTTCTTTAATTCTTGACGTAAAGAAAGTCTTGTTTCTACATCTAATGCTGACATTGGTTCATCAAAAAGAATAATCTCAGGATTTAATGCAAGGGTTCTAGCTATTGCAACACGTTGTTGCTGACCACCTGATAAAGCGGTTGGTTTTTTATTCATGTGTTCTTCCAAACCTAGTTTTTTTAACAAGTCAGTAGCAACTTTTCTAGCTCTTTTGTTTCTTTCAGCTTTGATTCTAAAACGAGTAGGTTTTCCATTTGAGGATAGTTTTTTTGCCTCATCTATATCTTCTTCTTTAGGTTGTTTGATTTTAAGAGAATACTCAACGTTTTTTAAAACTGACATGTTTTCAAAAAGAGCATAATTTTGAAACACAATCCCCATTTTTCTTGACGAGGGAGAAGCATTGGTAATGTCTCTCCCATCTTTTATAATTTTTCCTGATGTTGGTTGAATCAATCCAATCAACATGCGTAGTAATGTGGTTTTCCCACACCCGGAAGGGCCTAAAATAGATAAAAACTCGCCGTCATAAATATCAAAAGAGACATTTGAAACTGCCTCATTTGTATCATAAATCTTACTGATATTAATAATTTCTAGTTTTTTTAATGGCTCCATTTTGATAGTAAATCTTCCTTCTTTTCAATTGTGTTTCCGCTCATATTTGAATAATTAATATTTATCGGGTAGTTACTTACAGAGTAATTCGTATCTTTCAAAACCGGTTCAGGATAGAACTTTTCACAATTCAAGTCAGTAAATGTGTTGTTTATATACTTCATTACATCAATTACACATTGTCTTCTATTCTTTCCAATAACAATAGTATTTCCATATAAATTAAACGGTGCCCCTTCATCAAAAAATAATATTTCTAATTCTGTATTACCGGAATTTATTTTTTCCACTGCTTGGGATATCATACCAAGCCCTACAGCAACTTCACGTTGTACTAATGAATTAACCGGTCCAGAGCCGGAAGCAGTAAAAGAAAGCACATTAGATGAAAGGGAATCGAAATAATTTAATGCAGCTTGTTCTCCCATAGAATTAACTAATGAAAGATAAAACATATAGCCTGTTCCAGATGATTTTGGAGACGGCATTGAAATAAGCCCCTTATAGCTAGACTCAAGTAAATCGTTATAAGAAGTAGGTTTCTGCAATCCTTTATTTGATAATACCGTTTTATTCACAACTACCGCACCACCTTGTCGAACACACGGACTAAAGTAACTAGAATAGTTGCTAGCAACAGTATCGTCTAGATAGTCATTTTTATCGTATAAGTCTGACATATCACATATCGCTTCTTCTTTTGCTAGTTTTTCCAGCAAGGCATATTCCAAGCCAAAAACTATATCGCACTCAGATGAATCTTTTTCTTCAAGAACTTTTGCAGCAATATTACTTGTTCCCATATATTCTATAATCACTTTGTATTCGGGAAATTCTTCGTCTACACATTCTTGAAGGTATTCAATACAGTAATCTTCCATCGAAGTGTAAATAGTAACTATATTATCGTTACCATTACAAGCTAATAATGTTAACGCTCCAACTAAAGAAAAGCTAATGCAAAGCAATTTAATACTAGTTTTTTTCATTTTGACCTCCCGTGTCATTATAAGCAGTTTTATCAATTCAATCAATTAAAGTTCGTTCAAAAAAAAGATGTGTATTACAATTTATGAACACGAAAATTATAACACGGGTGCTTCTTAGTGTCAACATTATATCTATATTTTTTTAGGTTTTTTTTTGAAGTTGCCAATCTTCATAACAATTTCTCTAAAGTATTTGTTTTTAAAGGACAATGTGGTGGAAATAATTAGAGACACTATCAATGAAATTATCGCTTTGATTAACCAAGTCCAAATATTAACACTCGTAAAAATGAATTTAACTGCAAAAAAAGTTACAATAACAACTATTGCAGCCCTGATTAATTCTATAAAACAAGATATTACATATTTTTTTATATTTTGCAAGAACAACTTTTTATATATAATTATTCCTTTATAAACTGTAGAAAAAAGGAAGACTGAAATTAAAGTTCCAATGATTATCCCGTTTAAACCAAAAAATACACCTAAAAGAATTGACAATCCTATGTTTGCTGCCGCTTGTATTACCATAGCTGATGCATCTAAACCATGTGAACCAGTTGCATTTTGAACAGACATTAGAATAATATTATTAAGATAAATGTACAAGTGAAACGTGAGCAGAACAACTGATGAAAATTCCAAAACATAGTTATCTCCAAAAACTATAGAAATAAAATCTTGAACTAAACAAAGAAAACAAGCTACAATTACTATCGAGATAAAATTAAACGCAAACCTTGTTTTTTTATAAGTATTGAACATCAGCTCATTGTTTTTATCAATCGAGATGCCACCAAAAGTAGTAGTAAATGCACCTCCGAATTGTGAAAATAGAGATTGGGCAGTATGAATTATCAACTGGTAATTCGCATAAAAACCAACTATTGAGACCGTTGAACCAAGGGCACCTAATATAATTGTATTAGCCGAATCTTGTACAGTTCCAGAAATACGTTGAACCATCATCGGTTTTAAAGTATTAAAAATCTCACCTTTATCATCTTTGGAAATTGGAATAATGGATTTTTCCTTTATATATGGGTATTTCTTATTTATTACACTATTACATATTGCATTACAAACTAACTGTTGAAGTACTAACATTGCTAAAAATATAATATAATTTCTAACAAAAATTAGCAGTAAGATTTCAATACAACCAAATACTAAATCATTTATTGCAGTAATTGCTGTACTAATTCTATTTTGCTGATTTGCATATAAAATCGCTCTCTTATATGACCATAAGTACTTTACTATGATACTAGTAAGAAAAATAAGAAACCCTATCTTAACAAACAAAGTATCTAGGTTTGATTTTACTAAAAAATCCAATAAGAAAATATCGACAATTAAGCCCGTTATAAGCAAAATACTACAGAAAACCAAATATGCATTTCTATAAAAACGAATGATTGTTTTAACTCTCTCATGGTCATCGTTTGCAATTGGTTTGTATAGATAAATCACCATAGCAGTACTAATACCGACTTCCATAATAAGTAAAACAGAAGTAATGCTTGAAAAAAGGCTATTCAAACCATACACTTCTTCTCCCATAGAACGGGACAACACTGTTCTAACCGCAAACGTAATAATCGTAGAAACAAGAGTAGCAACAATTCCCCAAATACTGTTTGAAACTAAATTAGAAAACCCTGTTTTTTTGCTCATTTAACCACCTACTATAGTTTGCTTTTAATTCAATAAATCTTTTTTTAAAGTGCAACTTGCAACTTTCTATTTGTTCAAAAGAAATATCTTTATTAATATTTTTTAATTCATTTGGGTCCTTTAGCAAATCATAGTATTCTATAACAACACTATCGGATATATCTTGTGTTAACATCACCGAAATAACAAAGCTTTTTTCCTTGTCTCTATAATTCCACAAAACAGGACGTCTTAACATATCAGGAACTCCAGATCCTAAGTATTCGACAAATGTATTACTTTTTGTGCTTTTCCGAATGTTTTGGCCAGTAAATGAATGTGGTTTATTAATTCCACATTCATCAAGAATTGTATAAGGAATGTCCTTGATATCTATATATGACGATATTTCTTTCTTTTGAACACCTAGCAATAATACAGGAATGTGATATTGCTCGTCAAAAAAATTGTTTGTCAGCGTATGACGAATAACGCCTCCACAATTAGAACTGCCATGGTCAGCAGTTATAACTAAAATTGTGTTTTTTTCCTGTTTTGTATTTCTCAAATAATCTACAACCTCTTTAATACATTCATCTAAATATCTGGCGGCTAAATCAAACCTTAAATCACCACAATAGTTTTTTGGGATCTTATTGACAAATTCGCTTGCCCTTATCAATTCTCCATCTGCGTTTTCTTTGTTACTAATATCATGGGAGTAAAAAGAGAGTGGGGTATGAAACTCATCAAAGTGAAGATATGCGAAAAAGGGACTTTTTTTATCTCTTCTTTTTTCCCAATCCATGAACATTCTAACATACGCCTTCGCGCTAGTACATATTTGCTGACATTCAATATCAAGCATTTTCGATACATCAAATTTATGAATGGTTCGATGCATTCGATAGAAATATTCAATACCTTGTTTATGTTGCTTGAAAAGAAATATTTTTTTAAATTGAGAAAATGAATACGATAACGGGGGCATATTCCTTTTGAGATAATAATTTTTAGACTTTTTTAAAACTCTTTTCAAAAAACCAGAATATGATTGTTTGATATGTTTCCTTAACTCAATTATTTCGGGTTTAAAACCGGGAGCATTAATATTACACTTTTTCGTAATAAAATGACTATCATAATTAAGGAAAATTGAATCTATATACATTTTTTTATCGTTTAGAAATGAAGCATATTGATTTTCCACCTCGTGTTTCCAGCTATTTACTTTTGAATAAAATGTCTCGCTCTCCTCATATGGCTGGTACTCTCCTGTTACATCATTTTTAAGCGAAACGTCTGAACGATACAACCTCATAGCTCTAAAATGCTTATCTAACAGAACAAACAGTTGATAATAGTCATCCGATATCAACTGCTTATTATCGAATATTTTTTTGTAGTAATTCAATTTGGAAAGAATAAATCGTGAAAACATCGGGTTGGAACCATTTATGTTATAGGAGAATTTCGATTTTTGAATTAATTCGGAAGGCATAAAGCTGCAAGATAACGATTCAAATAGGTCATATCCCTCTTTCTCGAAAACACTGAATAATGAGTCCTCCCATTCCAACATACGATATAAGTAAGAACCGTTGTCTAAAGTATTATGCCCATATAACAATCCCATTATTCCCCCCTCAGTAAACGGTGCCTGGGAGTAAGCGTTTGTGCACCAAATTCCTTCTCCCCTTAATGACTCTACAAAAGGCATGGGGGACTTTCTTTTAGCAGTTGAACAAACTGAATTATAAGTTAAGCCATCACAAACCAATACTAAAACATTTTTTTTCATTCTAATTCCTCTAAAAACATTTTGACTTGGGTTTTTATTATCTCGGAAGAAAAACATTCTAATCTTTTTTTCCCGTTTTTCACTAATTTTTCGTATAGTTTCGGGTTAGAAACAATGTTATAAATTTTTAATGCCATATCTTCCGGAGATTTAACTTTGGATAGTAATCCAAATTCATTATCACCAAGTATTTCTCTTGGACCGACTTTTGAATCTGTTGATATAACTGGAATGTTGTATGACATTCCTTCCAAAATGACTGTTGGCAACCCTTCACCAGCAACACTTGCATGAACAAGCGCAAACGCACCAGCATAATAATTGCCCACATCCTTTTGTGATCCAATAAATACAACATTGTCTTGCATACCGTTATCGGCTGTAAATCTTTCAATTTTTTCTCGTTCCGGTCCATCTCCAACAAATAAAACTTTTTTATTTATTCCATACTTTTCAAGCAAAATTTTAATCGCTTCAATAACCGTATAGTGATCTTTGTGTGGATAAAGCATTCTTGATACCATCACTAAATATTCTCCATATTCCTCTCGCAACTTAGTAACTTTATTACTGTCAATTGCTTGGGCATCAACTTGAATAGGATTATATATCTTTTTAATGTTAAAATTGAATTTATTTTTCATGTGATATGCAAAAACTTCTTCCTGAGCATCATCAACTAGCGTAACAAGATTTTTAATTTTCTTGTAGTAGTATTCAAATCCTTGGGATGTTATAATATACTGATATAAGGCACCATGCAACCATGCTATCTTCTTTTTCGACTTAATAAAGTTCTCTGAAACAAACGATAGATCATTGAAGTGCCCGGAAAAAGCAATTGCAACATCATATTTTTTTATTTGTTTCTTCCAAATTTTTTGAAAGTTGCGATAAATCCCTACAATGATTAAAAGAATTGGTAACATGAACACCCCGCCTTTAAATCTTCTTGTAGCGTTCCAATAGGTCCCTGAACAAGACATCCTACTAAAAGGAACGATTTTCACACTGCATAATTCTTTTAACTCGTCTATTATTGGTTCCGTGTATTTTGATAATACATAGGCATCAACTTCGTGTCCTAAATCTTTCAATAACTTTATATGTGATATTCCCACTCTTTCTATACCGCCAAATATCATTTGATCAAAAACAACAGCAATTTTCATTTTTTCTTTTCCTTTCCACATAATAGTCTTGTTTCTAGCCATTTATTCTTATCCGGAACCCTTAATTCTTTAAAAGAATAAACATGTTCTAATAATCTTTGTTTTAGAGGTTCTACTTCGTCTTTCCACTCTTTACTCAATTCAAAAATTTGAGTATTTTCGATTGACATATCGGGATGAAAAAATGAGCCTTTTTTGACATGCTCTATAGGAGAAATCTCCAAGAATTGTTCGATTTTCTGAACGGTTTCTTCATATTTATAAATTAAATCCTCAAAGTTAATGTATAGTATATTATCACAATTTTGTTGTTTTTCAACAATTGATCTTTCCCATTCAAATACAAAATCTTCGACGTTCGTCGGAAAGAAGGGTTTTACATTAGAAACGGGCGGTTTATGCCAGTAGTATTTATTTAACAAGTAAACATCTCGTGGATCTCTATTAACAATTATTACTTTTAAATCTTCAAAATAGTCATTAAGTAATGCAGTCTGTTGTGCCCAAAGAAGATGATCAAATACGTTAACTTTTCCCTCTTGTGAAAATAAATTGATATAGGATGTAGTATATTTTTTTGATGCAAAAGTAAATTCTTCCTTTGTTGGCATCGAAAAATATTTATACTTCCCATCATAAATATATTTTCTTCCTAATTTCCCAATTTTTCTGCCATAAATAACTTTTGCGCACAACTGCAATATTGCCTTTATAGGAGAAAATCTTACTTTCGTAATATGAACCGCAGAAGATATTTTCTTTTTTTTGGAAATGGAGTCAATAAACTCATCAGTAATTTTTAAAAAAACATTACCGAAATGTTTCCTATAAGATCCAAACCAACCGAAATCATTATCGTTTTGCCATCTAGAACAGTCAAGAAAATTATTCACTGCCATATCGGAATTATATGGACTGCATTGATTCATCAAAATGGCTCCCAAATCAAACAACCCCCCTTTAGAATAAAATAAATTATGCTCATAATCACCATCAATGGGTGCGGCAATATTAACCGAAGAATACTCTTTTAATAAATCAATAACTGCCGATGATCCGGTTCCATAATATCCAACTATTGCTACATTATTTTTTTTCATTTTTTAAACCTCTATATTTGATTTTTTGATAAAAATGCGCAAAAATTGGCTTAATAATAAAAATAGCTGCCCACGGCATTAAACCCAGTGCCTTGAATCCTTTCTTACGTATTTTCATTTCCATTTTTCGTGCATTCCAAGTCCTTCTTTTGAGATTGGCATCATCTAGCCTAAAATAATAAAGTGGTTGCGTTCCATTTATTCCTTTAAACCCCAAGGCATACATCCTCATAAACATATCATAATCTTGCCCGCGAATTGTTTCAGGAGATACACGGTATCCACCGACCGATAAAATACAATCTCTTTTAAACATTGTTGATGGATGAAAAAAAGGCAAATTCCATAAAAAATCTTTCTTTTTAGGGGATCTTTTTTTCTTAATTATTGTGTCCATGATTTCGTTTGGATTTTCCGAAAAGCTATAAGCTGGACTACTTATAAAATCGATATCATCATTTTCAAGCTCTTTGACTTGCTTTTCTACCCTATCAATTGAACTAAAATCGTCAATATCTTGAATCATAACATAATCGCCATGACTTACTTGAATACAGCGATTTCGAGTAGCGGCAGCATAGAGATTTTCATCATTTCTAAGGATTATCACTCGAGGGTCTTTCTTTTTCCATTTTTTTAGGATTTCCCAACTTTTATCCTTTGAAGCATCATCACAAATAATTATCTCTAAGTTGTGATATGTTTGTTGAACCAAAGATTGTAAGCATAAATCTATATATGTTTGTGCATTATGACACGCAATAATGATTGATACTAGTTTTTCTTCCATACATAGTTACCTCTTTTTTTCCTTTATTACAGCTGGAATACCTACAGCAATTGCATCATCTGGAACAGAAGTCAAAACTACTGCATTAGAGCCAATTTTTGCTCCATTTCCAACAGTAATATCTCCCAATAAAACTGCTCCGCACCCAATAAGTACATTATCTCCTATAATTGGGCAACCGCTCCCTTCTCTACCACCTAATGTTACGTTTTGGTGAATTTTAACATTGTTCCCGAGAATAGTTTTAGGGTTTATTACAACGCCAAGTCCATTATGCGGTAACTGTAATCCGGTCCCACACACCATTCTAGTTGAAATTTCAATTCCAAAAGTGTAGCGTAGGATGAGTTCACAAATTCGAGGTATAAGACGAAATTTTTTTTTTCGTAATTTATACGCAAAATAGAAAATTTTTACTGCCATATTTTTTTTCCTCCTATTTGGCACAACCAAAAAACTAAAAATCCTGGAATAATTCTGTTATACCACCACGCAATGTTTATAGTAAGATTAAGAATAACGGCAATTCCACACCATATTGCTATAAATGCATATAAAAAACTAAATCCATTAGTGCTTATCCTATATTTATCATCAAAAACTAGAGCAGTTTTCACAAAACAGATTGATAAAAGTGGTGCCAGCATATATCCGAAAATAGAAAATGATTGCCCCAATAAAGGCATTATTTGATCGCTTCTCTCAAAAGTGCCAAAAATTGTGGCATTAAACATTCTATTACTTACTTGAGTTTTATCAATATATTCATTTAAAACGGGAAAATTATTGAGCAAATCATAAAGTAAAGTATTTAAATCAATATCAAATTTCTGATTAGTGAGGATTGAATTCGCAATATTTGAAGGTCCCGCTAAATAACTATCCAAATTTGTCACACTAAATACATCTAATAACGCGTTAAATCCTGAAGATGTTCCACTTGTATTTTTCATCACAGTTGCCACTAAAACAAGAATCGCCATAGGGATAACAATAAGTGTAGTCATAAAGGTTTTCCGCGTCGGATAAATCTTCAACAAAAAGAAAATTGAAGAAACTCCTATAACAATAGGATACCACCTAGATATCTTATATTGTGAAATATAAACTAAAAATAAATACGCTAATGTTATTCCAATCGATAAAACAAGCATGGATTTCTTTAGGTTTTTCCTGTACTTTGCTCCAAGGCGGAGAATAATAAATAGGTAAAAAGCCATCAACAAAGCTTGCCATAGCATAACAATAGCACCATTAATATTTGAATATTCATTATATTGCTCTACATCATAGGAACCTTCAAAAATCTGTAAGGTACCAACCAGTGAAGTATTTGAAACAAACAATGCAATAAAAATCATAACATAAATCAAAATAATTTTCTTATTAAAGTTGCTTGTACTTGCACTAACATCATTATTTCTTTTCGATTTTCCAAATTTATATTTATGAACAAATAAAACGATAAAAATAGCTATCATTTCCACACAAATCAATAAACAAGCGTGAATATTATACATTCCAGCAACTTCAAACTGAGAAGTATCATCATGGATATACATAAAAAAGAAAAGTATAACGTATCTAGAAAACATTACTATGTTTATCACAATTGACCCTGGACCAGCGAATGCCTTTTTTTTGACTGGGCTACCAACAAGAAGAAAAGAATATAATAACGGAACAATCCAAAATGGGGCATTAAAAATAGATGATGATGCATTAATCAAACAAAAAATAGCAACACCAAAACTAATAGTTATCATTAATTTGTATGCTAATGAAATGTTATTATTCTTTGATTTAACTAAAATTGTTTCTACCATTAGTCTATTTTCAACTCCACCTTTTTAAAGATTTCCAATATATTATCTGTAATTGCATCTTGATCATACTTAAAAATGTTATGCAGAGCGTTTTTTATTATGGCCTCAGTTTCTATCTTATTTTCAACCACTCTGATTATACAATCTTTCATTTCTTGAAAATCTTTTAAATCAACCAAATAGCCATTCACTCCATCATCTATGATAGTAGAATGTCCCCTATTTCTTGTTGCAATCGCCGGTAAACCAGCTGCCATTGCTTCAATTAAATTAATACCAAAGCCTTCACGTATTGAGGAAGCAACATACACATCGGAACAGCAAAGTAATTGGGGAATATCACTTCGCCACCCTAAAAATTTAATATTACTATCTAGCATCATCTTTGTTGCACTTCTCCTAGTTTTTCCTCCAGAATGGTCCGGCCCAACTAATAATAAAACGACATTCTTAATTGTTTTGGTTAACTCGCTAATTGCTTTTAATAAATACTTTTGGTTCTTATTTTTGTTTACTTCTGCAACATATATCAATACCAATGTTTCTTCGTCAATGTTCAATTGATTTCGATAAAATCTCCTTACACTTTCCTTTTGCTCTATCTTGAATCTATCTACTTTAATTCCAACTCCTGGTAGAAGATACACATGCTTTATATTAAACCTCTCCTTTACTAATTCAAAATCCTCTTGATTGATTGTAATAATTACATCAGTAAATCTTGACAAGTATTTCTCGATAGGATAAAACAATAACCAACTAATTAATGGAGATTTTTTAAAAAAATGCAATCCATGAGCAAAATACACGACCTTTGTTCCGCTTTTTCTAACTTTTCTTGCAGCAAGTCGAGTAACAACGCCCCCAGTTGGAGTATGGCAGTATACAATATCATATTTTTCAGCTTCTAATATTTTTCGCAACTCCCTTATTCCAAAAAGAGTGTTGATAGAAATTGGATTTCTTTTCCATTTCATCTTGTATTGTGTTCTTACATAGGGTACCACTTCATCACCATTGCAGGCAACATCAACAATCCAACCTTCCTCTGTTAATTTTTTTATGGTCGGAACGTGAAACTTTAATATATGTTCTTTAGCTACATTTGCCACAAAAAGAATCTTTCTCACACTTATAAAACCTCTTTTTCTCATTAGTTATGACAAACTATAGCATCATTTGACATTACGTTGTAGTTACTTTTATTTTGACTGTTCATTTTCCGATTTCCCTTCAACTACTCCTTCTCTTTTTATTACCTTTAAAATAGTAAGAAAAAAACATCTGCAATCCATGATAAAGCCAAACTTATCAGCATAATACTTATCCAATTTCACTTTTTCTTCGATACTATTATCATCTCTTCCGTGAGTTTGTGCATATCCAGATAGCCCAACTTTTAATTTTGAAATGCCCATTTGACTTCTAGCCTCAATTAAATCATATTGATTCCAAAGAGCTGGACGTGGCCCGATGAAACTCATCTTCCCTCTAAATATATCCCACAGTTGAGGCAATTCATCAAGGCTAGTTTTACGTAGAAACTTCCCTATTTTTGTTATATATTGATCTGGATTATCAAGAAGGTGTGTCGCAGTATCATGAGGAGAATCAATGCGCATCGTTCTAAACTTATGTAGTTTGAAAATTTTATTATTTTTTCCTACTCTATTTTGAACAAAAAAAACAGGTCCTTTACTTGTTGCCTTTACTAAAACGCCAATCACCAAGAAGACAACCGATAAAACAATCAGCGAAATTAGCGAAAATAATTCATCCAATACAAACTTTATAACGAAATAAAACTTTTTCATTTCCCCCCCTGATTTCTTAAAACTCACTAGAACAGCGAAACGTTCACTCAAAACACAAATTAATTACTTATGCCCCATTAACACAGCTTCATTAACGATTTCCATCATTTACAGCATATCACTTTAAAATAAATTATATTTTCAACTCTATGGTTGTTTGATAGTGTTGTGCGTTTAAATCTTCCAAAAATATTGGTTCAAATCACTTCTATGGTATTATCTTTCATAAGAGTAAGAGAAACAAAATTATATCAGCGCATGATAAATATATTTGTTTTTTAAAGTACCTTCTATTTTTTATTTGTTATAAACTTTACCAAAATTTACTTATGAATTTGATTACTATAATTCCTTAATCATCTTACTATTTTATTACTACTCAATTTCGTATGTTTCTACTACCTTAGATACAAATTTCTTCACGTCTGCTTTGCTCATTGTCTCAAAATCTAAATTAAACTGTGATACAATTTCAGAGATGTTTTTATTCATATGACATTCTTCAATATAGATCTTATCATTATCGGTCTTTTTATGTCTTGATTCATCAACCAATAATTCTTCATATAATTTCTCACCTGGTCTTAGTCCGGTAACGATGATATTAATATCTTCAAATGGAGTATGTCCAGCTAAACTAATCATCTTCTTGGCTAAGTCAATGATCTTAACTGGTTCACCCATATCTAGAATAAAGATTTCTCCCTCATGAGCATACACTGCACATTGTAATATTAAATTAACAGCCTCAGGTATCGTCATGAAGTATCTTGTGATTTCTTCATGAGTGACCGTGACCGGTCCACCTTCTAAAATTTGTTTTTTAAATAGTGGTACAACACTACCATTAGATCCTAAGACATTTCCAAATCTAACTGCAGCATATTTAGTATGGGTTGCTTTACTCTGAGCATCTTCCATTACCATCTCGGCAAACCGCTTTGTTGCCCCCATTACATTAGTTGGTCTAACTGCTTTATCGCTAGAAACTAATATGAATTTATCAGTTTTATATTCATCTGCAAGTTTTGCACAATTATATGTGCCTAATACATTAGTTCTTACTGCTTCTATTGGACTATCTTCCATTAGTGGAACATGCTTGTATGCTGCCGCATGAAACACAATGTTTGGTCTATATCTTTTAAATACCGTTTCTAGTCTTGCTTCATTATATACACTACCTATTATTACTTCTAGGTTTAATTTCTTATTTAATCTTCTAAACTGTCTTTGTAATTCCATTTGAATATCGTATGCATTATTTTCATAGATATCAAATATTACTAATTGTTCTGGTTCTAATAGTGCTATTTGCCTACAAAGTTCACTACCAATTGAACCACCACCACCGGTTACTAACACTCTTTTAGCCTTAATGATCTTCTCAATACCTTCGTTATCCAAAGATATATGTGGTCTATTTAATAAATCCTCAATCTTGATTTCATCAATCTTGGTCACTTCTTTATCATCAACATTAGTGATGATCTTCATCTTTCTTACATTTATTTCTTTTTTATTACAAAACTCTACGATCTTTTGGAGTTTTTCTTTTGGCATTTCAGCAATTGCTACAACAACCTCTTCAATATGATAAAAATAACAAATCTCTTCAATATCATCTAATGTTCCAACGATTTTTATTCCTGCTATTCTACTACCTAATTTATCAACATTATCATCTAACACTGCTACTGGGCTACAATCTAATCTCTTTTCAGACATTAATTGTTTAATTATTTGGTTTCCGCCGCTACCCGCACCAATGATTAACGTTCTCTTACCAAACAGTTTTCCTCTACCAAATTGATATCTAACATATCTTTTTAGTCTTGGAACAGCCCTAGGCAACATAAAGAATATAATTTCAAGTGGCGTTAAGAATAAATAACCGATTGGAACCATAAAATCAACTTTAGAAATCACCTGGTATAAAAATAACAAGAAATTAGAAAGTATCGACGAAACAAAAATCCGAACGATATCTTCAAATCCGGTATATTTTAATATTCCTTTATAAATGCCAAGAAAGACATTAAATAACAACTTACAAATAACAACGATTGGTAGACTTATCAGAATGATTTTTAGTTCAAATTTGATGCCTACTTCATTCAATAAAGCATACATTGCAACGTAAGTAATAGTAATCGATATGGCATCAATTAGTATTAAGGACAATGCTCTTAATATTTTTTTTCCAACGTTCCCCTTAGTGGTTTTCAATATGTTACCGTCCTTCTTATGTCTTCGTTTTTATAAAACTCTAAAAACATTTAATCGATAATAATATAATTATTATAGTCTTTCAGTATTATAACATAAAGTTTTAAGAATGAAAATAATTTTTATAAATTGAAACATTTTTAATAAGAAATCTAAAAATATGCCCAAAAATTCAAAAATATAGTTTGACATTAGCCTTCTATTATTATAAAATAATAAGGCGTTGGTAAAGCAGGCGTATAAATTATCTATCAAAATCCTATTCTATTAATTAGGACTAAGTAGCCTTCTACTGCTTTAAGGTGAAAAGAATAATAGGATTAATAAATAATAACTACGTATTTACCTAAAAAAATAAGAAAGGGGTAAAATTATGTCACGTTACACAGGACCAACTTGGAAAATATCACGTCGTTTAAACTATTCAATTTCTGAATCAGGCAAAGAATTAGTTAAACGCCCATACTCACCAGGTCAACACGGACAAAGAAGAGCTAAACTTAGTGATTACGGCTTGCAGTTACAAGAAAAACAAAAAGTTAGATTCACATATGGCGTTTCTGAAAAACAATTCAGAAAAACATTTAATGAAGCTGGCAAACTAAGCGGTAAACACGGTGAAAACTTCTTAATTCTATTAGAATCTCGTCTAGATAACATCGTTTATCGTCTTGGATTAGCTAGAACTAGAGCACAAGCAAGACAGCTAGTAAACCATGGTCATATCTTAGTTGACGGTAAGAAAGTTGATATTCCATCTTATAGATTAAAACCAGGACAAAAAATCGCATTAAGAGAAAAATCTAAAGATCTAGTTGTTGTTAAAGAAGCTTTAGAAGCTCAATACGTAACTGTTGAATATGTATCATACGATGCAGAAACAGGCATTGGAACATTCGCAAGATATCCAGAACGTAAAGAATTCTTAAACAACATCAACGAACAATTAATAGTTGAGTTTTACAGTAAATAATAAAAATGGTGTGACAAACACCATTTTTTTATTTTTATTCATTAATTTTATTTTTAGCTTTTAAAATAGCCGTAGCTAATCCTTCGATTTGCCTTGTTGGAATATTACTGATCGCAATTCTAATAGATTTAGTTTGTGGAACAACATGGATATCTTCTTTTAATAACTCTTCTCTAAGTAGATAAGGGTTATTTGTTGGTATAGTTACAAAAAAACCATCTTTTAAAGGTAGCATTGATAATTCAATCTTAATTGCCTCATCGACAAAAATCTTCTTTCTGCCTGCTAACATTTCTCTTGCTTCAAATAATTCGCCTAAAAACTTATTTCTTAATTTCTCATCTGACATTAAGGTAATCATCATTTGAATACCTGTTGTTGGCGGAGAACTCCATGTTGCTCTTGCCACGTACATCATTGACTGTTTTAACTCTTTTAATTCTTCTTCATCTTTAGATAATACTATTTGAGCTCCTAATCTAAGTCCATATACCGCAAAAGACTTAGAGCCACTAAAAGAAATGGTTGTTAGGACATGATTATCTAATTTTGATAAAAGAGCTAAATTGTCTCTTGAATTAAAATACTTTTCAAATGCATAATCAATGTATGCTATATCATATAAAATAATAACTTTTTTGTTTCGTTTTTTTAAAGAGTTGATATATTCAATAATTTGGTTCCATTCGCTACCATCTAATGAATAACCGGTTGGGTTATGACAAGGATCATTAAATAAAACAATTAACCTTTCGTTGTCTTTTAAAATATCCTCTGCGTTTTTAATAAAAGACTCAATATCAAAATGGTTATCCTTAAACATGTTGTATGTTTTTTTCTTAGTGTTATAAATATTTAAAATTCCATCATAGTTACTCCAATAAATATTAGGTACTAAGACTTCCTCGTTTTCTTTAGCTTTAACCTTTAGTGTTAATGCCAATCCAGCCGCTGATCCTGGAGTTGGTATAACACTATAGAAAAATTCTTTTTTAAATTCATCTAGGTAATTTTTAAATACCCAGCTCATGATAGCTTCCTTAAAGGCTGAGCCTCCATCCATTGAAGAATAATTATAAAGGCGATAACTAGGAATAGATCTTATAATCTCATCTATTGTCTTAAAGGTATATAATTCGTTTTGATCATTCTTTAAAACGCCAGTTGTTCCATTTATGGCGTCTTTGTTAATGCTTTGTCTAATAGTAGCTAATTTCCCCATGCCAATGATATCAACAAATTTATCTTTTTCCATTTATAAATTGATCCTTTCGCTAATAAAATACTATATTCTTATACTAACACAAAAGAGATAAAAATACTAAAATTAATCATCGTTTGATTTTATAGTGAGTTGATAAAATATTTATATATTATGGTATAATTTTAAAATAAGGTGGATTATATGAGTTATCGAATAAATAAAAACAACATCGTATTATATGACTTTAGCTGTAATTCTAAAAAAGAAATACTAACAAGCGAGACTTTTTTTCTTGTTTTAGAAAGATTTATTAAGTACTATAAAAAGAAAAAAAACTTTGGAAACCTAGAAGATTATTTTATGCCCTTAGAAATTATTGGAGCTTATTTAATCCTTACTGAGGGTGAGCATCCAATTACCTATAATCGCTTATTAACGCACTATCCTAATATTTTAATCGAGTTTGGTGAGGCGTTTTATGACTACTGGAGGAAGATTCAAAGATATGGTGTTTTATCTGATGATAAAGATATGATTAGTACTTCTGAATCATTTACTAGTTTGATTCTTGATTTGTATCGAACCGTTCAAGAAAAGTTAATGCAAAAAAGGTTTTCAGTATACCGTCAGTTACCTGCGGGGTTAAATGCTTTAATATCAATTAACCATAACGATTACTCTAATTCTCTTAACTACCCATTTACTAAAGGTATTCCTTTTGTTGATCGAACTTTAATTAGACCGCCATTTCTTATCCAAACTAAAAGTAATACTAGAGTTGATTATTTTAACGAAACTAAAACAAATTTTATAGACGATATAATAATAGATCCAAACCTCTTTTATTGTTATCCTATTTATGTTGGAAGATCTAAAGCATATGTTTACTGTCACGTAGATTATCTTCATCATTTGATATCGCTATCTAATCTTTTTGAGCCAATTACTAAAACTAAATACTTGAATCAAAAACCAGATATCATTTGTATCTTTGGAGTGGAAGATAATAAACATGATGGCATGATTTTTCATGATGAGTCTAATGATACTTATATCGGTATTATTAGTTATTTAGATAAAAATGATTATTTTGGTTATATGAAAAAAATGTTATTAACATTATATAATCTAAAAACCATCGATATGGATTGTTTACCAATTCACGGGGCAATGGTAAGTTTATTAATGGAAGATAACTCAACTAAGAATATTGTAATTATCGGTGATAGTGGAGCAGGGAAATCTGAATCACTAGAAGCCTTAAGAAGCTTGGGATCTAACCATATTAAAGAGATGTCAACAATCTTTGATGATATGGGCACTTTCTTTAAGGTTAATGAAAGCGTCTTTGCGACCGGTACTGAAATAGGAGCATTCGTTAGATTAGATGATTTAGAAGAAGGTTATGTCTATAAGGAAATTGATCGTGGTGTATTTATTAATCCCGATAAAAAGAATGCTCGTATTGTTCTACCGGTCTCAGATTATGATTTTATTAATAAATTTCATCATATTGATATGGTATTATACGCTAATAATTATGAAGATAATAATAAGGGTGTAAAATTCTTTGAATCTCTTGATGATGCTAAAGAATACTTTATAAAGGGAAAAAGATTATCTAAAGGTACTACTTCTGAAACTGGTATTACTACTTCTTTTTTCGCTAATCCTTTTGGTCCAATGCAAAGAGAACTAAAAACAAGGAAACTCATAGATACTTATTTTTCATTATTAAAAGAAAATAGTATCCCTATTGGAATACTATATACAAAGCTTGCTTTACCTAATATGGAATCAGATGGTCCATTACAAGCAGCAAAATGTTTATTAGATTATCTACTTAAACTAAAAAACTAAAATTCAACCTTTACATATACCGGATAATGGTCGCTAATATAGCGATCATTTATTTTTTCTCTAAAAATAACCGGATTTGATACTTTTAGATCATCTGTATAAAAGATAAAATCAAGAGGATCCCCTTTTGTTTTCCCTTCGTACCCATGAAAAGTAGCCCCAACATCTTCTTTTTTCATCAATGAAAAAGCGTTATTAGTAGGTAAACTAGGATCATCTTTTCTTGACTCTATGTATTTTAAAACATCTGAGCCATGCTCAGCATTTAAATCTCCCATTAAAAATGTCGGTAAATGTTCTTCCTTATCGTTTCTTTTTTTAATGTGTTCAAAAATAATTTCAATACCCTTCATTCTCGCTAATTCTGATTTATTATCTAAATGGGTATTGTACACTCTAAATCTTTTTGTCCGATCAACCCGAAAACAAAAAGTAGCGTATGTACAAATTCGATGATATGCCGCATCAAAGCTTATTGAATCTGGAACTGTCGGTGTTTCTGATAACCAAAATGTCCCTCCATCAATTAAATATAGTACTCTATGATTATATAAAATTGGTGTTCCTTCTCCTTCGGTTGTTCTTGGCATCCCAAATGAATAATAATCACCCGTTAGTGTTAATACCCCATCCCTCATCGCTTTTGATACTTCTTGAGCACCAATTATCAAAGGTTTTGTTTCTTTTAAAAATTGTGAGACTGATGATAGACGATATGGCCATGAATTCATTCCATCGCTAGTTTGATCAATTCTCATGTTAAATGTCATTATATTATGTTCCATTAAATTCTCTCTCCTTGGTCATTAAATTATATCATGTTTTATTTATAAGTATAGATGCAATCAAAAAAATATTATTTAGCTATTTAAGAAAATTACGAATTTTCATAGATATCTTTTATTATTTTTGATATACATGCCTCTCTATTCTTTTCCTAAATAAAAAGGACCATTATGATTTTCATAATAAGTCCTAAAATATTTATTTTCTTGCCGCATCCACTAATTTTAAGAAATCATCCGATTTAAGCGAAGCTCCCCCTATTAAAGCGCCATCGATGTCAGATTCGCCTAGTAATTCCTTAATGTTATTTGTGTTTACTGAGCCCCCATAAAGGATTCTCATCTTATTAGCGTTCACTCTTTGATATAGTTTAGCTAATACTCTTCTAATTCCTTTAATTGTTTCATTAGCTTGTTCTTTGGTAGCAGTTACTCCGGTTCCAATTGCCCAAATAGGTTCATAAGCAACAATAACCTTTAATGCATCTTCAAGTTCAATTCCCTCATAAGCTTTTAGTATTTGTTTTTTAACGAAACGATTAGTTGTCCCTTTTTCTCTAATTGATAATGACTCACCAACACAAAGAATTGGAATAATATCATGAGCGATCGCTGCTTTAACTTTTAAATTAACCGTCTCATCAGTTTCATTAAAATATTGTCTTCTTTCACTATGTCCAATTACACAATAAGATACTCCAGCATCAACTAACATTAAAGGAGAAATTTCACCTGTGAAAGCACCAGAATCTTTAAAGTGCATATTTTGTGCACCGATTCTCAAATTATCGCCTTGTCGTTTGACTAAAGCCGATAAATGAATCGCTGGTGCACAAATAACCGTTTCAACTTCTTTTCTTTTTGGCATATTATCATTAACAGCAAAAACAAAAGCTAAAGCTTCATCACGATTTTTAAACATCTTCCAATTTCCAGCAATTACTGGAACTCTTTTTTTGCTAGCCATATCTTTATCCAAGAACTGATGCGATATCTTTTATTGCTTCTGCAGCATGATCGCCCTTAGCTACTATTTTGACATTTTCGCCTTGTGGAATAGCTAAACTCATTAGACCTAAGATAGATTTAACATCAACCACTTTATCATGATAGATTAATCTAATATCAACAGCATATTTGGAAGCTGTTTGGACAACTTTTGCCGCTAAGCTAGCGTGTAAACCAGTTGTGCTCTTAATTGTAATTTCTTTTTCCATTTTTTTCTCCTCCTAAAACATTGGTGGGGTACTTATCCATAATACCTTTGCCACTTGGTTGGTAGTATTTAATAAGTAATGCTCTTTATTAGTCAAATAATAAAAAGTCTCACCTTTCTTTATTATATATCTTTTTTTATTATAAACAAGAGTTATTTGCCCTTCTAAAACATACCCAAATTCCTCTCCTGGGTGCGGATCATCAATTTCTGACTGACCATGTGGCTCTATTTCTATTAAAATAGGTTCCATCTCATATTTTTGAGCATTTGGGACAATCCAACTGATGTTATGTTTCAATTCTTCGTTTTCTTTAATATAGAAATCTTCCTTTTTATAGACAACAGCACTTGTTTCTTCTTTACTGAAAAACTCATGAACATCAGTTCCTAAAACCTCTAAAATCGAGAATAAGGTTTGCATTGAAGGTGATGTTAAATTGTTTTCTAATTGAGAGATATAGCCTTTAGTTAACTCTAGTCTATTGGCTAGTTCCTCTTGGGTTAGACCATTGCCTAACCTAAGTTCTCTTATTTGTTTACCAATATCCATTAGTGTTTATGGTTGCCGCATCCACAACAACATTTTTCATCGATAATAGCAACTCCTGGTAAAACTTTACCTTCTAGATATTCTAGTGAAGCTCCACCACCGGTTGAAACGTGAGTAACCTCATTTTCTAGTCCAAACTTAGCGATTGCCGCTGCTGAGTCCCCACCACCTATGATACTTATTGCTTCTTTGTTTTTAGCGATTGCTAAAGCAATTTCTTTGGTTCCTCTTTCAAAATTGCTAAACTCTGATACTCCAAGTGGTCCGTTCCATACGATAGTTTTAGCATTGCTTATATATTTTAAGAACTCCGCAATAGTCTTAGGGCCAATGTCTAATCCCATTTCATCTTCTGGAATAGAATCAAAATCATGGACTTCTCCCTTAACATCAGCAAATTCTCTCGCTGTTAAGCAATCATATCCTAAAACGATTTTATCTTTTCCTAGTGCTAATAATTCTTTTGCTAAATCTACTTTATCGCTTTCTAAAAGAGAGGTTCCAATTTCCTTACCTTGCGCTTTTAAGAAGGTAAATGCCATTCCTCCACCAATTAATACTTTATCAGCAACATTTAATAAATTTTTAATAACTTCTATCTTATCAGATACTTTAGCTCCTCCTAATATCGCAACAAATGGTCTATTTGGATTTTCTAGAGTTCCTCCAATAAAATTAATTTCTTTTTCTAATAAGAACCCAGCTACTGTATCTTCTATATTAGCAGCTATTCCTGCATTAGATGCATGTGCTCTATGAGCAGTTCCAAACGCATCATTTACAAATACATCACCTAAGGATGCCCAATACTTACCAAGTTCAGGATCATTTTTAGATTCTTTCTTACCATCTAAGTCCTCAAATCTTGTGTTTTCAAACATTAAAACATCTGATTCTTTTAAATTACTAATAGCGTCTTCTAATACTTTTCCTCTTGTTTCAGGAATAAAAACAACTGGTTTATTTAAAAGTTCTTCTAATCTTTTAGCAACTAATTTTAAACTGTTTTTTGCTTTATCTGCTTCTTCTTTAACTCTACCTAAGTGTGAAAATAAAATAACTTTTCCGCCTTGTTCGATCGCATATTTAATAGTAGGTAATGCAGCAACTATTCTCGTATCATCAGTAATTGCACCTGTCGCTTTGTCTAGTGGTACATTAAAATCCACTCTAATTAACACTTTCTTTCCCTTTAAATCAATGTCTTTAATTGTTTTTTTGGCCATGATTGCCCTCCTTATTAATAATCGTTTTTTGCAATAATATTATAACATTTAAGTAAATAATTATCTACATTTTGATTCTGGAAACGTTTTATATTTTAAAATTGATTCAATATTATTGATTATTCTTTCTATTTTCCCTTTTAATATATCTATTTTTATAGTTTGTCCATCAAAAAAAGTAATAATAGTTTGTTCTTTATTGATAGATAAACTACTAATTGCTAAATAGTTTATAAAAATATTTTCATAATCCTTCACCCTTGATATAGGAAAATATACTTCGCTTTTTGATATGACTACCGGCACTAATGATGAAATCTTTAATACCTTTTTACACGCTTTTACATATCCTTCATATGAAAAAAGATTATTAATACACTTTTTCTTAATAAAACCTAATACTGTGCCCTTTACTATTTTTTCTTCATTAGATGAAAAAATAGAAATTCCTTCATTGTTATTCTTAATGTAATTAATCATTTTATATAGCCATAAAAAAAGACCCGAGTGGGTCTTTAATTTATTCTTTCTTTTCTTCTGCTTCTTCTTTAACTTTTTTAGCTTTTTTCTTTGGAGCTTCTTCAGGAATAATCGCATCTGGAGCAACTGAATCTTGTTTTAAAGAAACATATTCTTCTTTATGCGGATTGATTTCTGCATCTTCTGTTAATCTTCTTTCACTATGTGGATCAAAGAAATGACATTTGTTCATATCTAATGCTAACTTAATAGTATCGCCCATTCTAATATCGGCTCTAGCGTTTACGCTTGCACAAATAGAATTTTCATTAATTGTCGTATAGATATTAGTTTCAGCTCCTAATAATTCGGCAACATCAACCACGATATCTAATGCAGCTTCTGGATAAGCTTCTTTAACCACTTCATCATCATGAATGTCTTCTGGTCTAATACCTAAAACGATATCAGCATCAAAGAATTTATTATGTTTAATAATAGCTAATTTAGCAGCTGGTACTCTTAGTTTATGAGTTCCTGCTCTAAACCAACCATCTTCTGATACTCTACCTTCAATAAAGTTCATAGGAGGAGTTCCGATGAATCCACCAACGAACATATTAACTGGGTTATCATAAATAGCCTTTGGAGCACCTACTTGTTGAATGTATCCGTCTTTCATTACAACGATTCTTGAAGCCATTGTCATCGCTTCAATTTGGTCATGGGTTACATAAATAGTAGTTGTTTCGATTCTATTATGTAATTTAATTAATTCCCCACGCATTTGAACACGTAGCTTAGCATCTAAGTTTGATAATGGTTCGTCCATTAAGAATACTTTTGCATCTCTTACTATTGCTCTACCTAGAGCCACCCTTTGTCTTTGCCCCCCAGACAACGCTTTTGGTTTTCTTTTTAAATATGGTACTAACCCAAGAATCTCAGCAGCTTCTTGAACTTTCTTTTCAATTTCTAGTTTTGGCATTTTTCTTAGTTTTAAACCAAATGCCATATTATCATATACCGTCATATGAGGATATAACGCATAGCTTTGGAAAACCATCGCGATGTTTCTATCTTTTGGAGCTTTATCATTAACTAACTCATCATCGATATATAATTCACCACTTGTTATTTCTTCTAATCCAGCGATCATTCTAAGAGTTGTTGATTTACCACACCCAGAAGGTCCAACAAAAACGATAAATTCTTTGTCTTTAATTCTTAGATTAAAATCAAAAACCGCTTGAACACCATTAGGATAAATCTTATTAATGTCCTTTAATTCTAACGTTGCCATTTAAACTCACATCCTTTTATTTTTATTTTTGTTTTTCTAACTGTATTTATTTTAAGCTTTGCTTTTAAAAAAATCTATGTGCATTGTGCACAATAAGTAAGAAGCATATCATTTGAAGAGGGCTAGAAGTAATGTTAAAATAGAGGTGTACTAATGATAAGGAGGCAAAATATCATGAAAGAATTAGAAAAATTATTAAACAAACAAGTAGCAAATTTAGGAGTTCTGTACGTTAAATTACATAACTACCATTGGTATGTAAAGGGTCCTCAATTCTTCGCGTTACACGCTAAATTTGAGGAATTATATGATTACGTAACTGAACTATACGATGAGATTGCTGAAAGACTATTAGCGTTAGGATTAAATCCTGTTGCTAATGTTAGAAACTATTTGGACCTTGCTTCTATTAAAGATGCCGAAGGCAACTTAAATGCCACATCAATGGCTGCTTCTGTTGCTAACGATTTCAAACTTTTAGTTAGCGAATTTAAAGAAGCAATCGAAGTGTCTGATAAATTAGGCGATCTTCCTACTAGTGATATGTTAACTGGAGCGATCACTGAACTCCAGAAACATATATGGATGTTAACTGCAGTTGCAGCTTAATTATCTTCTCTCTTTTTGAAAAGACCAAATTAATATCCCCATTAATTTGGTCTTTTCTTATGCCTTTTATTTTTTATAGTAAATGATAGATTAGATATCCATCAATAAATGTTCGAACATCAAGATTCGTTTCTAAGTTGAACCTTTCTATTCTTTGAATTAATGTGTTTCTATGTAAATAAAGTTTTTTGGCGGCAACACTCATATTTTGGTTACAATCCAAATAAGTCTTAATGGTTTCTAGCATATCTAAATCATTATAATATTTTTTAAATATTTTTTTTCTTAAATAATCTAGTGGTGCTCCATTAACTAAATCATACTTTAAGATTTCTTTATCATCTAGATATACATTATTTAAGGAATAAGGAATCTCTTTTAGTTTTTTACTTACTTCATTAAAAGCTTCTTTAATATTTTCTTGTTGGTATTCTCTTGAAAGATATATCCGATAATCTATCATTAAATCAGCGTTTAAATTTAAAATTACATCTTTAAAATCAAGGTCTTCTAAATCATTGAAAAAAACAATCAATAATTCATCTTCAAAGACAATATCTTTAATATCAATCATATTTGATAATAACTTAGTAATGATTGTTCTATCTTCTTTTTTTATTCCGTTTTTACTACCAATAATTAAAAACTTCATCGATTAACCAATAGATCCTTCCATCTCTAGCTTAATAAGTTGATTTAATTCAACTGCATATTCCATCGGTAATTCTTTAGCGAAAGGTTCAATAAAACCCATGACAATCATTTCGGTTGCTTCTTCTTTATTTAACCCTCTGCTCATAAGATAAAATAGTTGTTCCTCAGACACTTTTGAAACTGTCGCCTCATGTTCTAAGAAAGACTCACTATTATTAATTACATTTGTTGGAATAGTATCACTTGTTGATAACTCATCTAAGATAATAGTATCACATTCCACATGTGATTTTGACCCTTTTGATTGTTTTTGAAACTCTACTTTTCCCCGGTAGTTAACCTTTCCACCACCTCTTGAAATCGATTTTGAGATAATAGTTGAATATGTATTAGGAGCTATATGGATCATTTTAGCTCCCGCATCTTGGACTTGTCCCTTAGATGCGAAGGCAATCGAAACTGTTGTACCCTTAGCATTACGACCTAATAAGTAACAAGCTGGATATTTCATATTTATCCTACTACCGATGTTTCCGTCAATCCATTCCATATGCCCGTTTTCATAAACAAAAGCTCTTTTGGTTACAAGGTTTATAACATTTGATGACCAGTTTTGGATAGTTGAATAACGGCAATGAGCATCTTTTAAGATAACTATTTCAACCACTGCAGCATGTAATGAATCCAAAGTATAAATTGGGGCAGTGCACCCTTCAACATAATGAACTGAGGCTCCTTCATCAACAATTATTAAAGTTCTTTCAAATTGCCCCATTTGATTAGCATTAATTCTAAAATATGATTGTAGCGGTTTTGGTACATGAACTCCTTTTGGAACATAAATAAATGATCCTCCACTCCAAACTGCGCTATTTAAACTTGCGTATTTATTATCATTAAATTTAATAACGGTATTAAAATACTTTTTAAATAAATCTGGATACTCTCTTAATGCGGTATCAGTATCTACGTATATAACTCCAAGTTCTTCTAATTCATGCATTGTACTATGGTAAACAACCTCTGATTCAAACTGAGTGGAAACGCCAGCTAAAAAATTCCTTTCAGCCTCTGGAATACCAATTCTTTCAAAAGTATCCTTGATATTTTCTGGTACATCATCCCAGCTTCTTTCAGCTTTTTCGCTTGTTCTAATAAAATATTTAAATTCATTAAAATCAATCTTACTTAAGTCAGGTCCATATTTAGGATTTTCTAATCTTAAAAATTCCTTATATGCTTTTAATCTAAAATCTAACATCCATTTCGGCTCATTTTTATATGCAGAAATTTGTCTGATTACATCTTCGTTAAGTCCTTTTCCAGTATCAGCTAGCGTTTTAGCATCAGTCTTAAAACCAAACTTATAATCGCCTACTATATCATCTATTTTCTTTTTATTATCGTCCATCATTCATCCTCTCATCTATTCCTTTTTCGATTGCTTTCCATGCGAGTGTCGCACATTTAATGCGGGCAGGAAAATTAGCGACTCCTTGGTAGGCTAAAATATCACCTTGAATAATCGCTTCGTTAAATGGCATGCCTTTTACTAACTCATAAAACTCATTAACAACAATAATCGCTTTTTCTTTATTTAAACCAATTAGGGCTTCACTCATAACTGAGGCAGATGAACAACAAATAGAACACCCTTTTCCATCATGCTTTATATCTATAATTTTGCCATCTTCCACTTTCATTTGGACAACTATATCATCCCCACAAGATGGATTATTCATTTGGATTGATAAGTAATTCGCATCATTGATAAGACCCTTATTTCTTGGGTTCTTATAATGATCCATAATTACTTGTCGGTATAAAAAACTTAAATCCATATAGCATTCTCCTTAGTTAAAATCCATTAAAAAAATTTATTGTCTTTTTTAATGCGTCAATAAATAAATCAATATCTTTTTTATTATTATAAATGCTTAATGAAACCCTTAAGGTTGCATCAACACTCAATAAATTATTAACAAGTTGGGCACAGTGGTGGCCAGCCCTAACAGCAACGTTTTCTTGGTCTAGATATGTAGCTGAATCATGGGGATGAAGCCCATCTACGTTAAAAGATATCATCGCCCCATTTGATTTTTGATTATAAATAGTAATGCCATCAATATTCATCATTTGATTGATCGCGTATTTTCTTAAAAATTTGATATGTTTATTGATGTTTTCATAGCCTATTTCATCGATAAAATCTATCGCTGCCGCTAATCCAATCGCCCCGGCAATATTTTGAGTACCCGCTTCTAATCTAAGTGGAGCATCTTTATAAGTGGCGTGGTTCTTAAAAACTTGATTAACCATCTCTCCACCAAATTCAGCTGGAGGTAAGTTGTTTAATAACTCTTCTTTCCCAAATAAAATTCCAATACCTGTTGGCCCAAACATTTTATGCCCAGAAAAACCTAAAAAATCACATTTTAATTCTTTGACATTTATTTTCGTATGCATTATTGATTGTGCACAATCTAAAATAGTATACATATTTTTATCTTTTGCTAAACTAAATATCTCTTTAGCATCAACTAAATCGCCTAAAACATTCGACATATGGGTGATAGCCACGACTTTTGATTTACTTGATAAAACCTTTTTAAAGTTATTTAGAGTTATTTTATTATCTTTAGTAAGTGGAATAAATACTAATTTAGCTTTCTTTTTATTAGCTATTTCCATCCACGGTAATATCGATGAGTGATGTTCTAATTCTGATGTGATTATTTCATCACCTTCTAAAATACTATCTTCTAGCATTCTAGCGACTTTATTTAGTGAATCGGTAGTCCCTTTTGTAAAAATCACTTCTTCTTCTTTTGCGTTAATAAAATTAGCAATCTTACTTCTTGCCTCTTCGTATAAAAAAGTTGCTTGATAGCTATTTTTATATACACCGCGGTGAACATTAGCAGAAATGTTTTTATAATAGTATACTTCTTGGTCGATAACACTATCTAATTTTAAAGCCGTTGCTGCAGAATCTAAATATACTAAGTCTTTATTATTTTTATATATTGGAAATCTTTTTCTTATTTTATTTACATTTAACATATTAAATCATTCCCATTATTTTATCTACTAAATCTTTATTATCAAGAGAATCCAAAAAAGGAGTCATCATTGAATAAAGCAACATCTTTTTGGCCTCTTCTTTAGAAATGCCTCGGCTCATTAAGTAAAACATAGCTTCACTATCTAACTTCCCTACTGCTGCCCCGTGCCCAGCTACTACATCGTATTCATCTATATATAAAACAGGATCACCCGTTATTCTTGATTCATCATCTAGAATACTGCCGACTATTTTTTGATAACTATTTGAATTAACCATGTTTTTTTGAATGTTAGCTATTGTTTTTATTATAATGTTAGATTTCTTATTAGCTATACCAATCGAATATATATCACTTTTAGAATCCTTAGCTTGGTGATTAACGTTAATATTAATATCTAGAGTAGCATTATTACCGATCGCTAAAGACTTAACATCGGTATTACTACCTTCTTTTTTTAGATTAATATTAATATCCGTTTGATCAAAAAAACTAAAACTTCCATAAACTAAATTCAAATAGGCATCTTTTTCTATATCAATAGATATTTTATTATTACTGTTTTCATTATTGATAATAACTAATTTTAACCTGGCATTATCTAAAATATGATATTTAATATCACTTGATTTTTCATTAATATCAATAACTACAAATTCATCAGTATTAGCCTTAATTGTTTTCATCTTTGATCCATTCGTATCCTTCTTGATCTATTTTTTCGATCAAATCAATGCCACCCTCTTTGACGATTCTTCCATTTTTCATGACATGCACATGAGTTGGTTTAATATATTCTAATATTCTTTGATAATGAGTAATCAACAAACAACCCAATCCATCATTAACCATATCACTAACATTAGTACCGACAATCTTTAATGCATCAACATCTAAACCAGAATCTATCTCATCTAAAATAGCTATTTTCGGCTTTAATACCTTCATCTGTAATACTTCATTTCTTTTTTTCTCACCACCACTAAATCCTTCATTTAGATATCGATGAGGCAAGTCTCTTCCCATTTTTAACTCCTCGCAATGCTTTTCATACATCATCGCGAATTCAATAACACCCATATTATTTCCTTTTGATCTTAATGCTTGACGCATAAAATCACTATTTGTAACCCCGGATACTTCATTTGGGTATTGCATAGCTAAAAAAAGACCAGCTTTGGCTTTTTCATCAACTTCTAATTTAGTGATATTTAGATCATCTAAATAAACCTCACCCTTAGTGATAAGATAATTCGGGTGTCCCATAAGAGCATTAGCTAAGGTTGATTTTCCGGTTCCGTTTGGCCCCATGATGGCATGAACTTCATTAGAATTTATTTCTAAATTAATCCCTTTTAAAATCTCTTTATCTTCTACACTAACGTGTAAATTTTTGATTACTAATTTTGACATTTTGACCTCCTGCTTTAATCACTATCTTATTATATAATAATAATATTGCTATTTCCAATGATTTAAGAAAAATATGTGTTGTTATATTTTCAAAAATATTATATTATATATAATATGTATTTTTAAAAAAAGAGGGGTTTTAAATGCTAGAATTAATAAATATCTCAAAATATTACAAAACCGAAAACGGAGTTTCACTAGGAATTAATAAAGTAAACTTAAAACTAGAACTAGGTGAATTTGTTGTTATTACAGGAGAGTCTGGTAGCGGAAAATCAACATTATTAAATGTTTTATCGGCTCTTGATACCTACGAAGATGGTGATTTACTGATTTTTGGTGAAGAAACATTTCATTTTACGAGTGATGACTGGGAAAATTACCGTGCTCAATATATCGGCTTTATCTTTCAAAAATATAACGTTATTGAATCTTATACAGTTTATCAAAACGTTGTTTTAGCCTTAGAAGTCCAAGGATACCAAGAGGACCTAAGAAAAGAAAGAGCCTTAGAACTAATAGAAAAAGTTGGTTTGACACATCGAAAAAACCAAAGAGCCTCTAAGCTTTCTGGTGGCGAGAAACAAAGATTAGTGATTGCTCGTTCTTTAGCTAAGGATTGCCCACTTATTATTGCCGATGAACCAACCGGTAACCTAGATAGCGAATCCAGTAAAGGTATAATTGACTTATTACATGATATTTCAAAAGATAAATTAGTGATTGTCTCTACTCATGATTATGATGAGGTTAGTCACTATGCCACTAGAAAAATCAGAATGAAAGATGGCACTATCGTTGAAGATTACTATGTTTCAAAACCAAAAACTACCACTAACAAATTAGTTAAAGAACCTATTCAAACCAAATTTAAGGATATTTTAAGATTTTCTTTTAGAAATCTTTTTTCGACACCAAAACGTTTATTATTTACTACTCTACTGCTTTTTTTAACTGTTTCTGTCTTTTCTGTTACTTATGCTTTTTTAATGTCTGGTCAAGATGTTATCCTAGGGGATCTTAAAAATGAAACAAGCAGTATGAAAATGAATATATATGATAAGCAAGGAGATTTCATCGACATTAATGATATTAATGATACCGGTCTATCAAGAAGCTCTACAATCTATTTTGAAAATGATTCCTATTATTCAAGTTATGGAACAGTAATAACTGGAGATAATCACGCCACACCAAGAAACTCAATAGTTATGGAAAACTCTCTTTCTTTAAATGAAAAAGATATCCATATTGGAAGAGCCCCAGAAAATAGCAATGAAGTTATCCTAAACACTAGAATATATGACACTTTAAAAAAGACTAATGTAGGTTTTAATATAGCTTTACTACCAGCAAGCGCCAACACCTTCAATCCTAGACCTTCTCATTTTAAATCATATAAGGTGGTAGGAGTTACCGATCTTGGCTCTTTAAATTCAATTTTCTTTCATGATGATATTTTTCAAGATGAAGAATTCGCTTTGCTTAGTGCATTAAAAAAATCAATTGATATTAACATCCAAGTTACTGTTAGAGAGCGAAGCTCACAAATAACAAGTGTTAAAACAATTACAGTTGATAAAGCTAAGGTCCGTTTTGATAGTTCTTTAGAAAAAAACTCGATAATGATAAATTCCAACATTTTACCAGATCCAACTTTTGTCAGTTGGAGAGCCGCCAAAGTCGATTTTGGCCCAAGATTTGATAATTCTTTTTCAACTGAGTCATTAAGCTATGATAACTTATTTTTTACCACTCCAAATGCTTATGATGACTTAGTACTAAGCACCAGTTACTTAGAACCATTACTAGATGCTTTCTTTGGTGATAATTACCAACCAAGTGGAGCTACTGTTTTTGTAAGAGATTTGAAAGAGGCTCGTAATTTCATTAATAATATTGATCGTTCTAAATATCGAATTCTTTATGCTAATGAGCAGTTATCCGATGATCTTTTATTCAGCCAAGTTGAATATACGATCATAGCTGTCTTTCTTTTAGTTTTATTTGGAGTTCTCTTATTCTCAGCATTAGGGGTTGTATTAAGAAACATTAATCTCTCTAGAAATAATGATTTCGCTATATTTAGATCAGTTGGCGCCTCTAAAAAATCTTTGCAGACCCAGTTTTTAATAGAACAAATCATAATAACATTGATTGCTGTAACGTTATCCTTAGTCTTATTATTAGTTTTAAATGTTACAGTCTATCAACTAAACATAGCGATGCGTTATTTAAGTTGGTATCATTACTTGATCTTAATATTGTTTGTTACTTTCTTATCGATAAGAAACGCGATTAACTATAACAAGAAGATTTTTAACCTCTCAGTTATTTCTACACTTGAAGGCAAAATGGAGGTGTACGCATGATAAAAGTTAATAATCTTAATAAATACTTCTTTAAAAACAAAAAAAATGAGATCCACGTCTTAAATGATGTTACTTTTGACTTACCAGATAGAGGTTTAGTCGTTCTATTAGGGCCTTCTGGTTCTGGTAAGACCACCTTTTTAAACGTTCTTGGCGGGCTTGATTCATATGATTTTGGTAATATAACTTATAACGAAAATCAAAACAAGAAAAATAACACCGCTGCTTGGGATAAACTTAGAAGAGAAAACATCGGTTATGTTTTCCAAAACTATAACTTAATACCTAATATGTCTGTATTTGATAATATCGCAGTTGTTTTAAAATTATTAGGCCTTAATGATAAAGATGAGATTGAAGAACGTGTTGCCTATTGCTTAAAAGCAGTTAACATGTATAAATATCGCCGCAAAAAGGTAAATGAATTATCTGGTGGAGAACAACAAAGAATATCAATAGCAAGAGCCTTAGTGAAAAGTCCTAATATCATTATCGCCGATGAGCCAACAGGTAACTTAGACGATAAGAATTCTCTTTCTGTCATGAATATTATTAAAGAACTATCAAAAGACTATTTAGTTGTTTTAGTTACTCATGATAAAAAATTAGCCCATTTTTATGGAGACCGAATTATCTCTTTTAAAGATGGAAAGGTAATTGATGATCTTATTAATGATGACCTCTTGAAACCAGAATTATTTGATGGCGATTTAGATACTATTTATCTTAAGGATTTACCATACCATACTAAAAAAGATAATATAGAATACTATAGCGATCAAAGTGATTCTCTTGAAAAAGACTTATCAGTAAGACTGATCTATAAACATGGGACTCTTTATCTTCAAGTAAATGGCGATAATATTGAAACCATTAAAGTGACAAACAATACAGAGATTAATGTAATTAACAACAAAAGAGAAAACATCAGTAGCGATGAAGCGATAAAAGTCGATTATTCATTGCCTAAAATAACGCCTAACAAAAGCCAATTATTTACATTAAAGGATGCCATAAAGACAGCATTTAAGTCTTTATCAAATATTCCAGCAAGAACAAAAATGATGTTTGTTGCCTTAGTGATATCTGGCTTAATATGTGCATTTGCAATGTCAATATTAGGAAACGCTATTTATAATAAAACTTACTACCTTCAAGACCAACCTAACAATATAGTTTTAAAAGAGGCTTATGATTTAGATAAGATTAAGGAGGTTAACGGTTCTTCTACTTTATACATAAACCCATACGGCGAATCAAATATTAGATTCCAAGTAAAACAAAATAACACCTTTATTCCTTCTTATTCTATAAGATCAGAGTTAGGCTTTTTGGAGACAGTAAATAAATCTGATATAATATATGGTACTATGCCTAAAAATGATTTTGAGGTATTAGTCGATATAAGAGCCTATGAGGAAGCTACTATGGACTTAACTAAATCAGGCATATGGCGAGTCCAAGATCTCTTGAATGAAGAAATATATATGAATAATAAACATTTCAAAGTCACTGGCATAATTGACTCAAAAGCAAGAAAAATATATGCGACCAGATTGGCTTGTACTTGGCTATGTTACGATAATAATAATTTAGTTGGCAGAATTGAATCTTTAGAATTTTATCAATTAGAAAATGATTTAAAACTACTATACGGAAGACTTCCGGATAAAACGAAAAATGAAGTCTTAGCTCCAGTTAACTATATTAATGACAATTATATTAGTCCTAGTGTATTTGATGATGGAAAAGCAATTCTCTTAAATGACTATTTGGTTAGTGGTATATATGATACGGATGACCCTTCAAAATACCAAATGCTAACAGATATTGATAGTTTTGAAAGATTTCAATACTATAATTCTGTCCATCTTAAAGTCTTATATTCTTCAAACCCCCAAAAACTATATAATTACCTCTTTAATGAGGACATCGATGTTAGCTTCCCATACAATGATGCGATCATTCAATTTAACGTTTCTACATCAAAAATGATTCCCGTTATGATTATTGCTTTCTTGATTTATTTCGTTTCAACTATTACTTTTTACTTTATGACAAGAAGTTCAATGTTATCAAAAATGCGAGAGATCAGTGTATACCGGGCACTTGGGGTTAGTAGGCACAGCCTAATTAGAGGATATTTAGTCGATTCATTACTTAAAACCACCATCAGCTCACTAATCGGCTTCATATTTGGTTCGTTAGTAGTATATATATTACAAGAAAGAGACTTGGCTGCTTACTTATTTCACGTTAATACGTATTCAATAATAATAGGAATTGTTATATTATATGTTTCTAATTTATTAGTAACACTCCTCTCAACTATTGGAATCCTCCGCAAGAAACCAGCTCACTTGTTATATCAATATGATATATAGGAAAATCTATGAATACTTTAGTTAAACAAAGAAGAAAATATTTTATTATGTTATGGGTAATGTTTGCCATCTATGTGGCACTTTTTAGTGTTTTCATAATATTTATTGAAGACTTTAGTTTAACTATTGCCCTTATCGCCTTAGTATCTATTATTTTTTTATTTTTGATAATGCCTCTTAAATCTAGAATAGAATACTATTCAATGTATATTAATTATCATATTCTCTATGAGAAAAAGGCACCACCAATTAATATTGAAAAAGAAATATTAAATAATAACTGGCTTAGATATTTAGAAAAGATGGGATTTATGTTAGAATCAGATCACGGCGATTTTATTCTCTACTACCGCTTTATTCGTGAAAGATATAAATCAACAAAAAAAGACCGAATGTTTCAAGTTGTAATTATCATCAAAAATAAAAACCTAAGCTTTGATGAATCACGTTATTCAGATGCAATTAATAAATTAGAAAGTATTCATTATAAAAAAGAACGTTTCACTAAGTATATGATCTGCCACTTTAAGGAATACTTTGAACCACTAACAAAGGAAGATACTGATAAACTATATGAAATAACCTGTAGCAAGCACGGCAGAACCTATTTTAACGTTCTAAATTTAGCTTATTTAAGAAAAGAAGGAACAATTGATTTCCTTCATAGCGATACCTTCTATCCAAACTACTTCTTTGAAAAAACGGTGAAATTAGCGAAAAGCTTAATAAGATTTGAAAACATTAGACCAAAAACTGATGAATTAATTAAGGATGAAATAGAAGAATAAAAAAATAGGAGCCTTAGTAGACTAATAGTCTAAAAGGCTCTTATTATTAGTAATTTAGTTTTTAATTCCAAGTTCCTCTTTATATTTTGCCAACTCTTCTTTATTTGCATAAATAAAGTGGTTAGGTAATATCTCAACCATTGATGGTTTAGAAAAACGGTAATTATGAACTCTTGGATTATATAACACTCTTTGTCTTGTCTTTTCACTAATTGGATCTGGTTGTGGAATAGCTGACAATAGTGATTTAGTATAAGGATGTAGTGGATTTTTAAATAATTCTTCTGAACTAGCAAGTTCAACTATTTTACCCATATACATAACCGCAATACGATCACTAAAGTATTTAACGACTGATAAATCATGGGCGATAAAAAGAATCGTTAAACCAAGTTCTTCTTTTAATTTATTTAAAAGGTTAATAACTTGAGCTTGAATTGAAACGTCTAAGGCACTAATTGGTTCATCTGCAATAATAAATGTTGGGTTGATAACTAGTGCTCTTGCGATACCAATTCTTTGTCTTTGTCCACCACTAAATTCATGTGGATATCTAGTAGCGTGTTCACTTAATAGACCAACTTGTTCTAAGACCTTATAAACTCGTTCATCAACTTCTGGTCCATGAACTCCTTGAATCCTTAACCCTTCTGCGATAATCTCTCTAACGTTCATTCTAGGATCTAATGAAGCGATTGGATCTTGGAAGATCATTTGCATCTTAGACATAAGCTTAAATCTATCAGGGATCGCATCGTTGATTTCCTTAATTTTAGGGATTGCTTCTTCTTTACTATAATTAGCTTTGATTTCAGCGATCTTTGCTTCTCTAATTCTAGTTTGTTCTTTCGTTTCTTTAAACTTATTTTGTCTTTTCAAATCCCAAATCTTAGCTTTTTCTAACGCAATTGTCTTCTTTAATTCCGCCTTTATTTCAGCAATTTTTGCTTCGTCTTTTGTATAGTTACCTGGATTATCCGCAAAATCTTTCTTAAGCTCTTCTAGTTTTTCTTTAAGTTCATTTTTAATGCGAGATATTTCTGCGTCTTTAGCAGCTACAAAATCTTGGACATCTTTATTTATTTTTTCAATCTTTGCATTATGTTCTTCTTCGTTAGGTAGAGAATCCTTAACTGATGCAACATAATTTTCATATTCTACTCTTATCTTTTCTTTTTCTGCTGCTTCTCTATCTTTTAGGTCTTGTAGTTTTGCTTTTAGGGTATCGTCTGCTTTTTTGTCAAATTCCCTTACTGGGGTATTTGATTGTTTTTCATGCAACTTAAGTAACTCTTGTTGATATTCGGCTTTTACATCTGCAATTTTACCATGATACTCAGCCATTTTTTCTTCTCTATTATCGAGTTGTTGGAAATTCAGCAAAACCATCTCGTACCTAAGCGTAACTTCCTTAAAGTTGTATTTTACCTTAAGAAGTTTTTCTTGATATTTGAATTCTTCCTTTTGAGACATTTCATGAACACATTCATTTAATATTTCATTATATAAATCAGAGTATATATTAAATAATTCTTTTGCTCTTTCAAATCTCAAATCCTCAATTATCTTGTGTCTTACTGCATTATCAGCAGTAGATGAAGATTTATAATACTTGATTTTCTTAGAAGCTCTCCTTTTTGCTGTAGCAACTTTAGCTTTTGTAATCTTTATTGCTTCATTTTTTTGAACATAAAGTAAGGTTTGTTTCTCTTTAATGAATTCAAATTCAACATCTGATTGTCTTACCTTGATTTCTTTGTTTGCTGAACTTACTAAATCTTTATATTTATTAAATGGTTCAGCCTCAACACTTAAATCATAATTAGCATTATCTACAAATTCACCCTTTAAAGCTTCTAGCTCCGCAATCTTGTTATTGGCTTCTGCTTCTAATTGATAAGCCTTAAGTTGATATGAATCAGCATTTATACAATCAAGATTAGCTTTTTCTTTTGCTTTTTTGATAGTGTGGATGTGTCCGCTATACCCTGCGCCAACGACATTACCCTCAAATTTAATGATTCCATCTGTTGGTTTATATAGTTTGATTATCGTTCTTCCAGTCGTGGTTTTACCGCATCCAGATTCACCTACTAATCCAAACACTTCTCTTTTATAAATGTCAAAACTAATATCATCAACAGCCTTGACTAATATTTTCTTTCTTCCTGAGCCAACTTTAAAATACTCTCTTAAATTCCTAACACTTAAAACAACGTTAGAGTAGTCGATGTTGTTATTCTTCTTTGCCATGGTCTACTCCTTTCTTAGCCATTATTTTCTTGACGATCGGTGGAACTGCCACTTTTGGAGCATCTGGGTGTAATAACCAAGTAGCTGCATAATGAGTATCAGTAACCTTAAATAATGGTGGTTCTTCTTCGAAGTCTATCTTCATAGCATATTTATTTCTAGCTGCAAAAGCGTCCCCTTGTGGTGGGTATATCATGTTTGGTGGAACACCTGGGATTGCATCTAGTTGTTCAGTTGTATCTAAATCCGGCATTGAGGATAATAACGCCCACGTGTAGGGATGCTTTGGATTATAGAAAATTTCGTTAGCTGTGCCATATTCTACAATTTTACCGGCATACATAACAGCTACCCTGTCGGCCATATTAGCGACAACACCTAAGTCATGGGTAATGAAAATAACCGAAAGATTTCGTTCTAATTTTATCTTTTTAATTGATTCTAATATTTGTGCTTGAATAGTAACGTCTAGTGCCGTTGTTGGTTCATCACATATTAAAATTTCTGCATTGTTTGCTAGGGCTATTGCGATTACGATTCTTTGTCTCATCCCTCCTGAAAATTGGAAAGGATAATTAAAATATCTTTTTTCCGGTTCTGGGATTCCGACTTCTCTCATTAGCTCTACCGCTCTAGCCTTTGCCTTAATCTTAGGCATATTATTTTTTAGATATAGTGCCTCAGCAATTTGTGTTCCAACTCGCATGATTGGATTTAAACTAGACATTGGATCCTGAAAGATCATTGAAAGTTTTGCCCCTCTTATTTTATGGAACTCTTCTTCGCTATAAAGCATAAGATCTTTTCCATCATAAAAGATAGATCCTCTTTCATGAATTGCGTTACCAGCTAAAATCCCCATGATAGCTCTTGATGTAACACTCTTTCCTGAACCAGATTCTCCAACGATTGCTAATGTTTCCCCTTTATAAAGATCAAAACTAATTCCCCTTACCGCTTTTAAGATGCCTTCTGGAGTTTTAAATGATATTGTTAAATCCTTAACTTCTAAGATTTTTTCATCCATTTTACTCAACTCCTCTCAATGATGTGTTAAATGCATCGCGTAGTCCATTACTCATCAAGTTAAAACAAATCATTAAAATTGATATAAATAACGCTGGGAATAAAACTAAATGGAAATTATTCTGCATTTCTGCTTGTCCAGTTGATAGTAGTTTCCCAATACTTGAAGTATTTGAATAGTTAATAATTCCTAAGAATGAATATGTCGACTCTGTAAACATAAAGCTAGGAATAGCTAACGAAACACTTGTTATTAACGTACCTGATGCATTAGGAAATATATGCTTATACATGATTCTAGCATCAGAAGCTCCTAGTGTCCTAGAAGATAACACATATTCTCTATTCTTATACCTATAAAACTGACTTCTAGTTACACTATAAGAACTTATCCAGCCAGTCATTGTGAAGGCAATTAATACAATCCATGTTGTGGTACCAAATCTAAGTAATAATAATGTCAATATTGCCATAAATGGCAAGTTTGCAAGAATATCAGTTACTCTTTCAAATATTAAGTCAACGTTTCCACCAAAATATCCAGCTATAGAACCAAGAATAACTCCAATAATAATATTTACTACGGTAATTGATACCGCCATCAATAGCGAAGTCCTTCCAGCGTCCCATAAAACTGTAAAATAGTCTTTACCTTGGCCTGTTGTTCCAAACCAAAAGTATACGTTTTCAGCCTTTTGCCCAAGGGCAAATTCAAAAAATCTAACTTGCGTTTTATATTCACCATAGTTTTCACTGACTAAACTGATAACATATCCTTTTTTAAGAGCTTCATTATATTGAGCCTCATTTAAAGTAATCGTTGGAACGGTTCCGGTTGGCGTTTCAATTGAATTTATATAGTCTACGTACTTATAATGATTAACCTTAATACTGCAGTATTCCTTACCACCGATCAATCTTTCACTAACTATCTTTATTACGGTTCCCCTTCCGTATTCAGATTGTTGCATTCTTTCAACGAATTCTTTTGATAAATCATCAACAATCTTTGTTCCATCGGCGATGCCTAAATGTTCTAATCCAGGAATTCTTGGAACTAAGTTAGAGATTCTATTAGCGGTTTTCGCATCTCTATCAAATAAGGTGTAGTTACGCATGTATGGGCCAATTATCACCATCAATACTAATATTCCAACAATAATCAATGATATCAAAGAGGCTTTATTTTTCGTAAATCTTCTCCATGCATCCTTATACAAACCAACTGGTTTGGTTTTCATTGCTTCTTCTTTTATTTCAATATTATCTTGTACAAAAACAAACTTGTCTTTATTTATCTTATTATATTCGTTCATCATTCTTTACCAGACCCCATTCTTATTCTTGGATCGATGATGCCATACGATAAGTCGCCAATTAGTGCGGCGGCAAGACCAATGACCGTATAGAACATCATAATCAACATCAATAGAGAATAATCTCGGTCTTGAAAAGCCTGCAGATAAACCCCACCGATACCATTGATTCTAAACGTTCCTTCAATAATCATTGAACCACTTAATAATCCGATAAATCCACCAACGATACTTGGAGCAAATGGAACCATCGCGTTCCTTAGCCCATGTCTAATCGTTGCTTGTGTTTTTGATAAACCCTTTGTTCTTCCTAGTAACATAAAATCTTGTGTTAGTACTTCTGTTAACTCCGCCCTAATTCCTCTTGTCCATCCAGCAATTGATCCTAAAGCAAGAACAACTGTCGGAAGAATTCTAGAAGTGAATGCCCCAAAGGGGTCCAAGGCGGCCATGTCCTGTGGTAATACAAAGGCGTGATCAAGCCAATTCCATTCATATACAACATAATATTGCATTAAAACCGCAATAACGAAGGATGGTACTGATATTAATATCATTACTCCTAACGAAATTAAATGGTCTGCAATTTTATTTTTCTTTAATGCAGCAATAATCCCTAATCCAATTCCTATTGGAATAGATATTAAATATGGAATAATATTTATTTTAACTGTTTCAGGTATTCTATCCCTTACAATTAATATCGCATCTCTACTTTGTTTAACCGAATAACCAAAGTTTCCATCAACGACGATATTTCTAATCCATATTCCAAATTGTTCTAAAATTGGTTTATTATACCCTTCTTTTTCTTTTAATGCTTCATACCATTCAGGATCAATCCCAAGTTCAGGTCGATAAAAATCAGGCATGCTTTTTACAATGACAAACTCCAAGAAAATAATGATAAAAGCTGTCACCACTATTAGGCCAATTCTCTTTAAAATATAATTGCGCATTTAAAACTCTCCTCTCTAACTGACACAAGCAACCCTACGGCATACACCATAAGGCTGCTTTATCAAGTTAGTTTTTAAACAAAACTTATGTGTTAATAATTATTCTGCAGTACTTAAGTACATATATGTGAATCCACCCCAACCCATAACTGCATGGTATTCAGGTACTTCAAAGACAACTCTTTCGCTATAAATAGCTGCACTTCTTGATGTTATTAAAGGAATTGAAATCATTTCATTTAATAATGCTAATTCGATAGCCGCTGTAATTTCATTTGCGTCTGCTTCAATGTCAGCATAATCAGCTGCAAATTGTGCACTTGCGAAGTCACCAGCAGTATCAACTGTAGCTGTAACAACTCCATCAACTATTGAATCAAGAATATCTCTAACTACTAATGCATAGTATCCATTTTGATAAACTCCAGCATATGAAGCATCTCCACCAACATATTTGTTAAATGCATCCATGAATACTTCATAAACTTTATCTGCATCATCAACATCAGGATCTAATCCCATACCAACTACGAAATCTTCATAAACATCTTGTGCACGAGCTTGTCCACTTGTAGATAATGGGAATAATACTTCTAATTCACCAGTTTCAAATCCGTTTTCTAAGATATAGTCAGGATAGTAATGGTTATAAACAATTGCCATTAATTCAGCTGGATTGAAGATCATACCTGTCCATCCACCGAATGTTAAGTCAAAGTCTTTATTATCCCATGCTGCATCAATACCAGCATCAGATAATCCAACGATATTGAATTCAAACTTGTCACCAAAAATGTTTTCAGTAGTTGATTTAACCCATTCAGCAACTTTTCTGTTTGAGTCAACTTCATACATTACGTAATCAACAACAACTTTTGAACCAGATGCAATCTTACCTGCAGCTACTGCTGCATTGTATGCTTGATCAAATAATCTCTTAGCTTCTGTTGAATTATAACCAGATGTATTTGGATATAAGTCTTTAAATACATTTTGTCCTGGTTCGCTTTCTCTATAAGTATTTTCAGCACTTTCAACACCTTTATAAATATTACTAATGTAACCTTGTTGAGCTTCAGATGGAGGTCTAACTTCCGATGCAAACTCATCACGGTCAATTGCTAAGTATAATGCTTTTCTAAAATCAGCGTCAGCTAAAATTGGATTTTGTTTCTTACCATCGCTTCTACCACCAATGTTAAATGCTAAACGGAATGTAGTAGTTGTTGGACTAAGCTTTAATAATGGATTACTTGCATAATCTGCATAGAATTCACCACCAACGCCTGCAACATCTAATCTTCCTGCCTTATACTCATTAAGAATAGTTTGTTGGTTTGCGATTACTGATAAACGAACTGCACCAATTCTATAGTTATCTTTAGCATGGAACTTATCATTCTTTGAGAAAGCGTAAACTACGCCATCTTGCCATGTGTCTAATTTGTATGGTCCATAAGATACTAATGGATTGTCAATAGTTCCATAAGTAGTTGAAGAACCACCATCTCTTAAACCAGCAGCATATTTTTCAAGATGAACAACACCAACTGTTGCACTTGCTAAATAAGACATAACATCCCATTGTGAATAGTTAACAGTTAAAGTGATCTTGAATGATAAATTATCAATTTTCTTAATACCAACTGATTCCCAAGTAGCTGCAGGATAGTTTTTAGTTTCTGATAATCCGGTTGGCTTTTCTCCATCACCATATCTATTAGAATCACCAGCTTCAGCTACATCATCTTTTCCAAGTTTTTCAAATGAACTAGCCCAAACGTATTTTAATCCTTCAGAAATAAGAACTTTAACGCCATCAACTAATACAGGTGAACCATCTAGGTTTACTTGATAAGAATCGCTTGTTGCATAAATTGGATCCCCATTTTCTTTTTTATCAAGTGTTCTGAAAATAAATACATCTTCCCCATCAACTTCTACAATTGAATGAGTATCTAATACATATTTAACTTCATTAGCACCATCTAAATAAATTGGAGCACCATTTTCAGTACGAGCTTTTCCTTGTCTATAGTAAGCTTCTGCTCCCTCAACTGGAAGACCGCTTGTTGAACTATAAAGGTTAACTGCTCTTGCATTATTTAATTTTGGATCTAATAAATATTTCCAAGATTGAACAAATGTATCCGCGTTAATCGGTGTTCCATCCTCAAAAACTAAATCGCTCTTTAGGTTGATTGTCCACACTTTGTCATACAGCTCTTTTGATGTCAATTTATCATTATTCTCAGTTCCAGAAGCAGGAACTGGTCTTTTAGAAGCCATTGATGGATAATAGTTATATCCTAGAGCGGCAGTATTTGAAAAATCACCTTTAGCATCAGCAACGTCATTTGCGATTGCTTCTTCCCAATCGAAGTCCGCCTCATAAAGCGCATCAGTCAAATATCCGTATAGCGTAGAAGAATCATTCAATGTTTCAGAATATGGATTCATGTTTGCCGTGTTAGAAATTGATGAGTAATAAGTGTTAGGGTCTTTTGTCCAATTCGGCTTACATCCAGCTATAGCTATAACTGTGACTAATACAAATGTAATTAGTAAAGCTTTTTTCTTCATATTTTCCTCCCTTTTCATTTTATAAAAAAATATGTTTGAAAGTAATTTACTATATTTTGAAAACTTAGTCAATAATTTTCGTTTTTTTTCTGAATGAAAACGGATACAAAGGCTTTCTTCAGCGATTTATGCCCTTTTTTTGGCACTTTATATATAAGTCTGCCAGTAATTTGATTATGTTTTTATATGATATTCATATAATTTAAAGCCATTTAGTGCTATAATATTTGGCGGAGGAGTTTTAACTTGAAGAAAATCCTTAAATCGAAGTTTTTTATATCAGCATTAGTCTGTACCATCATCGCTCTTTTACTTTTAGGGCTTGTCTTTTTGTTCACTCAAAAATTTACTTTTATTGGCGTAATGGATGCTTTTTTGATCGCTGGTACAATCGAATTTTTATTTGGTTGGATTATATTTATAAGTAATCATGGTGTTTTTGATATTGTCATATATGGAGTAAAGCAGTTTTTCATGGGGTTTGCTGGAAAGAAACAAAAGAAAAGCTATTTAGAATATACGACCGAAAAGTCAAAGGTTTCAAAACATATTTTTATTTCTTTATGGGCAGTTGGTGGAGCGATGATTATTACTTCTTTAATAATGTATTTGATTTATTTAGGATAATACTTATCTTTTAGTTATTTTATTAAGGATGAGGGTCATCCTTTTTTTATATCTTACAATCAAAACATAAAATAAAATGCCGCTAGAAGATATTCAATAATTCTTCTTTTGGCATTTTATTAATTATACGTATTTTAATATCTTACTTTAAAACTTCTTTTATTGCGTTTATTACTTCTTGCTCGTTGTAAAATCCATTAACAGTGTAATCTACTGGAACGCCGCCTTCAACATCTTTATAAATCTTTTCTCCATTATCGTATTCAACAGATGCTAACATATTATTTGAACTAACCATAATGATACCACCATCAGGTAATGAAATCACGCTAATTGAACAAGCTCCACCGCTTGATTGTTTTCCGATAACCGGAAATCCAATTTCTTTAGCCATTGATGCCATCAGGTTAGCAGCGCTAAATGTTACTCCAGAAGTCATAATAATAAAATTATATTGTTCGAATGCAACATATTCACTTTCAATTTGATATGAGTATGCTGAACCATCTTTTGGATTCATACTATGATAATTAAAAGGTTTTTCGGTCATATAACCAAACATTCTAAATACCGCTCCGACATTACCACCTGTATTATAAGTCAAGTCAATAATTACATTTTCTACAGAGTTTGGTAATTTATCTAAAAAATCTTTAAATACATCAGGTGTTGTTGCTGTAAAGGATGTGAAATAAAAAATGGCTGTTTTTTGATTATCGATATATCTAATAGCCGGAATCATCGGTTTATCTCTACCACCAAAAGCCGCTATTTGAAGATTAAATACTGATTGCAGATGTCCATAGAATGATGCAACAACCGGTCCTCTTAAATCTGCGTCTCCCTTACCATCGCTATAACTAGTCGTTGGTCTAACAAAATATCCATTCCATTGATGAGACGTGTGTAGATCGTCTATCTCATGAGTAAATTTAAATAAGTTTTGAGCGGCTAAATTACTACCACCTATAAACTTGGTGTAAGAAGGTCCAAAATAATCATAAAACGATTCTATTCCCTTATATTCTTTTAACCCATAAAAATAATCTAAGGCTAGTACTAAATAGTTAAAGTTTTGATGCAAAAATCTTGTTGATGCGTTAGTTCCATTTAAAGAACTAGTCCTTATTTCTTTCATTACTGCTTCATCTGCTTCGGTTGAGCCATACACTTGATATGTATCGATACCATATACATCATCGCCGTTATAATAGACATCATAATATGTATCACTTAAGAAAAATAGGTTTGCTAAATGTAACGGCATAAGATATTTTGTAACTCCAGTTTCATCATGAGGGACTAAATCAAAACCATAGTTTTTTAAATCAATAGTTGTTTCATTAGGTTCGGTATAATCAAAACCAGTATATAATAGTCCATTCCCAAAATCTGTTGTTGTTGGTGCACCATATCCTGAGAAGAAATCAAAGGTTGGGATAAAAATGGTATTATCCGCAAAATCTAATTCAATAAAATACTCCTCAGTTGTTTCGTCTTCATATTCTACTGTATAGGAAACCTTTAATGTGTTTCCATTATCCTTACTAGTGTATTCAAGTTCATTTGATTGAATAGCCCCATTGATAACATCTAAGAAATCTTCAATATTAACATATGGTAATTCACTATCACTGCCATAATAAATATCTAGTGTACTATCAGATACAATATATTCTTCTCCCTTACCATGAAAATCTAGGGTTTTCTTACTTTCGATAGATACTTCGCTAAGAGCTTTCACTTTAATACTAATACTCTTTTCCTCACTATAATCGCCCTTAACTGCTTTAACATTAACAACTCCTGCTAAATCATCTAACCCTAAACGGTTTTGAACAATTGCTCCATTAGAGCCAATAATCAAATCATCTGAGGTATAGGAAAATGATGTCCCTTTATCTCCACTTCTTGGTAATGTGAAGTTTGTAATAGGACTATCTAATAAAGTCTCTAAGGTAGCTAAATCTGCTTTTACATCCAACTTGTCTTGGCTATCTGTATTATCGGTATTTCCACCATCGTCTGGTCCAGTATTTGGATCACAAGCGGTCAATCCAACCGATAAAAAAAAGACACATAAAATTAAAAGTAATTTTTTCATAACGTTCCTCCCCACTATTTTACTTTTTGTCTATGATATTACTTTTTTTAACTTTTTACAAGTTTTTTTAAGATTAGAATGAAAAGATGCTTGTTCTTTTGAACAAACACCTTCTATCATTTTTATTTTAATCCATTAATTAGTGAAATTAACTCATTTCTATCTGTAACATCATTCATTTGATAATCTACATCAATTCCATATTCGATAGAATCATAGTTATCATCAGTTAGTTTAAAAGTGCCACTCATTACAATCATCGTACCATCAGGCAAAACTTCATATGCGATTGCACAAGCTCCACCGCTTGATTTATCCCCTATAATTGTTGCTAGATTATTATCTTTTGCGATAAAAGTCATCAAGTTAGCAGCGCTAAATGTTACCTTAGAAGTCAAAATATACCAATTCACACTCAGTGCTCTTGTCGTATTTAAAGCTGTTTTCTTATACTGTGCTGTTGTTGTCGAAAGGTCTGTTGGGTTTTTATAAGAAATTGGTACCATTCCATCTGTTAGGAAACCTAATAATTCGATAGTTACTCCAAGGTTTCCACCGGTATTATATGATAAATCAATAACGATATTTTCTACTGTGTTTTTATATTCTTTTAAACCATCTTTAATATCACTAAGTGTTTGTCCATCAAATCCAGTGAAATAAACAACCAAGGTTTTATCATTATCAAGATATTCAAACATCTCTCTATCTTTTACTTTTTCAAAAAGATCTTTTCTAGTTTCTTCAAAAATCTTTCTTCTAGGCCCTAGATCAGCTAGAGTAAGTTTAGGTAGCTCATACCCGATTGATTGATATATACCAGTTAAAATCATTCCAGAGTGTGAATCATCTAGCCCAACAATAAAATCCCGCATACCTTGTGAAAAATCATCATCGTTGGAATCTATTAATTTATTAGAATAATTGTCTAGGTATTCATTAAAGCTTGTATAATCGTCTCCTAGCACTTCTTCTTTTAATCCATAAAAATGATCAAATAAAAGGGCCGTGTAACTTACACAATATTCTTTGTATTCGGTTGACATGGAAAGGTAGTTATATGAACTAAAATACATTTGACTAAGTACTGCCTCATCATCTAATTGACTTGCGCTATAACCATATATTTTGTCTCCATTAAAAAAGACATCATATGCATCCCCACTATATAGAAGATTAGCTAGATGAAATGGCATTAAATACATCCCATCTGAAATAAAAAGATTCATATCATAATTTGTTAAATCAATCAAAGTCGATTGGGCATCACTAAAGACCGCAGATTCAACTTCGATAGTTTTAGTTGGATCTTCTGTTAAATCGGCACCTAACAAATCAAAATATAAAAACTCATCAATTGTAATTAAATTTTGGACAAAGTCAACCTCAATTCCTAGTTTATTGCCTTCCTCATCCATTCTAAATTTCGTAGAGAAGGTTGTCTTTTCTTTTGTAGTGGATATATCCATATATAAATAATTGATGGCTCCTTGAATTTTCCAAAGAAATTCTTTTGCGTTAACGTACGGTACTTCTCCATCTTTTATAATAAGTCCATTATCATCTAAATAATAAATGTTTAAAAACCCATCTGATACATTGGCGGTTTTCGATAAATTAACATAATCTAAAGCCCCCGTTCCCCTGGTATATGGAAACAAGATGCCGTTTATTATATCGCATCCACCTAAAGTGGCAGCTATTAAAGATAAAAGTAGGATTGTAAATATTTTTTTCATAAACTCCTCCGCATTATTTAAAAAGTGGGTTTCCCCACTTTTTATTGTATCATTTTTATTCTTCTGTACTATAATCCATTGCTTTGTATCTCTTATACATTGCCCATCTTGCTTTAGCATCTACTAAGTTTTTGCTTAATAGTTCATCGGCGTGTTTTGGATTAATTTGATACAACTGAGCATATCTTGCCTCAGATAATAGGTATTCATGATATTTTTCCCATTTAGGTTCTCTAGAATCAATTTGGAAAGGATTTTTTCCTTCACTAACTAGTCTTGGATCATATCTAAATGTTGGCCAATATCCACACTCAGTAGCTAATTTAGCTTGGTTAAATGTATTTGTTAAACCACCTTTAATACCATGTTCAATACATGGAGAATACGCAATGATTATTGATGGACCATCATAACTTTCGGCTTCTTTTAATGTTTTAATAACTTGTTGAGCGTTTGCACCATGAGAAATTTGTCCAACATAAACATGCCCATAACTCATAGCGATTGCTGCTAAGTCTTTTTTCTTGTTATCTTTACCAGATGCTGTGAACTTAGCAATTGACCCTGCAGGAGCCGCTTTAGAGCTTTGACCACCAGTGTTTGAATATACTTGAGTGTCTAATACAAGGATATTAACATTCATATTATTAGCGATAACATGGTCGATTCCACCATATCCAATATCATATGCCCATCCGTCACCACCAAAGATCCATTGTGAGACTCTTGGGATATAATCAGCGATTGATAATAAGTCTTTTGCCCAAGGAGCGTCAAGTTTTTCTAATTCATTGACTAATTTTGGTTTTAAATCTTTTGTTACTAAGGCATCATGTCTATTTTCTAACCAAGATTTTGCAAGTGCCTTTAATTCAGGATTCATTTTTCTTAGATTATTATTAAGAATTGTTTGGACGCGATCTCTGATTGTTTCATAAGCGATATTCATTCCAAATCCAAATTCAGCATTATCTTCAAATAATGAGTTAGCCCAAGCAGGTCCAAAACCTTCTTTGTTTTTACAATAAGGAGTCGCAGGATAAGATGCTCCATAAATTGATGAACATCCCGTCGCATTAGCAATCACCATATGATCACCAAACAACTGAGTAACTGCTTTTACATACGGAGTTTCTCCACAACCAGCACATGCTCCACTAAACTCGAATAATGGTTGTTTGAAGTTAACGTTCTTAACAGTGTCACTTCCTAAATCCTTATATGCAACATTATTAAAGAAATAATCGGCGATTGGTTGTTTTTCGATTTCTTTTTCAATCGGTGACATTTCTAGTGCTTTAGCTGGACATGCTGTAACACAAACACCACATTCTGTACAATCTAATACAGATACTTGAATTGAGTATTTATAATCTTCTAATCCTTTGCCTTTAGTATTTACTAATTTAGCATCTTTTGGAGCATTTTTCGCTTCTTTATCATCAGCTAAGAAAGCTCTAATAACAGCATGAGGACAAGAGAATACACATTGGTTACATTGGATACATTTATCTTCTAACCAATGAGGAACAAAGTTTGCAAAGCCTCTCTTTTCATAAGCGGTTGATCCTTGATCCATATGGCCATCTTCATAACCAACAAAGGCAGATACTGGTAAAGTGTCTCCTTCTAATGCATTGACAACATCAGCAATTTGTCTAACAAAGGCAGGTCTATTTCCTTGATCCTTATTTTCTAATGGTAAACTTGCCCAATTAGGATCAACTTTAACTTCTACTAAACCATGTGCTCCAGCATCGATCGCTTCGTAATTCATCTTAACGATTTCATCGCCTTTTCTACCATATGTTTTTTTCGCATATTCTTTCATGTAGTTATTAGCTGTATCATAAGGCATTAATTCTTCGTTAAGTTTAAAGAATGCTGATTGCATAATTGTGTTAATTCTTCTACCTAAGCCAATTTCATAAGCTTTATCGGCAGCATTAATGATAAATAACTTAGCATTTTTTTCAGCTAATGCTTTTTTGTAACTATTTGGAAGTACTTTTACTATTTCATCTTTACCATGAATAGTGTTTAAAAGAAAAGTTCCTCCCTTTCTTAATCCTTTGATCATGTCGTATTTTGATAAGTAACTTTCAGATGAACAAGATACGAAATGTGGATTATTAACTAGATAAGTAGATCTAATAGGTAATTTACTGAATCTTAAATGCATTCTAGTAATACCACCGCTCTTCTTAGAATCATAAGCGGCATACGCTTGTGAATAAAGATCGGTGTGATCACCAATAATCTTTGTAATGTTCTTACAAGCTCCAACAGTACCATCAGAACCTAAACCATAGAACAATAATTCTTTTGCTCCAGTTTCAATTGTTTTTGAATAATCAACTGGAATTGATGTATGAGTTACATCATCATTTATACCAACTGTGAAGAAATCTTTTTGATTTCCTTCCATGTTTTCATATACTGCAAAAACAACTGCTGGTGATGTATCTTTAGATGAAAGACCATATCTTCCACAAAGAATAGTTGGTTTTTTCTTAACATCATAATATAGTGATTTAACATCTAGATATAATGGTTCTCCTGCCGCTCCAGCTTCTAATGTTCTATCTAACACTGTAATTCTTTTAACTGATTTTGGCATTACCTTGAAGAAATATTCGCTGCTAAAAGGACGATATAAATGAACTGAAACAACTCCAACTTTTTTACCTTCAGCCACTAACACATCTACTACTTCTTTAGCCGCTTCAATCATTGAACCCATTCCAACGATGACATCTGTAGCATCTTTAGCTCCATAGTAAGTAAATGGCGCATATTTTCTACCTGTTACTTTTGAGATCGTCTTCATGTATTCATTTACTACATCAGCAACTCCATTGTAATGTCCTGCTTGTAAAACTTTAGTTTGGAAAAATATTTCTTCACCTTGGGCAGATCCGCGAGTTACTGGTCTGCTTGGGCTTAACCCTAATTTTCTAAAATTATTAACTGCTTCTTTGTCTAACATCTTATCAAATACTTTATAATCCATTACTTCGATTGAATCAACTTCATGTGAAGTTCTAAATCCATCAAAGAAATGAACAAATGGCACTCTTGTTTTAATAGCAGCTAAATGAGCAATACCCGCTAAATCCATAACTTCTTGAACTGAATTAGAAGCTAACATTGCCCAACCAGTTTGTCTAGCAGAATAAATATCTGAATGATCTCCAAATATTGATAAAGCTTGTGCAGCAATAGTTCTAGCTGAAATATGCATAACTCCAGGTAATAACTGACCAGCTATTTTATACATATTAGGAATCTTTAACAACAACCCTTGAGAAGCTGTGTAAGTAGTTGTTAATGCTCCCATTTGAAGTGAACCATGAACTGTTCCGGCAGCTCCTGCTTCGCTTTGCATTTCAATAATCTTAACTGGCATCCCAAAAAGATTCTTCTTTCCTTCTGATGCCCATAAATCAACAAATTGAGCCATTGGTGAAGACGGTGTAATCGGATAGATTCCAGCTACCTCTGTAAATGCATATGAACAATATGCAGCAGCTTCATTTCCATCCATCGCCTTAATGACTTTTTTACTATTTGCCATAATTTCCTCCTAAATTGTATTTATTGGTTTGTACTTGCCCATATCATTATACTCTATTTTTTAAAAAATAGTCCATTTTTTTATTATAACCCACAATTTATGATATTTATAATATCAATCTAGCCTTTATTTATCTTAATTTTGGCTTGTTCGTTACTTTCATATAAAAATGGCTCCCTTCTTCAGAGTAGGTATCTTAATTATACCATTCTCCAAAAATTGGAAGCCATTACAAATCATTTTGGTGCGGGTGACAGGAGTTGAACCTGCACGCCCGAAGGCGCTAGATCCTAAGTCTAGTGCGTATGCCAATTTCGCCACACCCGCGCAAAATGAATTATACTATTTTTTAGTTTTGCTGTCAAACTTTCTTTTAAGAATTATGAATACAATTATTCCTAAGCTAACAAATACTATACTAGGGATGACTATAAATAGTGGATTAAATCCGTTCTCTTTTTCGATTACATTAATCATCAATCTATTCGAATAGGTCTTTTCTTCTAAATTAAAGCGATAATAAACAAAATATGTTCCTGCTCCCTCTGATGCTTCATATTCATTTAGTAATAATTCAATATTAGAAGCAGCGGGCAACTTTCTTAATAGTTCGCTAGCTATGTAATCTTTGATTTCTGAATTAGTCATTCTATTTGCTTCTTCAAGATTAAGAATCATTTCTGGAATATTTAATGATGGTATCTCGCGATCTACTACAACAATAACCAAGCCAATATTTGTTGTTATCCTAGTGTTTGCTGTTTCTTTATATTCAAATCTCACTGTCATTTGATATGTTCCCGGTCTTTTGTTCCCTAGATAGTTATTATTCATAATTGTCATAGTAACCTTACTGGCGTCTATACCTTCAGATAATGTATACCTATTAAATATATCAGCATCTGTTAATGGATCTTGATCGGTATACAAAAATATTTTTGAAGGCCCCTCAGCAACCGCTGAAAATGTTTGTCCTACCCTGACTACAATAATTTGTTCTGTCTCGTTGTCAAATTCATCCGTGACCTTGATTTTTGCTTCATAGGAACCTCTTTCCCCTTTATGATTAATGTATTCATTGTATACTACTTCTTTCACTAATAAATCACTATCGGTAACATTATCATTAAATTGAAAATTACTTAATATCGCTTCGTCTGTGACATTATCAGAAATTGAAAAATTAAGAACGGTTGGACCTACTATGGATGGTGCATCTAGGTCCATAACTCTAATCTCTAAATTATAAACAACGATATTCTTACTATACACAAAGTGATAAACGACATCATGACTACCTACCTCTTGATATCTTTCTGAATAGCGGTCCTGTTTTTTCTTTATTTCTAATATTTCTTGATTGTTATTTTTAATAGATGTTGCTAATTGGTCTAAATCAAGCTTTTTGTTTGGCGCACAATAAACAACACCATCAAATTCAGTTCCTTCTCTTGGCCCAACATATGGAACAAACTTTTCAAAGTCATTAATATTACCTTCCATTAACATCAACTCACCTAATTTGGATTCTTTTGTTGGAAAGTCCACAATGTTAATTAATGAATCTCTGGCAGTAAAAGAGGTGTAATAAACAATCGTGCCATTTTTTTCAGCAACCTCAAAGGAGACCTTATTATTTTTTTTATTGTTCACTTCAACAATCTCATATTCGATAAGATCAATATATTCACCATTTCTTTCCCCAACAAAATTATCGCTTGTTATAATTACATATTCAACTCCATTTTTTACCTTAATTGGAATTGAAAATTTTGAACTACCTAATTTTGAACTTTGTTTGATATATTGTAAATCCAAATAATTGATACTAATAGGATAACTATTAGACATATTAATATCATCCTCTTGTCCATGAAAGGTATTACTAAAAGCAGTCAAACTTAATAAAACCATTATTAAAAGAATTATTTTTTTCATTTTTCCCTCCTACTAAATGATATATAAATAATTGTTTTTTACTTTTAAAAAATAAAATCCTGTTACCTTAATATCATCAAAGTGGTAAAATAGACCGCAAAGGAGGATATATATTATGTTTGTTGCTGCAGCTAAAAAAGTTGAAGATGCTATGTATGGAATTAAATGTCAAAATCGAAAAACAGGTAGCATGTGTTTTGGAACTGGGTTCGCTTTTAACGAAAGATATATTTTAACTTGTGCACACCTGGTGTTTGACAAAAATGATATTTCACTTCAAATGCATGATAGTTTCTATGCAATTTTGGATAAAAACCTTGGTGATTTATTTTTTGAATGTAGATTAGTTGCTCTTGATGATCAACTAGATTTAGCGGTGCTAGAAATAATTAGCGATGAAGATTATAATTATGATTACCTTTCTTTAAGTAAATATAATCCAAAAATAGGTGAAGAACACGGTTCATACGGTTATCCGTTATGTGAGATGGACCAAGATACTGGTGTAATCAATTATCCCAAAAGATTTAAAGCACACTATATTTCGAGATTTAATTCTATTTTTGATATGGAAATAGACACAGTAATAGTTTCAGGATCTAGTGGATCTCCTGTATTCAACAGTTACGGGATAATTTCTGGAATTATATTTGGATATAATGAAGGAACAGAAGTGAAAAAATTTCAATCTGGTGGAGTTAAAACAACCGAAGCGATTCAAGTTTTTCTTTCCCATTATGGCATTCCTTATACGATAGTCTAATTAGAGAATTGAAAAAGACCATTTTGATGCGTTTCGTACACCTGAAATATGGTTTTTTTGCTATTTACGCAATATTACTTGCATAACAAGCATTTCATAGGTAATTGTTAATAACTTTTTAATAAAGTTTTGGTCGACTTGCTTTCGTTTTTTTTATATACTTTGTCCAAATGTGAATATATAATTTTGTGACACATAGTGGTTAATTTTTTAAGGCTGTAATTGGCAAAATATAAACACCATCTTTGTTTTGATATGTCATATTTCCTACTCCGTAGATTACACACTTAATTAACGGTTCATTGCCCCCATTACATACTATATCATCGCAAACTTTTATCAAGTTTTTTGCTCCTTCTTCTGCTTTATTTAAGCCTAGTTTTATTTCAAAGGCACACCAATTCCCATCCTCTAATTCAATAATGGCATCAATCTCATTCCCTTTATAATCTTGATAATGGAAAAGCTTTCCACCTATTGATTGAGCATAAATGGACAAATCTCTCTCGACTAAACCTTCAAACATAAATCCCATTGTGTTCAAATCATTCATCATTTTCTTTGGGGTTAGTTTTAGCATCGCACATGCCATTGCAGGATCAGAAAAATGTCTTTTTTCCATTTGTTTAACCCTTAGTGATGATCTAATATTTGAAGAAAAAGGTTCTTGATTGTTTAATAAAAACATTCTATTAAATGCATTTAAATACTTCACTAGAGTATTTTTGCTAATAGACTCTGTGTCATTTTCTATGATATCCTTTAATATACTTTGATTAGAAACCGTTATAGATTCATTTCTTGCTAATGATTTTAATATTAATTTTGCTTTTTGTTCACTATAATCCACATCTTTGTCTAGTATTTTCAAATCTGTTTTTGCGACATTTTCCATATAACTATTTGCAAGTTCGAAACATTCAGGCTCGGTCACATCAATATTCCCAGGCCATCCACCCCTTGCGATTAAATATGCAATTTTATCAAGTGTAACTTCATTCAATATTTTGGATTTAAAATTATGTTCACACAAATCTTTTAAAGATATATCTCCACTTGAATCACCTGACTCATATAAAGACATCGTGTTCATTCTTATACTTTTAATTCTACCAGTACCACTATGCAATATTCCTTTTCTTTGTGGTGTAGATGAACCAGTTAAAATAATTTGACCTTTTTCAACACTTCTATCTACATATGCTCTAGTTGCATCCCAAAGACTAGGAACTTCTTGCCATTCATCAATTAAGCGAGGCGTTTCACCTTTTAGCACTGTATAGGGCTCCATTTCTGCTAGTAAACGATTGGAAAAATTGCCTCTCGGATCGCCAACCAAAAATTCACTATTTGCATGATATGAAGATGTCCATGTCTTTCCACACCATTTTGGACCTTCTATACAAATCGCTCCAAATATCTCTAGATATCTTTCGATTAATGAATCGACCATTCTCTTCTTATATTCTAATACATTTGATATCTTGTCCATATTAAAGCCTCCTTAGGTTTAAAGTTAGTTCCATTTTACCTAACTGACCAATATTTGTCAACATAATTGACCAATATTTGTGATTAAAATTGACCGATATTTTGCATTTTGAATGACAGTTAATGGTTTTTATTATCGCTGACACTTCGTATATCACTTGGGGCAGATGAAAAAGACAATAAAAGTTTAGAATTACTTCCTGCCACAAAAATTGATACTTTTTTCAGTTGCCTTAAGCGAGGCTAATACTTTTACCACTTCTTCTAACACCAGTTGTACTTTAACTAGGTTGGATTCATAAAAGCTTCTTATGTGTTCTAGATATTCTGTTCTTTTATTAAGCATTGTTGTTCACTCCATTTATATGATGCTATATAGACTCATAAAGTGTTACGAATTTGAAATCATTTTAATTTTGTAACAAATTAACCAACATTCAACTTACAAATCTTTAATTATTCTTGTTTTTCGTAAGTAAAATTAGATATAACTTATCGATAAAAAAGAATTAAATCAATAGTTTACTCTAATATGTTGGCTTCTTGCTAAAGTGTGATTTCGAAAACAATAAGCTCCGTATTTATCCCTGGTAAATACTCACGCAAGATGTGAAAAGGGCACAAAAATGTTAAAACGGGGTTATTCATCGATATTTCGTCATTAAAAAAGGCCTGATACACTGTATCAAACCTATGCTTCTTAACTGGCAGGAATAACAGGATTCGAACCCGTACTAACGGTTTTGGAGACCGCTGTGCTACCGTTGACACCATATTCCTTTTTTTGCATACCTATTATAACAAATCAAAATTGGGTATGCAATAAATTATTTTTTATTTTCTTTTCTTTTTTACTTCTGGTTGAGTATCTTTATTGTCGACAAATATTTGTGATGTATCAACGTCTTTATCTTCGGTTTGATCTTCTGTATCTTTTATTGCATCATATTCCTTTTGTATTTTCTTTTCTCTTATGTATGCAACAACATGCTTGTTAAAGAACAGTAGATACGTAATAGCAAGTGCTATTGCAGCATATATTAACATATTTCTGATTATTATATAATTATAGCCACTTAGATTAAATCTGACATAATATATAGAATCCATGTTTTCTGCTTGTTCCTTAGAAACTGTCCAACTTAAAAAAGAATTATCTTTATTTAACGAGAACTCTCTTGTTCCTTCGGTTATGGTAGTAATCGCATCTGGGTTTGGTACCACTGGGTCTTCGGTAGTAGCTGTATTTACGATAGATAGTGCAGTCTTTGTCTTGTTTTCGCTATTTATGTACTTAAACTCTAATCTCGTGATTTCAACAAAAGAATCCTTTTTTAAGTCTTCTTTATCTTCGTACTTTCTTAATCCTGCCGGAAACGCCCAACCATAGAAAGTTTCAATTTCCTCTCCTCTATATAATGCCGAAAAGGTTAAGGAAGTGCTTTTCATTTCATTTTCGTCTTCATCTTTTTCGATTGTAACATTTCCTTTATCATCAATTCTTCTTAAGGCTTCATTAAATTCAATCGTTAAAATTGGAACAGTCATTCCAATTTTAGGTTCATCTTCTGTTCCCGCATTAACTAAAAAATCGTTATCTATCTTAAAGAATAAGGCATCTACTCCAACATTATTACTTTCGTTGAAAAGATGAACTAAGTATATAGATAGTCCAATATTAAATGAAGTCTTATCATCGCCCTCAATATTATCATTGGTTGATTTTCCTTTGAAAGAATAGACAGGTTTCATTTGATGATAACTAAACTCTGTTTTTTCATAAGCCGCATACGCAATTACAAAGTTATCGATTTCCTCTTGAGTCACTTCACTATCATTATGTAAATTTTTTAAATTATCTTCTTTAAATGTATCAATTTTTGAAACGTTGCTCATCGTATATACAAGAAACGTAACAATACCTAAAGCTAAAGCATATAAAATTCTTCCTACCCATTTCATTAATAAAGTACCATCCTTTCATAGTCCGATATCTATGATATAATAAAATCTAAAATTATACAAATCATAAAAAGCTTTTTACATACTTTCTCACTTTACAAAAACTAAAAAAATTGTATAATATATTATGCGTGTCAAAAGACACCAAGAAAAGCTTTCTTGATATCTGTAGCGGAATTTTAGATGGCGGCTGTGGCGAAGCGGTAAACGCATCGGATTGTGGCTCCGACATTGGTGGGTTCAACTCCCATCAGCCGCCCCATTTAGTTTTTAAATAATAATTAGGCCCATAGCCAAGCGGTAAGGCAACGGACTTTGACTCCGTCATCGTTGGTTCAAATCCAGCTGGGCCTGCCATAAATTATTAGAAAATTCCGTTCCTTTGAACGGGATTTTTTTATATAAAAAGCACCCAAACGGATGCTTAATAGTTTGATTCGTCCATAAGAACAACTTTGTTTTGTTTCTTTGTTTTATCTATATCAATTATTCTTTGATTGGTTGATCCCCTAAACAACAACATTAAACTTTTTTTCTTCAAAATAAAGGGTCCATCAATCAAATATTTTGTATAGCTTAATAATTCATCAATGATTGGGTCTTTTCTTGATATTAAATCTTCATAAATATATCCTGTGTATATAATTACATCAAGTCCATCTAAAGCAGCTCTCTTTGCTAATTCTAAACAAGATTCTGCTTGTAAAAAGGGCTCTCCTCCACTAATGGTAATTCCCTTTATTAAAGGATTTTTCCGCCATTCAATAACGAGATCATCTATATTATATAATGACCCACCATTTATATCCCATGTTTCTTTATTCTGACATCCCTCGCATTCCATTAAACAACCTTGTGTAAAAATGGAAAGTCTCAGTCCTGGACCATCAACTATTGAGTCGTTAACCACTCCTGAAAGTCTAATTTTTCTTGACATGCTTAACTCTTTCTTCGACTTCCTTTCTTTTGGCATTATTAAATCTTTCTAATGACCCAACTAGATATCCAGTAATCCTTCTAATTCTTTCAAAAGGACTATTCTTCGATTCTTTTCTGCCGCATTTAGGACATTCATCATCGATGATTCCAATAAATCCACATTCTGGGTCGCGATCTACTGCATGATTAATCGAACCATATCCAACTCCCTTATCATGCATATATCTAATAACCGTTTCAAAGGCTTCTTCATTCTTAGAAGCATCTCCATCTAATTCCACATAGCTGATGTGTCCACCATTTGTAAGTTCATGATATGGTGCTTCAACATCAATTTTATGATAAGCGTTAGTTTCGTAATAAACAGGAATATGAAAAGAGTTTGTATAGTATTCGTGATTAGTAACTCCTTCTATATTACCGAATTCTTTTCTATCTATTCTGACAAATCTTCCTGATAATCCTTCGGCAGGCGTAGCGACCAAGCTGAAATTTAAATTATATTTTTTAGAGGCATCATCAACTTTCTTTCGCATGAATGAAATAATCTCTAACCCTAATTCTTGAGCTTCTTTAGACTCTCCGTGGTGTGCTCCTAGTAATACCTTTAAAGATTCCGCTAGCCCTATAAACCCAACAGCCATTGATCCATGTTTTGCAACTTCATCAATTTTATCATTTCTATTTAGTTTATCTGAATCAATCCATACTCCTTGCCCAAATAAGAATGGGAAATTATAAACATGAAGATTCCTTTGAATTTCAAATCTTTCTAATAACTGCTCAATTACGAGATCAACAGTTTTGTCTAAAGCTGTAAAGAAGGCATCCATATTGTTGTTTGTTATTGCTAATCTCGGTAAGTTTATACTTGTAAAACTAATATTCCCGCGACCAGTTACTATTTCATTACTAGGATCAAAGGTATTTCCAATAACCCTCGTTCTACATCCCATATAGGCAATTTCGGTATCAGCATTATTCTTATCATAATATTGAAGATTAAATGGAGCATCAATAAATGAGAAGTTAGGAAATAGTCTTTTAGCAGATGTTTTAATAGCTAATTTAAATAAATCGTAGTTTGGATCTTCAGGGTTATAATTCACTCCTTCTTTTACTTTGAATATTTGAATTGGAAAGATTGGTGTTTCATTTTCACCCATCCCGGCAATCGTCGCTTTCATTATTTGTTCCATGACAAGTCTTCCTTCCGGAGAAGTATCGGTTCCATAGTTTAAAGAACTAAAAGGAACTTGTGCACCAGCTCTTGAGTGCATCGTATTTAAATTGTGAATAAGTGATTCCATCGCTTGATAAGTATCTCTTATTGTTTCATTTTTAGCATATTTCGCGCATAAGGAAAGAACTTTTTCTTTTTTATCTTCTGGTAAGTATGACCCTATGTACTTGTCAATTTCATTATTATCTAGCTTTGGCGAAACACCATATTTAGCCTTAATATCATCTAAAACAGCTCTTGAATCAATATTTATATCATAAATATCCGCTAATTTTGTCAGATTTTCTCGATACTTTCTAACATATGTTTTTCTTACTCCAACCGCCATATCATAATCAAATTTAGGAACTCCTTGTCCTCCGTGTTGATCATTTTGATTGGACTGAATAGCTATACATGCGAGTGCAGCATAAGTTTTAATATCTTGGGGTTCTCTTACTGAGCCGTGACCAGTTTGAAATCCTCCTGTAAATAGTTTTGTTAGGTCAATTTGGCAACATGTCATAGTTAATGTTAAAAAATCAAGGTCATGAATATGAATCAATCCTTTTTCGTGAGCTTCTGCATGTTTTGGGTTTAAAACGAATATTTTATTAAACTCTTTTGCCCCTTCACTTCCATATTTAAGCATTGCCCCCATCGGAGTGTCACCATTAATATTGGCGTTTTCTCTTTTTAGGTCACTTGCTTCACTCTTAGAAAAAGCGATATCATGAAAGGTTTTCATTAGTCTGGTGTCTTTATCTCTTACTCTATTTCGCTCTTCGCGATATAAAATATACTGTTTTGCAGCATCTGTTAAACCATATCGCATAAGTTCTCTTTCGACGATATCTTGAATAGACTCAACAGTCGGAGCCTTCGTTTGATATTCTTTATTAATAACATCAACTACATCACTAGTAATGTCATCTAATTTATCAAGACTGTTTCCGCTTGCTGTTAAAGCCTTTGAGATTGCGTTAGCTATCTTTTCTTGATTAAACTGAACTAATCTACCATCTCTTTTTCTAATCTTTTTTACCATACCAATACCCCTATCTTTTATAATATAAAAAGCATACATAGTATGCTTATTGGAAAGAAAAAAGATGTGAAAAAACACTTTTTAATTTACTTATCCCATATTTATACTATGTTCCCCTTCCCCGTTCGGGTATAATCATTATATTTCATTTGTTCCACTTTATCAAGGAAATTGTAGAAAGAAAAAAATGAAAATTGTTTCATAATTTTTTATTTATATTTTTTAAAAATTATTCTTTAGAGATAATACTTTTTTTTGCTTCTTTCAGATACGAAAAACTCGATTGCTTCCTTGTGAGTTTTAATAAAGACATTTCCAGATGGACCTTTTTCGCCATCAATGTTCCACCCAACATTACTAGGCATCTCAACCTCGAAATTTCTGGATATTAGGTGTTTGTCTCTTATCCCTCTTGTCCCCGCAAATAAGAAGAAAAAGATTATTTTTAACATATTAAAAAAACCAAACGCCTTTAAAAGTCGCATTTCTAAAAGTCCATCATTCATTTTGGCTTCTGAATAAAATCTTAAGGTAAATCCAGCTACTTTTTTACTATTTAAGATAATTGCGAGACAAAAATCACCAGATACTTCTCCAATATCATGTTTTACTTTAATTGGAATTTTCTTATTTTTTCCAGTTTTTTTGATTCCTTCTTTGATATATGCTAAATATCCATACTTATTAACATCTTTTCTTTTTACTTGATATGTGGTTTCCGAAAAAGCTCCACATGCCGTTGAATAACAAAAATATTTTTCATTTATCTGTCCAATATCTGTTTTAATGGGTTCTAAATCTAAAAGATCAATGTTATTACTTAGTTCTTTATTGATTCCAAAAATATGGGCAACATCATTGCAGGTTCCTCTCGGGATAAGAAGCACTTTAGGCCTCTTATTAATATCTACTTGCATAATACAGTTGATGACAAAATTAAGAGTTCCGTCTCCTCCAGCAACTAAAAAAACATCATATTGGGATGCTAACTCTGTTACCTCATCGCATATTTTCTCATCCTCAGATGTTTCAAATACTTCTAGGGTGTGTCCCTTTTTTTCAACTAATCCCCTAACCAAAGGAACTTCATCTTTAAATTTTCCCTTCCCACTTACAGGATTATAAATCAATAAACATTTCATTTTCTATGTAATAACAACACTAACTCCCTTAATGATTTTACTGCAACCATTGTTGATGCCCCGCTAGCATCAAGCATTGGTGCCAACTCAACAATATCACATCCAACAATGTTGTTTAATTTTTCAAAAGAATCAAAAGCCTTTAATAGATCTTTATACTGCATTCCTCCTGGTTCTGGTGTCCCAGTTCCCGGAAAAACACTTGGGTCTAACACATCAAGATCAATCGTAATATAAACAGGTTTATCTTTTAACTTCTCAATAGTTTCATCTAGGTAATCAAAATTGAATTTTTGTTGAAATATATGGCCTTCTTGTGCCCACTCGAATTCTTTTTTATCGCCGCTTCTTATTCCAAATTGAAATATTTTGCCATCGCCAAGAAATTCATGTGCGTGTTTCATAAAAGTAGCATGAGATAATTTTCTCCCTAAAAATTCATCCCGTAAATCAGTATGAGCATCAAAATGAATGACAAAAAGGTCACTATATTTTTCATGATAAGCCTTTATCGTTGAATAAGAAACTAAGTGTTCGCCTCCAACCATAATAGCCTTTTTTCCATCATTAATGATTTGTTTAGTCGTTTCATAGACAATATTTAATGCCTCTTCCACATCGCCAACCGGAATATTTAGATCTCCTATATCACAGGTTTTATAATCTTTTAAGTCCATATTTCGATATGGGGAATACCATTCAATTCCTACTGAATCTACCCTTATGGCATTGCCTGCAAATCTAGTTCCAGGTCTAAATGATGTTGTGGCATCCATAGGTACACTAAATATTACAACATCAGCCTCATCATAGGTAGCATCACAACTTTGAAAAGATAAGTCTACTTTATTAAATTTCATCGTTAAACCCCTCCCATTTTATCCATTCATCCTTATCAATAACCTTTATGTATCCTTCTTCGGTATCTGAAAGAATCGTTTGATCATTATTTTTGTATTCAATTAGTGCATCGATGATTTCTCTTGTTATTATTTCGCCAGGTATAACTAACGGTATACCGGGCGGATAAGCCATAATTGACCCAGCAGCAATTTCATTAAGGGAATCTTCAATTTTAATTATTTTGTATGGAGCGTGATATGCTTCTCTTGGTCTAGTATAACTCTCTGGATAAACGAATATCACTTTACTCTCTGTTTTTATACTACTATTATATCTCTTATTTGATAAATCTTTAAGCGCGGATAGTAATTTCTCTAAATGTTCTTTTGTTGTTCCAATAGACATTACCGCCAATACAATCTTAGATTCTGCCAATTCCATCTGAATCTTATAGTCATCCGCTAGTACTCTGTACGCCTCAAATCCGGTCATTCCCAGTCTTGAGAAATCTATTATTAATCTAGTGGGATCATAATCAAAAGCTCCCTTTTTTATGAAGTAATCCTTACCAACAGCTTTTAATCCTGGAATCTCATTTATCTTATTTATTGTTTCATCTACAATATGAACGACACCGTCTAATTTATGTCCTTCAAAAAACATTGTTTTTCTAGCAACATCGATAGATGCAATCAATAGTTGACTCGGTGATGTTGATTGAACTATGTTTAAAGTAGATCTCAACTTTCTCAAATCCACTTTATTCCCTTTCGTTAGTAAAATTGAACTTTGAGTAAGTGAACCTAAGCTCTTATGCATCGACACGGCACTTATATCCGCTCCTGAATGAATTGCTCCTTTTGGTAGTTCACTAGAAAAATAAAGATTACCGCCGTGTGCTTCATCAGCTAATACTAACATTTCTTTCTCATGTGCATAAGAAATAATCTTATCTAAGTCATTAACTACACCAAAATAAGTCGGATTAATAACTAATATTGCCACCGCATCTTCATTATCATCTATTGCATTCTTGTATTTTTCAAAACTAACGCCATTTGCAATTCCTAAGTCATTATCCATATCCGGTTTAATGAAAACCGGTATTCCTCCACTTAGTATTAATCCATTAATAATAGACTTGTGGACATTTCTAGGCATAATTATCTTCTGTTTTGCCTTGACGGCAAGCATCATCATCGCTAAAATCCCGCTCGTTGTCCCACCAGTTAAGAAAAATGCCTCATCAGCTTGAAAAGCTAGGGCGGCTAACTTTTCTGATTCCTTAATGACTCCCTTGGGATGATTTAGGTTATCTAATCCTCTTGGAGCATTGCTATCTAATTTATATATATCTGGCCCAACATCTAATTTTAAATCGGTTTCTAAAATGCCTCTTTTATGCCCCGGGACATCAAAAGGGACGATGTCTTCACTTGAATATTCTTTTAATTTTGAGTAGAATGGGGTTTTCTTTTGCTTTTCCATATAAGTTATCCTAT